>CAYTYR010000013.1:0-75208 GCA_964441745.1 uncultured Clostridia bacterium
GTCTCTACACAACTCCTATATGCTCTTTACTGTCCCTATCGCAAAAAAACCGGGCTTCTGTTAAAGCTGTTGAGGAAAGCCCCAACAACATTAAAAAAAGAAAAAACGCAGCTTTTACTGATTTACTGGTCATGTCCTCACCTATCTGCGTTAATTAAATTTTACTCTATGGCTTGATTTTCTATGTATATATATGATTATAGCATAGATTCCAGAAAACGCAACTCAAAAAAAGACCTGCCCCGACATAATCGGGGCAGGGATTTCGTTAAAAATCAAATCCGGTCAGGGATTATTATATTTTAACTACATTTTTGGCCTGTGGGCCTTTAGCGCCATCTTCAACGTCGAACTCAACTGCTTGCCCTTCGGCTAAGCTTTTGAATCCTTCGCCGTTGATCGCAGAGTAATGTACAAATACATCACCACTGCCGTCTTCTTTTTCAATGAAGCCGTAACCTTTGGCATCATTAAACCATTTAACTTTTCCTTTCATCAACAGCCGTTCCTCCTTCTTTCTACATTCTGAAGGCGCTACTCCCACAAAATGGTTTTACATCCTTCAATGCTAATAGTAGCAGAGATTTCTAATTAAGTCAAGCACTTTCTGCTATAAAAAAGTAACTGGTGGTTAGTTTTGGAAGTAGGTATGGAAGTAAGTCTCAAGTCTTTGGATCGAAACTCAAGACTAAAAACCTAAGACTAAACATACTTCTTAACCCAACACCCTTATACCTATTTTACTACCTGATTAACTTCCACCACAATTCTCTCTGCAAACTTCTGCCCAACTTCCTGTTCACTGGGTACGGCCGCGGAAATAGTCAGGAAATGAGGACGCTCCTCATCCTTCACCACATATTTCGCTTTAACTATGCCGCTATCATTGGTCACTAATTCTGCTCCAGCCAGGTTCCGGCAAGAAGCAGTAATGGCGCCAATTTGGGTCACCGCATAGGATACGGTTTTATTAGCAGCCGGTTGGCCATTTTCATTGTATTGTATGGTAATGGTCACTGTATCGCCATTTTTATATACTGGCTGATCTGTGCTGATGGCTAGTTCTTGCTTGATGATCTCTTCTTTGTTAGCCACATAGATAACCAGTGGTTGTTTCGTCACCACTTCCTTGCCATCTTTGGTCGTATAGCGGACTTTAAGATCATATTTGCCATCACTGAGGACACTACTATCCAATTCCGACCGCCACCAGTTAGCCGTGTTAGTCAGTTCTTGCCAGGTTGCGCCGTCAGTCGAATATTCTACTTTAGCCAGGTTCGGCAGTAATGCTGTCTTGGTATAAACCTCAACCGGCGCCATACCCTGTACTTTATTGTTATCACGGGGATTGATCACTAATGCTTCATAGAATTTTTCCATAGCTCCGGCTGCCTTGCGCGGGGAACCAGCCATATTCACATCATCCGGCATAGCTACGATCCCAAACCATTCTTCCGGCTCGGTTTCTTCATGCCGGTCTTCATCGCCTTCACCCTCATTGTTTTTCCACCACTCATCGATCCAGGAGAAAATGCAGGCGCCATTACCTTTTTCCGCAATCATGGAGTAGGTATCATTAACAATACCGGTGGCCTGCTCATCTTCCGTATTGCCGCCATAACCGAATTTTCCCTCACCGCGCTTAGACATGCTATAACCATATTCTGTGCCGATCAGAGGCTTATCTTTAGCCAATGATCTCTCCATCCAGCTAAGATAACCGCGATAGCCCATATTCACCACATGAGATTTATCATAGCCATAATGGTTGATGCAAATAAAATCCCAGTTCTTGGTTTCTAACATATCAGAGCGGGGCCAATTAGCCAAAGAGACATAGGCTCCCGGCTGCAGCTCCTTGATCTTGGCGGTAACCAAGTCATAAAATTCATTGGTTTTCGCCAAACTGGCTTGGGCGATCTTTCCCGGAGGCGGTTCATTCATCAGCAGATAGCCGATAATATTCCCGTGCTCCCGGTTGATCTTCATTTCGTCTTCTACTGTGGACAGGGAATTATTCCAGAAGCTCTGATCGGAAAAATCAGCCAAGGGTGGTACCCAGATGCTCATGCCCTGGATGATCAGGAGGCCATATTTGTGCGCCAGCTCCATCATATACTCGTCCAGGTCCCGGCCAGACCAGTTGCGGATCGTATTAAATCCGATCTTTTTCATCAGCTGGAAATCTTTTTCCACGACATCATAATCCCGGGGATACGGTTTGTTGGGAGAGGTATGCGGACGATAGGGTGCATAGCCGATACCGCACACTATGTATTTTTCACCGTTGACATAAATATCATCACCGCGGAATTCGACCTTTTCTTTCGGCAGGTTAATGGTGTCAGGCAGTTTAACCGGTATTTCAGCACTGGCTGCGCCATCCTTGCCGCCTTTGGTCGCTACTACTTTATAAACTGCTTTGCTCCCGGCGGCCGCCTTCTGATCGACATAGAAAGGATCACGCGCCCGGCCCACAACTTTGCCGTCACGGTATACTTTATAATAGAAAATATCTTCGATCTGCTCCCACATTAAGTAAACCTTGCCCAAAGCTTCCCAGGAGGGAACGACTTTCAGTTTTTCAATGCTGCCGGCAGCTCCTTGCGCCCAAACCACTGCCGAACTTAGCATAATCGCGGCTATGAGCAGTAATAAAATGACTCTTTTTTTCATTTTTTATGCACTCCTTTACTCTGTATTAGTTCTCTGTGTTTTCTTCCTGCGGCCATAGTTCCTGCAGGAGGTAGTAAGCTTTCTTGGGCAGACGCCTATTATTACCCATTTCATCCTGTTCCGGGTCCAGGGAAATTATGCCCCACCATTCTTCGTTCATATTCATTCCTTCCGGAGCTTTAATATCACAATAGTAGGCTCCGTGGCACCATTGCCCGCTGGTGTCATGGACTGACCAACTGGACGAATCTGCTTCTGCGGCTTTCCACCATTCATCGTTCCATTCAAACACACAGCCACCCAGGCAGTTGCCAACTCCTCCAGGATTACCAGGCAAATTCTTTTCAATCTCCAGCCATTGGTTGTTAATAAAAGCTGCTTGCGTTTCCTGGTCTTCTCTTTGTTTGAAAGCGTCAAATGAGTCACAGCCAAATTCGCTGAAAATAATCGGCTTACCCCATTTGATCTTTACTTCTTTAAATAAATTCCCGAATGACTTGCCGCGATATACAGTCGCACCCAGTACATCAACATTGGGACAATAGCGTTTAGCGGCCTCCACATCAGCTATATCGCCGTTACCCATCATGATCGGATGATCCGGGTCGATCTTCTTAACAGCTTTAGCCACTTTTTCAATAAACTGGTAATAAATTTTCGCTTTGGCCATCCTTTGCTTGAAAGGATCATTCATTGCTTCGATCGCCTTAGTCGTCCAGGGATTCACTTTTTGCGGCCCGAAAGAGAAGTTATTTTCATTTCCCAGGCACCACATCAGGATCCCTGGTTCATCCTTGTATTCCTTAACCATCCGGAGAACATCGTCAATAGTTCTTTTTTGGAAATCTTCATCGGCATAGTTAGCTGAAGGATAGGACCAAAAACCGAGATAATGGGTCATGATGGTGCGTATCTGGAATTCTTCGTACAGGTCCCGGATCAGCTGTCTGGTTTCTGCAGGATTTTCCCCTTCCTGGTAGATCCTGATGGTATTGGCCCCTAATTCCTTCATCATCGGGCCATCCACATTGATCCAGGGCTTACCCGTATCTCCCCAAAAGTTATGCTCATAATTCTTGCCAATAGGTATCGGGCTATAACAAACGCCATGCACTATAAAGGGGTTCCCTTCCACTAACAGTTGATACTCCCCGGTTTTTTTCCGGCTAACACTCACGCGCGGTTCTTTCGCCATCACCGCCGTAACCAGGAATAAACTGGCCAGCAACAACAGCCATGATCCAGGTACTTTTTTCACTGCGTCCCCCTCTTTTATTCTCTAATCCTATTTAATAACTGCTATTTTGCCTTTTCTTAAAGTTCCGCCGTCCTTGATCACATATAAGTAGATCCCGCTGGCTATTCTCCGCCCTAATATATTTTCCAGGTCCCAGCTGAAAGGATTATCCGTAATATCGCTGGCAGAAAAAACCTCGTCCCCGTTCAGGTCATAAATTTTCAATACCGCGTCACTGGACACATTGATAAAATAAACTTTTCTATCTTGGTTTAGTTTGCACGGATTGGGATAAACATAGAAACTATTATCTTGGACTATTTCAAATCCGTTATAAAAGACTCCGGATTGGGTATCCGAATTAGTGACCACGACATCCCAAAAGCCTGGCGTTTTATTCCTGATATCCAGCAGGCCGGAGATCTGTGTTGCCGAATCATAGCTATGTTCTGTGGCCACGATATCCGGCTCGCCAGTCCTGCTTAATTTTATTTGACTCCCGTTATAGAAATTTGTTCCGGTGACCTGGACCCTCACCTGCTTCCGGCTATTAGCCAGTGACGGGGAGATCGCACTGACCGTGAGTAGATAACTGGTTATGGTAATGGGCATATTCCTGGCAGTAGTAAGGTTCCCGCCTGGATTGATCACCACCAGAGACCAATTCCCCGGGGCTACGCCGGTCAGATCGAATTCGGCCGTGATCTTAGCAGTACTGATCATGTTAACTGACTCTGCGGTCATATTATCCTGGCCGGAACGCAGCAGCAGAACCTGCGCTCCTGGCTGGAAACCAGCTCCTTCTATAGTCAGGGTTTGTCTCCCTAAATTATTGCAGGAATCAGGGGAAACGGAAATAACTTCACAGGCAAATGTTTGGACGGCAACCAGGGTTTGCGGTTGCACATAAATACTGCCCTGAGACCCGAAACCATAAAAAGTGATCTTCTGCTCCGCTGTTCCAGGATTGTACGCCACATATGTTTTCGTACCATCTTTACTGAAGACCGAATGATACGGTGTGTCAGCATACCCGCTGGTATCCACCTGGCCTAACTCTTTGAAATTATAGATCCAGTGGTACAGGAAACTGTACGTATCCCCATCGCTATCAATAGTCACTGTTTCCCGATATTTATTGATCACTGCCTCTGGATCAGCCATGGCTTGAAATTGCCAGATAATATTATACCAGCCATTAAAATGTTCTGGGGCACCATTATCAACCAGAAAAGCATCATAAATCCGTTTAACGTAATCCGCATTATATCCAAGGTACAGCATACTCGCTGTAGCCGGGATCATTTGGATGCCATAAACACATTCGTCATTAACATGATCCCACCAGGTATCATATAGTATCCGGTCATCATGCAGAATCCCTACCAGCGGATGATTATACGTAGCACTATAGATATCCTGGTCCATATTAAAATAATAATCACGGATTCCGCTATATTCCGTAGTATATCCGTAAATACCCGTATCCCGGATAGTGTCATTATTAGTAACCATACCCCACAAGATCAGGGCGGCCCAGGAATTCATCGCTTCTGAAGAAGACTCCTGGTTATTCCCTTTTTCTGACTGAGCCAGGCCGTCGCAATATGAATGCCCCAGATAATGGTCAAAATGGCGCATAAATGGGAACATGGTGTCATTCCTGTTCCAGTTGGCATAATCCCGGATCAAATATTCGACCATGGGACCGTAATCATCTTTGAAAGAACTGTCATACATACTTAAAATAGCAGCAGCATAAACCAGGTAACCATAATGATAATGATGGTCAGTATAATTATAACCGTAAAATTCAGCGGCATAGCCGACCAGCCCGCTCCAGACCTGATCATAATAGAAAAACCTGGTAGTTTCACCTGCTGTATACGTAAACCAGTTAACCAGGATAGTTTTGAGGCGACTGACCAGGTAATTCCTGGTCGCCGTATCCTGCAGTTGTTCGGCAATGGGGATCAGGTTAGCTATTTTAGCGACCTGTTTCCCGTTAAAATAAGTATCAGTCTTGGACAGGGAAGAATTCTTATCCTTGGCTAACAGTGCTGCCAGGTGCGTTTTGTCATAACTGCCTTTATCCGGCAGAAAAGGTAATACGCCATGGAAGGTATTGACTGTGGCAAAACCGGTCCCGGCCAATATTTTCATTTTACCCGGCAAAACCGTATAATAACGCGTTGCGCTAACCGCCGCAGTAGAGTTCTTGTACTGGTGCGGCAGTAAAGCCATTAATGTTTTTGTCTCTGTGCCTTCCTGAGCAACCGTGGTCAGGGCAAAAGTATTGGTAACCTGCTGGGTAGTTTCATCATAAGACCAGGAAACCTGGCTGTTGGTTACAAAAGCATACGCGTATTGATAATAGTAAGCCAGGACCTGCTTATCTGTTTCCCCGCTGTCTTTCGTCATCAAGGCTACAGAAAAATAACGGCTGGCCGCAGGCATGGTGATGCTGATGGTCGTACCGCTAATGGTGAAACTGCTGCTGGTTGGAGCAAACAGGCCATAATAACTGGAGCCGTATTTAACTCCGATATGGTTAGTATTAACAGTGCCGTCACTTAAAGTATTGCCATTGCTGTCAAAAGCAGTAATAGCCCCGGAAAAAATAATTTTCGGGTCGCAGCCCGAAGAATAGGTTAAATAGACAAACGGCAGACCATGCCCGTAAGTAGCGGAGATAGTTTTAGTTTTATCAGTTGCGTCTGTCCAGAGAGGGCTGACTGTCCAGTCGCTATAAGCCTCAACCAGGACCCCGGTATTGGCGGCAACGGTCAGTTCCCGGCCGCTGATATCGCCGCCGATCTCCAGATCCTGGACAAAAGGGGCAGTGATACTGTCAGCCGCTGCCGTAACTGCTGGATAACCGATCTGCAGGCCTGTACTGACTGCATTCATGGCTAATGGATTGGCAAAATGGTAATACGAATATTCAGAACTGATCAAGGAAGAATACCATTTAGTCGTGGGGACAGGCCCGGTGATATTAGTGGTTATATATTGGTCCGCAGGCGGTGAAGTCAATGTTGTTGGCAAAGTGTCAGCATAGCTTCCCTTGCCCACCGCAGTGGCCCCAGCCTGCCCGCCTATACATATCAGCAAACAAAGAACTGCACAAAATTTAGTCTGATAATAGGTCATTGTTTAGGATTTAATAACTCCTGATCCGGTGCCGGCCTTTCCTTCAGTTATATCTTTATTCTGACCAAATCACTACGGTATCATTTTAATATTTTTAAAATAAACAGTCGATGAAGTAGCACCCCATACGAATTCGATCGGTATATAAGTTTTAGTCTTATCACAGGTGGTAAACCCGGATAGAGCAAAAGTATAAGTTGTCCAAGTAGTGGTTAAAGTGGCTGTCTTTTTGGTCTCCAGCCCCAAGTCACCGTCTGTAGTGTCTTTCATGCCAATTTGAATTACTTCACCGCCAACTTCCCCTTTCATATCTACAGACAAGGTAGTATAGCCAGAATAATCAAAAGCATATTTAATTTCATTAGGATTAAACTCCGTGTTCCAGGGTGTCGGCCACCTGAGGATAAATACTGTACCCCAAGAATTACCCGCAGGATAGGCACATTTCATATGTGTAGTCATATTGGTAACCCAATCGGTAGCGCCACCGCTGCTGGCAACTCCCATATCATAACCCAGATCACCCTCTGCTGATAACTGCTCATTCTCTTCCAGATAAATTGCACCATTAGCTGGAGGAGTCGCAACTAAGGGATAGCTGCTGCCGCCATCAGTGGTAGCAAAAGTATAGTCACTGCTGGTACTGGATTTACTGGCGGCATTGGTGCTTTTCACGCGATAATGATATGTTGTACTAGCAGTCAGGTTAGAGAGCGTCACGCTATGACTAGTAGTGAGGGTGGCCGCTGATTCACTTAGACCATAGGAAGTTGATGTACCATACTCTACCAGGCTGTCAGCAGACTGGTCCGTAGTCCAGGTAATGGTGGCACTGTCGGCATTAGGAGTGCCGGGACTGACCGCGGAAATAGTTGGAGCTGTGTCATTACTGGGAATAGCATTAGTGACAAAACTAAAACTGCCGTCATCTCCGGCTTTAGCGGTATTAAGATTAGCATCCCTGCTTTGCACATAGTAATAATAGGTAGTGGCGGCAGTCAAACCGGTAAGATTTATAGAATGCGTTTTCGTCATGCTGGCGCCTGTATCTGTTTCATTAATGAATTGGGTCATCTCGCTGCTGCTGGTCCCGAAATACACCTTGGAAGTTGCGACAATATCCGTACTCCAGGTGATCGTGGCCGTGGTCGTAGTAATGTTTGACTCGGCCACACTGGAAATGACCGGACCGTCAGCTACCAATGCTGTCAACTTATCCTTTTTGGTGCAGGCAAAAAAGAGCGAAGATAACAATACTATCAGGAGCATTAACGCCGCGGCTTTTTTTGATACTTTCATTGTTCCCTCCCCTAAATAATTAAAATTTATCTAAACTTACTCGTATTTAATGTCATCCAGGTAGAAAACGATCCCTGACGGATTATCACCGGCTACAGCGACCCAGCAAAATCCGCCATTTATATATGATAGATCCCTATTTTTTAAGTTAATAGTGTATTTGCGCCATTCTTTTCTTAATACTACCGGCCCAAAATCCACTGAACAAGAATCAGGATAAGTCCCGCTGATCCCGCCGACCTTGAACTTTTTTATCTTTTCATTGCCCTTGGCGCCGCGCGCCCAGAAGGTGAGTTTGGTTGCGCCGGTCAAATTATACCCGCCTTTTTTTTCACCCCAGTTACCGGAGGGATTCTGCCAAAACATGCCCGCCCAGCCGGCTCTTTGTGATTCCCTGGCATTATATTCTATCTTGATGCAGGTCTTGCCAGAATAAGGTTTTTTCGCATATCCATAATCCAATTTTAGATCTGTATAATCGCCCATCCAGCCGCTCGGAGCATAATGATTGCCGCCACTGGTCTTATCCTGGTAGATTAAAAATCCCTTAAAAGCCGGGACTTCAGGGGTAATTTCTTCATCTGGTTTTGTTGCTTCTTCTTTCAATTTTGCTTTGACTTTTCTTTTTACTTTTCTTTTTGTCTTTGGTTTCACTTTTGGTTTTGCTTTTATTTCCGCTTCTTCAGGGTTCTGGTCTGCAACAATATCAGACAATTCCGGCAGGGCTGTTTCGTCTTCCTCTTCCGCCCCAGAGCGGAACACAAAAAAATTACACAATAATAAAGAAAATAATATTATTAGTAATGATTTTTTCATAAACGCCTTTACTAACAGCTGCGAACTATGAGCTGCGAGCTAATTCACAGGTCCCTCTGCTCTGAAGAACGACATAATATTTGCCTCAAAACAGGATGTTGCTATATCTACTATAGAACGTCACCATCGTCGGCTTATTTTTATCGTTCCTTCGAGAAGCAGAGGGAAACCCGTATTAAACACAAATTCTAAATTCTCCCCTGCTGATTTGTCATAAAACCAGACAAATCAAAACGCGGGGACAGGTAAATGACAAATTCTAAATTATGGTTCTTTTCATTTTTATTACTCAAACATAATGTCATCCAGATAAATATTAAAACCATCTGGATTTTCATCAGCTGAAGTTGCCCAGCAGAAACCACCAGCTATACGGCTGAGGTCTTTGCCGGCCAGGTCGATCTCATACTTTTTCCAGGCAGTGGTCAGTTTCACCGGACCGATACCAGCTACATCTGTATCGGCATATTCACCCTGGATGCCGCCGACTTTAAATTCATTGATCACTTCATTGCCTTTTTCACCGCGGGCCCAAAAAGTCAGCTTCTTGGCGCCAGTGAAATTGTATCCGGCATTAGCCGTGCCCCAGTTATTAGCTGGCTGCTGCCAATAGACGCCAGCCCAGCCAGCCCCATTCTTGCCTTTTGCAGTATAAGAGATCTTTATACAGCTTGGCAGAGAATGCGGATTGACCATTTCCTTGACATTTACTCTCAAGTCGCCATAATCGCCCATCCAGCCGCTCGGATAAAAGTGATTGAGCTTGGATGCGCCATTCTCGTAAATATAGAATGGGTAGGCTGTGACTTTTTTCGTGCGCGATGGTTTTTCACCAGGAGCTGACGGACTTTCGTTCGCCGGCTCTGCTTCCACTGCTGCTGTTTCTTCAGCTTCAACAACTTCTTCCACTGCTTTCTTTGCCGCTGCTTTCTTTTTCGCGACTTTAGCCTTTACCGGCGCTGCATCCTCTTCCTCGATCACTGCCCCGATTACAATTGAGGCTGTTGACAAGAGGGCTACGCCCATAAGCAGGACCATCAAACAAATCATCATTTTACGCAGTTTCATTGCTTATCCACCTCCATGTCTATAAATGTGGCTTACTCAAACCTGATATCATCCAGATAGAAGGTGATGCCTTCTTCCGGGACATCATCACCGCTGGCAGCCCAGAAAAATCCGCCGCTGATATAACTCAGGTCAGCGCCGGTCAGGTCGATCTCAAACTTTTTCCACTCCTTGGCCAGGTCAATAGGCCCGATACTGAGCTTGTCGCTGTCAGCATATTCGCCTTCAATACCGCCGACGCCCACTTCTGCTAATCTTTCTCCGCCTTTTTCACCGCGCGCCCAGAACACCAGTTTCTTGGCTCCGGTCAGATTATAGCCGCCCTTCTTAGAACCCCAATTGTTAGCAGGATTCTGCCAGAAGGCGCCCGCCCAGTTAGCGCCCTGACTTCCTCTGGGCACATACTTCCATTGGATACAGGTAGTGCCGCTGTGCGGATTCTGGCTCCACCGGTCAGTCAAGCGCATATCACCGTAGTCACCCATCCAGCCGCTCGGGGCATAATGGTTATCCGGAGAATTCTTATCCGTATAGACCGGGAATGACTTGAATCCTGTTTTAGCGCCATCAGGATTAATGCTTTTACCAATTGGCGCCGCATTAATAACCGGCACTTCCACATTGAACATCTTGCCCTGCGAAAACACAGTGATCGCGGAAAAACTGCCCGCCAACACCGCTAAAACTGAAATACTGATGAGAAATACTTTTCTCATGTTTTTACCTACCCCCTCTTCCTTAAGTTTTTACTCAAACCTGATATCATCAAGATAAAAGGTCATGCCGCCTTCCGGCATATCTTCGCCTTTAGCCACCCAGAAAAAACCGCCGCTGATATATGTTAGGTCGGCCTCACTTACATTGATCTCATATTTTTTCCATTCCTTAGTAAGCTGAATTGGGCCCTCACTTACCTTGTCTGTATCGGCATATTTCCCGGTAATGCCGCCAACCCCTGCTTCGGCAATTATCTCACCACCTTTTTCTCCCCGGGCCCAAAATATTAGTTTTTTAGCTCCGGTTAATTCATATCCGCCTTTTTTTGTACCCCAATTATTGGCCGGATTCTGCCAATAAACGCCGGACCAGCCGGCATTCTGCGCTCCCTTGGCATTATATTTCCACTGGATGCAAGTAGCGCCGCCATGTGGATTTTCTTTCCAGAGATCATTTACTCTCAGGTCACCGTAATCACCCATCCAGCCGCTGGGGATATAATGATTATCACCTGATTTAGCGTCTGTATAGATCGGGAACATCTTAAAAGCGCCACTGGCCACTGCCACCCCAGCTAACATATATATCCCGCAGACCATTCCGATTATTGCCAGCAGAGCCAATTTTTTCTTTAACATCATCCTACCTCCTGATCCACAGTTAATTAGAAAGTATAGCGATACGCTATGCCTAATTGATGCAATCCTTTAGCTTGCAGGTAAAATCCTCTTTCCGGCAGTCTTGATTCGTCTTCTTCCTCTTCCTCTTCTTCATACTCTTCTTCTTCTTCCTCAGCTGGTTGTTCCTCTTCTTCTTCAACCTCTTCTGCTATTTGTTTTTTCTGCTTCTTCACTGGTTTAATTGCTTCTTCCTCATCTTCCTCATCTATTGCTTCTTCCTCTTCCGCCTCTTCCTCTTCTATTTCCTCTTCAACTTTCACTTTTTTCTTCTTCGGGCTCTTTTTAATTGTACTTTTCTTCTTGCTGGGCCCGCTATCGGCTGAGAAATAGGCGTCAATTACATTACCGACCCAGATCGCCGCCGCGGCATAAATAAACATATTGGCTGAATCAACTTTACTGGAATAATCATCGTAAGCAGATCCAGTTCTCTGTTTTTCATAATCCTCATAGGCGCTGTCGGCGCTGGAATACATCATATAAGCTGTGCCCAGGGCAATTATTTCCGCCCCGGCAAAAATATAACCTTTGGTCGGCTGTTCATTAAAGAACTGCCCCCAGCCAGGCAGCATCAATGACCGCAAGGCAGCATTGCCCGGAGAAGGAGTATTAAAATTAGACTCTGCTTCCTGCGCCGAAACCGCTGAGATGGACATGAGCATAATTCCGGTCAAAGCTAATACCAAGATCTTTAGAACATACTTGCAGTTGAACATGTTTCCCCTCCTCTTTTTCTTGGATCCACGGAACTTTATTATGCCCTACTATTAAGACAACCTTGCTGGCGCTTCTGTTCCTTATAATTCATATTTAATATCATCAACATAAACTGTGCCGCCACTCCCGTATGGTCCGCCATTAGCGCCAGCGGGATACTCGATCACTATTTTAAAATAATCTCTTACTGCCTTAAAATCAGCTGCCCTGAAAGCAATGGTGTATGAATGCCAATCCATCAGTTCATCGCTGTTCAAGCGGAGATACTGGGTACCGCCCCTGGTTGGTGCGGTGACAGTTTTAGAAACCGGACCTTCAAATTTTACATAGGTATCACTATAAATATCAGCCCGGGCCTTGAAAGTGATCTTGGTATAGCCAGCAGATGATAAATCCTTAGCCGGAGTGGCATCATATAGTGACCAGTGGGTAGCTACGATCAGGCTCATGCCAGCCCAGTCATGTTCGTTCTTGCCCTTCCAATCCAGGTCCTGGCCGTTCCAGGTATATTTCAGGCACTTAGCGCCTTCGGGAGGATTATCGCTGGTATTCTTAAAATCAAGGGTCATGTTATTATCCGGCGGAGACAGGTCAGAAGGAATAAAGGCTACATTGCCGCCAGTAATCAGATCATCGTCATAAATCTTAAATACGCCGCTCCAGGCGTTCAGGGCCCCTTCACCTGACGGATCAGCTAACCGGTCCATGGGATTTTTCTCACAAGAGACCAGGAACAATCCGGCGATGATCATCAATATAATTTTTGCTAAGGTTATTTTTTTCATTCTGGGTCCACCGTCGTATCTTCTGTCGTATCTTCTATGGACATACCTTGCTCCGTATCCGCCTCAGGTTCCTTGAGCAGGATGATCTCTACCCGGCGATTCAGGGCCCGGCCGGAATTAGTACGGTTGGAAGCGACTGGTTTAGTTTCACCATATCCCTTCTTTTCCATCCGGCCTTTTTCGATCCCTTGTTCTACAAAATAGTTATAAACACTGTTGGCCCGGCGAGCTGATAATTTCTGGTTATATTCTTCTGCGCCGATCGAATCAGTATAACCTTCGATCAGGATCTGGTTAACCGGATACATAGAAAGCAGTTTGACGACATCAGGCAAAACCTGCAAAGCTTCTTCCTTTAGTTTGGCCTGATCAAAATCGAACAGTACCGCGGAAGTGATATTCATCACTAAGCCTCTTTCTTCTTCCCTGAGCTCAACCGGAGCTTCGGCCAGGACTTCCTTGGCTATTTCGATCTGCGGTATTTGCAAGGTCACTGTTTGCGGGTCAGTCTTGACTGATTTGTTGGCTTTATTTACCACTTTAAAAATGACTTGATAGTCTCCTTCCGGAGCAGTTTCACGGCTGGCCAGGTCTGTGCCATCCCACTCTTTTTCCAGCGGCGGCTGGCCTTTACCGGATAAAGTCTTTACCAGGTTATTATTCAGATCCAGGATATTGATCTCCCAGGACTTAATTCCTTTATCCGCTGAGGCAGCCAGGGCAAAAACAGCTTCAGGATTATCACCCGTGCCAGGAGTAAACACCGGGGTTAAGACGGTCAAGCTGGCTAAAGTCCGGGCTCGCTTTTTTCCTTCCACCGCCACTGGTTTTTCTTCCTTCTGTAATCCTACCAGGGAGCCAAAATGCAGGTTAAAGAAACACCGCCATTCATCAAAAGAGCCCAGCTCCGGATAAATATATTGATTATCCTGCTCCCGGATCCCGACGTATTCAACGCCCAGGGTAGAGTCAGTAGAAGCAAAAGGCGCGCTTTCCCAGGTCCGGCTGAGAGAAAACTTGTATAACCGGTCATTGGTCCCGCCGAACCGCTGGTGCCACTCTTCCCAACCCCAGATATCCCGGCCCAGCGTGGCGCTGGCTTTGTAAGGTTTCTTATCCAGCCAGATAGTGCCTAAGAAATAGTTGGTAATTGGTTTGTTCTCGTCATTATCATTAGTATAAGCCAAAGCGCTGGTCGCCACATCCTGTCCCCATTTCAGGTTGATCCAGAATTTGTAAGTAGGCGCGGGGATCAGCCTGATCATCGTATTAAAACTGTGCAAGAACTCTGTGGTCGGCCATTTACCATGCGGCCGGTAATCCCAGAATTCCTTGGTCGGGTCTGATTCGCCTTCCCAGAGAATATCGTCATCCCGGGTCCGGTAGTACCAACGGTCAGTCGCGGTGGGATACTGGCGTGCCAGGTACTGGAAAGCCAAGGCGATAGTAGCGTCTTCCTTAGGGTTCATATTCCATTCTTCGAGAATATTCGGCTGCCATAAATATAACCAACTGCTGGGTGTAGGGTCAAAGTTCAGGGTTAATTTATAGATATGCGCCTGCCGGTTCTCCATCGTCACCCAAAAAGCATCATTTCTGGCTCGCGGCTTAATCACCCCAGGGCCAGGATCAGCAGCTGTTCCTTCATAGAGATAAGGTAAAGGGCCGTAAACGGGTTTTTGGTAGATACCGGTAAAGTCCAGGTTAGTAAAAGCATTGAGCTCTTTCTTTATGCCGCCTGAATATTCATCTTTATTGCCGGCGCTGGCGCCCAAATGGGCATAGCCAACGCTTATTTCTTCCACAAACGGGATAAACCTGAACCCTATTTTGGTTTTATAGCCCAGCGCGTCGCTGGTACTGGTCGTCCCGGACTTAATGAGCCGGGAGCCGGTATTGATCGTCGCAGTGCTGTTGGGGATAGCATATGAATTATCGGTACCGGATTCTTCGACATACAGGAATTCCCGGTCCAGACGGAATGGCTGGTAGAGCAAACCCAGGTCAATAGGCAGAGATTCGGCCAGGTCAATTTTAGTGGTGAGTTCATAAGCATTCAAATGTTCTTTGGGTTTTTCACCCCAGGAAATACGGGCATTTTTAAAAATAAAAGCATTATTAAAATAACCCCAGCGCCAATTATACTTACCATACGTGGAAGTATGGTCTCCCCAGACCACCTCGGCGCCATGCACCAGTTCCAGCTTGCCGAAATCACCGGCATATTTGAGGTCCAAGCCGCGGGGTACCTGCCGGCCGGTTATCCGGCGGTAATTATAAACATCAAACTGTTCCGGATAGAGCTGGAACATATCGCCTTCATTTTCCCAGTGGTAATGGCCGAGCCCGCCGTTCAGCGAAGCCTGGAAACGGTCGCCTTTATAAGCGATCTCTCCTCTCGTCCATTTGATATAGTCTTGGTTATATTTCAACCGGTGTTCATCATTAATAGGAATATAAAAACGGTCAGCGTAATTGCCGATAGCCAAAATACCCAGCATCATGGTCCAGTTCCTGCTGGGCCGGTAGGAAAAGTCCACGTTTAAGGTCTGCCCGCCGACATAATGCCACTTATCTTTAGAAACCAGGTCATGCTCATAGAGCTTGGCCAAGTTACTGGAATAAATGCCCCACCCAGGTTGGAGTTTATGCGCCCAGAACTCAAAGGTTAAATTCCCGTCAATGCGCAGGCTTTTTATTTTTTGCTGTTCCGCCGCCTGGATTGAATTAACCGCTAGCGCTAAAAAAACTGTAAGAAAAACGATCTTGCTAAAACGCATGCACCCTCCGAACAGTAAATGACACACATAATAAATATAACTTAAATATATCCTTCCCGCAAGCTCTATTTCAGGGCTAATATTTTGCGGTATTTCACTTCGGTACCCTTGGTCCCTTTAGCCTCGACAAAACAAATATAAACACCGTTAGCGACAACAGTCTGATCATCATCCTTACCATCCCAGATTACCTGGTATTGGGCATAGGTATCAATGGTTTCTTCTTTCAGCACTTTTACCAGCCTGCCGGCTATATCATAGATCTTTACTTTGACTGCCGTACCAGGAGCCACGGCAAAAACAACAGTGGTACTGCCGGTATCAGGATTGAACGGATTGGGGTAATTAGTAATTTCAGTGGAAAAAACATTATTGCCGGAAACGGTGCTCAATGTATTTGGCGCCCATTTATTTTTTACCCTATCGTATGCCAGGCGCGTGGTTTTGGTATCTGTCCCGGCACTGATAGAGCATAATCCCCACCATTCCTCATTCATATTATAGCCGCCGTTGTAATCATAATAAGCGGGATTTGGCCAGGTACCATTAGTATCGTGCACACTGTTAATCGCGCCCGATTGATTCTTGGACCAGTCATCAGCCCATTGGAACAGACATCCGCCGATAAAAGGCCGGGCCGGATCATCCACCGATAAGTTTAGGTGCAGCTTATCCAGCATGCCCTGAATGCAATCAGCCTGGGCCGCTTGATCCTCAGCCTGGGTAATGATATTATACGCATCACAGCCAAACTCCGTGATCACAAAGGGCTTCGCACTCTTGGCTTGGCAATCAGCAAACATACTGGCAAAAACTTCTGTATTACCACGGTATATCTGCACCGCCCACAGGTCAAGATCAGGCATAGAAGCATCATCGGAACTATTGATTGCCGTCCCCAGGTCAGAGATCTCAGAGTCAGCAGTCGTCACGGGATGATAATGCGCTCCCTCTATCTGATGAGCCAGACGGGCAGAATCATTCACTAATTTATACCAGTCGGAAAGTCTCGGCGTGTCCCCATATTTTTTCACATTCCAGTAATTTATCTCGTTACCGACACACCACATCAAGACTGCCGGATGATCTTTCCATCTAGTGACATACGTGGTCACATTGTTTAGCACGGTATTGCGGCCGGCATCACTGGCCAAATTATCTGTCCAGCTGACTGGTATTGTAATGATCACATATAAACCGTATTCATAGGCTGCATCCAGCATTTTGTCATCAGTAGGTAAATCATGCAAGCGTAAAGTATTGGCGCCCATTGCCCGGATCAGGGCAAAATCCGCTTTATAAAATTCAGGATGAATGGTCCAATCGTACGTCGAATATCCAGAACCCACCGGCGTATAACCGTAATTCACACCCTTGACCGTGAAAGGTTTCCCATCGACAAACATTTGCCGGCCGACAATTTTGACATTAGCCGCAAAAAGGACACCAGTGGTCAGTGTGCAGATGACAGTGGTCAGCAGTATAAAAATTAAAATCCTGATTCTTTTAAGCAATTCTTTCTCCTCTTTAATCTGTGCCTGTCCCCCCTGCCAGTTTTGCCTCTGCAAAACTAGGGGGGATAATCATCTTTTGAAATCGGTGTAATCAAAGCTTCTTAGAATAAGAAGCTTGTGGAGATACGGTGCGTATTTTGCAAGTCCTCATGGATAACATAAGCATAATCAATCTCGATAAAGCGCCAGAGGAATGATGCACCCAAACTCAGGTTATGATAAAAACTATGCGCATTATTCAAGTCATTCAGGTTCCATCCTGCTCTGACTGCATACTGCTTATTGATCCAGCATTCAACGCCTGGCGCTATCTCCAGGTTCTGGTTACTGTCTGGGGTATAGCCTACATCCAGAGCCCAATTCACTTCCACCGGGATAGAAAAAGCAGCCGCCTTTTCCAGGTCACCGGCAGCGCCGGTAGCGATCTCCTGCTGATCTGGCGGCGGCGCAGGTATCCAGCCCTGGCTCAGGTCAAATCCTTCAATAGGGCTGATTCCTGCTGCCTGTTCCATTTGCGGCGTTGACTTGCGAGCTTTGGCTTTTTCCCGGACTTTTTTCGCCTGCCCGATTTTCGCCTGATGCTTGGTATGCAGGACCAATCCCGTCCTGATCGTCAGGGGAATAGTTTCGCTTACGGTTTGGGAAGAGTCCCAGTAGGAATCACCTTTTAGTTTAGGGCTGTTCAAGTTTTGTATATCAAGTCCAACCCGTACCCTATCAGTAAGCCAAAGCAGGCCCAGGTCAAAACCTAGCGCTTTGGCCTTATAGGTATCAAATTTTTGATTGATCATTTTAGCGCTGAGACCTAACGAGAAAATATCGCCAAAAGTTTGTCCATACCCGGCAAACAAAGCGGTATTTGCCGCTTTGACTTCGCCAGTCACCTGGCCGACATTATCGGTAGTTTCAATTTTGTTGGTTGCTTGTTGCAGGTAGCCGAAACCGAAAGAAGCGAAAGAGAGAGGAAGGACCAGTCCAGCGTAATCATAATTGGAATCCAGGCCCAGATTGGCATACATCGCGGTTATTTCAAATTTTTCCTGCCAGGCTAACCTGGCCGGGTTCCAATAAACAGAACTGGCATCATCGGCCAGCGCCGTGTAAGCGCCGCCCATACCCAGGGCCCGGGCCCCGGCGCCATTATGCAGGAAGGCCGCTGGTTCGCCCGCCGCAAAGGTAAAATTGGCCGGCAGCAGGCAAATGGCGGATAACAGTAGAATTAGGTAACACTTAAATGTCTTCACTTTATCTCCAAAGCAGAGATATTATCTTTATGATTTTAGCACTTTTGATGATTAAAGTAAACTATATTTTACCGATAAAAACACTCAAGGAAACGATATCCGCCTTGAGCTATCCCTTCCGTGACTTTTTATTCAGTTGTGGGGTTCTATCTAACATATAGCACGCGTTCTAAATCTTGCAAGTGATTTCTTGAAAAGCAATTTTGATTTTTCCAAACTCTATTTGGGAAAATCAGCAGGGGAAAACTTCTAACTCAAAACTGTTCCTGAGTTAGCCTTTCACCGCGCCGGCGGTCAGGCCGGAAATAATATGTTTCTGCATCATTAAATAAACAATAATCACCGGTATAGCCGTAATGATGACTCCAGCCATCAAATAATTCCACTGGGTCTTATAGGTTCCCTGGAAAGCCAGTAACCCGGCCTGTATCGGCATCTTACTGCTGTCAGAGAAAACGATCACCGCAAAAAGGAATTCTTTCCAGACGCTTAAAGCCCCGAAAATACCGGTCACCGCCAGGATCGGGCGGGAAAGCGGCAGGATAATGCGGAAATAGATTCCGAGCCGGCTGCAGCCGTCAATGCGTGCCGCATCTTCCAGGTCCACTGGAATCGCCTCAAAAAAAGAACGCATCAGGAAAATAGTATAAGGCAGGCCGCTGGCAATCTGCGGCAAAATATATCCAGTGCGTGTATCCAACAAATTAATATTGGTCAAGATCAATTCCAGCAGTTTTTTAGGCTCGCCAGGATTCTTGGAAACCACAAAAGCATAGCCAGCCCCCGCTGTTAACAGCACGCCCAAGGCCAGGTACATCATCTTGCGGAAAGAACCGGCAGTCACGATCAGCAGGGAAGCGATAGCGATCAAGACCACAAATAGGTATATCGGAAAATTTTGTAATAATAGATATACAGTAATAAAGATCGTGGGTAAAGGCATGACCAGGCTGGCCAAGAATAGATAGAAAATAAACTCTTTGCCGGGGAAACGCAGACGGGCGAACGCATACGAAGCCATCGACGAGAAAAGCAGCATAAAGAACACTACTGTGAGCATGTAAAAGAAGCTATTCATGAAATATTTGCTGAAATTGCCCTGTTTCCAGGCTTCTTTATAATTTCCCCATTGGATCGGCGCTGGCGGGATCAGACTGCGCAAAAGACGTCCGGTGGATTTAAGACGATTAGTGATCTTAGCGCTGGTACTTACAGGCACATTGGCATCGGTTATGGTATTCTGCTCATCAACCTGGTCACTGATCTGGTAAATCCCCTCAAAGGTGCGCAAGGAAGTGGAGACACCCCAAAGCACCGGAAAGATCACCCAGGCCGCAAAGACCAGCAGGACCAGCTGAAACACGACATTAGTAAATATTTTTTTAAATTTTCCCGTACTTTTCTTCATGTATTCTTCGTCCCTTAACCAAAAATAATCTGTGTAATCCCTGTCCGCCTCTGGCGGATCTTTTAAAAATCGGTGTAATCAGGATTTACCAATCCACCAGCCATTTTTTGATCTGCAATTGCAACAGTGAAATGATGAATAATATTACTCCTAATAATACGCCCAGGGTCGTCGCATAACCCCACATGCCGTTCTGGAAGGCTTGCATATACATTTGGTTTACTGGCACTTCTGTCGCGCCGGCAGGTCCTCCGCCAGTCATGACATAGATCAAATCAAATTGCTGCATGGCCCCGAGGATGGTTAAAATTGACACGCTGACAATAATAGGTAATAACAACGGAAATGTGATTTTCCAGAATTCCTGGAAATTGTTAGCGCCGTCAATACGCGCCGCTTCATAAATATCCCTTTCAATCCCCTGCAAGGCAGCCAGGAACATGACAAACCCCCAACCGAAGCTGGCCCAGATATTAACCATAGCTACTGTCGGCAAGGCGGTTTGCCGCGTACCCAGCCAGGGCAAGGCCCAGCTATCTAATCCTATATTTTTCAGGAAAATATTCAAAATCCCCATATTTGGTTCCAGGATCCATTTCCAGAGGAAAGCAATGACTACAAAAGACAACATCGGGGGAATAAAGAAAACTACGCGGTAGAATTTGGCGCCCTTTAGCTCTTTATCTACGATCCAGGCGAGCAACAGGGCCAAACCATTTTGAACGGTAATACCCATCAAAGCCAGGAAAGCGGCATTTTTAATGGGTTTCCAGAAATCCGGTGACTGGAACAGGGCCTTTTTGTAATTAGACAGGCCGACAAACTGCATTTCATTAATCCCGTCCCAGGAATAGAACGTGATCAGGAAATTCTTGATAAACGGATAGATGACGAAAACACCGAAAAAGATCAAGGCTGGCAAGACAAAAAACATATACATTATTTCCCGGCGTTTCCATGGACGTTTAAGCATGCAAAACCTCAATGTATCAGCGGACAGCGGACAGTTTTTAGCGTATAGCGTTTAGCGTATAGGATTGATCATTTTATAAAGCATCGAGCCGACTTCCTTACGCAACTGCTCTAACTCACTATACTCAGGTAATTCTAAGTATTTTAAGTCCTTTGCTAATAATAATTGTGTTTCAAACTCTGCCAGCGAACTATAGGCAATACTTAAGAATTGTCGATATTCATTTCTATGTTGCCTGGCATAACCTTCAGCTATATTTGACGGGATAGATACCGCGGCCCTTCTTATTTGTGAAGTTAATCCGTAGAGTTCATCTTTAGGAAACCGCGAAGTCACTTTATATGTTTCCAAAGTTAGCTTATAAGATTTCTGCCAGACTATCAAGTCCCTGAAACTTGTCGTTTTCATCCTTGGCTTTTCTATCCGCTATACGCTACCCGCTATACGCTATTTTTACTCTTCGTATCTCTTACGGATGCGCTCATATTCTTCATCCAGGAACTTGCAAACTTGTTCCGGGGTTTTTTCATTTAAAATAATAGATTGGATCTCCACATTGACTTTGCTGAGGATCTCGCCCCACAGCGGCGGATTCTGGAACCGGCCATAATAAAGACTGCTCATCCACGGGACGAATTTGGCCAATTTAGCGCCGGCCTTCATCTCTTTGCGCGCCGTCAGGTTTACCGGTATATTCTGGCTGGTTTCAGCGTACATTAACTGGGGAACCTTGCTGGTCAGGAACTTGACAAATTTAACCGCTGCTTCCTTGTTTTTACCATTAGCATTAACGGCAATAGCTGCCCCCGGCCCGCCAGGCAATAAGCACTGGTTAGCGGCATCAGCCGGCTGGGGAGGATAAAAAACGTCAAAATCCTGGAATTTTGGCGCAGTCTGTTTCCACACGCCGATCTCCCAGGATCCAAACCAGAACATTCCCACTTTATTCTGCGGGAAAATATCTTCGCCATTGATCCCGCCGGTGATTCCCCGCATATACATTTTGGCATCGCGCATATCCGCGAAGATCTTAAAGCTCTTCACCACCCGGGGATCACTAAACTTGACCCGGCCAAAGGTCAAATCGGTAAATCCTTTCGTGCCTAAATAGGCAAAAGCGTAATTCATCCAGAAAGTATGGTTTTCCCATTGCTGGCCATAAAAATTAGCCACAAAGGGATCAATCCCGGCTGCTCTCAATTTACTGCCGGCAGCGATAAAATCAGTCCAGGTTTTAGGGACAGCTTTGATCCCTGCTTTTTCAAACAATTTAGTATTATAAAAAATAGCCATGCAATTGGCATCCACCGGCAGACCGTATAAACCGGCTTTTTTCACGCCATACACCGGCAGGTCTTCAGCCGTAAAGGTAAAACCACGCAGGTAGTTCTCAGGGATGGAGCTTTTCCATTCCTGATCCAGATATGGGGTCAGATCCAGGAAATGGCCGCCGCGGACATAGGCGGCATAATTAGTAATATTCAAGGTAATCGTCACCAGGTCAGGCAAGGCCTTGCCGCGGGTGGCGGCGCTCAATCTCCGGTCATAAGCTTCCGGAGGCCCATAATTCTGCACATCTACCTGGATCCCGGTCTGCTTTTCAAAATCGATCGCGATCTTTTTTAAAACCGCGTCCCGGTCAGTAAAATAATGCCAATAAACCAGTTTGACCGGTTCAGCAAAAAGCGCTGAAACAGACATTACCAGACTTAAAAGCGCGATCAGCCCTGCAAGTTTTTTCATGATATTATCTCCTTTAATATCAACCTGTCATTCCCTGATGGGTTGCTGGTCCTTAAAATATTAGCTGAAAAAAAAGGAGAAGCGATTTATTCGCTTCTCCTTATATGCTATTTTGTCTTTGTTGTTAATTCAACCTTATCAAAACTCCACTCACCCTCGTTCTTGGGGCGCGGCTCAAACTGATAAGTCATGATCGGAAAATCAAGAGTCTTATTTTTTGCCGCGTTATTAGGCTGCCAGTCAGTTCTTACTTCAAACGATTTGAAAGGGATGATCACCTGTTTCCAGACATCGCTGTCATCTTTCACCAAGTACCGGAAATACTCTTTTTTAGAGTCAATAATATCCAGCGCCAGCTGTTTTCCGGAGTTAGTGCCTTTCATCCAGAAACTGAACGCATTATATTTATCCCATTTTATATCCTGGGGTCTTACCTTCCAGGCCCCAGCGCCTTTGACATCTATATTATAGCCCCTGGCTATCCAGATCCAGCCGCCAGGCATGGCAAAAAACACTACTTTGAGAGACTGCTTGCCCTCCACTTTATCAGCATCATCGGCATATACTTCCACTGAAGAACCGCCGCCTGAGCCATAATCAACGTTACCGCTCATTGAGCCGGAGGTAATCCCAGCCGGAATGATCTCACCCTCAAAACCATCCAGCAACAGCGAATCTGCCGCGAAACTATTAACTGCACCAAGACTGAGCATTAACATTATTACTAAGCTTGCCAACAACTTATGCATACTTTCCTCCTGTCCTGATTTTAATCATTGCCAAAATCAAATATACTTCCTGATCCTCTTAATAGTTTAGACTGCTTAAACGATTAAAAGTTCCCAAACTATTTTTAACTTTAGTAATGATTAAATTTCAAAGAACTTTTCTTTTAAATTACAGGGTCTTTCCCCAGAAACCTGGGGAAAGACCCCGCTTAACTTACTTAATAATACACTAAATCTTTTACTTTGTCAAGCAATTACCAGAGGTAGCTGACCTTAGCTTCGAAATACTGGGGATTAACCTGTTGCCAGTGTCCCGGGTCCATCGAACTGCTGCTGCCATAAACGGCATTGGTCAGGTTCTTACCAAGAACGGTCAGGTTCAGGTTCTTTATCCCAACATTTCTAGCTGTGGCTGACAGATCAAGTTCGCCGCCGGTGGACCAAGAATATCCGGACCAACCAGCTTCATTCGCGTCGTTGCTGCCACGGTTCTGCATCTTCGCGTGGATCTTGTAGATACCAGATACACTGTAATTCTCAGTGATATCATAGTACGCGCCAGCAGACATATTCCATCTCGGCACAGCAGTTTTATTGAAGTCTGCATCGGTTTCTGTATCGATCACGCCTGATCCGCTTAACAGGTTAGCCGGAGCATTGGTGATGCGGTTCTTCAGCAACTGGCTGCCGGAAACAAATCCGCCGAAGTTTGACCAGTCGTAGGAAATATTTGCTTCAATACCGCGTACCTGGTGATCGCCTACATTGTAGAAACCACGGAGCTGACCAAGGGAAGCATCAACTGCCGGCCAGCTGGTACCTGTGTACACAAAGTTAGCAAAGTCATACAGGATTTCCTGATAATAGCTGGCCAGGACTTTCATGTTCTTTACCGGCCGCATATCAACCACGAATTCTGTGGACTCAGCAGTGGTGCACTTCTGGGTACCTCTTAAGGCGATGTTGGTCTGTTCAGAGTATCTTTCGAAAGTATTCAACCGGGTAAAGCCCTGTTGGTAGATGCCTTTCAAGAAGAGGTTCTCTATCGGGCTGTACACAACGGCTGCTTTCGGGAAGAATTTGTGCATCTTTTCTCTGGCATCGCGGAACTGGTTTCCAGGATTGAATTCGCCGACATAACGTCCGCCGCCAGTGATGCTGAGGTTGTCCAGCAATTGGTACTTAGCATCGAGATAACCTTCAGCCGCGGCAATGTCATTGCCCATTTCGGTAAAGGTGGGCAAAAATTCCGGTGGATCATACTGAAAAGCAGAACCTGGGACATTGGGATCCCAATTTCTAGTCTCCGGGTTCCAGGTAACTGACGCGCCTGATCCCTGCGCTGACCATACGCCAACCTGGGCACCGAGCACGACGCTCAGTTCTTCAGTCGGGTTCATCAAGACGTTGGTATCAAGTTCCCATCTCTTCTCAGTCTTCATTTCATAAGAATCGGTAGGATCAGTTGCTTTTAGATGGAACACATCATACATCTGGTAGAAATTATTGAACCTGAGGGTGGTGGTCCAGTCCGTGTTTTTCCAAAATTCAGGCTTTTTGACAATAATGTTGACATCGTCAGCATAATTTTCAATGCCCTTTACACGATTAGAATCTGCGTCGTTTACATACTCACGGGTAACTCTTTCTTCCAAACGACGATAAGCGAGGGTGAAATCCTTATAGGTCATGTTCGCGAATATCTGGTAATCAGGCAGAGGATTGGTCCAAGCATGGGCATCCATCGCTCTAAAACCGTATCCACCCCATTCTTCCACGAATCTCTTCGCACCTTTATAATAGGCGGTGTTCACTAACAATTGATAAGAAAGGTCATCACTCGGCTTTTGCGCCATATTCAGGTTGTAACGAGCCATACCATATTTACCGACTACTACACTGGTATTTACGCCCGTAAACTGCGCCGCACCTTTATGCACGATATTGATGGTGCCTTCCGTGCCTTGGCCGCCCCACACTGAAGTGTTGGGCCCCTTCACGATTTCGATTCTCTCGACATCGTCAAAAGAGTTCGGCCAGTTGTTTTCGCCCAGGCCCAAGAAGGTAGGCATCAGCATGCCGTCATACAGGAACAATACCTTGTCATTGGCATAACCAGATACGCCTCTCAGCACCAAGACTTCATCGGCTCCCTTAAATGTATGCCAACCACCTTCGATAACCTCAAAAAGGTCATTGACGTTCCTGATGGCATATCTTTCAAGGAACTTCCCGGAAAGGACAGTTACGTTAGCAGCTGCTTCGTACGTTTTTTCTGTACGTTTGGTAACACCGCTGACCATATCTTCACCGAAGAGGGCCAACTCGGTTACAGCTGCTTCTTCCGCCATTACTGGCACAACTAAACTGATCATGATAGCTAAAATAAATAAAGGACGAACTAAATTTTTTAACGCTTTATGCAATTCCATCATTTACACCCCTTTCTAAATTTGATTTTCGGCAAAACTGTTTATGTTCAGCAGCTCACCTCCTTCTGTTATGTTAAATCCGTCTCTTCCTATATATAATAAGAGATTATTTTTAGGCTATTTCATTATAGCACTATCAAAAATTCTTGTAAAGCAAAAAATTATTAAAAACGATTAAGACAGCTTAAATTTGCTGGCTGAATCCTTCAGGCTCTCCGCGATCTCTTTCAGGTTTTCGATCGAAGTGGAAATCTCCTCAAAAGTGGCGACTTGTTCTTCGCTCGAAGCGCTGGCTTCCTCAGCGCTGGCCGCTGTTTCCTCAGAGCTAGCGGCTATATCCTCGATCTGCCCGGCAATATTCTTGGCGGCCTGGCTGATATCCTTAAAGCTCTTGCCGGCATCAGTGGTGACATTCGCTGATTCACCGACATCTTTGGCCACTATTTCTACGGCTGTGACAGCTTTATTAGTTTCTGTTTGCACCTCGTTGATAAGCCGCGCGATCTCGCTCGCGCTTTGGGCCGAGCCTTCAGCTAATTTCCTGACTTCATCCGCGACCACGGCAAAACCGCGGCCAGCCTCCCCGGCCCTGGCTGCTTCAATCGCGGCATTCAGGGAAAGCAGGTTGGTCTGATCCGCTACCTTAGTTATATAATTAATGATCTCACCGATCTGCATGGAACGCTTGCCCAAGTTTTTGATCAACTCCGCAGATTGATAAGCGCTCTCCTTGGAATGAGACACTTTGGCAATGACCCCGCTGATATTCTCATCACCGGTTTCAGCGGTCTTAGCCGCTTTTTGCGCTACAGTGGCTACGGTCTGCGTAGTATCAGATATCTTGGTAATGGATACGGATATCTGGCTGACATTGGAAGCCATCTGCGAGATAGCTTCGCTGGAAGTCCGGGACAAGGAAGCCATTTCATTGGCCCGGGAATGGATCTGGTTGGAAGATTCCTGTATTTGCGAGATCAGGTCACGCAATCCGGTGATCATGGAGGAAAGCGCGTTGCCGAATAAGTCCTTGGTGGAACGAGGCTTAATAGCGGTGGTCAAATTGCCGCGGGATATGTCCTGGGTAATATTGGCCATTTCCTGCAGATATTCCACAATTTGCTTAAAGGAAGTGCCTAAGACGTCAGATTGCGACCGCACCCTGATACTGCCGCTGATGTTGCCTTGTGAAATTTCCTGGGCTAACTGGCTCATTTCCTGGAAATAGCTGACCATTTCCTTAAAGGCCACTCCTAAGATATCCTTGTCGCTGCGCGGATGAATATTGCCGCTAATATTACCTTGGGAGATATTCTGGGCCAGCTCGGCCATTTCCTGCAAATAGGTCACCATTTCTTTAAAAGCATTACCTAACACATCCCGCTCTGACCGCGGCGGGATATCTGTGCTCAGTTCACCCTGGGCGACCAAATTGGCATTTTTCGCCATCTCCTCAATATACCTGACCATCTGGTTGAAAGCCCGTCCCAGGTCGCCGATCTCATCATTGGATTTGATCTGCAATTCTTCTTCTATTTCACCCTGGGAAATCTTCTGGATCTTATAGATCACTTGTTTTAATGGATTTAAGGTATAACGAGAGGCCATAATAATAAGGGCTATGCCAATTAATATTATAATTAAGGTAAAGAGCATTATCAGATATTTTATTTTGCGCAACTCATCGCTAATGCCAGTGGTATTCATGGTGATCTGCACAACGCCGATAATTTCCTTCTTCACTTCCGCGGACCCGGATTTTTCAGACCGACCGGCGCCCAATCCCATCATGGATTCCAGATCCGACCCCACGCCAGAACCTGCCGACTGGGTCACCTTGCTGACCACGGGAACAGTAATAACAATAGTTTTGCTATCCGGTTTCTGGTAGGACACTTCCTTAGTTTCCAGGGCTTTTTTCTCAATGTCTGATTCTACGGCCTGGTCGATCTTAGTTGACACGCTATGGGATAAGAACCGCCCATCCTTATTAATAATACTAGCCGTGGCCACATCTTTTTCTTTCATCGCGCTTTCGACAAAATTCCCCAAACTGGTCCGGTCTTCCGCCAGGATACTGAACTGGCAGTTATTGGCAATACCGTTAGCGATCGTTTCTCCTCTTTTTTCCAAGGCATTCAGCAATAATGTACTCTCGTGATTAATCAGGTACGTACTAAAAAATAAGGCAATCAGCACGATCAGCCCGGCGGTGAACATGATAAGCTTATTTTGTAGATTCAGTACCACTTTTTTGTCTCCCTTTTTTAAAGTTAGTCTTCGCTTTGCTCAGTACTAACCGAAATTCCTACCCTATTAATTATATGTTTCCACTGCCCGTTTGGTCACATCAGAACTGATCTTAATGCCCAGAGCCCCGGCAGTCTTACTATTGATGGCCAGGTTCAAATTACGCGGATATGCCAGCGGCGGCAATTCTCCAGTTCCGCCCTTGGCTAATATATCACCGGCCATCGCCCCGGATTGCCGGCCGATATCTTCATAATCAAGCACCGGAGAGGCTATCGCTCCTACTTTGACCAGGAAGGAAGCAAATCCGAAGACAGCGACACTGCCTTGCTGGCACTGGTTCATAATGAAGGGGATGGTATCTTTGGTCGCAACGGTGGGATCCAGTATCAGCCAAAAAACCTGTATCTTGCCAACCATATCCTTGATGGCTTTGACCACATCCGGCGAAGCAGACACAGAAGTGGCCACAACTGATAAACCATAATTACCGGCAACGCTTTTAGCTTCAGTGGCAATGGATTGGCTATAGGTAGGATCATAAATGATCCCAATGCTTTTGGCATTAGGAATGATTTCTTTGATCGTCTCTAACGATTGTTTGACCGGAACATCGAGGGCCACGCCGGTGACATTAGCTTTAAGGACCTTTTGCTTGGCAGGACTAAGGACCATGGAAAAAACAATAGGTTTATTGCTGACCTTTTCCGAAGCAGCTTTCACTGCTTCAGTGCCAATCGCGTAAATCAAATCAAAACTACCCAGGTTTCCAGGGATCCCAGCCAAATCAGAGTACGTTATTTTGAGATTACTGCCTTCGGCGTATCCCTTACTTCTCATCTCTTTCTTAAATCCCTCCAAAGCCATATTATACTGGGGCAGGTTCTGGCTCTTGATAATAATGATATTTTCAGCTAAAGAAAAAGATTGGAACAACAAGAGGATTAAAACAGAAAGGATGAACGGGGAAAAGATTTTTTTTACCATTTGTTTTTTTGTCACCATCACCATATTTTCTCTCTTATTTTATTTTATAGAGCTGCTTATGGCTCTCTCCTTGGCCAAGAATGCTAAAAAAAACCTTTTTGACTACACCCTAAAAAGAGTTTGTTTAACATTCTCCAGACAACAAAATATAGTGTGGTTCAAAAATTCTACACATTATGTTGTGTAATTCACTCTCCCGCAATTATTGTATATAATATCAATATATTTGTCAACAAAAATATTTTAAAAACGATTACACAGATTAGAAAAGATCCGCCTGAGGCGGACAGGGATTACCTGACAAAATTATTTTTTGCTTCTTTTCGGTTGAAAGAAGCCTGATTTTCTGAGCAATGCCGCCGGCAAATCCGCCAATACTTCCGTCGCTGCAAATCACCCGGTGACACGGTACCGACGGAGCAAAAGGATTTTTATGCAGGGCGTTCCCTACGGCGCGGCAGGCACGGGGGTGACCGATCTTTTTTGCGATCCAGGCATAGGACCTGGTCTCACCCCTGGGGATAGTTTTACACGCCGCGTAAACCTTTTTTTCAAACTCCGTTATTTTTCTTTTTTTTATTTTATTCTTCATCTTCTTTTACCACTTACCACTCTACCACTGTTTTATTGCAGCTTCCTATACTTCGGCCCCTTGGATATATCAGAAAGAAATATATTACCTTGTTCATCAGTATAAATAAAAAGCGGTTTTTGTATGCTGATCGGACGGTTGGCATAATATTGCCAGTAGGTCAGCACAGCAATAATATATCTTTTTGTTTCGCGGAACGGCGGTATCCCGTTATACTTTTTCACTGCGTCAGGACCGGCATTATAAGCGGCTAACGCTAATTTGATATCGCCAAAATTACGCAATTGTTCTGCCAAGTAGCGGGTTCCCCCTTCGATATTCTGACGCGGACTGTAAATATCAAAGACGCCAAGACATTCCGCTGTCTTTGGCATTAATTGCATTAATCCTTTGGCCCCTTTATGGGAAACACAGTACTGGTCAAAATCACTTTCCGCTTTGATGACTGCTTTGATCAGGGCCGGTTCAAGGTTGTGCTTTTTAGCGAAAAGCGCGATCAAATCGTCGAAATTGACAATATCCCGGGGAGAGATCTTTTTCTTAGCTTTAGCGGTTGGCTTTTTTTGCTCCCGCGGAGAAACAGTTCGGCCTGAGGGGACATAATCCTTGATCTCATTCTGGTAGAAATTAAGCTCTCCGCCTTTGACCCTGAAAATATAGCTATCGCTATTTTTTTCCACTAAAACCCCATAAAAAGTGTTGCCATTCTTCAACATGACCTTGTATTCCCGCCCATCGGCGTAGAGAGGTGAAGGAGTGGTAAAGTGGTAAAGTGGTAACGCAAAAACCACGCTTATTAACAAACGCGTTTTCCATTTAAGCTTCATTACTCATCCTTTCTCTTTCAGTGTCTTACTGCGTAACAAGCGGTGATAGGAAATGGCAAAACGGTGCGCTTCATCGCGAATCTGCCTGACCAACTGTAAAGCCGGTGAACGCCGGTCCAGAGCCAGCGGTTCAGGTTGTCCCGGTAAAAATATTTTTTCTTCACGCTTGGCAATACTGGCCAGGGGAATTTGTTTATCCAGTTCCCGTAATTCCCTTACCGCCTGGGATAATTGCCCTTTACCGCCGTCGATCAGGATCAGGTCAGGTTTTTTTTCATGACGCTCGATCAAGCCGCGATAGCGGCGGCGTAAAACTTCTCCTAACATAGCATAGTCATCTATGCCTGAAATGCTTTTTATCCGGAACCTTCGGTACTCCTGTGCAGCCGGCTGCCCGTCAAGAAAAGTCACCATTGAACCAACAGCCAGCTTGCCGCTGATATTGGAAATATCAAAAGCTTCGATGCGCCGGGGCAAGCGCGGTAATCCCAATTCTTTTTGCAGCAGCGGCAGCATTTGCTGCTGGGGCAGCTCCGGCAAATGGCTCTTTAATAAAGCGGCCGGGTCAACTTGCCGGAAATTGATACGTGCCAGTATCTCTTCAATAAATCGTTTTTCCTGGTATACTCGTTGTGCTTGTTCATATTCCATGGTCTGGCTATGAGCAGCTAATTGCCGGTCCAAATGCTGAAGTAATTGCTGGGGCCGGTTCCGCAGGAACAAGTCTACTTCACGGAGAATATCCAGGTACTTTTCCCGGCAGATCTGCGCGGTACAAGGCGCTGAACACCGTTTTAAATGGTAATAAAAACATGCTTTAGCCGGCAATTTCACCTGTTTACAGCAGCGCAGGGGAAAATATTTCCGCACCGCCCTTAAGATCTGGCGTAAATGGCTCCCATCCGGATATGGCCCGTAATATTTAGCGCCATCTTTACGGACGATCCTGGTCACCAACAAGCGCGGCCATTGCTCCTTCATGGTGATTTTTAAGTATGGGTAACTTTTATCATCACGGTACATGACATTGTAGCGGGGACGATAGCGCTTGATCAACTCAAATTCTAAAAGTAACGCGGCTTTTTCTGATCTGGTCGGTATATAGTCAATAGCCGCGATATGAGAGACCAGGGCTTGTACCTTAGGGGAAAAACCCCGTCCCTGGAAATAACTGCTGACCCTTTTTTTTAAGCTGGCGGCTTTGCCCACATAAATAATTTCACCGCGGCGGTTCTTCATCAGGTACACACCGCTCTGGTCGGGCAGGCGCTTAATTTTTTCCAGCAAAGGCTCAGTCATAAAGATCCAACTTCGGGTTTCAGCGTATAGCGGGTAGCGTGTAGCGTATAGATTTTGTTTTTCTATCCGCTTTACGCTCTACGCTTAACGCTAACAAAATTCTGCACATATTTTAATTCTTCAATCTTTAGCAAATAAGCCATACCTATATATATCAGAAGACCCAGGGCTAAAGCAATAATAATCCATTGCCTGGTGAAAAAGCAAACCACACCCATGACTGCGGATGCCAACAAGACTTTCTGCATAGTCACCCAGATCTGTCTTGCTCCCAACGCCCCGATCCTCTGCCGCAAAATATAGACTAAAGCAGCCATATTAAAGGCAGCTGAGATACTGGTCGCCAAGGCTAATCCGCCAACTCGCAGGAATCGCATCAGGATGATATTTAAGACCGTATTTAAAATCATCGCGGCAATAGCTATTTTAACCGGAGTTTTCGTATCCTGTAACGCATAAAAAGCCGAAGCCGCGATCTTCGCCCCAGCGAAGAAAATTAATCCCAGGGCATAAAAGGTTAAGGCCAACGCGGTTAAGACTGTCCCCTCGGACTGGAAAGACCCATGTTCGAACAATAACTTGATGATCGGCTGTCCTAAGACGATCAGGCCTATTGTTGAAGGGATCAGGGTAAACATGGTCATCCGGATACTTACGGAAAATGTCTGTTTCAGCTGGGGCAGATCCTGTTTCGCGGCAGACAGGCTCATCGCCGGTAAGGCTACCGTCGCTACAGATATGCCAAAAAGGGCTAGCGGCAATTGATAAATCCGGTTAGCGTAATATAAAGCCATGATACTGCCGTCTTGCAGGAAACTGGCACAAATCTGGTCAACAAACACATTCATTTGTCTTACCCCGCTGCCGATCGCCACCGGCAAGATCAATACACCGATCCTTTTGATCTCCGGAGTAATGAGGAAAATTATTTTATGCAAGAACCCATTTTTAACCAGGGCCGGAATCTGCCAGAGGAATTGGAACAATCCACCGATCAATACTCCCCAGGCTAATCCTTCTGCCGGCACTTTCATTAAAGGGACTAACCAGAGCACAGCAACTATTTCAAAAACAGATAACATCATCGGCGCCACTGCCGGAATGAAAAAGACCTGCAGGGAATTTAACACGCCCATAGCTAAAGCCGAGAGGCTGATAAAAGCAATGAACGGGAACATGATCCGGGTAAGTTTAACGGCCAAGGCCAATTGTTCGGGCTTATCCCACCAACCCCAGGCCACCAGCCGGACAATAGCCGGAGCAAAGATCATACCCAGCAGGGTCACCCCAGACAGAATAACCAGCAGGATCCCCAGGCAAGCGCTAGAGAGTGCAGCTGCTTCATTCTTGCCTTTTTTCACCAGGCATTCACTGAACACCGGGATAAACCCGCTGGATAAAGATCCTTCTCCCAGCAGATCGCGCAGCAAGTTGGGGATCCGGAAAGCTAAATAGAAGGTATCTGCCGCCCAGCCATTGCCGATCCGGCTGGCTACCAGCATATCCCGCAAATAGCCCAGGATCCGGGATAAAAGTGTCGCGCCAGACACAGCGCCGATAGATTTGGCAATTTTAGTGGACATAATATTTAACCCTTGACAATCTCTAATAAATATGCTAATTTAATTAAATTAATCCAGTTTTAATCTGTGCGAAGTCCCCAGTGCCAGATTTGCGCAGCAAATCTACAGCGGATAATCGTTTTTCAAAGGAGGAAATACCGCATGACCAAACTAAAAATGGGCCGGCATACTTCGGCGATCAAAGAATCACGCCAGAATATCGTCCATCACGGCGCTAACACCAAGATTAAGAACCAGATCAAGAAACTGATCAAAGATGTCAACGCAGCCATCGCCAAGAAAGACCAGGCTGTCGCTAAAAGCGCCATGCTGAAAGCTTTTGCCGCCTTGGATAAAGCAGCCAAGAAGAACATCCTGCATAAAAATAACGCGAACCGCAAAAAATCAAGAATGGCCCTGAAATTAAAAGCTTTAGCGGCATAGATCGATCAATAAATGCTCTAAAACCCAAAGCGGGTACTGATTACTGCTTTTAAGAGCTTTATCAGTATCCGCTATTTTTTTATGCTTCTTTAATAATTCTGCCAAATTGAACCGCGGCAAACTGGCTTTAAATTCATTTTGATCGTCAGATTTTCTGATATTGAACTTTTTCATGATCTCATCGACGCTAGCCTGCCGTGATTGCATTTCCTTGGCCACGATCAATTTCCGCCAGACTTGGGAGATGAGCCATAAAGCGTATGTTTCACCTTTGCCTTCGGCAACTATATGCTGTAAAGACAGCAAAGCCCTTTCCAGATTACGGGAGGCCAAAGAACGCTCCAGGCGCTTATCATTTTCGGTAAACATCCTGAATATATTTTTTTGCGCTTCGGCCAGAGTGATCGTTTTCTGATCCGGAACAGCGATCACCAGTTTAGCGATCTCTGAAGAGAGATTAGCCAGTTCCGGGCCTACCGACTCTATTAAAAAATCTATCACCTCAGACTCAACTGCTTTTTGCTGGCTGCGGAATTTTTGGGCAATCCATTTTTTTAAATCACTTTTGAATAACGGCCAGAAAACCACTTCAAATTCCTTAAGCGCCGTATAAAACTTGTTTTTACGGTTACGGTAGTCCAGTTCTCCGGCTACCAGCGCCAGGCAAGTCGTGGGATTAGGATGCTCCAGGTAATCCTGAAGTTTATCTTTATCACCCAGTTTTTCAATCTCCTGGACTACCACCAACCGGCGGTCAGACAAGAATGGTAAAGACTGGGCTTCGTCTAAAATTGCCCTGGCTGAAGTTTCCTTGCCATACAAAAGAGCGTAGTTAAAATCTTTTTGATCATCAGTTACCAGATTCTGGTACAGCGCCTGTACTGCTTCTTTTTTGAGAAATTCTTCGTCCCCGGAAAAGAAATAAACCGGCGCGATTTTCTTCTTATTGATCTGTTGCAGCAAATCCTGATACTTCATGGTTTTCTTTCCTCTATACGCTATCCGCTACACGCTATACGCTAGTTTTACCACCAACCAATGATCGTCCGTTTGACTATATCCCGGGATAATAAGTCTGTCACCGCTTCCTGCGCGTCAGTTTCTGTTTCTACCAGTTGTCCAGCTTTAGCCGTGACGTAATAGGTATAATCTTCATGGATATTACTTTCGGTCCACATCGTCGTACCCTGGACCTGGTCCTGGAAAGTGACATCCACCCCGATAAATAATTTATATTGTTCAATTACGCTTTGGGCATCATAGCTGACTGGTTCCAAGCTATAACGGACGATCACTCCGGTTAATAAGGCGTCTGCTTCTTCCGCTTTCACGATCTCCAACCGGCCGTCACGGAGAAACTCTTCGATCACTTTTTTAGTCAGCATATCTTCAATGCCATACTGCACGATATTATTACTGAAATTATTAACCGCAATCTTTTTTATATACGTCGGCAATACCGACACCGGCGGCTTACCGCAAGCAGTTAGGCTTAGCATGATCACGAATATCGCGATGATAACAAGTTTAAATTTTGGAATCACGATTTCCTCCTTAAGAATGTTTAATTTTGAGTCATCTACCTTAACTCAAAACTGCTTCTAAGCTACTACTATATTTACCAGTTTATTCGGGACATAGACGATCTTAATGATCTTTTTGCCGCTGACCTGCGCTTTAACTTTTTCATCTTCAGCGGCCAGCCGCTTCACTTCTTCCTCTAACAAACCAGGCCGCATTGAGACGCGACCGCGCACTTTACCATTGACTTGCACAACGATCTCGATGGCATCTTCCACGATCGCGCTTTCATCATAAGCCGGCCAGGGCAAAGAGATCAGGATTTCCTCGTGGCCTAAACGCTGCCACATTTCTGCGGCAATATGAGGCGTGAACGGGGAAATCAGGATAACTACTTTTTCCGCGGCTTTCCGGATATCTCCTGCCGAAACTTGTGGCTCCAGGTCATGGATAGTATTGACCAATTCCATCAGGGAGGCAATAGCGGTATTAAAACCGAATTCTTTTTCCAGGTCATTGGTGACTTTTTTAATAGTAGTCTGGACCTTACGATTCAAGTCACGGATCGCTTGTGCATTGACCTGGTTATGCGCTCCGGCGCCCTCTGTCACCCGCTCCACCAGCCGCCAGATCCTGGTCAGGAACCGCCAAGCTCCTTCCACTCCGGTATCACTATATTCCAGGTCTTTTTCCGGAGGAGAAGCAAACAGGATAAACAGGCGCATAGTATCAGCGCCGTATTTTTCGATAATATGGTCAGGGTCAACAATATTGCCTTTGGATTTACTCATCGCCGTGCCGCCCAGGGTCACCATGCCCTGGTTTAGCAGGTTAGTAAAAGGTTCGTCCCCTTTGAGTAATCCCATATCGCGCATGACCCGATGAAAAAACCGGGAATAAATAAGATGCATGCAGGCATGCTCAGCCCCACCAATATATTGGTCCACCGGCAGCCAGTAATCGGCTTTCTCCCGGCTAAATGGCAGTTTTTCATTATGCGCATCGCAATAACGGGCAAAATACCAGCTGGAATCGACAAAAGTATCCATGGTATCGGTTTCCCGTCTTGCCGGCCCCTTACATTTTGGACAAGTAGTATTGACGAATTCAGCTACCTGTGACAACGGGGACTCACCTTTACCGGTAAATTCCACATTTTTAGGCAAGACCACTGGCAGATCCTTTTCGGAAACAGGAACCAGACCGCACTTTTCACAATAAACTACCGGGATCGGCGTTCCCCAGAATCGCTGACGGGAGATCAGCCAGTCACGGAAACGGTAATTAACCACTTTTTTGCCTTTTTTCTCCTGCGCCAGAAAAGCGGTAACTTTATCCATACCTTCTTTAGAAGGAATACCGTTAAACTGGCCGGAATTGATCATCAGTCCTTCATCAATATACGCTTCTTTTAAACCGCCGGCTGTCGGTTGGCCATCTTTGCTGATCACTTCTTTGACCGGCAGTTTATATTCTTGGGCAAACGCAAAATCACGGGTATCATGGGCTGGCACAGCCATCACTGCCCCGGTACCATATTCCAGCAAGACATAATTAGCGATCCAGATCGGCGCTTTATCATTAGTCACTGGATTTAGGCAATACGCCCCGATAAACATACCCTCTTTCTTGGCTTCATCAGAGGCGCGCAGGATCTTATTCTGCTTTTTTACTTTATCCGCGAACGCGCGTACTTCCCCGGCCAATTTTGTTCCAGTGGTCAACTCTTCAACCAAAGGATGTTCAGGCGCCAGGACCATATAGGTGACGCCGCCTAAGGTATCCGGCCGGGTAGTGAATACTTTGATCACCTGGTCCCGCCCGACTAAGGGAAAATCGATCTCAGCGCCATAACTTTTACCGATCCAGTTTTCCTGCATGGCTAGTACTTTTGAGGCCCAGCCAGCTTTGATCAATTGGTGCCCTGACAGCAGTTCTTCAGTATAAGCGGTAGTTTTAAAATACCATTGCTCCAGTTCTTTCTGATGCACTTCATGATCACAGCGCCAGCACAGTCCCTGTTCGACTTGTTCATTAGCCAGCACTGTTTCGCACGAGGGACAGAAATTAACCAGGGATTTTTTCCGGTAGACCAGTCCTTTTTCCATCAGTTTAATAAAAAACCATTGGTTCCATTTATAATAATCCGGATTACAGGTGGCAAATTCCCGGGACCAGTCATAGCCAATACCCATTTTCTTCAGCTGGCCAGACATATAGGCAATATTTTCCTTGGTCCATTTCTCCGGGTGGATCTTGTTTTTAATAGCGGCATTCTCCGCCGGCAAGCCAAAAGCATCCCACCCGATCGGGTGCAGGACATTATAACCTCTCATCTTCCGGTAACGGTTGATCAGGTCACCCAACGTATAATTACGCACATGCCCCATATGCAGGCGGCCGCTGGGATACGGGAACATTTCCAGGATATAAAATTTTTGCTTATTCTTGTCTTCCTGGGCCTGAAAAAGCTGGTGGTCAGCCCAATATTTCTGCCATTTTGCTTCTATTTCCTGAGGATGATACGTTTGTTCCACCATTTAAAATTCCTTTGGCGAATAGCGTTTAGCGGGTAGCGTATAGTAATTAATTCTTTCGCTCTTCCTATACGCTCTACGCTATACGCTTCACGCTAGTTTCAAGATTTGACCATATAAATCAGAAATTCCTTATTTCCGGCTGGACCGATCAATGGCGACTCGGTCAAACCCTTTACTTCCATAGCATTGATCTGGGCAAATATCGTGATCCGATCGATGATCTTTTGGTGCATGGCTGGATCCCGTACTACCCCGCCTTTGCCTACATTTTTTGGACCAGCTTCAAACTGCGGTTTGATCAAAGCGATGATCTCACCTTCCTGCTTGATCAACCTATATACCGTAGGCAGGACCCTTTCCAGAGAGATGAAACTTACATCAATGGTCGCCAGGTCCGGAACCTCCGGTATTATATTTTTCTCGCAATACCGGATATTAGTCTCTTCAATATTAATTACCCGCGGATCAAAACGTAATTTTACATCCAGTTGGCCGTGTCCGACATCGATGCAATATACTTTTTTGGCCCCGTGCTTTAGCAGGCAGTCAGTAAATCCGCCGGTAGATGCCCCGACATCCAGGCAGGTTTTGTCTCTTAATTTAATATTAAAAGCTTTAAGCGCTTTTTCCAGTTTATGTCCGCCACGGGAAACATACATGAGCGGATGCTTGATATCTATTTCTGATTCAACTGAAAACATGGTGGATGCTTTAATACAAGTGTTACCGTTTACTAAAACCTCGCCAGCCATGATCAAAGCTTGTGCCTTTTCACGGCTTTCAGTCACTTCCCTGGTCACCATCAGTTGATCCAACCTCATCTTACCAGCATGTGCCATTGATCGATCCTTAATATAGTTAATGGGTATAGGTTTTGGAAGTAAGTTTGGTCTAAAGTCTATGGGTGTTGGGCTCTAAACCACAAACTTTAGACCTACTTCCATACCTACTTCTAAAACCAACAACTTATTTCTTATCCAGGAACTCTTTCGTTGTCTGATAGATGCCTTTGCCGGTTAACCCGTACTTATCACGGAGTATTTGCATACTGCCGTGCTCGATGAATTGGTCAGGGAATCCGATATTCTTCACTCTCACCCCGTTTTCACTTAATAGCTCGGTCACGGCGCTGCCAAATCCGCCAGCTACTACATTTTCTTCAACCGTTACCAGACATTTTACCTTCTTAGCCAAAGAAACGATCAATTTTTCATCCAGAGGATTGGCAAAACGGGCATTCACTACGGTTGCGGCGAGCTTATCTTTCAATAACAACTCTGCAGCTTCCAATGCCGGTTGGACCATGGTCCCGATCGCGATGATCGCTACATCCTCACCCTCTTGTAATATTTCAGCTTTGCCGATCTCCAGCTTTTTAAATTCTTTATCCAGCTTGGTCCCCACTCCCTGGCCCCGTGGATAGCGAATAGCCACAGGCCCTTTATAAGCGAGAGCCGTATTGATCATGTGCTGTAATTCATTTTCATCTTTTGGCGACATGACTACAAGATTTGGCACAATGCGCAAAAAAGAAAGATCAAACAAACCGTGATGAGTTGGGCCATCTTCCCCGACCACTCCGGCCCGGTCCAGGATAAACACTACCGGTAAATTCTGTAGGGCAATATCATGGATCACCTGGTCATAAGCCCGCTGCATAAAAGTTGAATAAATAGAGACGACGGGCCTAAAACCGCTGGCCGCCAATCCGCCGGCGAATACCACAGCGTGCCCCTCAGCGATCCCGACATCAAAAAAACGGGTAGGGAACTCGGCCGCAAAATAGTTTAATCCTGTGCCATCGCTCATCGCCGCGGTGATACCGATGATCTTGTCATTTTCCCGGGCCAGCCGCACGATCGTCTTGCCAAAGACTTCGGTATAAGAGGTCCCTTTGCTCTTTCCTTCTGAATCACCGGTAATGATATTAAACGCACCGATACCATGGAATTTCGTCGGTTCTTTTTCTGCCGGCTTATAGCCTTTGCCCTTTTTGGTCACTACATGAATGCAGACTGGTCCGGTCATACCCTTGACTGTTTTAAAAACTTCATTTAAGTGCTCAAGATCATGTCCTTCAAAAGGCCCGAGATAGGCAAAACCCATTTCTTCAAATAACATACCCGGGAAAAGCAAGACTCTAACTCTCTTGGCAATAGTCGTCATGCGCACACCCATGACCGATATCCTGGTCAGGAAACGCTCCGCTTTCTTAGTCAGTTTTTTATAGAGCCCGCCAGTAATGATCTTGGTCAAATATCCGGCAAAAGCGCCAATTTTACGCGAAATGAACATTTCATTATCATTCAGGACAACGATCATGTCCTTATTTATGTGACCGGCATTGTTCATTCCTTCAAAAGACAATCCCCCGGTCATAGAGCCATCGCCAACCACAGCGATCACTTTGTAATTGTCTTTACGCAGGTCCCTGGCTACAGCCATACCCAAAGCCGCGCTGATGGCCGTAGAGGCGTGACCGACGACAAAAGTATCATATTCGCTTTCTTCCGGTTTAGGAAAACCACTGATACCGCCATACTGCCGTAAGGTATGAAACTTGTCACGCCGGCCAGTCAATAGTTTATGGGCATAGGCCTGATGGCCCACATCCCAGACTATTTTATCCTGCGGCGTATTAAAAGTATAATGCAAAGCAATAGTCAACTCTACTGCCCCCAGGCTGGAAGCTAAATGCCCGCCCGTCTGAGAAACAGTCTCAATGATCTTGGTCCTGATCTCCTCGGCTAATTGCGGCAGTAATTCTTTCTTGATCATTTTTAGATCTGCCGGTTTATCGATCTTATCCAGAATACTCATTTTTATCCTCAGTTATTAGGAACTAGGTGTAGGTTTTGGAAGTAAGTTTGGTCTGAGGTCTATAGATGTTAGGCTCTAAACCATAAACCTTAGACCTACTTCCATACCTACTTCTAAAACCAACAACTTACTGCTTTTTAGTACTCTCTTTCCACGATATAATCAGCCAGCGCTTCCAGTATATATTTTTTTCGGCCAAAAGAAGCTAACGCTTTCTTTGCTTCAGTGACCAATCTGGCTGCTTCTTTTTGCGACCATTCCAAGCCATATAACGAGACATAGGTTAGCTTCTTGTTCTGCAGGTCACTGCCTTTTTTCCCTAATTTTTTCTTATCCCCAATGACATCCAGGACATCATCCATGATCTGGAAAGCTAAACCGATCTTTTCGGCATATAGGGACAAGGCTTTAAGCTGCCACTGGGAAACCCCGGCTAAGATCGCGCCGGCTAAGAGGCTGGCTTTGATCAGGGCTACGGTTTTATGGTCATGGATATAGAGCAAGGCTCGTTTTTTATCTTCTATTTTTTCCTTGATGCGCTCAGAGCTTTGATGGGTATCTACTAATTGCCCGCCGATCATTCCTTGGATCCCGGCTTCAGCCGAGACCAGAGCTATTACTTTTAGAACCTTCTCCTTACTAACACCCTTGACCGCGGCATTTACCGCTAATAAACCAAACGCTTCGGTTAACAGCGCGTCACCAGCCAGGATGGCTACATCCTCGCCGAATTTTTTATGGCTGGTCAGCATTCCCCGGCGATAATCGTCATTATCCATCGCCGGCAGGTCATCATGGATCAGCGAATAAGTATGAATATATTCCAAGGCGCAGGCAGTAGGCATTACCTTCTTTTCCGCCCCGCCGCAAATCCTGGCGCCCTCCAGCGCCAGGAAAGGCCGCAGGCGTTTGCCGCCGGCAAAAATACTGTAGCGCATGGCCTGATATATTAAAGGCGGGTATTGTTCTGTTAAATATTTATTAAGAGCCTCATTAATAATCAAAGCTTTTTCATGCAGGTATTTTTTTAAGTTGATCCTTCGACTCAGCTCAGGGCTAGAATTAGAACAACTCGGTCCCATCTTCATCTTCTTCTTTCTTCTTGAAGGGTTTCTTTTCCAACTGCCCTTCCTTATTCTTCATTAACACTTCAATTTTCTGTTCTGCCTCTTCCAGCTTGCCGGAGCACAGCCGGGACAACTTGATCCCCTCTTCAAATATCTTCAGGCTCTCATCCAAGGCCAGCTCTCCCTCTTCCAGCTGGGAAACGATCTTCTCCAGCCGCTCCAGTGCGTCTTCAAACTTTATTTTCTCATTTCCTTCTTCTTTCACTTTAACCATAAATCCTCCAGAAGTAGTGTGCCAGTCAGTACGAGAAACAGTTGCCTGTAAGAACAAAAAGCAGTAAGAGCGCTATGTTGAAAAACAAGAATATTAATCCATCTCTTCTAATATTTTTTTAATATCTATCTTCAAAACAGGCAAACGTTCTTTTACCACCTTCCAAACTATTTCATAATCCACTCCAAAATAAAAGTGGATAATTTTGTCACGCATCTTTGCCAAATCGCTCCAAGGAATCTCTTTATGTTTTGCCCTTATTTCTCTTGGAATATTCTTGGCCGCTTCACCAATAATTTCAAGTTGCCTTACCACTGCGCTTGAAGTTTTGTCATCGGCTACAAAATCTTTATAACCCATCTTGCCCACAAATCTTTCAATTTTCAGAATGCCAGCCAATATATCTTCAATGAACAACTTATAATCTCTCTTCATAGATAAACCACCTCGTGAAAAATTCTTCGCCTAAGCTCCGGCCGCACCACTTGCTTTCTTACCAAATCCACTTTTCGCTTAAGGATTTTCTCTAAATACCGTTCCAGATTCACGAACTCCAAAAGGTCAGGCAATACATAAAAATCAACAAGAATATCCACATCGCTCCCTTTTGCCTGCTCTCCTCTCGCAAAAGAGCCAAATACTCCTATAGTTTTTACATTATATTGTTCTTTCAAAAGTTTTTTATTTTTCCGAATGATCCGTTCGACATCTTCCCTTGCCTTCGCCATCTCTTACCTCCAAGCATTTTATTCCTCAATAAAATAATCAGAATCTATTCTTTTAATATCGTATGATACAATTTTCGTCACTCCAATATCATAATCAATCATTAACTGTGTCAACTGTTCGCCGTCAATTAAAATTATTTTTTTATCTATCCCTTTTACATATTCTACAGCATCTTTTGAAAAATCAGCAGTTGTAATAAACACTCCCTTTCTTGCTCTTTGTCCTTCCAATGCTCCAGCGAACTTCATAATTTCTGGTCGTCCAATGGTATTGTCCCATCTTTTAGCCTGAATATAGATCATATCCAGTCCAAGTTTATCTTCTTTGATAATACCGTCTATACCTCCCTCTCCCATAGCTGCTAATAATTCTACTAGTCGTTCAAAAAAAAGGGGGAGAACAATCTTTCACCTGTTTTAACAGTTCTACTGCAATCTCATCTCGTATTTTTTGCTAACCGTATTGCAAAGTTTCTTCTGGCGTCTTATCACTAATATCTTCACTATTATTTTCGCTTCGGCCGATAGTCTAAAACAGCAGCTTTTTTAAGATAAAATATTGCCCGCCCCACTCTATTTTCAATTATTGTCTGCTGCCCGCTTGGAAGCAATTTTCTTTGCTCTTTTTCTGTTAACTCAAATTGATCTGCCAATTTTCCAATAATTTCTTGTCTGTGATATTCCCTCTGATCAGCTACCTGTTTAAGCAAAGGCAGCCTAATACTTTGATAATCTGGAATAGTCATATATTCCTCCAAATTTTTTACACGCGAGACTAAATTGTAACTGTTCTCAAAAAATTAGTTATCAATCTTTACTTCTTTTACCGTACTAAATATCTCACCCTGGAAAAGCTTGATCTTGATATCGTCTTTAACCTTAATTTCCTTAGTTGAATTAATGATTTTGCCCGACAGCGCGTACACGATCGAATACCCGCGCTCCAACACTCCCAGCGGGCTAAACGCATTCAGTTGTCCCGCTAAATACGACATTTTCTCTTTTTTCCGGTCAAAATAATGCTCAAAACGCACCAACAGCATATTTTCCATCTCTTTGAATTTATTACGATATACTTCAAACAGATGACTGGATTTCTGGGCAATTCTTTCCAGCAATTCATCCACATGCTGCTGCATTTCTTCCAGCCGTTCCAGCGGCCGGGTCAATACCGGCGAGGTAATAGCATGCTCTACCCGGAGTTTATAATTATCCACGACATGCGTAAAATAACTTACCAGCCGATCTTGGGCATTTTGTACCCGGTCGATCAGGATTTTCTTTTCTTTCACTACCAGTTCCGCGGCATTACTTGGTGTCGCTGCCCGCAGATCAGCCACAAAATCAGCGATAGTCACATCATACTCATGTCCCACCGCGCTAATGACCGGAATATGTGAGGCATAGATAGCCCGAGCCACGATCTCTTCATTAAACGCCCACAGGTCTTCAATACTACCGCCACCCCGGCCTACGATCATGGCATCCAAATCAGGATAAAATTGATTTAGATCATTAATTGCCTGGGCGATCTGGTTTTTGGCATCATCTCCCTGGACCTGCGCTGGATAGATCAGTATTTCCAGATTGCTATAGCGGTCAGTTAATATCTTTAACATATCGCGGATAGCCGCACCGGTAAGAGAAGTGACAATTCCTATCTTTTGCGGCAGGACCGGGATCGGTTTCTTATGCGCTTGATCAAAAAATCCTTCTTGTTTCAATTTTGCTTTTAACTGTTCAAAAGCCAGGGCCAAAGCGCCCAGTCCGGCTGGTTCCATCTGGGAAATAACGATCTGGTATTTCCCGCCCTGGACATAAATACTGACCTTGCCGCGGACGATTACCTTAAGGCCGTCTTCAACCTTGAATTTCAAGTTCACCGCGGCAAAGCGGAACATCACTGCGCCGATCTGCCCGCTTTCATCTTTTAAGACAAAATAAAGATGCCCGCTGGCATTCGGCCGGTAATTGGAGATCTCCCCTTCCAGCCAAATATCGGGAAACTCTGCCTCCAGCCGTTCTTTCAGCAGATTATTCAACTCGCTTACTTTAAAAACATATCTTTCCTGCCGCATAATTTATTCGCCTGTAATCTTATTAAGTTTCTCTTCAACATGCATTTTTTTGCTTTTTTGCCTTAATTCTTTCTCCTTAAAATTCTTTTTATTTTTATTTATCTTCAGTAATTGCTGCACATCATAAATATCCAAAGGCCCGCCGGCTCTTAATTTCATAACTATTAACTCTTCCGCTTTAATGACCGGGATACTTGTCTTACCCATTTTTACTTCGATTGTGGCTCGGGCAAATTCTTCTTCCCATGTTTTTGTGGCAATGATCAACTGGGCTGAAACTTTTTCCAAACGAACCGGAATCTGTAAATCCAATAACAAACCTATAGGGTCGGCATAATCACCTTTATGAACAGTAAACTTAATTTTATGCTTTTTTAAAATATTTTCAAATTCCAATAAAGCAGACTCTCGTTTCACTAAACTTACTAAAAAATCAATATCCTTCGTAGCCCTTACTATACCCCAGGCAGATACCGCCAGGCCGCCAATAAGCGCATAGGAAGTTACAATATTTTTTCCCTCTGCCTCTTTCATTATAGAGTTTATTTTATCAAACGCTTTATCAAACATCACTAAATCCTTTTTTTGGCCAGGTTTTCACGCAAAGCCAGGCAGATATCCGACAACTCCATCGCTAAATAAAGCCTCTCTTTAAGACTCAACTTAGCCGTTTCGTCCATTTCTTTCTGCCGCAATTCTTCTCTCACATTACCCTTTTTTTGTTTCATTGTTAAATTGAATAACTCTCCTTTAAAAAGTCAAAATAAGCTTTCTCCTTGGAATTCTCCCAAGCATAACAAGTTTGTCTTTTTGCAATAGGCATAGTTTTAAATTCTTCGTCTCTTTTAGCAACATCCATTGCTATCCAATTTGCCAATTCATTAACAATTCTAGCATTCATTATATAAACAACTCCATATTTCTTGCCAAGAGATAGATAATACCCAAACCAATATAAATCATTAAAAATAGAAGCGTCAAGAAACATACCTTTTTCCTAATTACCATAGAATTATTTGGCTCCTTTTTGCCTGGCTAATTTTTCCGCCAGCAGGGTATTTCTCAGCAGCATCGCCCTGGTCATCGGCCCAACTCCGCCTGGCACAGGCGTGATCGCCGCCACTTTCTGCGCTACAGTGTCAAAATCAACATCTCCGACCAGTTTTTCACCCTCTCTGTTCTGGCCGACATCAATGATGATCTGCCCCTTGGAAACCATATCCCCAGTCAAAAATTTAGCCTTGCCGATAGCTACCACAATGATATCCGCGTCACGGGTGATCTTTGGCAGGTTCAATGTCCGGGAATGGCAAATCGTCACTGTAGCGTGTTCACTGAGCAACAACATAGCCAGCGGCTTGCCAACAATATTGGAACGGCCGATCACGACTGCTTTTTTCCCCTTCAGTTCAACTTTTTCATTTTTCAGCATTTCCATTATACCCGCCGGCGTACAGGGCAGAAAACGGGGAATACCCAGGAACATGTTGCCGACATTTATTGGATGGAAGCAATCCACATCCTTTTCCGGCGAGATCAGTTCCAGCATGGCCTTTTCGTTCATTCCTGACGGTAAAGGCAATTGCAGCAAGATGCCATGGATCCTTGGATCTTGATTTAAGCGGATAATAAGTTTTTTAAGGTCCTCTTCAGTAGTCACAGACGGCAATAAATGTTCTTCCGTGTAAAAACCTACTTTAATGCAGTCATTCTTTTTATTGCGGACATAGATTTGGCTGGCCGGATCATCCCCTACCAGAATAACTGCCAGGCCTGGAGGCGAGATACCTTTTTCTACCATGTTTTTGACATTCTGCGCTATTTCGGCCCGGATGGCGCCGGCTATGGCTTTGCCGTCAATGATATTTGCCGTCATTTTACACCTCGCTCTTACTGTTACATCTTTATTTGCAGTCTTTGTATGGACAAGGCTTTGCCTGATTTTTCGTCAATTTCGATCAGTACCCCATTGAACCAGATATCCTTGTCGCTGACTTCAAAACGGATCGGCATCTGCATTAAGAACCGCTGGAGAATGATCTCCTTCTTAATACCGATCACTGAATCAAATGGCCCGGTCATACCCACATCCGTAAGGTAGGCGGTCCCTTCAGGAAGGATCTTCTCATCAGCAGTCTGAATGTGCGTATGGGTGCCAATGACCGCGCTCACTTTACCGTCCAGGTACCAGCCCATGGCCACTTTTTCACTGGTTGCTTCAGCATGAATATCCACGATAATCACCGGTGTTTCCTTTTTCAACTCTGTAATCACTTTATCAGCTGAACGGAACGGGCAATCATTGGGCGGCATAAAAATCCGGCCAATTAAATTAAGGACTCCAACTTTAAAACCTGTGGCCGTAGTGACCAGCATCGCTCCCCGGCCAGGCACTCCGGGAGCATAATTCGCCGGGCGGACAATGGCCTCGTCATCAATTACATCCAGTATTTCCTTTTTATCCCAGGTATGATTCCCCATGGTGATGACATCAACACCGAGGTGAAAAAGATCCCGGGCAATACTCGGCGTCAGGCCCATGCCATGAGCGGCATTTTCCCCATTGGCTATGACCAGATCAACCTGCTCCTTTGTTTTTAGCGCAGGTAATATCCGAGCCACGGCCTCGCGGCCACCCTGCCCCATGATATCGGCGATGAATAGTACTTTCATAAAAACTCCGCTTATGGCTTATAGCAAAAGCATTTTCGGTTTAGTCTTTACCATAGGCTATATGCCATTAGCCATTTGCGCTTTTTATTTGGCTGTCTCCACGACCCGCATTTCCCTGATCAAAGTGACTTTGATCTGGCCTGGATATTCTAATTCCTTTTCAATTTTCTTTACTATATCCCTGGCCAACTGCGCGGCTTGCACGTCATCGATATTCTCCGCATCTACCATGACCCGGACTTCACGGCCGGCCTGGATGGCATAACATTTTTCCACGCCTTTGAATGACTCAGCCAGTGTTTCCAGCTTCTCCAAACGTTTAATATAATTCTCCAGGGTTTCCCGCCTGGCTCCGGGACGCGAAGCGCTGACCGCGTCAGCCGCTGCGACCAATACTGCTTCTACGCTGGCTGCCTGGCTATCGCCATGGTGCGACAAAATAGCATCCAGGACCTTGGCTGATTCGCCATACTTGCGGGCCAGATCCACACCGATTTGGGCGTGTGTCCCTTCTACTTCATGATCAACAGATTTGCCGATATCATGGAATAATCCGGCGCGCTTGGCCTGGGTCACATCCACACCCAGTTCAGCCGCCATAATACCGGCGATATAAGCTACTTCCTTGGAATGTTGCAGAACATTTTGGCCGTAGCTGGTGCGGAATTTCAACCGCCCGAGTAATTTGATCATTTCCGGATGCGCGTTGGTAATACCCAATTCAAAGCAAGCTTCTTCTCCGGTTTCTTTAATGGTCTGGTCCATTTCCTGCTTGGCTTTATTGACTTCTTCTTCTATCCGCGCGGGATGGATCCGGCCATCAGAGATCAGTTTTTGCAAGGCGATCCGGCTAATTTCTCTTCTTACCCCGTCAAACGAAGAAAGGGTAATAGCTTCCGGTGTATCATCGATGATCAGGTCAACGCCGGTAGCTGCTTCAAAAGCGCGGATATTCCGGCCTTCGCGCCCGATCACGCGGCCTTTCATTTCATCATTGGGCAAAGCTACGGTAGCGATAGTGGTTTCAATCGTAAATTCCGGCGCGTACCGCTGGATTGCCTGGGCTAAAACTTCCCGGGATTTTTTAGAAGCGGTTTCTTTGGCTTCTTCCTCGATATTGCGCATTAAGATCGCCGCATCCCGTTTCGCTTCTTCCTGCATACTGTCGATCAGCAGTTTTTTGGCCGCCTCAGCGCTTAAACCCGAGATCCGCTCCAATACCTGCCTCTGTTCCTGCGCCAGATGCGCTAACTTTGTTTCTTCTTCCTGCAAAGACTTTTCTTTGACCTGTACTTGCCGTTCCCGGTTCAGGCTTTCTCTTTCCCTTTTGTCGATCAATTCAAGTTTATGGTCTAGATTTTCCTCTTTTTGGATTAAACGTCGTTCCAAGCGCTGCAGTTCCTGCCGGCGTTCGTGAGTTTCGCGTTCAAACTCCGTCCGGGCACGATACATTTCATCTTTAATCTGCAACAGGCCTTCTTTTTTCTCGGCCTCAGCCAGTCTTTTCGCATCGGCAATGATCTTTTTGGCTTCATTTTCCGCCGTATTGACTTTGGACTTGGCATATATTACTCTGATCAAAAACCCGACGGCTAATCCTACTAGGAGGGCGATCGCTACAAAGTTCCAAGCATTTTGCATACTTTCCCCCCAAATTTACTTCAAATTTGCCCCCCTGTTTAGATTTGCGAAGGCAAATCTAGGGGGGTCTCTTGTTCTTAGCTAAATTCCAAGACCCTTCTTTCAGTAACAATTTTGTGCATATTTACATCATGTACCATACAAGGCACTCCTTGGGCCAGCTGTCTCTCAAAAGCTATGCCTATTAATACTGCGGTATCCTTGATCTCTTGCAGGAACCGGTCATAATAACCGGCTCCAAAACCTAAACGTATTCCGTTTTTCCGGTCAAAACATACTCCTGGCACAACCACCAGGTCAATTTCCGTTTTAGGTGTGATCCTCCTTTTAGAGTGTGTGGGTTCTAAAATTCCAAAACTTCCCCTAGTCAAGTCTTTGTTAAAGTTATCAATTTCATATACTGCCAAGTTACGCTTACTTTTTATTTTCGGCACCACCACCTTCTTTTTTTGCTGTATAGCTTCCTTGATCATGTTGTGCGTTGCGGCTTCCTTGCCAAATGACACATAGAACATCACGGTTTTAGCCTTTTTAAACTCCGGCAATTGAAACAACAACTTTTTTATTTTATTGCTTTTGCTCCTGACCTCTGCGCGGCTCAATATTTTCCTGGCCGCCAGTTTTTTCTGACGCAGGCTGTTTTTTATCTTTTCCATCTTTTAACTCATTCTTCCAAATTAGCTCAATGAATATATCAACACACAAGGTTCCCCGCAATTATTCCGTCGTCAAGCGAGATGGTTCGACAGGCTCACCATTGTACTATTTATTAAGTCCTGAGCTTGTCGAAGGACGAGATTTCGCGGATTACTAAACTAATTACGCGGATTGCAAATCTCTAATCTTTTTTTAGCCGCTCTTTGATCTTTTTCTCAAACCCGATATCTTTTGGCTGGTAATACTTTTTCTTTTTAGGCAGGTATTCCTGCGCCACATATCCACCGGGAAAATCATGAGGATACTTGTATCCTTGTCCATGCCCTAACTGCTCCCGGTCCATATTCGCATCCTTAAGATGACCCGGGACCTCCAATAATTCACCATTTTCAATATCCCCCAAAGCCTGTTCAATTCCCAGGTAACTGGCATTGCTTTTTGGCGCGCAGGCCACATATACGGCTGCTTGCGCCAATGGGATCCGGCCTTCCGGCATGCCGATCAGCTCCACGATCTGAAAAGCTGAATTCGCTATGACCAGAGCCAAGGGGTCGGCATTGCCTACATCTTCAGCGGCGCAAATCGCTATCCGCCGGGCAATGAACCGCGGATCTTCACCGCCATACACCATTTTGGCTAACCAATAGAGAGCAGCGTCAGGGTCACTGCCCCGCATACTCTTGATAAAAGCGGATATCGTGTCATAATGCTGGTCATCTTTTTTGTCATACACAATAGCTTTCTTCTGGATCGATTCCTCGGCTATAGCCAGGTCAATACTGATCGCGCCTTTTTTACTAGGCTTGGTAGATAAGACTGCCAATTCCAGGGCATTAAGCATTTTCCGCGCATCACCATTGGCAATTTTTATTAAGTGGCTGACTGCCTCTGGTTCTATCTTAATGTCTAATCTGCCAAAACCACGTTCCTCATCCTGCAAGGCTTTTCCCAGGATAAAAGTCAGATCCTCCTCTTGTAAGCCTTTGAATTCAAAAACCTGGGAACGTGAAACCAGTGCGGCATTAACATAAAAAAAAGGGTTTTCAGTGGTAATGCCGATCAGGACCAGGTTCCCTTTTTCCACATCCGGCAAGAGGGCGTCCTGCTGGCTGCGGTTAAAATGGTGTATTTCGTCAACCAGTAAGATAGTCTTCTGCGCGGAAATTGCCCAACGTTGTTCTGCCTGCTTGGAAATTTTGCGTAATTCGTCTACCCCGCTGGTTACCGCGTTGATTTCCTGGAAAACACCGCCAGTCTGATGCGCGATCACTTTGGCCAGGGCGCTTTTGCCGCAGCCAGGAGGGCCAAAAAGGATAATGGAACCTGTTTTATCCAGCTCGATCACCCGCCTGAGCAGTTTTCCCTTACCGAGTATCTTTTCCTGCCCGACAAATTCTTCCAAAGTACGTGGAGCCATCCGGGCGGCGAGTGGCATCCTGTTCAGATCAATTTTCTTATCCTTTGCAAATAAATCATCCATATTCATTAGCCCTAAATTATTAATAAAAAACCCCACCTCTGCCGTGTGTCCCTGCATTTTAGCCCAGCAATTCTAAGTGGGTTTCCTGTTTGAAGCACCAAGGTGCAGCAAAACGCAGAACCCCTTATACTAGGTATCGGGTTAAAAAACGCCCAGGACATCACCAACAAGGTAGGGAATTATTTTCAATTTTATTTTATCTAAAACGGTAATGCTTAAAAGTTTCATTTAATACCTTCTTCCAACATGCCAACTAACTCTTCAGTCTTGTTTTTTACCGTGTCTTCAATTTCTTTATTTTTCTGGCGCAATTCAAATATTTCATTCGCCAAGTCAATAGCCGCGTAAAAAGACACTTTCAAGGAGCTGACAAAAGGAGTGTTTTGGGATATTTTCTTGATGCGCCCATCTACATATTCTGCCAATTCTTGCACATATTCCGGACTTTTATCGGTACGGATGGATAGTTCCACGTTTTGGATGGTTACCGTTACTTCGCTTTTTGGCTCCGCCATGGTTATTCCTCATCATCCTTTTCAAACTTTAGCGCATTTAGCTTGTACAGTATCTTTTCTATCTTCAATTTTAGAACTTCTTGCTTCTTTTGTAAAGCAAAATTTTCCTTTTTTAGGTCCTCCAGCATGGCCCCGCTTTCCTGCATCGCTTTTAACCTGGCCCGTAAGCTGTCATTTTCCCGACGCAGATCACTGATCAGTTCGAGAGCCTTGCTGACCTCTTTTTCCAGGGTAGTGAAACTCTTCATAGTTAAAACAATTACGCGGATTTCCGTAAGTCGATTACGCGGATAAAACAAGCTCTAATCTGCGTAATCTGTATCTCTAATTCGCGTAATCCCTCCCTTATCTGGCTTTAGCGCCAAGCTCTACGGTAACTTTTTGGATTAGTGCCTGGTGCAGTTTGTTCACTTCTTCATCCTGCAAAGTACGGTCATCTGCCTGGTATAACATGGTATAGGCATAACTCTTGTGCCCGGCTTCTACTTTCTCTCCCTGATAAACATCAAACAGGCTGATCTCTTTGACCAGCGGATTAGCCATTTCCCAAAGCGTTTTCATTACCGCCTCGTGAGACACTTCCTGGGTTAATAACAAGGCCAGGTCACGCCTGATACCAGGAAGCTTGGGAATAGGCTGGTATTGCCGGCGCTCGGCTGATAACATCAACGCTTTAGTAAGATCGAGCTCGCCTAGATACACCTCTTGTTCTAAACCGTATTTATTCCTGACTTTTGCCGCTAAACGTCCGAATACACCCAGTTTTTCCCCGCCACTGCTTATCTCCAGGCACAAAGCAGGATTATACAACGGATCCTGACTGCTTTTAAATTCAACATTGATGATCCCGCATGCTTTCAGTAATCCCGAGAGCACTCCTTTGAGCAAGAAAATATCTGCCTTCTTTATTCCGCATACTAACAGCCCCAGCATATTTACTTCGTGGGCATAGGTCTCTTTTCCTTTACCCAGAAAAACGCGGCCTTGCTCAAAGATCTTGACCTGGTTATTTCCATGATTTATGTTCCAAACGACATTATTCAACAGGCCGCATACCAAGGTGGTACGCATGATCGTCGCATCTTCCGTCAGGGGATTAGTAATCCTGATAAACTGGTCCCCCGCTGTCGACCGGCCGATATTGGCATAATCTTTTTCGCCAATAAAACTATAGCTGACTATTTCAGCAAAACCTGATTGCTGCAAATAGGCGGCTGTCTTTTGGCTATAATCCCATTCTTTATTATTGCTGCTTCTAATGGTTTGTCCCTTAGGTAAAGCAGCCGGTATCTCTTCATACCCGTTGATCCGGGCGATCTCTTCGATCACGTCAATTTCCCTGGTAATATCATTGCGCCAGGTTGGCACAACCACATGCAAACTTTCAGTTCCGGTATTTTCCGTAAACATGAATCCCAGGTTTTTTAATATTTTCTTCGTATGGGCAAAAGAGATCTGTACCCCTAATATTTTATTAACGCGCTCCTGGCGCACCGTGATCTTGGGCTGTTTAATTTTCTGGGGATATGCATCCACAATACCTTTGGCTGCCTGCCCGCCGGCCAGGTCCTGTATTAACTGGGCAATACGATTAAGAGCCGGTTCTATGTTTTCCACATCAACACCACGTTCAAACCGGTAACTGGCATCAGTATTAAGTCCGATGGTTTTAGCTGTTTTCCTGATGCTGACCGGATTGAAATAGGCGCTTTCCAGCACCACCGCGGTTGTTTTTTCTTTCACGCTGGAAAATTCACCGCCCATGATCCCGGCCAAAGCCACTGGCTTACTGGCATCAGCGATCACCAGCATTTTGCTGTTCAATTTTCTGGTCACCCCGTCTAAGGTGACCAGCTCTTCTGCTTCTTTCGCCCGGCGCACTACGATCTTTTCATCTTCCAGCAAGGCGGCGTCAAAAGCATGCAAAGGATGCCCCAGCTCTAACAGCACATAGTTCGTGATATCGACGACATTATTAATCGGCCGCAAGCCGCAGTTACGCAGGCGGTTCTGCATCCAGAGAGGGCTCGCTTTAACCATCACATTCATCAAGTAGCGGGCAGTATAGCGCGGACACAGATCCGGGTCCTTGATCTCCACCGTGACAAATCTTTCCACTTTATCTATCGGTTCTTTGACCTTGGCTTGGGGTAATTTCACTTTCTGGTTGAGTACTGCCGCCAATTCTCTCGCCAAACCAAGGACACTCAAGGCATCACCGCGGTTGGGAGTTGGTTCAACTTCCAGAATATAATCGTCAAGCTCCAGAATAGTATTAATATCTTCTCCCAGCGGTGTTTCCGGTGGCAGGATCATAATTCCGCCATGACTATCGGAAAGCTCCAATTCACGCTCGGAGCACATCATGCCAAATGATTTCTGGCCGCGGATCTCGGCAGCGGTTATTTCTTTTCCTCCCGGCAATACAGCGCCAACCTGGGCTAAAGCTACTTTATCCCCGGCCTTAAAATTCTTGGCGCCGCAAACAATATCTAATGTTTCTTTACCGTTAAAAACCCGGCAAAAAACCAGTTTATCGGCATTAGGATGCGGGTTCACTTCTTTCACTTCCGCCGTGACTACTTTCCTGATCCCTTTGTCCAAGCTATTGACAGCCGTTACCTCGATCCCGGCCATCGTCACTTTTTCCGCTATCTCTTTTGGCGAGAGGCTTACCTCAATGAATTCTTTTAACCACTTGTACGATACTTTCACGATAAACTCCTGTTTAAGTACAATTCTAAATTCTAAATGCTATCACTTCGTTTATGCTAAATTAATGTAAAGATCTTATCTCTATTTAGAATAAGTTCCGCAGGAACGATGTAATTTGTAATTTAGAATTGCTTTAGAAATCTAAGATCGTTCTCATAGAACAACCCGATATTATCAATGCCGTGTTTCAGCATGGCGATCCGTTCCACGCCCATGCCGAAAGCGAATCCAGAATATTTTTCCGGGTCATATTTCACAAATTTAAACACAGCCGGATCGATCATGCCTGCGCCCAGGATCTCGATCCAACCGCTGTTCTTGCAGATCCGGCACCCGGCGCCTTTACAGGCAAAACAGCTCATATCCATTTCCGCGCTGGGTTCGGTAAAAGGGAAAAAACTCGGACGGAACCTGGTAGACTGTTGTTCCCCGAACATTTCTTTGATAAACAGGGTCAGGACACCTTTCAGGTCGGCAAACGTTACGCCTTCATCGACCAGGAATCCTTCTACCTGGTGGAACATGGGAGAATGGGAAACATCAGCGTCATGCCGGAAAACCTTGCCTGGCACGACTATTTTTACCGGCGGCTTCTGTTGCTCCATCACCCTGACCTGTACTGGTGAGGTCTGGGTGCGCAGCAGCGCTTTATCTTCGATGAAAAAAGTATCCTGCATATCCCGGGCCGGATGTTCCGGCGGGAAGTTCAGGGCTTCAAAATTGTAATAGTCTGTTTCGATCTCCGGGCCTTGCGCCACGGCAAAATTTAGCCGCTGAAATATTCCGCAGATCTCGGTCATGACCTGGGTGATAGGATGGATACTGCCTGTGTCGAGACGAGACCCAGGCAAAGTTAAGTCCACTGTCAGCCTGCTTTGTGAGGCTAATTCCGCTTTTTCCTTGAGCTCTGATTGTTTGCTGCTAATTTTTTCTTCCAGGCGGGTTTTTATTTCGTTGGATAATTTGCCGATCAAAGGACGGACGGCAGCGTCAATGTCACCCAAACCGCGCAGGATAGAGGTCAATTCCCCTTTTTTGCCTAAATATTTTACTCTTAAATCCTCTATTCCTTCTGGCGCCGCTTGTTCAAGCTCTTGTCCAGCTTGCTTTTCCAGCTCTTCCAATTTGCCTTTCAGCTCTTCCAATCCCATTATATCCTCTTTTGTATTTTCTATACGCTATACGCTATACGCCATCCGCTATACGCTGTATTTTTGCTTTTTCCACAACCTGGTACATAATGATCCCGGCCGCTACCGCTACATTCAATGAATCTACACCCTTACGCTGGGGGATCCTGATCGCTTCATCAATTTTTTCTGCTATCTCTTTGGACATTCCGGCCCCTTCATTACCAAAGATCAGGGCTAAAGGCAATGACCATGAAACTTCATAATAGTTCTTGGAACCGCGCACATCGCAAGCCAAAGTCCTGATCTTCCTGGAGCGCAGTTTATCGATTAAATTCAATAGATTATCTACCTTCACTACCGGCAGCCGCAATAATGAACCCATGGTGGCCCGCACTACTTTGGGATTATACTGGTCAACGGTTTCCTTGCCCAAAATAATTCCGGTGACGCCGGCGGCTTCTGCTGTCCTGATAATCGACCCCAGGTTACCCGGGTCTTGTATCCCGTCTAATATTACTAAGAACGGTTTAGGAGCCTCTAGCAACTCTGCCAGCCGGTGTTCTGTTATGTTGACCACCGCCAGAATCCCGGCCGGGGTTTCACAATCTGATACCGCCGCTAATTCTGGCGGCAAGATTTTAGTCATCTCTATCTTATGTTTCTCCAGATTTTGCATTAACAGCTGGCCGCGGCGATTAGCTTGAAGTTCTTCGGTGTAAACTACTTTAAAACGCTGGGCTGGGGATTTAAGCAGTTCCTCAACCGCCCGTACGCCTTCCATGATAAAAGCGTTATTTTCAGCGCGTCCTTTTTTCTGGTGTAATGATTTTATGTAAGACAGGATACTCTTCATTACTATTCGCCAACCATTTTATCCAAATGCTCTTTGGCCAAGGTGTAATTCGCGTTCAATTCCAGGCATTTCAGGTACATTTCCTTAGCCTTACCTGGCTCATTCTTAGCTTCATAGATAATACCCAGGTTATAATAAACATCAGCATTCTTGGGATTGTATGTTTGCGCTTTGACAAATTCACTGATCGCGGCATCGTATTTACCGCTCAGAAAATAAAATTTCCCCAGGTCGATTACGCTTTCTTCGTCTTCTTTAGTCAAACAAGCCCGGGGGACTTTCTTCTTATCAACCATAAAAATTATTCCACTCCTCTGAATTTATTAATATCCTTGTCCGCTCCGACCACCACGAGAATATCACCGCTCTCGATCTCATCTTCCGGGAAAGGAGTAATATTCACGTCTTCTTTAAACTGGGTCTCTCCGGAATCAGTCACTTCCGGCGTTTTGCGCTTGATGGCAATGATCGTGACCTTATATGTTTTCCGGATGTCCAGTAATTTCAAGGTTTTGCCGGCAAAAGATTTTGGGGAGACTATTTCCACAATACTATAATCAGGAGAAAGCTCGATATATTCATAAATATTTGGCGAGATCAGGCTCTCTGCTACTTTAGCGCCGATATCCCTTTCCGGGAAAATCACCCGGTCCACACCGATTTTGCGCAGAACTTTGCCATGCAAGCTATTGAGCGCTTTGGTGACGATCATTTTCACGCCCATTTCCCGCAACAACAGGCTGATCATAATACTGGCTTCCATGCTATCGCCAACACTGACAATAGCTACATCAATATTTTTAATGTCCAGTGATTTCAGGACTTTCTCGTCACTGGCATCGGCTTTGACCGCATAAGTCACTTTTTCACTGACATCCTGAATACGTTCTTCATCTTTGTCAATAACCAAGACTTGCCCGCCTTTTTCCGCCAGGGTCAACGCTACACTACGGCCAAAATTTCCCAATCCGATCACGGCAAATTGTTTCATTGTTTTTCTCCTATCCGATCAAGACTTTTTCTTCGGCATTCGTATATAATTCCTGTCCCTTTTTTTCCATCACGGCCATCCCCAGGGTCAGCGGGCCGACCCGGCCAAAATACATGGTGACAGCGATCAAGAGCTTGCCCAAGCCGGAAAAATAGCCAGACAAACTGATGGACCCGCTTGGCGCCGCGGACAATCCGACCGTACCAAAAGCGCTGACCACCTCAAACAAAATACGCAGGAAATCCTGTTTCTCAATTATGGACAAGCCCATAGTGACCAAGACCACCAGTAATATGGCGATTATCGGCAGGACAAAAGACTTGCGCACTATTTCCCCGGGCATCTTGCGGTTATAAATATTAACATTGTATTTCCCGCGCAAAGTATAATGCACACTGGCAATCATGATGCCAAACGTGGTAGTTTTAATACCCCCGCCGGTACCGCCGGGTGAAGCTCCAATAAACATGAGTATAATAACAAAAAATAAGGTGGCTGGCTGCATCAAACCATAAGTGACTGTATTAAAACCAGCGGTCCGGGGAGTTACTGCCTGGAAATAACTGACCAGGATTTTTTTACCCAGTGGTAAATTAGCTAAAATAGCCGCATTTTTATATTCCAGGATAAAAATAACCAAAGTCCCGAGCAGCAGCAAGATCCCGGTAATTTTCAAAGCCAGCCGGGTATGGATAGATAGCTTCTGTCTTTGGCGATAGCTTTGTAATTCACTGATGACGATAAAGCCCAGGCCGCCAATAATGATCAGGGAAGTGATCATCAGGTTAACGACTACATCAGTGGAATAACGGGAAAGGTTACTGGAAAAGGTACTGAACCCGGCATTGCAGAAAGCGCTGACACTGTGGAACAAGGCATGGCCAAAGGCTTCTTTGACCGGAAACTCCCGGCTCCAATGGATAGTTAAGAGAAGAGTGGCAAAACCTTCGATCAATAAAGTAATTTTTACGATATACTTGATGAAACTACCCAGGTCAGCCAGGCTATATTGGTTCACGCCTTCCTGTATATTTAATTTGTCTTTGATGTTTAATTGTTTGTTAAAAAGCAGGAACATCATAGTCGCCAGGGTAATATATCCCAGCCCGCCTATTTGGATCAAAAGCAGTATAATGCTTTTCCCCCATAGTGAAAAATGGGTAGATGTATTCACCGTGACCAGCCCTGTGACACAGATCGCGCTGGTCGAAGTGAACAAGGCATCAATAAAATGAGTGGCTTCCCCCTTGGCATTGGCAAACGGCATAGTCAACAATAAAGCCCCGAGCAAGATCAAAGAAGCAAACCCGATCGCTAAAACTTTATGTGGGGTAAACATGTATTATTTCACCCTACCCTTCTTGAGCCAGCGGACTTAAACTGCTAATTGCTGCTTGGCCACTTCCACCAGAGCGGTAAAAGCTTTGGCATCATTTACTGCCAGGTCAGCCAGAATTTTCCGGTCAATACCCACCTGTGCCTTTTTCAAGCCATTCATCAAACGGTTATACGATAAGCCATTAATGCGGGCCGCGGCATTGATCCTGATGATCCAGAGCGCGCGAAAATCTCTCTTTTTTGCCCGCCGGTCACGGTAAGCATAATCCAAACTTTTATCTACCTGCTCTGTAGCATGACGGTAGAGCTTGGATTTTCCCATCCGGTACCCTTTGGCCCTTTTAAATATTTTCTTTTTCCACGCACGCGTGGTCTTGCCGCTTTTTACTCTTGACATAATTAATCCTCCAAATTTTTCGGCGTATAGCGTGTAGCGTTTAGCGTATAGATTTTGCTTTTCTATCCGCTCTACGCTCTACGCTCTACGCTTGACGCTATTCTAAGCGTACGGCATTAATTTTTTAACCATTTTTGTATCAGTTAAATTAAGCATTCCGCTTTTGCGCAAGGTTCTTAATTTCTTGGTTTTCTTTTTCGTCAAAATATGACGGGCATGCGATTTTTTGTACCTGATCTTGCCGGTACCTGATATACGGAAACGTTTCTTAGCCCCGCTATGGCTTTTTATTTTTGGCATGTAATGCTCCTTATTTGATTTTACTTATTTTTTTGCTGGCCCCAGCAACATGAACATGGTATTTCCTTCCATTTTTGGATTCTGTTCAATAGTTGCGGTAAGGGCAAAACGTTCTTCAATGTTCTTCATAATGCCCACTCCCAGGTCCATATGGGCCATTTCCCTGCCCCTGAACTGCATAGCGATCTTTACTTTGTCGCCTTCGGCCAGGAATTCTTCCGTATGGCGCAATTTTACATCCAGGTCATGGAGACCAATTTTTGGCCGGATCTTTATTTCCTTAACATGGATCACTTTATGGCTTTTCTTGGCCTTTTTTTCTTTCTTTTCCTGTTCATACCGATATTTGCTGTAATCCATTATTTTGCAAACCGGCGGTGTCGATTGGCCGGATATTTCTACCAGGTCTAACCCTTTTTCTGCTGCCAAGCTCATGGCTTGGGCTAGCGCCACTATGCCCATGGGCTGTCCGGCATCATCGATCAACCTTACTTCATTAGCTCTGATCCGTTCATTGATCCTTAACTCTTCTCTAGCGATAACGACTCTCCTCTCTGAATGGCCTAGCCACTCATTAAAAAATAATCGCTGATGCCCCCACCGTAAAGGGAACTATTATCAGCGATAAAATAGAAGATTATCATATGATAACCTTTTGGCTTATAGCGCAGCATTACTGCACTAACCATACGGTGAGAAGTTATTAGCTTCTTCTTTCATAGGTTAGCTTATATCATATTCCCCGGGCCTTGTCAAGACATAAATTGCACTGAGCCCTTACCGAGCAAGCTCTCTATTTCCTGTTGAAACGTCACCATTGCGCTGACGCGCATAGTACTGTCCGGAGAGACTACTACTTCACCAGTATGAGGGGTCTGCAAATGCAGGTATACGGGGCAGATACCCGGATATTTAGCCATAGTTGCTTTGAGTTTAGCCAGGTAATCCTGTTCCAGGCCAACAGTCTTAATATGTATGTGGATGGATTGGGTTAACCGTTCCCGGGCTTGTTCCAGGGGTATGATCCGATCCAGTATCACCTGGGTTTCAGCCCGTCTTTTATCCAGCTGCCCGCAAACGATCACTGTTTGGTCAGTTTTGATCAAGCTATTAATACCTGGGTTATTGTAGTTATCAGGAAAAACTACTACCGGGATCTCGCCTTTCAGATCTTCCAGTACAAAGACCGCCATTTTCTCATTTTTCTTGGTAAAAAGCATTTTGACTTTTTTAATGATCCCGCCTACCCTGATCGGTTGTTTTTCAGGGATATTGGCCACGGCCAGCAGATCAGTGGTAGTATACATCTGGAGTTCTTCAGCAAAACGAGCTAAAGGATGGCCGGTCATATAGAAACCGAGGACTTCCCTTTCACCTTCCAGTAATTTGTTTTCATGCCATTCTTTATGATGGAATTCCCCTGTCTCTGCCCGGGTCTCTTCCACCGGCAGGTCATCCAGAAACGAGGTCTGGCCACTAATGATATCCTGTTGGAGCACTGCGGCTTTTTGTATTACCTTTTCCAGGGTATCGAACATTTCCATCCTGGTGGATCCTAATTGGTCCAGGGCGCCGCATTTGATCAAACTCTCCACTACCCGCTTATTAACGGCATGCAGATCAACTTTTTTACAAAAATCATAAAAACTGGTAAAAGGACCTTCTTTTTGCCTGGCTTTGACCAGAGAGTCAATAGCGCCCTCACCGACATTTTTTACCGCGGCCAAACCAAACCGGATACTTTCTCCCTCAACTTTAAAATTGGCAAAACTGAAATTTACATGAGGCGGGCCAATAGTAATGCCCAGATCTTTAGCTTCTTCGATATACAACACTATATCATCCTGGTTGCCTATTTCGCTGGTCAGTAAGGCGCTCATGAATTCCAGGGGATAATGTGCTTTTAAATAGGCTGTCTGGTAGGCAAGGTAGGCATAAGCTGCCGCATGAGATTTGTTAAATCCATAACCGCCAAACTGGGCCATCAGGTCAAAGAGTTTTGTGGCTTTTTCTGTCTTGATCTTGTTCTTTTGCGCCCCTTCCAGAAAATGTTTGCGCTCTTTTTCTATAGCTTCCGGGTTCTTTTTACCCATCGCCCGCCTTAAGATATCCGCTTGCCCGGCGCTAAAGCCGGCCACGGCCATGGCTATTTGCATTACCTGCTCCTGGTAGACGATGACGCCATAAGTTTCTTTCAGGATCGGTTCCAGCATTGATAAGTCATATTTAACCGGGATTTTTCCGTGCTTGCGTCCGACAAAATCATCCAACATCCCGCTGCCCATCGGCCCAGGGCGGTACAGCGCGATCAACGCAATAATATCTTCCATGCTGGTGGGCTGGATTTTGCGCACCAAGTCACGCATGCCACTGGAATCAAGCTGGAAGATACCCAGGGTTTGGCCGCGGCTCAATAATTCATAGGTTTGCTTATCGTCTAAAGGTATTTTGTTGATATCAATTTTGACCTGGCGGTCCGCAGCTAATGTTTTACAGGCCGAGTCAATGACTGTCAGCGTCCTCAAACCCAGGAAATCTACTTTCAACAAACCCATAATATCAGCCAGTGTTTTACCGTCATACTGGGTGGTCACTTGCCCTTTGGAGTTTTTGCTCAATGGCACATAATTAGTCAATTCGTCCTTCGTGATCACGATCCCGGCCGCATGCTTGGATGAATGCCTGGTTAAACCTTCTAAAGTGTACGCCACCTGGAACAGTTGTTTAAGTTCAGGACTGGAACTCATGCTCTTTTTTAGGTCTGCATTCTGGTTGGCTGCATCAGTCAGGGTCATCCCCGGATCATTAGGGATCAATTTAGCTAAACGATCGGCCTCATCCAGGGAAATATTCATTACCCTGGCGACATCCCGCACTACCAGTTTTGCGCCCAGCGTACCAAAAGTGATGATCTGGGCGACATTTTTTTCTCCATATTTGTTGCGGACATAATTAATAACCTCTTCGCGTCCGTCATCACTGAAGTCAATATCCAGGTCAGGCATACTAACCCGGTCCGGATTCAAGAAACGTTCAAACAGCAGGCCATACCGCAGCGGATCAATATCAGTGATCGCCAGGCTATAAGCGACTAAACTGCCGGCGCCGCTGCCCCGTCCCGGGCCTACCGGGATACCATGTGTCTTGGCATAATGGATAAAATCCCAGACGATCAAAAAATACGCTGAATAGCCCATCTTTTTAATAACGCTGAGCTCGTAATCTATTCTTTTTAATATTTCCGGCGTTACTTGGTCATAACGCTTTTTTAAACCATCTTTGCATAGTTTCTCCAGGTAAGTGTCCAAGTCATAACCATTTGGCACGGCAAAGGCGGGCAAAGACACCTGGGAAAAGTTCAGTTCCAGATGGCACTGGTCAGCAATAACCAGAGTGTTTTTACAAGCCTGCGGCACTTCGGCAAAAAGTCTCTCCATTTCCTGAGGCGATTTAAAGTAGAATTCATTGGTAGAAAGATGCATCCTATCCTCATCGGTGATCCTTTTGCCGGTACCGATGCACATGAGCACTTCATGGGCAAACGAATCTTCTTTGCGCAAATAATGTATATCATTGGTGGCCACCAGGCCGACTTTTTCACGCTGGGCCAGGGCAGCCAGCTGTTTTCCTACCTTATGTTCTTCTTCTAAGCCATGATCCATTATTTCCAGATAGAAATTACCGTCTCCAAATATCTGTTTATATTCAAATAAAGCCATCCTGGCTTGTTCCTCATTATCTTGCAGCAAACTATTGGAGATCTCCCCTTTCAGGCAGCCGCTCATGGCGATCAGGCCTTTGCTGTACTTGGCTAAGACCTCCTTATCGACACGCGGGCGGTAATAGAACCCTTCCAAAAAGGAAATAGTGCTCAATTCTAAGAGATTTTTGTATCCTTGCAGGTCTTTAGCCAGGAGGGTAAGATGAAAGGCTGCTTCACCGATACCATTGCTGCTGCGGTCAAAGCGGGATTTAGGAGCAACATACATTTCACTGCCAATGATCGGCTTAATACCGTTCTTCATTGCTTCTTTATAGAACAGCACTGCCCCGAAAAGGTTCCCATGGTCAGTAATAGCTACTGCCGGCTGGTTCATAGCGCCGGCAGTCTTGACTAACTTCTCGATACTGATGGCCCCATCCAGGAGGCTATACTCTGTGTGATTGTGCAAATGGACAAAATCAGCTTTTTTCATTGTTTATTGCCGATCATTGCTTCAGCCGACGAGATCTGGGCCAAACGCTGTCCGGCCTGTTTAGCTGTCTTATTGACCGGATTGATCATCATGGCTTTCTGATAACTGTCTTTGGCCTTTTCCATGTCCCCGGCACCCTCACAAGCCAGTCCCAGAAAATATAAACCCATTATTCTATCATCGTCCTGCGGCACGCCGAGTTCCAGTCCCTGGCTGAGGTTCTTTTTCGCCTCGACATAATTAGCCATTCTGTATTTGGCCATGCCCAGGATAAGATAAGAGAATCCCTGCTTTTTGTCCAGGTCTACTGCTTTCTGGGCGAAATTCTCCGCCAGTTCCAGTTCCTTATTGTTCATGATCCTAATATAAGCCAAGGAGCGTAAAACCGCTATATTCTCCGGATCCTGGCCTATTATCGCGTAGAGAGTTTTGTCTGCTTCGGCCATTTTATTCTGCCGCAGGTAGGCGGTAGCCAGTGAAAAATTAACATCGTTAACCAATGCGCTCTTCGGGTATTTTACCAGCCAGGCGCTGAATTCTCGTTCCGCTTGGGCATAATTCCTGAGATAAGAAGAAAGTAAAGCCATCTTGTAATCAAGCATATCTTCTTGGATCAGTTCAGCCGGTGGATTAGTGGCCCGCAGGTCAAAATATATCTTCTTGGCCAAGTCGTAGTTCCCTACGAATACCAGGTTTTCCGCCATCAAGTATCTGGCCTTAACCAGGATGACCGGATCTTTGGTTTTTTCAATGGTCTTTCCTGCTGCCGTGATCGTGCGCACAGGGTCATGTTGCTCATTGTAATATTCCGTCAGGAACCAATGCACCTGGTCCCATTGCACGTCGTCCAAGCCGGGATAGCGTGAAATAAGCTCCTCATACACCCCCGCGGCTTTTTGCCTTTCACCTAATTCCTGGTAGACCGTTCCCACTAAATAAAGCGTTTTACCGCGTCTCTTGCTCTCCGGGTAATTCTTGATCAAGGTGGAGAAAGCGGCCAAAGCCAGTTTAAGACGGTTTTCCTTATATTGCTGCCCTTCCATCACCGCGAGAACGATATGATTGCCTCCCAGCAGGAAAAGCGATTCCGCGGCGTAAGGGGTCTGAGGAAAATACTTTACCACCTGTTCATATTTAACGTTCGCCTCCTGCAGGCGGGTCTGCTCTTGTGCCGTTTCTGCCTCCGCGAATAGCTGTTGTACGGTTACATTCTTGTCTATTTTAGGCCGGCAAGCCAAAGTTAAGAGCAATAGTATAAAAATTGCCATTCTTTTCTTCACGGTGTTTCCTTTCCCAAGAGATAAATTTACCTTTTATATAATAATAGCTCTACCGGGATTTGTCAAGGATAAAGGGCCGGGGTAGTGGGTAGCACCATTAAATCCTGACAAAAAAAACATCAGGGAAAGGATCATTGCCCCTAATGTTTTTAAGTCGAGCGCTCTGGCCGGTAACTATTATATCTTACGGCGCAGTTGTACTGTGGGTCCAGGTAACGCCAGTACCGCTTAAGCTCATATATTTGTACCGTATCGTGCCGCCATCGTTATATTGAATAACTATTTTATCCGCTTTCATATAAATTTTACATTCACTGCCGCTGGCAGGAGTTCCGGCGGGAGTGGAAGTGTCTTCAGTCAGACTAATGGCATTGGCGCTCCCACCCAGGGAAAGAGTGGCCGAAGGGCTAGTCGTGCCTATACCAACATAGCCGTTTGAACTTAAGCGCATCAATTCCGTGGCAGGTTCGGTAGTATCCACTCCATATTTAAATATTAAAGAACCTACCGGGTTAGCCGAACCAGCCGCCGCTGATAAATATATGCTCCAGCATAAATATTTGCTGGTGCTATCGCTGCTTTTCCAACCCTTCCCTTTAAAATACAGATAGGGAGAAAATTGGTCATAAGAAGAAGTGGCGTCGGCATCGTTACCCAATGAAAAAGCTTCATTTTCAGTTTCTCGCGCATCGTATGCCGCAAACCGTACCGGATTCTCAAATTGAGCGGCAGAATCCATACATTGCACCTGTTCCCAATCTCCCGCTCCCCTTCTCAAATAAAATCTTAAAGTCGGGTTATCCCAGGTTGTAGGATCATTAACAATGCGCCATTCCACTAACTGGTCAGTTGAGCCATTCCAGCCGTGTCCTGATAAATTAAGCGCCGGAGCGTATTGCCGTACACTGGAAGTGGCAGTACCAGCGTTTTTTAATACCAGTCCATCAGTGATAGTGTTGCCGGTATTGTCATTTCTGACTTCCAAAGGACTACCAGGGGTAATGGTACCGATACCCACGTTACCGGAACTATTTATAACCAGCCGCGCGGTAGCAGCCGTATTATCCCAGATAGCAAAATTTCCCTGCCCTATGCCTGCGTTGCCTCCGCCTGAATCCAACCAATACTCCCTTCCTCCGGCAGCAGTGCTTTTCAACGACATAGCGGCATTATTACCCGTACTTAGCACACCCATCTGCGCATCGGTAAAAGCACCGTATAATTGCAGTCTTTGCGTCGGAGTACCCGTGCCAATCCCTAAATTACCATTTATGATCATATCACCAGCCGCAAACAAACTTACTGCGCTGCTCAATAAAACTACTATCGTAAAGATCCCCAGTCGTTTCATCTCTGCTTCCTTTCTTGATATTTATTTCGTTTTCCTGTCTATTCTACCTGACTATTCTTATTTAGAAAGTGCTCAGAGCCGCTCTCTTCCAGCCGCTGCCGGTCTTGATATAAACATAGCTGGCATCCCAGGCCATATCACCGGTATTCCCATTAGTATCGCTGGTGCTGGACGGTGTGTAGCTGGTTCTCATTCTCAGTTGGTTATAGCCGGTAGCGCCGTACACATCCAGCCTGCCGGTCGGAGAATCCGTGCCGATACCGACGTTGCCGCTGCTTTCACGCAGCACTATGCCTGTACTGGCTTGGTAGGTACCGATCACGATCCCGGTGCCCTTGATGCATTCTATGAAGTGGTTGGAATCGCCAAAGGTTACCTTGGCGATATCGCCGGAATTCACAAAATTGCCGGCGCCGTTAATAAAAATATTACCATCATAAATCTGCAGTTTATCGCAGGGAGAAGAAGTGCCGATACCGACGTAACCGGTGGATTCCCTCAAAACGATACCGTCGCTGGCATTCCAGGTGCCTAATTTCACTCCTGTGCCCCTGAGAGCTTTGACGAAATGATTCGTGTCGCCCATGATGAAAATAGCCTCATCGCCGTTATTGGTAAAATTCCCGCTGCCTTTTACCAGGACATTTCCGCCCCGCACTTCCAGTTTTTGGCTCGGAGTGCCGGTACCGACGCCGAGAGTACCGTCAACCGCCAGATCCCCGGCCGCGAACAGGTTCAAGGCGTTAAAGAGCAAACACATTGTCAAAACTAGAATTAGTTTCTTCATCTTATCCTCCTTTATTAAATTTTATTGCATCCCTTTATTTCATCTCAAACTTGCCGCTATTAACATTGATCGTTCCCAAACCGGCATTAAAGGTACCGAACATATAAGTTGTGCCGGTATTGGTGCTCCAATCAGCGCTATAACCGCCCTGCAGGTTCACCGTGATGGCCCGGTTGCAATTCAATCCTTCATAAAAATCCGTAGCCAAACACTGAATGGTAGCGCCATCAGCCGCGGCGGCATAGGCGGCAGAAATTGTATTATAATACGTGCTGCCTATGCGGACCTTGACCGCGTTGTTTTGCGCTCCCGGAGTACCATAGATTTCAAATTCCCAGAGCGAATGGCTGTAGCCGCCATTCCGATGCAGACCATACATTCTCCAATATCTGGCACTGATGTTTGGTATCGGTATCATATGCGTCGCTCCGGTGCCTTTATCCGTATAGAAGGCATCTGTCCAATCAGTATCATTGTTAGAGTACTGTATTTTGTACTCATCATCCCAAACGCTAGACCCGCCGCCTTCCCATTTCAGCACGATCTCTGTTACCGTCGCAGCAGCGCCCAAGTCGATCCTGATCCATTCCGGATCACTTTGGTTACTGGTCCAGCGGGTACTGGCATCACCGTCGATCGCCCGGCCAGGTTCAACACCGTAAGCCAGGGTACTGGAGGCGGTCGCTGTCTTATTCAGCGACAAGTTCGTCAAAGCGGCCGGCATGGCGGTGTTACCGTAGAAATTCACCCGGTTCTCGGCAATATAGGTCCAGGCAGTGGCGCAGACAGAGAGGGAATCATCTCTCTCTTCATCATCACCCCATCCCGGGCCGCTCTTGGTGGTTATCATATTACCTGGCCAGGAATAAGGAACGCCCTTGACCCCGCTGCCAAACGTATAAGCAACCTGCTCGTTGGCGCTCAGGGCATTCATAGCTACGTAATTATCATTAATATACTGTGCCGCGTGCGCCAGTTGGCCGATGCCTTCCGGCCAGATATACCCGCCGAAATCATCGCCAATTTCTTCACTTTCAATATCATTATTACCATTATCCCAATACCCCATAGAAGTTAGGACATCATACCCATAGATATCAAAGTCCCAGAGTGAGTGTGCCCAACCACCTGCCCGGTGTATTCCATACATTCTCCAATACCTGGCAGTAATAGGATAGGTGCTCATATCTATGGTATGCACTTGTCCAGTGCCGGCACCCTCCGCAAAGGCAGTACTCCAGTTGACATTATTGCTTGAATACTCGATACGGTACTGGTCATCAAACGTGCTGCTATTATCCCAATTAAGCACGATCTTCCAAACCTTCATCGGACGATACAGGTCAGCACTGATCCATTCAGGATCATTATAAGCGCTGGCCCAGCGGGTACTCGAATTGCCGTCAAAAGCCTTAGTTGCTTCAAATCCGGCAAATGGCTGGCTGGAAGCTGCAGATGTCTTTCTTAAAGCCATATTATAAGTACTGCTCTTTTTATCTACTGTACACGTAAATACAGAGGTCGAGAAAGCCACGCAAGCCTTGGCATTAGTTGAGCTGGCATCTCCTGCTTGCAGCCAATACAAAGCTCCCCATGTGCCCAGGTCAGCGGCCTTGAACCAGTCTAACTGTCCACGTAAAAATACTTTTTCGCGAGCCCAACTGGCCGGTGCAGTCCAGGTGGAAGAAGACCAGGGCATTTCGTATTGCCAATCATCTACTTTACCGTCATTATCATTGTCACTGCTGAGTTTGGTCATTCCCGGTGGTATCCTGGTGAAATTATCAGAATCACCCCACACACAGTTCTTGAGGAAGTAATCCACGCCCAGGTGTTTTATTCCTTTGTCTCTCCAGATAGTCGGACTCTGGTTCTTGGCTTCCACATCATCATCATAAGTAGACAATGGATTGCCGCCGACTTCATATTTAATACTGTCAAGATAGAAAGTCACGGTGCTGGCATTGTTCGGTACAGTGAAGTAGAACAAGCCGTTAATATGGCTCATGTCTTTGCCTGACAGGTTGATCTTGATATTGGTCCAGGTATTGGTGCTGGTCAGGTTGTAATAGTTATGTACATAAGAAGAATCTCCTGCACCTGAATTATATCCGTACCCAAATTCAATATTATTGATATTGCTTTCCGATCTTACCCAGAAGGACAGGTAGGTAGAACTGCTCAGGTTAGCCCCTATCCCTTCGCCAGAAGCCCAGTGGTCGTCTTCGTTCGGGCTCCAACCCAACTGCTGTACAAAGATGCCCGCGTAATACCCAGGGGTTTTATTGATCTTCAGGCAATAATAACCATAGTAAGGACTACTGGTATTTATCTTATCCATGGTTAATGTGCTGGTACTGCCCAGGTATCCGAACCAGCCTGACCATATTCCTTCGTTGTTCCGCCCTTCACGGTATATTGTCCTCTTTCCTTCCACTCCTTCGTCGTTATAGCCGAATAAGCGCGGTTCATAATGGATCTCATCCATATATATAGTACCGGCAGTAGAAGTGATCTTAGTTCCCAATAAACCATTGATATGTGACAGGTCTAATGTGCTTACGTCTATACTATACTTGGACCAGACAGACGTTACCGTAGTAGAGAAGCTGATGGTCGCTGAATCCGAGGTATTGGCACCGCTCGAGATACCGACCAGGTAAGTGACATTGACACTCGGGGTATTGGTATCAGCCTTAGCCCAGAACGTCAGGCTGGTCGAGCCGTTCAGGCTCATGCCTTGCCCGATCCCGGAAATCATGCCGTTGAATGGACCCCAATCTATATTCTTGGTCAGCCAGACACCGCCATAAGTCTCGGTATTGTCCTTAGTCATCTTAATGCATTTCGTATATGCTTGCGGTGCGGTAGAATAATTCATGTCGAATGTTGTTATGCTCTTGCCGGGAGCAGTAGCATCTGAGCCGAACTTGTTATGGGGATTATTAAAATGTCCTGCTTCACCGGTATAGTTCTCGCTATAAACTGTGTTGGACCCGTACGGATCATGCGTCGCGTATACAGGATCCAAGCCCGGTGTAAAGAACCAGGTGAAAGCATTTTGTATTATACTCGCGTGCGCGATCATCATCTGCTCATAACCATTTTCATACGGACTATAGCGATAACCATTGACCGAGTTATGATTGACTATGTTCCAGAAGGTACTGAACATATCGCCGGCAAAGTATACCGCCTTGCCCACGTTAGTGGTGCTGGTAGAAGGTTTGTTGAAATACAGGAATTCCTGTGTCTTGGCCGGGTCATAAATGTAAGTCCCGGATGAATAAGTGATCCCCGTTGTATCTACCTTGGCCCTCAACATAGTGATAAAACCATAATCATTAGCGCCATAATAGGTGGGCATTTTAGCATAGGTATCACAGGTAATAGAGGTACCGGTGTTGGTCCCTCTTTCGGTGTTGGTATCGGCGGCGTGCCAGAGATCAGGAGTATAGCCGCCGTTCAAAGCATGCCATGAGTCACCGATGTCCATCAGGTAATAGGTGAGCCGTGAACGCTTATAGTCTGGATGTGCCCAGATCAACATATCATCATAAGGAGGAGCAGCAGTAAAGCCGAACAGCATATTACCTGCGCCTTCTTCCCAATTGTCCGCTTCCGGCGGATCATCGCAATCCTCGGCATCCGGCATACCATTAAAATTGGAGTCTATCTTCCAGGAAGAATTGTCCCGTCCGTCTTTAAAGACTTTATCTACGACAATATTCCGGCAGGAAAACTTGATCGGATGGGTCGCGTCGCCGACTGCCTGGGTTGATCCCATGCTGACGCCAAAAGGATTATTGGTGCTGCCTATGCCTACGCCAGTCCGACAGGTGCCGAAAACACTGCCGCCACCAGTGGCAAAGTTATTGATCTGTGTTCTTACATTTGAATACAATGAAGTCCAGGGTGTTTCCGGCAGGATCAATACTTTCACATTACTCAGGTCGATAGTAGTAGACGAGGTGGAAATACCATAGATGCTGTGCGGAATGGCCAGGAACTTAAGCATGTAGTCAGCGCCGTTGACTGCGTTATCATCCTGGCTGGAATTACTGACACTCAAGATCTTTATATCGGTAGTAGCCAGGGTCAGGTTACCCTCGGTCACTGTTTTATACCTATTCCAATGTTCCGCGTCCACTTTACCATCATTATATAAATGATTGATCCAGTTCCAGACGAACATCCAGTCAAAATTATGCTCAGTGGAAATCGCGGTTATTTCCTGGGATCCGTAATAGCCATAATGAATACCGCCATTGAAGGATTGCAGGTTATCCGCGATCAGGTCCAATACCGGGTAAATACTTTGTAAATACTGGGTATCACCGGTCTGGTGCGTATAATAACATACGGCCAGGGCCAGCCATAGGTTATCGCCCATGGTACTGGCATATTCTTTCTGCTTAGATTCATCTTTTTGCCACATACTGGAATAACTTACCAGGGCATCCTGTTCATACTGCTCGGCATTACCGCCAGTACCGACACTGGCCACATGATCCACATTGTACCATTGGTTATACCAGCGATACGGGTTGTATAAACGGTAATAATAGCCTTTTTCTAAATAAGGCGAGAAAGTTATGGTGTCTGTATCATTATCATCGCTATACTCGCTTACGCGCACATTATCGATATAGTCATCCACTCCTGCCCAGGAAGGGTCATCAGGATTATTCAGCCACAGACCGAACTCATGTCCCGGTGAAAGGCGCGGATACCCGGTAACGCGGGTGTCAACGTCCGCGTCGAAATTACCATCATTGGGATTACTGTCTTTCCAGACGTCAAAAGCGTAACCCTGCAGGCCAGCCGGTAATCCTTGCCGGGTTTCGCCCTGGTCATAGGTAGACGCGCCAATGTGCTTGGAAGCTGAGGTCGCATCATCGATTCGGATAAAAATACTATCTTTTAGTCCGTTCATGATCTTTTGCGCTTTAGCTGTTTCACCCGCATGGGTCAGAGCAATGATCGCCATGGCATTATCATATAAGGAAGAGGCATTGCCTAATCCGTCTTCGTATCCATCAGCCGATCCACCCTGTTCATTGTTACAGTCACTCATGACCCGGTACCAACTACCATTATAATATACCTTATTATTATCCAGCGCATATTGGGCACCGGTGGAAGTGCGGGTAGTGTAATCAGTCCCTGGTGAACAATTGGGATCATAAAAACTACGCTCCAACGCGGTACTAACCGATCCTCCAGAGCCATCCTGCAGTGATTGCTCCACAAAAATGTTCGGACTCGAAGTACTCTTCAGGTAATCCAAATACGGATCCGCGATAACCGCGATCTTGGAAGCAAATACCAAGCCAAGCGTGACCAAGGAAAAAATCAATAAACCGGCCAAAGTGCGTTTGCTTTTCATAAGGTGTCCCCTCTCTAAAGATTATTTTTCCCCCAAAAAAAAAGCTGACAAATAACCAAATTAGTTATTTGACAGCATTAAGCGCGTAAAAACCTATATATATGTTTTCTATTCTTGGTTTCATTCTAACATCCCTTTAGAATAAAGCCAACAATACAAACTTAATCACATCTGCTAAACTTATTTTGTAATGTCTCTACCAACATTTTTAATAGTAACAAAATAAAAAAAACTTGTCAATAAAAATATTAACATATGTCATCTAAGAATTAAAAGTGAACTGCTAAATAAGCTATAATCTAAAGAAAAAAGGAGGCTTTAGATTATGGCCCAATTACACAAAAGATTCACTGTTGAACAAGTAAAGGAGCTCTTAGAGCGCTATATTAAGAGAGCAATTAAACGAGAGCACGTCCAACAAATTTTAGGCATTGGTAAAACCAGGCTCTTTGCTCTCATCAAGAAATTTGGCAACAATCCCGGCGCTTTTTCCCTTGACTATTCAAGAGCAAAAACTACTCGTTCTATAGACCCGGATCTTGAGAAAAACATGCTTAATGAACTAGCTATCGACAAAAAACTCATCGAGGACAAAAAAGTGCGCTTGTATTCCTACAACTACAGCTATATCCAGTCCCGTTTACAGGAGAAATACCAGCAAATCGTCTCTTTGCCTACCATCATTGACCGCGCTAAAAAGAACAATTTCTATCTGCCCAGAAAACCAGCCAAAAAAATCCATGACCGGGAAGTCTTAACTAACCATGTCGGCAAACTTATTCAACATGACTCTTCTATTCACCAATGGAGTCCCTATGCCCCCAAAAAATGGCACCTGATTACTTCTATAGACGATTATTCCCGATATATGTTCTACGCTAAGCTCGGCAGTCATGAGTCTTCCTGGTCTCATATCCAAGCCTTAGAATCCGTCTTTCTCCGTTACGGCTTGCCACTGTGGATTCCCATTCCATATTCCGCTTCGTGAGAGGCAGGGATGAGGTCCATTATCAACACCATCTTCTCACTGATGACGTTGATCCTCAATGGAAACAAGTCCTTGGCGATTGCAATGTCAACGTAACCTATGCTCTCTCTCCTCAAGCTAAAGGCAAAATTGAACGACCCTATGGCTGGATTCAAGACCGCTTAGTCCGTACCTGCGCCAGAGAAAACGTTACCCAGGTCAAACAGGCTCAAATCGTCCTCTCCAGAGAAATGCACAGATACAACTACCAGCAAGTTCATAGTACTACCCAGGAAATCCCTTATCAAAGATTCCAGAGAGCTTTACACCAAAATCTTTCTCTTTTCCATTCCTTCGCCGTCAAGCCGCCCTTCCTCTCTACTAAAGACATCTTTTGTCTGCGCCTTGATAGAAAAGCTGACGCTTATCGCAGAATCTCCATTAACAATATCTTCTTAAAGATCAATAAGCTGAATCCTTACCAAACCGTTAATCTGCGTATTTATCCTTTAAATTCAACTTATTCTGAAGTCAGATTCTGGTCCAATGGCATTCTCTTAGATGTTCAGAAACTTAAAAACGAGATATTCAAAAACCTTTTTACAACAGTGCACTTTTAATCTTTAATTAGTTCACTTTTAAATTTTAGCTAACATATATTTTTCCGGCTATTTTGGCTATTTTTATAATGACAATTTTTTGATCGTTTTTTCCAGCTCCGGGTCCGGCGGCCCGTTCTTCAGCACGTCGTGGAATTGTTCCAGGGCCAATTTATTTTTACCCTGCTGTACATAGACCAACCCGAGATTCCTCTTAGCCAGTAAACTGCTCGGATCAAGCGACAAAGCTTGCTGATAAAGTTTTTCCGCTTCAGCCAGGGACCCATTCAGGAAAAATATATTTCCGTAATTAACGTAGAAATCAGGGATGCTCGGATCAAGCTCGATGGCCTTTTTATAATTTTCCGCGGCCAGGCCCAGTTGATTGGTGCTGGAATAGATCATCCCGATCCGGAAATAGGTTTGCGCGTAAACCGGGTCAAGCTTCAGCGTCTTTTGGAACTCCTCGAGACTCTCCCGGTACCTGCCCTGCTTCAGGTAAACCGTACCGATCTGGTAATGCACCATGACGTAATTCGGGGCCATTTTAATGACCTGGTTATATTGCTCCAGCGCTTTCTGGTCATCGCCTTTTGCCCAACGGTCGTTATAAACATTACCCAGGAAGTACCGGCTCATGACAAAGAAGGGATTAAGCCGGGTGGTTGCCTGGTACTCTTCGATCGCGCCATCCCATATTTTCGCTTTGGAATAGTAGATCCCGATATTATGGCGGTAATCAGCGATAAAGAACCTGATATATACTATAATAAGAGCTGAGCAGATGATCACCAATAGCCATCCCACCCAACCATAAGTTCCTGTTTTGTTTCCTTGTTTCTTTACTTTCTCTTCCCCCACCGCCGGTGGCTGGCCGCCAATTATACCCAGGAAAAGCCAGAGGAACATGCCGCTGGAAACAAAACGCAAATTAACGCAGAAAAGATTGTGCGCCAATAATCCGGCCAATCCCGCCAGGAATCCGATGAG
>CAYTYR010000014.1:0-62197 GCA_964441745.1 uncultured Clostridia bacterium
CAAAATTCAAATATCCAAGCTTCCAGTTTAGTATTTCGATATTAGGATTTCGGATTTGTTTCCACTATTGGTTTTATTACCACATTTTTAAAACGCAAGTCAATATATTGTAGCGAGGTTCCTTTATTCTCTACGTCATTCCGCACCTGCCGCAACCGGCGAATATTTTCTCCGATCATTTTAGTGTCCGGCTCTCCCCAATATAAAGTCAAGCCACTGCTTAACTGTACAATCAATCCTTTAGCCGTATCCATCGTAAAGCTGGCTGATTCCTGAAAAAGATCCAACCCCTGCTGGCGCAGAGAAAACAGAAAATTAATAACCGCGGGTAGTCGGGTATCATTAATGGGTAATCCAGCCAGGACCGGTAAAGGTATAGGATGCATTAATGGATTCTTAATCGCCGGCGCTTCAGGATCCAGCAAATATTCCTTTCCCTGATCTATAATTTTCACCAGAGGATCACATTCTTGTATCTGTATAACCAGGACGCTGGGCCATTTACGGATGATTTGGGCTTTTTTGATCAACGGATTACCTTTGAGCCGTGTTTCGATATCTTCCAGCGGCAAGGTAAAGATATTAGCTCCGCCGGGGATATTGGCCAGGCGCAGTATCTCAGACTGTGGCAAATATTTAAGATTTTTTATTTCTATCCTGGTTAGTACGCAGCGCTGGCTGTTGGTCAGGTTATAAAATAATTTTTGGCAGCCATACCATCCTGCTACCAGCAGAATAACTAAGGCCCCAATACTTAAGGCGCTTTTTTTGATCTTATTATTAAACTGTAAAGTCTGTTTACGGCGTTTTTTTACGCGGGTATTCCATTTTCTTTTTTTCCCGATTCTTTTTGCAGGCATGTACCTTGCTCCCAAGAAATCTTTATTTACCTAATCCTGCATCCTGCGCTATAGCCAGGACCAATTCATTAAAACTATAGCCAGCGGCTTTGGCCGCGTCAGGCAATAAACTTGTTTCAGTCATGCCGGGGATAGTATTCACCTCCAGGACAAATAGCCTGTTTTGCCGGTCCAGGATCATATCCACCCTGGTGGCTCCGCGGCAACCCAGGGCTTCGTGCGCGGCTACTCCTAAAAGCCTGGCTTTTTTCTCCAAAGCTGCGGAAATACCTGCCGGTATCAGATGCTGGCTGCCGCCGGGAGCATATTTAGACTCAAAATCGTAAAATTTGTTTTGCGGGATGATCCTGATCACCGGGAGTGCCTTGTTATTCAATACACCGACGGTCAATTCTATGCCGGCGATATACTGTTCGATCATGGTTTTATCATCATAACGGAAGCTCTGCCGCAGGGCCTGGGACAACTGGGCCGGCTGATCGATAATACTAACGCCGACAGCTGAACCCTGACAGACAGGTTTTACCACGACCGGGTATTTTTGTATTTTCGGGGTTTGTCCTTTTTTCATTACTCGCCAGGCAGGAGTAAGGATCTTATAAGCGAGGAACACTTCCTTGGTTTTTTCTTTATCCATGGCCAGGGCACTGGCCAATACTCCGCTCGAGGTATAGGGGATGCCCAGTACTTCCAATAATCCCTGGATCGTACCGTCTTCTCCCAGCGGTCCGTGCAAGGCAATAAAAGCCAGATCGATCTTCTGCTTCTTTAAGTCAGCAACAATATTCCTGCCAACGTCAATAGCGACTGCCTGATATCCTTCTTCTTTTAAAGCCTTATAGATTGACCGGCCGGTCCTTAAAGAAATTTCCCGCTCACTGGAGGCGCCACCCATCAGCACACCGATTGTTTTATGTTTCAATGTTCCTGACTTCACTTTTTTACCTCCAGGCTTACCACTCTATCACTTTACCACTTTATTACTTCTTACTTAAACTCGCCCCAGGTTTTTATTTCCAGCTCGAGGGTTATGCCGCTTGTTTTCTGTACGGTCTTGATGATCAGGTTGATCAGGCGCCAAACATCTTTGGCTTTAGCCCGGCCATCCTTATTTAATATAAAATTCCCATGCTTGGCGGAAACTATTGCCCCGCCGCTAGTCTTTCCCTTTAAGCCGGCAAAATCAATAAGTGCCCCGGCGCTCTGGCCGGAAGGATTTTTAAAAACACACCCGGCTGAATACCCCCTGGGCTGATTGCCGCGCAGCTGTCGGTATTTGTCTGTATTTTTATTTATAACATGTTTAGAACTTTTATGTAAAGCCAATTCCACTTTAGTGATAATAAAAATGTCGCCAATATTTGAGCCACGATAGCTAAAGAACAATTTTTCAACTGGTAAATGCTCAAAATGGCCTAGGCCGGAGATACCAGACACGCTTTTGATAATATTAGAAAGGTTCTTACCCTTGGTCCCGGCATTACCTTTCACTGCTCCGCCGATAGTGCCAGGTATGCCCCAGAGAAATTCAGCCCCGGATAGATTATTAGCGCGGCAATATGATAATAGTTTGGGGATCGTCACTGCCCCGCCGACGGTCAAAGTATTGCCTTTCTTTTCTATCTTGGCGAATCCTGGCCCCAGTTTAATAACCGCGCCTTTCAGGACCTTATCGTGCACCAGGATATTTGAACCATTACCTAAGATGTAATATTTTATTTGCTGCCGGCGGATCTCAGCCAGTTTTTCTTGCAGCTCCTGGAGTGAATTAACAACAAAATAATATTGCGCTTTCCCGCCGAGATGGAACGTAGTTAGGTTTTTCAACTCCATAGGTTATCCTAAAAAAAGATGGTTATAGGTAAAGGTTGTAGAGATAGGTATAGAAGTATGTCTAAAGTTTGTGGTTTAGAGACTAACACCCACAGACCTTAGACCAAACTTACCTCTAAAACTTACACCTTAGTACTATTTCTCGAAGCACTGGCTAGCCGCTCTAAAAGCTCTTCCCCGATTTTCCAGACATCTCCTGCCCCCAGGGTCAGTACCAAATCCCCTGGCTTGCTGTTGGCAGCTAAGAAATCCACTACTTCTTTCCTGCCAGGCAGATGCTGTGCCCGTTCATTGCTATTGTTTTTAATCTTATCGATCAGAAGTTGGGCATCAATGCCGGGAATGAATTTTTCTCCGGCAGAATAGATATCCAAAATAAAAAGCTCATCCGCTTGTCCAAAAACCTTGCCGAATTCTTCAGCCAGCAATTTGGTCCTGGAAAACCGATGCGGCTGGAAAACGACAATGAGACGCCCTTTCCAATACCGTTTAACCGCGTCCAGAGTGGCCCTGATCTCAGTCGGATGATGTCCATAATCATCCATGACCACGGTTTTGTTAATCTCTCCCTTTAACTGCAGCCGCCTGACTACTCCCCTGAACTCACCCAACCCCTCCCTGATCACGTCAAACGGGATATCCAATTCCAGGCCAACGCCAATAGCTGCCAGGGCATTATAAACATTATGGAGTCCAGGCACTTGCAGTTTAATTTGGCCCAAGGGGTTTTCATTATAGGTCACGTCGAATTGGGTGCCAAATCCGGTAAACTCTATAGCCTGCGCGATCAGGTCGTGATTACTCATCTGGTTGACTGCCAGGCCATAAGTAATATACCGGCGCTTTATTTGGGCAATGATTTGCCGCACGCCAGGATCATCACCGCATACTATGGTACTGCCGTAAAATGGCACTTTATTGGCAAAATCGATAAAACCCTGATGTAAATTTTCAATGGATTTCCAGTAATCAAGATGGTCATTATCAATATTGGTGATCACGCCGATGGTCGGAGTAAGTTTCAGGAAAGAACCGTCGCTTTCATCTGCTTCCGCTACCAGGTAATCCCCCTGACCCAGTTTGGCATGGCTCCCGATATTATTCAATTTACCGCCAATAATGGCAGTCGGATCCAATCCACCTTTGGCCAGAACCAGGGCTACCAATGAGGTAGTCGTTGTTTTTCCGTGGGTGCCAGCTATGGCCACGCCATATTTAAGCCGCATGAGCTCGGCCAGCATTTCAATTCTTGGTATGACCGGTATCTTATCACTGATCGCGGCAGTCACTTCGACATTAATAGTATCAATGGCCGTGGACACTACCACAACATCGGCATTTTTAACATTTGATTCCCGGTGACCAATAAATACTTCACCACCCAGCGCCTTAAGCCGGTTAATAGTTTCTGTTTCTTTGAGGTCAGAGCCTGAGACTTTGTATCCCAGATTGAGTAATACTTCCGCTATGCCGCTCATTCCTGAACCGCCGATACCGACAAAGTGAATATGCTGGAACTTTTTAAACATGATTTCCCCGATTCTGGAATACAAATTCTAATATCGAATATCTAAATACTAAACAAATCCAAATTTCAAATTTAAAATATCTTAGATCTAGCTTTTGTTTAGAATTTAGAACTTTGAATTTTATATTTGTTTAGGATTTCGAATTTAGAGTTTCAGATATTACCTTTACTATATTTTCAGCTGCTTGCGGCTGAGCCATTTTCCTGGCGGCAGCCGACATATACTGCAAAACCGTCTCATTCTGGATTATTTCAATGATATGACTGGCTAACAATTCGCCGCTGAGGTCCTGGTCCAGGACCAACCTGGCTGCTCCGGCCTTGACCAGCACATCAGCGTTGATCCGCTGGTGATCTTCCGCGGCAAAGGGATATGGTATTAATATTGAAGGTAACCCGAAAAATGCCAATTCAGACAAGGTCGCCGCCCCGGCTCTGGCTACTACCAGGCTGGCTTTCTTATAAGCCTCTTGCATATCGTGCAGATAATCAGCCAGCATAACATCAAAATTTCTCTCCCGATAGCCGTTTTCCACCAAAGGCAGGTCCTTTACTCCAGCCAGATGAGTGATCGTCACTTTTGAACGCACTATTTCCAGCCGGTCCAAAGCGGCAATCATCGCCAGATTGAGACTATGCGCACCCTGACTGCCGCCAAATACTAATATATTTTTTACAGCTTGAGAAGTTGCGTTCCGCTGCGCAGAAATCAGCTCCGGCCGTAACGGATTACCGGTAAAGACAATTTTCGGCTTATATTTTTCTAAATATTTAACAGACTCATTAAAACTGATACAAATTTTTACGGCCTTCTTGGCCAGAAACCTGGTGGCTTTCCCCGGCAGGCAATTCTGTTCATGTAAAACAACTGGAATATTTTTGCGCCGGCCAGCCAAAGCGATGGGCAAGGAAAGATAATTTCCTAAAGTCAGGATTACCTCTGGTTTAAATCTGGCCAGGATCTTGCGGGCTTCATTAAAGCCCCGGAGAAATTGCCAGCCGAATTTAAATACGCCGCTGATGCTTTTTTTCAAACCGATCCCGGCAATGGCAGCGAACTCCAATTGATACTTATTAACTATTTGTTTTTCCATATCTTTATCACGAATTACCATTAAAACGTGATGATTCTGCTCTTTTAATTTTTTAGCAACGCTGACTCCCGGGTATAAGTGACCACCGGTACCTCCAGCTACAATCAAAATCTTCATGGAAAAACCTTCTTGGGGCGTTTAGCGTTAAGCGTTTAGCGTATAATGAATATTCTTTCGGTTTTTCTATACGCTACCCGCTATCCGCTTTACGCTGATTTACTCACTGTTTGTCGTGATATATTCAATAGGATACCGATGCTGGCCAAGGTAAAAGCCAGGTTAGAACCGCCATAACTGACTAAGGGCAAGGGCAATCCCTTGGTCGGGAATAAGGAGCAGGCCACCCCGATATTAATAAGCGCCTGTAAAACTATGATCAGGGTAATCCCGCCAGCCAACATACTGCCAAAAAGGTCAGGAGCATGAAAGGAGATTTTCAGGCCGCGCCAGGCAAAGATAAAGAATAGCACAACCACGCTTAAAGCCCCGATGAATCCCAGCTCTTCACCAATAATAGGAAAAATAAAATCTGTGTGGGCTGCCGGCAAATAGAGCAATTTTTGTTTGCTGTTACCCAGGCCCACTCCCAGCAGCCCACCCGAACCAAGAGCGATCAGGGACTGGATTATTTGGTAGCCCGCATTCCGCGGATCTGACCAGGGATTAAGAAATACGGTGAGACGCCGCATACGGTAAGGCCTGCTCATCGCTAAATATGCCAGGAACGGCACACCCATCATTAACAAGCTGCCCAGATACCAGGCGCTTAATCCTCCGATAAAAAGCATGGCCAGACAAACAGCACCCAGGGTAACGCTGGTTCCCATATCCGGCTCGCTCAGGATCAGGCCGCAGACCAGGGCAATTACCGCCATGACCGGGATTACCCCTTTCATTACTTTACTTATTTTACTTTGTTTACGGTCCAGATAATCCGCAATATAAATAAGCAGGCTGATCTTCGCCAATTCTGATGGCTGAAAGCTGATCGGACCGAGTCTGATCCAGCGTTTGGCCCCTCCTACTTCCTTGCCAAATAGGTCTGTCAGCGCCAGGACCAGTAAAACCACGGAAATAGAGATCAGTACTCGTGAATAACGCTGTAGATAATGGTAATCGGTTTTCATTAGAATAATACAGGCAGCAACTCCAACCACAGCCCAGAGCAGCTGCTTCTGGAAAAAATACCAGCTATTATTATATTGTTGGGACGCAAAAATAGCGCTGGATGAATAGATCATCATCAGCCCAAAAACGACCAAGGCCATAGTCACGCCAAACATATTTAAATCCGGATGATTTAACTGATGGATCTGACGCATAGAAAGCCCAGCGAATTACACGAATGAAAAGATGCTAATCTCACGAATATCTTATTCGAGGTATTCGCTATCCTGCCTATCGGCAGGCAGGCATTCGTGCTATTAGCTAAGTTTTTTTACCTCCTCTTTGAAAATCCGGCCGCGTTCTTCATAATTGCGGAACATGTCAAAACTGGCGCAAGCAGGAGATAATAGCACCGTATCTCCGGGACAAGCCAGCTGTTCTCCTAATTGTACTGCCTCAGCCAGGTTTTTTACCGTATAAGTCCTGGTTAAAGACCCCAGTTCTTTTTTTATTTTGTTTTTAGCTTCTCCCAGGACAATAAGGGCTTTTACTTTACGCCGAACCAGCTTGGCCAAGGGCCGGTATGGGCTGCCTTTATCCCGTCCACCGGCGATCAAGATTATATTACCTTTAAAACTTTCCAGAGCTTTGACGACAGAGTCAACATTGGTAGCTTTTGAATCATTGATATAATGGACGCCATTAACTATTTTTACCGGCTCTAGCCTGTGTTCTACGCCTGGGAAAGTTCTTAATGTTTTTCTCATGCTCGTCAAAGGGATATTGCCAAGAATACCGCAGGCAATCGCAGCCAGGGCGTTTTCCAAATTATGCGGTCCGGGTATGCCTAATTCACTTGTCTTGATTATTTTCTGTTGTTTCCCACCCAGCCTGGCCAAGATAGCATCATCCTTGACAAATACGCCTGTTTTTAATATCTTTTTACGAGAGAAAAATACTACCCGCGCTTTAACCTGAGCGGCGCTTTTCCGGCTAACCGGATCGTCATAATTTATAACCGCATAATCGCTATGTTCCTGGTTGCGGTAAATTTGTTTTTTGGCCTGGGCGTAAGCGGCAAACCCAGGATAACGGTCCAGATGGTCTGGAGTAATATTTAGCATCACGGAAACATGCGGACGGAAATTAACTATATTTTCCAACTGGAAACTGCTAATCTCGGCAATTACCATCGAGCGCTGATCAGTTTTCCCCACGATAGCCGAAATGGGCAAGCCAATGTTGCCGCAGACCAGGGCATCACGCCCTCCCTGGCGGAAGATCTCGCCAATTAAGCTGGTAGTTGTAGTTTTGCCATTAGTGCCGGTAATCCCGATAACCGGGCAAGATAGGTAAGTATAAGCGGCTTCTATTTCACTTAAGACAGGAATATTATTTTGCCGGGCTTTTTGCAGAATCGGCAGGTCAGAACGGATACCGGGAGAAATAATTACATAGTCAGTGCCTGTCAGCAAGGATAAGGGATGTCCGCCGGACTTAACCACGGCCCCTTTTCCCTGCAGCAAGGTTAGTTCTTTTTTGGGCAAAGTTTTGGCGCCATTGTCGTTAATAGTAATATGAGCGCCGTTTTTTAATAATAACTCGGCGCACGCCAAACCACTGCGGGCCGCACCTAATATTAAAACTCTTTTGCCGCTGAAAGCAAACACGTATATATCCTTAAGACACGAATAAAAGCCGAATAAAAACCTGCGAATGGCTCGAATAAAGACTATTTTATCTTAATTTTAAGGTAGCAATAGCCAGGAAAGCCAGGACAATGCCGACAATCCAGAACCTAACCACTACTTTCGATTCAGACCAGCCTTTTAACTCAAAGTGATGATGGATCGGGGCCATTTTAAAGATACGTTTGCCCCGCAACCGGAATGAACCAACCTGCAGGATAACGGACAATGCTTCGATCACGAAAATACCGCCAACCAAAGCCAGCAGCACTTCATGTTTGATGCATACTGCCACCACACCCAAAGTCCCACCCAGAAAGAGCGACCCAGTATCCCCCATGAAAATCTCGGCTGGATAAGAATTGTACCAAAGAAAACCCAGTCCAGCGCCGATCATGGCCGCCAATAACACGGCCAGCTCTCCGGTACCCGGAGCATAAATGATTCTCAGGTATGAAGCAAATTTAAAGTTACCGGCGACATAGGTGAGGGCCGCATACGTTAAGGCGGCAAAGATAATATTGCCGATAGCTAATCCATCCAGCCCATCAGTAAGATTAACGGCATTAGAAGCGCCGACGATCATCAGGACCACAAAAGGGATATAAAAAATGCCCAGATCAAGCATTTTAATCAAGGGCACATTTACTTTAGTCGTATAAAATGAATTCACCGGGAACAAGTAGAGGTAACAGGCCACGATCAAGGCCAGGATAATCTGTCCCAATAGTTTATAATTAGCAGATAAGCCGCGGGGATTTTTTTTCACCAGTTTAAGATAATCATCGTAGAAGCCCAGCAAACCCAGCCACAGCGCGGCAAAAATGCCAATAATAATAAAACGGTTATTAATGCGGGCCCACAACAGAGCGCTAAAGACCATGGAAACCAGGATAACGACCCCGCCCATAGTCGGAGTTCCTTCTTTCTTTAAGTGTGTTTGCGGCCCTTCGGTGCGGATATGCTGACCGATATGGAAAGTTCTTAACTTGCGGATAACTCCGGGAGTGATAAACAGGCTGATGATCAGAGCGGTTAAAGCTGCCCCGACCGCACGGAACGTGATATATTGGAAAACATTAAACGGGCTAAAAATATGATGCAACGGATAAAGGAGATGATAAAACATTTTAACCTCTAAGTATTAAGAATACCGGCTACTACTTTTTCCAGGTGCAGGCCATGGGAAGCTTTAAACAGCATCACGTCCCCGCGCTGCCTATTATCTTTCAGGGAACGGATCAATAATTGTTCTTCCCCGGGACTAAAACGATTTATTTTTTCTAAGGCAATTCCTGATTGCAGAGCTGCTTGGGCCAGGAGCTGGCTTTGTGGCCCTATTGTATATAGCATAGCGACGCCCAATTGTCCAATAATTTCCCCTATTTCCCAATGCTTTTTACTGCTTTCCTGGCCCAGTTCCAGCATATCCCCCAAGACAGCGATCTTACGCCTGCCGCAGCCGAAACTTTCCAGGGTATGCAAAGCGGCTTTCATGGAATCAGGATTAGCATTATAGCAGTCATCCAGGATAGTCAATCCATTTTTCTTTACCATTTTCATGCGGCCGGTAACTGCCTTGAATGAAGCTAAACCTTTTACGACATCCTGTAGCGGCAAACCCAGGGCCAAAGCAGCGCCGCTTGCAGCCAGTGCATTGTAAACATTATGTTTACCCAGGATATTAAGAATCACCCGCTGTTGCTGCTTTCCTTTAATCAGGGTAAACAAAGTCTTATTTTTATCAGGCTGGCTGGTTATTTTTTTAGCTGAGATATTAGCTTGGTGCGCTACTCCGAAAGTCATTACCTGGCAGTTTATGCTTTTTACCTTTTTGCGGATCCAGGGATCGTCATTATTCAAGATAGCGATACCGTCTGGAGCGATATTTTTAATAAGTTCCATTTTTGCTTTTAAGACCGTAGGAAGATCTTTTAATCCCTGCAAGTGAGACTGGCCAATGCAAGTAATTACCCCAATAGTTGGTTTGGCTATCCTGGCTAAAATATCTATTTCACCGATAGCCGAAGTACCAAGCTCTACCACTGCCGCTTGATGCCCCTGCTTCAACTGCAGTAAGGTTATTGGTACGCCAATTTGGTTGTTGAGATTACCAGGGGTAACCAAGATACTTAAACGCCGGGATAATATTTTTCCGATCATTTCTTTGGTGGTTGTTTTGCCATTGGAACCAGTAACCGCAATTACGGGTATATCAAATTTATCGCGGTACACGCTGGCAATCTGCTGTAAGGCAGTTAATCCATTTTTGACCATAATAGCAAAGCGCAATTTGCGCAGTACTGCTGGCGCCGGTTTATTTTCACAGATCACTCCGGCTGCCCCTTTTTTCACTGCTTCTGCTAATAGTTCATTCGCATTGAAATGCGGTCCTTTTAGCGCCAGGAATGTATGGCCTTTTTTAATCGCCCGGGTATCTGTACAAATATCAGGCAAATAAAGAGCGGCATCTCCTTTGAGCAGAGTGCCGCCGGCAGCTTTTATTATTTCACCTAATGATATTTTTTCCATGCAATTATTCTCAACGCTTCTTTAAGATTTGCCTGGCTATTTCCCGGTCATCACAATGGATCACCTGATCCTTGAAGATCTGGTAATTTTCATGCCCTTTCCCCGCGATCATGACCAGGTCCCCCGGCTCAGCCATCTCTAGTGCCTTGGCCAATGCCTCGTGCCGGTCAATAATAATACTATAATTGATCTTGCCTGTCTTTTTAATCCCGATCTCTATATCCAGGGCGATTTTTTCCGGGTCCTCACTGCGTGGATTATCGCTGGTGACAATACAATAATCGCTGAGCGTAGCTGCCACCTGGCCCATCAAAGGACGTTTAGTGCGGTCACGGTCGCCGCCGGCCCCAAAGACAGTGATCAATCTTTTCGGATGCAATTCCCGGGCCGCGGTCAGGACATTAGATAAGGCGTCATCGGTATGGGCATAGTCTACCACAACAGTGAATTTTTGTCCACATTCCACGAGTTCAAATCTTCCTGGCACAGACTTAACTTTGGCTAATCCCTTGATTATCGTTTCCGGTAAAATTCCCTGGCTAATTGCGGTCCCGATTGCGGCTAAGGCATTATAAGCATTATGTTTGCCAGTCAGATTTAACTGGACTGGATACTTTTTTTGATTGAGCAAGCATAAAAAAGTTGTTTTCCCGGGAGTTAGGACAATCTCTTCGCCTCTAACCAAAGCATTCTGATCATTGATCCCATAGGTAAAGACTTCTACCCCTGCCGGTATCAACTGTACTATTTTCGCTCCGGCCGGGTCATCGATATTGATCACGGCGCTGGTTTTGCTTTTTTTACGTTGATTTTTTCCTAATCCGGTAAAAAGCTTGGCTTTGGCCGCCAGATAGTGATCAAAATCTTTATGAAAATCCAGATGATCACGAGTCAGGTTAGTAAATACAGCCGCATCATATTCACATCCCTCTATCCGGTTCAGTTCCAAAGCATGGGAAGAAACTTCCATCACTACATAGTCAATTTTTTGTTTAACCATCTCAGCCAGAAATTCCTGCAAATCGCTAGCCTGGGGGGTGGTGGTTGGCGCTGGCAGGACTTTCTGGCCTAGACGGTATTCGATAGTTCCTAACACACCGGTATGTTGTCCATGTTCCTGCAGGATGGACTCTAACAGGTAGGTAATAGTAGTTTTGCCATTAGTACCCGTAATACCGATCATTTTGAGTTTATCAGAAGGATAATTGTATATTTTGGTAGCTATTTTAGCCAATGCGCTCCTGGCATTATCTACCTGGATAAATGGCACTTTAAGGTCTAGAGCTGGTTTTTCCTGGCTGACAATGGCCACCGCTCCCTTTTCCAAAGCCTGGTTGATATACTTGGTGCCGCTCTCCTTGAAACCTTCGATGCAGACAAAAATATAGCGGTTATGCTTATTCTGGACCTTGCGGGAATCATATGTGACCCCATTCACTTCAACGCTATCAACGGCGCCAAATATTTGCTTTACATCAATTGTCGCTAATACTTCCCTGAGTAACATACAAACCTCTCCCGTAAATATCTCAAATTATGAGCTGCCTGCCCCCATGTCTCGATTTGCTCAACAAATCGATGGGGGTCATTCGAGTTATTCGTTTCCCTATATTTTTTTGTTGCTGGCTAATAAAGTTGTTTTTGCCGGTATATTGAGATAGCGCATTATATCCCTGGCGACATTGGCAAAGACCGGGGCGCAGACACTGCCACCCCAATATATTTCTTTGGGCTCATCAAGAATCACCAGGATAGTCACTTCCGGATCATCTGCCGGCAAGTAACCGACAAAACTGGCCACATATTTTGAATCAGAATACTTCCTGATGCTAGGATCGATCTTCTGGGCCGTACCTGTTTTGCCGGCCACATCATAACCTTTGACCTGGGCCATCGAACCAGTGCCACTTTCTACCACACCTTTCAGGATCCCGGTTAAAGTTTGAGCTGTTTCCGGAGAAATAACTTTCCTGACTATCTGCGGATTATATTCCTTAATAATGGTCCCTTTTTTATTACGTATAGCTTTGACTATTAGCGGCTGCATCAACATTCCGCCGTTAGCTACGGCGCTGACCGCATTCACCAGTTGCAGCGGGGTAACACCTATTTCCTGGCCAAAAGAAATGCGTCCAAGTGAAATACTGGACCAGTCTTTAGGTTTGCGCAGCAACCCCTGGGTCTCTCCCGGCAAACCAATGCCGGTCATACTGCCAAAACCAAACATTTTAGAGTAATAAAATAGTTTATCCCGGCCGATCTTATCAGCGACTTTGGCTGTGCCGATATTGGAAGAACGCTCTATCACCTGGGCAAAGGTTAACCAACCTTCTTTTTCATGGTCCCGGATCACTGTTGGTCCTACTTTATATGAACCATTTTCACAGAAATAGCGGTCCGCCGGTTTTACTACTTTTTCTTCCAAAGCCGCTGCGGCAGTTACTATTTTAAAAGTTGACCCTGGTTCATAGAAATCGGTAATAGCCCGAAGACGCATTTCATCAATGCTGCTTTCTTTGATGTTGTTGTAAGAAAAAGTCGGCCGGCCGGCTAAGGCCAGGATTTCCCCGGTCTTGGTCTTCTGCACAATGATCAGGGCATTCCGTCCGCTATATTGGGCCCAGGCCGCATCCAGCTCACGTTCCGCTATATATTGAATAGTTTTATCAATGGTCAGGATAAGATCATTTGAATTATTGCTGGCATAACAAGTTTCCGTATCATTAAGTACACTGCGTCCTTTGGCATCCTTTCCCTGAATAATGAAACTTGATTCCCCCTTAATATACTCATCATAATACTTTTCTATCCCGGTCAGCCCATCATTATCAACACCAACAAATCCGAGTAACTGGTTGGCCAAACGCTCATCAGGATAACATCTTTTACTTTCTTTGACAAAGTCTACTCCCTTTAATTTATATGATTTGATCGCCCTGGCTTGCTCTGTGGCTATTTTGCGGGCGATCCAGACAAAATACTTATCAGATTTCAGTTTTTCCTTGATGATGTCCTGGTGCAGGTCAAGTACTTTAGCCAGTTTGGCCGCTGTTTCCTGAACATTTTCAATTTGCCGCGGAAAAGCGCATACTGAATCGACATCAATGCTCAAGGCTAATTCCCGGCCCTGGCAATCAAAAATAGTGCCACGCTTAGGTTTAATTTCGACGGTTTGGATATACTGTTTTTCTTTCATCCCGGTAAATTTACGGTATTGCAGGACTTGGACAAAATAGAGACGGCCCACAACTCCAAAGAAAAGCAGTAATATGAAAAATGCGATCAGTGCGGCGCGACGTCGGTACATAGATTATTTCTCCAAGTAAATAATGTTTTCCGGTGGCGGATTGACCATTTTCAACCGTTCCTTGGCTATCTTCTCTACCCGCTCCAGCGAACTTAGATTACTCAATCTCATGCGCAAAAAACGATTTTCATTTTCACGTTCTTCGATCTGCACTTTCAATTGACTTAAGTTATAACCGACTTTGACTACCTGGATTTGCTGCCAAACATAGATCAAGGCGGTGCAAAATAACAGTACCAGGAACAAAAAACGGTGAATGGAGCCGCGGTTATCTCGCTTCGCCATTGGCTATCCTCTCCGCTGCCCGCATTTTAGCGCTGCGGGACCGGGGATTACGCATTATTTCCTCATCCTGTGCCAGCAACGGCTTCTTGGTCAGGATCCTGACCTCTGCGGTATGGCCGCAAACACAGACCGGCAATTTGGGCGGGCAAATACAACCCCGGCTGAAGTCACTAAAGGTGTTTTTTACGATCCTATCCTCCAGGGAATGGAAAGAAATGACCACGATCCTGCCCCTATTCTTTAAAAATCTAATAGCTGTTGAAAAAGCTGGTTGTAAGATCGCAAGTTCATTATTAACGGTAATACGCAATGCCTGGAAAGTCCTGGTTGCCGGGTGAATATTATCCGGCCATTTGCTCCTGGGGATACTGCCCGCGACAATATCAGCTAAGGCAGATGTTGAACCAATGCGGCCTTGTTTCCTAACCGCTACGATGTTTCCAGCGATTTTCTTGGCCCAGCGGTCTTCCCCATAATCCTCAATGATCTGCGCTAAATCCTTCAGCTCCAGCGAATTTACCAGGTCAGCCGCGGTCAATCCCTGACTGCGGTCCATGCGCATATCCAAAGGGCCGTCTTGCATAAAACTAAAACCACGGTCGGCAGTATCCAGCTGACTGCTGGAAACACCTAAATCAAACAAAATACCGTCTATTTCTTTGATCTTTCTTTGATCAAGGATAAGGGAAAGATTTCTAAAGTTAGCCTGTTCGAGGATGACATTTTTCTGGTCCCGGAATAGTTCCCGGCAATGCTCAATTGCGGATTGGTCTTGATCCATTCCGATAAGTGTGCCATGACTACCGACTTCTTCCAATACCTTTTGCGCATGACCTCCACCTCCTATGGTAGCGTCAACATATACGCCGCCTTTTTTGATATCCAGCAGCATAATGGCTTCTTTCAGCATAACTGGCTGATGGTACTGTGTCTTTAGCATAAGATCACACCTAAATACCTAAATCTGTCAGTTTTTCAGCTAGATGTTCGTATTTTGGTTTAGTATTTTTATAGAACTTGTTCCATTTTTGCGTATCCCAGATCTCAATCCGGTTCATTACGCCAATAACGGTTACTTTTTTCCTGATCACGGCATATTCTTTAAGGATTTTAGGAACCAGGATCCGGCCCTGGTCATCAACCTCACAATCCTGCGCACCGGAAGCAAAGAGCCTGATAAAAGACCTGGCTTCAGGCTTAGTCAGGGGCAAGGCATTAAGCTTTTCAGTAATTTGCTGCCATGAATCCTTGGTAAATAAAAACAGGCAGCTTTCCAAGCCGCGGGTCACGATAAACTCTTGCTGTCCGTGCCGGAATTTTGCCGGGATAAATAATCTATTTTTTTCATCTAATGAATGTTCGTACTGCCCAATAAACATACTCTTCCCTTTGTCCTGATTTTACTACGAGCTATGAGCTACCTTCCACCACTTTCCCCCACTATGAATTTACTCCTTCCGCCATTTTTTGTCAAGAAAATAATTAAATAAATGATTACACAGATTACGAAGTAGATTATCCCCTGCTGATCCCGAGAAACCGGGATCAAAACCGCGGGGACAGGCACCGATTAAAAACAAAAAAAAACACCTGCTCAATGAGCAAGTGTTTAATCTGTTTAATCATTATTTTAACTCTATATAATCAGTCTTTTAAATCGCAGTAATGTTAATGTTATTATAATTTCTCTGCTGTGTTAGCCAAAGTAAGTTTCTGAATGAAGTGTTTGGTTGAGTTTCTGTCTAAGTAGTACACGCTATACTCCCCAACTGCGGTGCTCTTAGGGAGCTTTATGGAAATCTGTTTTCTTTTATCGTAGCCCCATTCATCTCCTTTGACTTTTAAAAAAAGCAAGATGTCGGTCCCGACAATGTCCGAGCTAATCACACTATAATAAATTGGAAAAGATGTTACTCCATCAGGTTCTCGAGTAATGAACTTGCCGCTGGCTTCACATTCAACGGGAACATGCCAGAATCCATTAATTTTTGAAGGTGTCCCAAGCCTCATTCCTCCCTTAGATTGTACTTGTTCCCATTCGACTCTAGCAGGAACTGAGAGTGTAAGATTTATAAAGTGCTACACCCACAAATCATAAAACATCCGATACAAATAGCGATTGTTTTGAGCATCTTCATTGCCTTTTCTTCCAGATTAAGTCTCTGGGGTGAGTCTTTTATCCGCCACTGATACGTTAGCGCTGTGCCCGCCAAAGCCTTAGTGGCGGGGATAAACTCCGCGGAAATAAAAAAAACACTCATTGTATTAACAAGTGTTTTTACTGTTTAAGCCCTGTCCGCCTCTGGCGGATCCTTTCACAATCCCTGCCTACCGGCAGGCAGGCGTGTAATCAGTCTTTTAAATCGCATTGAGCGATTTAAAAGAACAGGATAGAACAGACGATAAGCCGAGTTCTGTTCCCCACTCTAGCTTACGCTAAACGGGGTGATGATCATTTGTCTGGTCCCGATGTCGCCAACGGGATCTAGCGACCAACTTCTCTGCCATCCCAAATTAATGGGATACGAGCGGGCAACTCTAGCAGAACCTTTAGTCTTGCACCAGGTGGGGTTTACCCTCCCACCGCATTTCTGCGGCGAGCCGTGGGCTCTTACCCCGCGTTTTCACCCTTACCCAGCACCACTTTTCTAAGTCCCACCATGTGAGCATTGAAAAGTGGTGCTGGGCGGTAATTTTCTGTGGCACTTTCCGTATCCGGCTTACGCCGGATCCCTCACGTTATGAGGCACCCTGCCCTCTGGAGCTCGGACTTTCCTCCCTGTTCCCAGCTCACGCCGGGGTTGCAGAGCGATCATCTTGTCCATTCTATCCTGCATATTAAAGAACAATTTCGAAATACTAATATCTAAATCCTAAACATTAAGGCTTAGGATTTATCTTCATCCAGCGCTTCATTGGCCAGTTGGTCAGCTAACTTGTTTTCTGTCCTGGGTATATGACAAAATTCAACGGAAGCAAATGATTTAAGAAGCTCCTGCACTTTATGATTCAAGGCTTTTATTTTTTCATCCTTGATCTTATAGTGGCCCTGCATTTGCCTGACCAGTAATTGCGAATCGCTGCGCACTAATAATTTATCCAACCGCAACTCTGCAGCCATTTCCAGTAACTTTACCAAAGCCTGGTATTCAGCGACATTGTTGGTGCAAACTCCCAGGGTTTTCTTATGTTCAGCGATTATTTCTCCCTGCTCATTATAAATCACCACGCCCAAAGCTCCAGATCCGGGATTACCCCGGCTGGCGCCATCTATATTGGCTGTATAGTGACCAGTTAGCACAAGATGTTTTTTCTGGGGGTGTAATTCTTCTACTAACTCATGCAATAAATGCACTATTTTTTCGTGATCATAGGCTGGAAACTTCTGCACAATATCCCGGATATTTAATCCCTGCGCAAACATGCGCAGTACTTTTACGATCTCTTCGTTTTTAGTCAACCTCATTCGCCCTTCCAAAACAAGATCCGGGAGCAGCTTTCACATACTACCAGTTGCTCCATTTTTCTGACTTCATTGACAACCTGCGGCGGCAAGGTCATATGGCATCCTCCGCAGGAATGATTTTTCTTAACTTCGGCCACGGCCAAACCTTTTTTGCTTTTTCTGATCCGTTCATAAAGAGTTAAAGATTCAGCCGGAATTTTCGCGGCTATGTCCCGGCGCTGCGCTTCCATATCTGTAATTGATTTATTGATGGACTCCAAGTCTCCATTAAAACGATTTATTTCCTGCGCTAATTTCCCTTCTTCCTGTTTTAACAGGTCCTGCTCTTGCTTTATTTGTATATTAACCTTTTCGATTGAATCCATCATATCCAGGATACCGTCTTCAATAGCCGAAATATCCTTGCTCAGCTGGCCAATCTCTTTCTGTAAGGCAAAATACTGGTCATTTTTTTTGACTTTATTCAATTCAGACTGGTGTTTCTTTCTTTCTTCTTCCTTGGTATGCAGATCTAATTCTTTCTGTTTCTTCTCTACCTGAATCCTGGCCACTTCCTGCTTTAAATTTTCCAGGCTGGTATTTTTAGATGAAAAATCAGTTTTGGCTTTTTCGATGCTTAAGGGTATTTCCTTGGCCTTGTTTTTCAGGCCATCGATACTGAGATCCAGTTTTTGTAATTCGATCAATGTCTCAATTTCCTGATTCAATTTTACCGTCCTTTTATTAATTGCATTTTTACTATACGCTAAACGCTACCCGCTATACGCTGAAGTCGCGTAGCAAATTTCATGGTGGGCAATACAGGGATTGAACCTGTGACCCCTACCGTGTGAAGGTAGTGCTCTCCCGCTGAGCTAATTGCCCATAGTATAAACCGCTTATAGCTTATAGCTAATGGCTTATGGTAATTGCTCTTCCGGTTTTGCTATTAGCCATATGCCATATGCCATTTGCGTTTTTTCTAAAAGTGGGCCCTGCAGGACTTGAACCTGCGACCAGCTGATTATGAGTCAGCTGCTCTAACCAACTGAGCTAAGGGCCCTTTAAATCAGCATATGGCATATAGCATATAGCTAATACATAAGCTTTTCTTTGTTTTTGCTATAAGCTATCTGCTATAAGCCATTAGCGTTTTTTATTCGACGTAGTCTTTGAGCATCTTGCTGCGTGACGGGTGGCGCAGTTTCCGCAAGGCTTTGCTTTCGATCTGCCGGATACGCTCACGCGTTACGTTAAATATTTTCCCTACTTCTTCCAGGGTCCTGGGGTATCCGTCACCTATTCCAAAGCGCAATTTAATGATCTTGCCTTCTTTTGGCGTCAGGGTATTTAATATTTTCTCTATTTCTTTCCGTCTCATTATCCGGATGGCAGAATTGACCGGGGAAAGGTCCTGTTTGTCTTCAATAAAATCACCCAGCCTGGAATCTTCCTCTTCTCCTATTGGGGTTTCCAGGGAAATAGGCTGGGGAATGATCTTTAAAACTCCCTTTACCTTTTCAGTTGATAATTTTGTCTCCTTAGCGATCTTTTCCAGAGAGGGATCTCCGCCAAATTCCTGGCGATGAAAATTAGAAACCCGCTTAACCTTATTGATCGTTTCAGTCATATGCACTGGTATTCTGATCGTACGAGCCTGGTCGGCGATCGCCCTGGTGATAGCCTGCCTGATCCACCAGGTAGCATAAGTAGAAATTTTATTGCCACGCTTATATTCAAACTTGTCCACCGCTTTCATCAATCCCAGATTACCTTCCTGGATCAAATCCAGTAACTGTAAACCGCGATGGACATGTTTCTTGGCTATGCTTACCACCAATCTTAGATTGGCTTTGATCAACCGGGTTTTATCCTCGCCTATCTGATGTTGTATCTGGTTGATCTTATCATTCAGATCGCGCAACTCTTCGATCTGCATGTTATTACTGCGTACGATCCGGCGCAATCTTTGCTTAATATTTTTAAAACCACGCAGTATCCGCCGTATTTCATTCGGGGTCATATGGCATTTCTGTTGTATATCTTTAAGACGGACCTCGCGCCTGGCTACCCGCTTATTCAACTGCCAAAGATCCTGGGGAGACATTCTTAACCTATGGGCTAAAACGGCTACTTCCTGGTCGCTTTGCTCGATCCGCAAAGCAATATTTTTAATCTTGTGGATTACCTTGCGGATCCGGTAACTGCTTAAATTCAAGCTTAAGATCAGCTTATTGATATTCTTCTTTTCCCGAAGCTGGCGTTTTTCCAAAGCCACTCTCGCCCGCGGGGTTATTTTTTTCTTCTGCAGGCGGGCATTCAGCTCGCTTACTTTTTTCAAGGTTTTTTTGATCTTGCCGATAATACTTTTTAAACGTTTGGCCCTTTTGCGCAATACTGACGGGCTGATCTGTTTGATCTTTAATATTTCCGGAGTATGCGACTCCCCTTCTTTCAGCAGTTCATCAATATTAGTAATTTCTTTAAAGATGAGCGGAGTTTCCAGGATCATAGTCTTGATCTTCTTGTTGCCATCTTCGATCCGCTTAGCCAGTTCCATTTCTTCATCCGGCGTCAGCAGCGGAATCTGTCCCATTTCCTTTAAATACAACCGCACCGAGTCACTGGTTTTCAAGTCCATAAGTGACGGGACAGCAGCTACTTCTTCTGCCGCTTCGGCCAGCTGGCTGGGCGGGACCACTTTTTCTTCAACTTCATCACCGACCTCGATGCCCAAGTCGGTCAACATCGTATATATATCATCTATTTCATCAGCTGAAACTATATCATCAGGAAGCAGTTCATTCACTTCCTGATAAGTAAGATGACCGGTTTCCCTGCCTGCTGATACCAACTTAGCCAGTTCTTTCGGCGTTGGTTCTCTTTCCACATAATCATGACGTGTCGGCACGGCGCCTCCCTGTTATACTAATCCCTGGAACCCTTAAAAATTTGAGTTAGTTCCTTATATTCTTGCATTAATTCCGGATCTATTGCTCCCTCGGCATCCAGTTTATGGGAAATCTCTTCAGCTAATATTTTATAACGTTCTTTTTTATGCCATTTCTTGATCGAAGCGATCAATTCACCAGCCAGTTTAGAAGCATCGACGCCTTCGGCCGGGCTAAAAGCCAGTTTAGCGATAATGCCGGTCAAAAGTTCATTTTGCAAGTGATCAATAATTTCTGAAGGCGTGATATTCTGTTGCTTCTGGCTGAGCACAGCCATAGCCTCAAGGATTATTTTCAAATTAGGGTCGGTAATATCTTCTAACGCAATTTGTTCATGCCACTGCTGATAAAGGCTGGTATCGCTTAAAAACAGCTGGATCAGGTTATGCTGGGCCTTAATAAAACCATTTTCCGCAGTGGTTTCATCCTGAATGCTCTGGCTTACTTTTTTCCGGAATCCTTTATCCGCTATTTTCTCTAACTGCGAAAACAGGGTCTCTTCATTAAGGTTTATCCGCTGGGCTAAGCGGTGCACTTCAGATTTTTGTTCCACAATATTCCTGATCCTGGCGATTAGCGGCAAGATCTCATTAACGACAAAAACTTTCCCCTGCACTGTTTTCAGGTCAGCCATTAAAATTGCCTGTTCCAGCCGGTATTCGATCAGGGATAAAGCATTTTGCACTATGGTTTCAAAAGCCTCGCGGCCTTGTTGGCGCAAAAATTCATCCGGATCTTTAGCTGCTGACTGTACCGCTACTTTTACTTCCAGGCCGCTATCAACTAACAGATCTAATCCTCTCAGCGTAGCCGCTACGCCGGCCTGGTCAGAATCATAAATGATCACTACCTTACTGCAATATCTCTTGATTAATTCTATTTGTTCCGGAGTCAAAGCTACGCCCATGGAGGCAATACTGTTTTCCAGTCCAAACTGGTGACAGGCGATCACATCCATATACCCTTCCAGCAGTAAGACTTGTCCGGTTTTACGGATAGCAGAGCTGGCCAGGTTCAATCCATATAGTAGTTTGCTTTTGGAAAATAAAGGGGTTTCAGCTGAATTCAGGTATTTTGGCTGTTTGGTATCATCCAGGGTCCTGGCGCCAAAAGCGACAACCTTACCTTTAGCATCATTGATCGGATACATCACCCGGCCGCGAAAATAATCATAATAGCGGTTACTGTTAAAACTTACCAAACCCGCTTTTTGCAGTACTTCCGGTTTTAAACCCTTGCTGAGCGCTGCCTTTAAAAACTTATCCCCGCCTTGCGGAGCATAACCGATCCTGTATTTTTTTATGATCTCAGCGCTTAGTCCGCGCTTTTGCAAATAACTTTGCGCTATCTTGGCTTCAGTTAATTCATTGAGGGCATATTCATAATACTTAGCTGCTAATTCATTAGCAGCATAAAGGCTTTCCCGTTCTTTATTCTTTTCCGCGGCTTCGCGGGAAAATGCTGCCGCTGGTAGCGCTAATCCTACTCTCTTGGCCAGCTTTTCCACTGCTTCCATAAAAGAGAGATTTTCCAGCTTCATGATAAAGGTAAAAACATTGCCTCCCAACTGGCAGCCGAAACAATGAAAAATTTGTTTTTCCGGACTGACCATGAAAGAAGGCGTTTTTTCGTTATGAAACGGGCAAAGAGCGTTGAAGTTACGGCCGGCTTTTTTAAGATTAATATATTCGCCAGCTACGGCAACGATATCATTGCGGCTGCGAACTTCTTCGATAAATTCATTACTGACGGCCATACTAATCCTACTACAAATTCTAAACGCTAAACTCTAATTTCGAATTTGTTCTTGTTTAGTTATGTTTTACCCGGACAAATCCGGAACAGGGAATGATTTTAAATTCTCCAAATTGTTTCATTACGCTGTCCAAAAGCAGGTTTAATCCCAGGTTATCGCTGGAAATATGTCCGGCGATCACCACATTCAAATGAGCTTTTTCGGCATTCTCCGCGTGTTTTTCACTTAAATGCATGCCCACAATGGTCCCAATACCGGCTTGAGCCATTTTTTCATATATATCCACTGAACCTTCGGCGCCGCCAGTCATATCGACGAATACCTTGCCTGAATGGTTTGTTTCTTTACCCAATAAAATACGCGGCGGATTATTATTCCCGGCAGATATTTTATACTCAGGTATGTCGTTAAGGACTTTCATGACGTCTTCTAATGACTGGATATTGGCTTGGTCCAACAGCCTTTGGAGATAACTGGCCACATGATTATCGGCTACGGTATGGGCGCACATAAAGGGGATATCTAACAATTTAGCCGCATCAGAGACTCTCATATGGTTGGCAGGCATTACTCGTTTTTCAACTTCCTTCATCCGTTTATCCAGCAATTGTTCCGCGACATTGATCGGTATGCCAAATTGGTGCAGGATATCTGCCTGCATCCCCATCACTTCGTAGAAATTAGCATACGCTCTTCCCGCCGGGTGATGTGACATTACCAGGCTGATTTTTTCGCCTTTATTACGCAGGCGATCAGCCAGCATTAATTCGGCCACATCAATATCCACCCCGATCATGACACTTTCAATCTCAGTCTGGGGATCACCATACAAAATCCGGGTATCAGCATAAGGATTTTTCAACCGATCCTGGTCAAAAACATCTTTTATTTTAGCTTCCATTTTCTGATATCTTTGCCGGGCTTTTTCCAGTAATAACTCAACGTTTTTTGAGCCGCGGGGATCCTGCTGTATTCCTGCTTTTACCAGGAAATCATAGTATTCTTGCAAGCGCATCGCCAGTCTCCGTTATTAATAAGATTTTCTTTCTCTCCGACGGCGTTTCCGGTCAGCTTCTTTCTGTTTTTTGCGGCGCCTAACCCCGGGACTTTCATAATATTCCCGTTTTTTGATCTCGGTCATTACCCCGTCTTTTTCACATTCTTTTTTGAACCTTTTCAAAGCTTCATCAATAGTTTCGTGATCCCTGATTTTTACTCCTGTCACTCTAATCAACCCTCCTTAGCGGTGCCAAATTTAATTTATCCAGATCAAACAACCTGATAAGAATTTAAATATACCACAAACCCCTTTAAGTTTCAAGGCTTTTTTTGATTATCTAAAGATTCCAAAACCCCTTATTTCCGCTACCCGATTTGTTATTTATCTGATCAAATTCCCGCAAAAGCTGTTTTTCCTTTTCGCTGAGATTTTTTGGCACATCAACAACTATTTTGACCAATAAGTCCCCCCGCCCCCGGCTGGAAAGATACGGGACTCCTTTTTGTTTCAATTTAAAAATCGTGTGCCCTTGCGTACCAGCTGGCACTTTCATCGTGACACTGCCTTCCAGCGTTGGAACTGATATTTCCGAGCCTAAAGCAGCCTGGGTAAAGGAAATATGTTGTTCCGCTACCAGGTTATTACCTTCACGTTCAAAATTAGGGTCTTTCTGGACATGGATCATAACATAAAGATCACCGTTCGGGCCGCCTCGTTCCCCGGCTTCCCCTTCGCCGCGAACCCTGAGGCTTGAACCTTCTTCCACACCAGCCGGTATCTTCACTTTAATCGTGCCGGTCTTTGACTCTTTACCTGTTCCTCGGCATTCAGAGCAAGGAGCTTCAATTACTGTACCCTCACCATGGCATTTCGGACAGGTTTGGACCATACTGAAAAAACCCTGGCTCATGCGCATTTTCCCGGCGCCTTTGCAGGTAGGACAGGTCTTCTTATTAGTACCAGGCTTGGCGCCGCTGCCGCCGCAGCGGGTACAAGCTTCATGACGCGGCACTTTTAAGGTTAACTCTGTACCGAAAACAGCGTCACGGAATTCCAGGTTAGCGTCATATTGCAGGTCGGATCCACGGGAAGCTCCACTGCGCCGGCCAGAACGACTGGGGCGCTGTTGCCCAAAAACACCTTCTAAAATGTCCCCGAAAATATCTCCAAGATCACCTTGCGCCCCACCGCCGCCGCCAAAGCCGGAAAAATCAAAGCCGCCAAAACCAGGGCCAGCTCCCGGGCCGCCGGCGCCAACACCGGCATGCCCGTACTGGTCATATAATTGCTTTTTCTTGGCATCGCTAAGAACCTCGTAGGCTTCATTGATCTCCTTGAATTTTTCCTCGGCTTCCTTATTGCCTTGATTTTTATCTGGATGGAACTTCAAGGCTAATTGCCGGTAAGCATCCTTAATCTCCCTTTCCGCAGCTGACCGGGAGACGCCTAATACTTCATAGTAATCTCTTTTACCATTAGCCAAAAGTTTTTCTCCTTTTAGAATTCATCAACAAACAACTCTAAATCATTTATAGGAAGCGATGCTGAGCTGCCATGAACTATGAGCTAAGCTGCTATTCTTTCTTTTTATCGTCATCAACTATTTCAGCATCCACTACTTTGTCACCTGAGTTGCCAGGTTCTGCGCCCTGCGCTCCTGGTTGCTCTCCGGCTCCACTGGAACCTTGATTTTCTGCCCCGCCAGCGCCCGGCTTAGCCTGGGCCTGCTTGTAAACTTCTTCAGCTAATTTATGGCTGGCAGTCATCAGTTTTTCTTTGGTCTGCTTGATCTTTTCAATATCTGTGCCTTTCAGCGCTTCTTTGGCATCAACCAGAGCCTGGTCAATTTTCAGCCGCTCTTCCTGGCTGACTTTATCACCCTGTTCACGCAGGGTTTTTTCCACTGAATACACCATAGTGTCTGCTTCATTCTTGACTTCAATTTCTTCTTTGCGTTTCTTGTCTTCATCCGCAAACTGCTCAGCCTGCTTAACCATTTTGTCTATATCTTCTTTAGACAATTTGTTAGGCGCCGTGATCTTGATCGACTGTTCTTTACCTGTGCCCAGGTCCTTAGCCAGCACATGCAGAATACCATTGGCATCGATATCAAAGGTCACTTCGATCTGCGGCAAACCGCGAGGCGCCGGGGGAATCCCGACCAGTTCAAAACGCCCGAGAGTGACATTGTCTTTAGCCATTTGCCGTTCACCTTGTAGTACATGGATATCCACCGCTGGCTGGTTATCGGCAGCAGTACTGAAAACCTGGCTTTTCTTAACCGGAATGGTTGTGTTCCGGTCAATCAGTTTGGTAAAAACAGCTCCCAGGGTTTCAATACCCAGGGATAACGGAGTTACATCCAGCAGTAGAATATCTTTTACTTCACCGCCAAGCACTCCCGCCTGGATCGCTGCGCCCATGGCCACGCACTCCATCGGGTCTACGCCGCGTTCCACTTTTTTACCCACCAAATCCTCCACGAATTTTTGCACAATGGGCATCCGGGTCGGCCCACCGACTAGAATTACCCGGTCAATATTATTAGGACTCAGTTTTGCATCACTCAAGGCCAATTCAATTGAATGTTTGCATTTTTGCACGATCGGATCGACGATATTATCCAGCGTGCTGCGGGTTAACTTCATCGTTAAATGCTTAGGCCCGGTACTATCCGCGGTAATAAAGGGCAGGTTGATGTCAGTTTCCATGACATTGGAAAGCTCTATTTTGGCTTTTTCCGCTGCTTCTTTCAACCGCTGTACTGCCATATTGTCATTACGCAGGTCGATGCCTGTGTTGTTCTTGAAATCATTGGCAATAAAATCAATCAAGGCATTGTCCATATCCGTACCACCGAGCTGAGTATCCCCTGATGTGGAGATTACTTCAAATACGCCCTTACCGAAATCCATAATAGTTACATCCAGCGTGCCGCCACCCAGGTCAAAGACCAGGATTTTCTCTTCCTTACCTTTCTTGTCCACACCATAAGCCAGGCAGGCTGCAGTCGGTTCATTGATGATCCGGATCACATCCAAACCAGCGATAGTACCGGCATCCTTGGTCGCTTGCCGCTGGTTATCATTAAAATAAGCCGGCACCGTGATCACTGCTTTTTCCACCTTGTCGCCTAAAAAAGCTTCCGCATCCCGTTTGATCTTTTGCAGGATAAACGCTGATATCTGCTGAGGGGTATACTCCTTGCCCAGGACCTTATATTTATGGTCAGTACCCATTTTGCGTTTCGCGGCATAAATAGTACCTTCCGGATTAGACACCAGCTGTCTTTTGGCCGGTTCACCGACCAGCAAGTCGTTGTCTTTGGTAAAGGCTACATATGACGGGAAAGCCTTGCCTCCAATGCTGGTCCCTTCGGCGCTGGGGATGATCGTGGCCTTGCCTCCTTCCAATACTGCTGCCGCTGAATTGGATGTTCCTAAATCAATACCGATTATCTTACTCATAATTTCCTCCCTAAATAGACCGCCAAGCGGTCTGTTTTGCCCCCCTGTATAGATTTCAAAGAAATCTAGGGGGGTCGACTTTAGTTTATTTTTTTTCTATCTTCTTCGCTACTTTTACGAATGCCGGCCGGATCACTTTACCTTTAAAATTATATCCCTTTTGGATCTCTTCCAATATCTCGTCATCCTCATGGTCAAGGCTTTCCTCCTGGCTGACCACATGATGCAAACTGGGATCTAATTTCTCTTCCTGGGTTTTGATCTGTTCCACCCCTTCCTGTTTCAAAAATTGCTTAAATTCTTTTTCAATCATCACCAGCCCTTCTAAAATTGTTTTATGATTATCATGTTCCCTGGCGGCTTTCAAGGCCCGTTCAACGTTGTCAATGAACGGCAGCATTTTTAACAGCACATCTTCCTGGCCGAATTTCACCAGGTCCAGCTTTTCTTTCTCCACTCTCCGGCGGTAATTCTCAAATTCCGCTTTTAGCCGTAAGAGCTGGTCATAGTATTCTTTAGCCTTATTTTTTTGATCCTCCAGGGATTCCCGCAATAAGGACATTTCATTCAATTTTTGTTCCAAGGCCAGCTGGTCTAGGCTTTTTTCTTCATTATTTTTTTCTTGGTTCACGCTTTAACTCCTTTGTTGACTTGCTTAAGGTTTTATTGATCAGTTTGGAAAAGTAGTTCACCAGGGCGATCATTTTAGAGTATTCCATCCGCTTTGGCCCGATAATGCCTAACGCTCCCAGGGTCTTATCACCGGCCCGGTAAGTGGAGGTCACAATACTGCATTCCTGCAGTTCCTTACAAGGTGTTTCTTCCCCGATTATAACCTTGATTCCCTCATGGCTCACTTTTTCTTCCAACAGCTCGCAGAGCATCTTCTTTTCATCTATTACCTTAAAAATATTGCGGACTTTGTCATAATCAGCGAAATCAGGCTGGCTGAGAATGTTGCTGGTACCTTCAAGGTATAACTCCCCTTCTTCATCCAAGGCAAAGGCCTGTTGTACCAGTTTTTCCATAATACTGATATACTTAACCTGCTTGATCTTTTCCTGCTGCAGTCTTTTAAATATTTCTGCGCTAATATCATTAACACTGATACCATAGACATTCTTATTGAGCAGCCGGTTAATAGCGATCAGCTCAGTGGAATTAACATCCTGGTCAAGGTCCATGATCTTATGGCGGATCACGCCAGCATCCGTGACCAGCACCGCCAGGAGCCTGTCCCGGTCCACTTTGACCAGCTCTAAACGCTTTAAGTGGTCAACAGCGGGGCTGGGGGTGAGCACAAATCCGGTATAGTGAGAAAGCATAGATAACATTTTGCTGGTTTCCTGCATTACCGAATCCAAGGCCCCGCGCTGTGATTCATACTCTTTTTCTATCCGTTGCTCTTCTTCCTGGGTCAACTGTTGCAGCTGCATCAGGCTATCGACATAAAAACGATATCCCTTGTCTGTCGGTACCCGGCCGCTGGAAGTGTGCGGATGGGTCAGAAATCCTTCTTTCTCTAATGCCGCCAGTATATTTCTGACCGTAGCCGGGCTTACTTCCAGTTTATTATGTTCAATAATAGTCTCAGAACCAACTGGTTTGCCGGTACGAATATAATAGTGAATAACGATCTGTAATATTTTTTGTTTGCGTTCTTCTAAAGATATCCTGGACATACCATCCCCTAAAAATAAATTAGCACTCTAATGATTAGAGTGCTAATTTTATCACAACTATAAAAAACTGTCAAGAAAAAAATAAACAGCCGTTTTTAGCGAATTAGGCTACTCATCTAACTTATTCATTTTCAGAGACATTCTGACACTATTAGTGGTTTTCTGCTTACCACGGTTATTGGCGTATTTCTCAGATCTTTCCGCCTCGATAGGTGAGGGTGGACGGACAATACGGTTCTTATCCCACCAAGGCCTTTCGGCTACTAGCGGACGGATTGGCTTGTTCTTATCCCACCAGGGATTAACGGCAACCTCTTCACGTACTGGCCGGTCTTTGTCCCACCAGGGCAAGGACTTCCGCTCTTCCTGTGAAATCTTATGGGTTGGCACAGCAAAAGCTGTATTTGCCCATAACAATATACCTAGCAATAGGATACTTATATGCTTCATACGCCTTTCTCCCGCTATTCTATTCTTCCCTGATACAAATATAGCACAATATTTGGCATTTTTCAAGCGTTCTGTGCAGGCCTTCCCCCTAAACAAAACGCATAAAGACCTGGTTGGCAATCATTAGGCCATGCGCAGTAAGCTTCACCTGGCCTTCTTCTTCTTTCAGCAACCCCTGGTTTGACAATACTTTGATCGTCGGGCCATATAGTTCATCAATATCGGTCTTGAACCTTTTTCTTAAGTCATCCATGTTAAAACCATCAAGCATCCTCAGATTCAGCATGATGGTCTCGCCGATGATCTTTTCCAGTTTTAGCGTTTCTTTTTCACTCGTGGCATAGACATTGCCAAATACCTTTTCTATATATTGCGGTATTTCCTTGACATTGGTAAAGCGTACCCTGCCCATATAGGATGTAGCCCCAGCCCCGATGCCTACATAATCCTCGTTGCGCCAGTAGATCTGATTATGACGGCAGCGCTGGCCAGGCTTGGCAAAATTGGATATCTCGTAATGCTCATAGCCATTGGTTTTGAGCAGTTTGACCGCATTTTCATACATTTCTGCTTCTAATTCTTCATCTATCTTGATTAACTTGCCCGCTTTCAGGTCCCGGCCAAAAGGGGTATCGTTTTCAATAGTCAGTGAATACAATGAAATATGTTCCGGATTCAGCTCCACCACCCCAGCCAAAGTATCCTGCCACTCTTCACCGGTCTGCCAGGGCAGTCCGTAGATCAGGTCCACATTGATATTAGTAAATCCGGCGGCTTTAGCGTCTTGATAGGTCTTAATAAAGTCTTCCACTGAATGAATACGACCCAATTTTTTGAGTGATTCATTATTAAAGGACTGCAGGCCAATACTCAAGCGGTTGACCCCATTCATCCGGATTACCTTCAGTTTTTCCAAAGTGCAGCTACCGGGATTGACTTCCATTGTGACCTCAGCCCGGTCGGCAATATAGAAATTACGCCGGAGAGAGTCAAACAGCCTGGTAACATCACTAATTGTCAGTAAACTGGGAGTTCCCCCACCTATATAGATAGTATCCACTACTGAAACATGGACTTTATACATAAAAAGCTCTTGCTGGATAGCAGACAAATACCTTGGTAAAAGGTGCTCCATGCCGGCATAAGAGTTAAAATCACAGTAATGACACTTTTGCTGGCAAAAAGGGAAATGAAGATACAGTCCTACACCCATACAAAATCCTCGTTTGACGGTAGTCGGTTAGGAAACCGATAGAGTTATATTGCTTTATATAAAAATGCCATAAGAATTGCTGTTACGCAACTACTTCTTTGGCGGTTCTTCAGATTTGGTTTCTTTGAACATTTCAGCAATAGCGGCTACACTGCCCAGGGATTTAACAGATTCAATCGGCAGAAATACCTTGGTCGCTTTGCCATCAGCAATTTTCGCTAAGGCTTCCAAATATTTCACTGCCAGCAGGTCACTGGTTGGCTTACCTGAATGGATAGCGTTATAAACTGTAGTAATAGCGCCTGCTTCACCCTCTGCGATTAAGACTTGTGATTGCTTCTTGCCTTCAGCAGAAAGAATATTGGAGGCCTTTTCACCCTCAGCCTTTAAAATAGCTGCTTGCTTAAAGCCTTCTGCTTCTAAAATAGCTGCCCGCTTGTCGCGTTCGGCTTTCATTTGGCGGCTCATAGCATCGGTAATATCGCGGGGTGGTTCAATTCTCTGTATTTCCACCCGGCTTACTTTCACGCCCCAGGCATCTGTAGCATCATCCAGCATCTGGCGCAACTGGACATTGATCTTTTCCCGGCTGGTCAGGGTTTGGTCCAACTCCAGATTACCTATTTCATTACGCAGGTTAGTTTGCGCCAGCTTCAAGGCAGCATATTGGAAATTAGCTACATTATAGGCTACCTTGAACGGATCGGTTACTTTAAAATAGATCACTGCGTCCACAGTAACCCCGACATTATCTTTGGTGATCACTTCCTGCGGCGGGACATCGATGACTTGTTCACGCATATCTACTTTACGGACAGTATCAATGAACGGCAATACAAAATTCAGTCCTGGATCCAGCAAGCGGTTAAACTTGCCTAATCTTTCCACCAGGCCTTTTTCAAAAGGCCTGACCCGCCACAAGGCATTAAAACCAAAAATAAAAACAAACAAAGTTACTACAAAATATACAAAGCCCATAAATTACCCCCTCTTGTTTACTAAGTCATCAGGTGTTGGGTTAGGAAGTAAGTTTGGTCTGAGGTCTCTGGTTGTTAGGCTCTAAACCACAACCTCTAGACCTACTTCCATACCTACTTCCATACCTACTTCTACAACCCTTACCCTATTACTACCACCTGCGTCCTAACTGCTTTTCTTCACATACAAATGCGTTCCTTCAACTTTCAACACCTCAATAATTTCCCCTTGCTCAATCTTTTCATCAGCTTCTGCGCGCCAATCTTCCCGGTCTACCATCACCCGGCCCTCATTTTTTTCCGGATCAAGCGTTACTATCACCTTCCCTTTTTTCCCAATCAAGGCATCAGTATTTGCTAACCGGGCTGACTTACCGGCAAACTTTTCTGCCAATGGCCTGGAAACTATGATCCCAATAACAGAAACAGCAATAAAAACGCCCCAAGACAGCCAGGTATTACCAAAAAGCCAAAAAATAAGGCTGGCAAGAAGAGCCCCCACACCAAAACAGGCGTAGATAAAAATGGCGGGGGTGATTATCTCAATAATGAAAAACACTACTGCCACAATGATCCAGATCATTACCGGATTATTCCAATCCATGTTTTAACTCCTCCCAAAATTAGAAACGCTTATGGCTAATGGCTTATGGCATATAGCAGAAGCATTGCCGTCTTTGTTTTTGCTATTAGCTATATGCCATATGCTATCTGCGCCTTTACTTTATTATCCTTATTCTCGTTAGCGGCCAGTAAATGAACCAGGCCTTGCCTTTAATGTTTTCTTCCGGCAACAACCCCCAAAAGCGGCTATCGAGGCTATTATCGCGATTATCTCCCATGACAAAATATTTGCCCGGTGGAACCTTGAATTTAGGGAAATTATCCCGGGGACGAACTTCGGTAGGTATGTCGGGATTATCAGGAAAGATCCGGCTATCTTTATGCTGGGAATATGGTTCAGTCAGCTGCACATTATTCACAAAGACGATTTTATTATGGATTTCCACTTCATCGCCGGGCAATCCGATAGCCCGCTTCACAAAATCTTTCTTTGGCTCTACCGGATATTTAAAAACTATCACATCGCCCCGCTGGACATCCCGTACTTTCCATATTTTTTTACCAGTAAACGGGATCTTGGTCCCATAGATGAATTTATTGACAAAAAGGTGGTCACCTAACTGCAGGGTCTCTAACATTGAGCCGGAGGGTATTTTGAACGCCTGGATAAAATAGGCCCGGATAAAAAATGCCAGGACCATGGCAACTATTATGGTTTCCACCCATTCCCTTATTTCTTTCTTGATCTTCACTTTAGTTTCAGGTAGCATTTATTCTCCCTTTTCAGCGTTCAGTTTTCAGCGTTCGGCGTTCAGAAAAGCTTTAGTAAGTATGGTTCTTGCTGTACGCTGACTTCAATCTTCATCGATACTAAGCACCGACAGGAACGCCTTCTGCGGTATTTCTACTGATCCGATCTGTTTCATTTTCTTTTTGCCTTCACGTTGCTTTTCCAATAGCTTGCGTTTACGGGAAATATCACCACCATAGCACTTAGCAATGACATCTTTGCGTAATGCGCTGATAGTCTCCCGGGCGATTATTTTATTATCAATACTGGCCTGGATCGGTATCTCAAACATCTGCCGGGGAATGAGTTTTCTTAGTTTCTCCGCAATTTTCCTCCCCTGATACGGCGCCTTTTCCCGCGGCACAATAAAGGAAAAAGCATCCACTGGCTCATGATTGATCATGATCTCCAGTTTAACCAGGTCACTCGGACGGTAACCGATATATTCATAATCAAAAGAAGCATAACCGCGGGTAGCTGATTTCAACTTATCATAAAAATCCATAATAATCTCCGCCAGCGGCAATTCATAATTCAGGATAACCGTCGAAGTGTCCAGATAGTGCATGTTCTTGAAAATGCCGCGCTTTTCCTGGCTTAACTGCATGACATTACCGACAAATTCGTTGGGGGTAATGATCATACCTTTAATATACGGTTCATTGATCTCCGCTATTTCCTGCGGCGGCGGGAATTTTACCGGACTGTCTATTTCGACAATATCTTCGTTTGTTTTAAAGATCTGATATATTACATTAGGACTGGTAATGATCATTTCCAGATTGTATTCCCTGGTCAATCGCTCTTTGATGATATCCATATGCAGTAAACCCAGGAAACCGCAGCGGAAGCCAAATCCCAGGGCTACAGAATTTTCAGGAGAATAGACAAAAGAGGTATCATTGAGACGTAATTTTTCCAAGGCAGCCAAAAGAAATTCATAGTCGCCGGGATTGACCGGGAAAAACCCGGCATAGACCATTGGTTTCAATTCCTTGAAGCCATGGAACGGTGTTGTTGTTGGCCGCTCCGCCAAGGTCACTGTATCGCCGATCTTGACATCCTGAAGGTTTTTGATGCCGGCAATAATATATCCTACATCCCCTGCTTCCAAAGCCTCAGCCTGCTCCATTTCCGGCCGGAAAAAGCCTACTTCATCTACTTCATATTCAGCCTTATTGGAAAACATCATGATCTTCTTATCTTTGCTGATCGCACCGTCCACTACCCGCACATAGATAATAGCGCCGCGGTAAGGATCATAATTAGAATCAAAGATCAAGGCGCTTAAGGTGTTTTCCCGGCTGCCTTGCGGCGGCGGCACCTTGGCTACTATCGCTTCCAATATTTCCTTGGTGCCAATACGGTTTTTGGCGCTGGCCAGGATTATGTCTGATGTATCCACTTTTAGAATATCCTGGATCTGGTTCTTAACCCTTTCCGGATCGGCATTTGGCAAATCTATTTTATTGATCACCGGTACAATGGTCAGATTGTTCTGTTTAGCCAGCATAACATTGGCTAAGGTCTGGGCTTCTACTCCTTGAGACGCGTCAACCACTAAAATTGTTCCTTCACAAGCCGCCAAACTGCGGGAAACTTCATAAGTAAAATCAACATGGCCAGGAGTATCGATCAGGTTCAACAGGTAAGTATCCCCGTTTTCAGCCTGATACTGCATCCTGACTGCTTTAGCTTTGATCGTAATGCCGCGCTCACGTTCCAGTTCCATCTTGTCCAAGAACTGCTCTTTCATTTTCCGTTCAGGGACAGTATGGGTAGTCTCCAAAAGCGTATCTGCCAGCGTGCTCTTGCCATGGTCAATATGGGCAATAATAGAGAAATTCCTGATATGGTCAATCTTCATTTGATCTGCAAAACCTCTCAAGAAGCGATTACGCGGATTCTAAGTACTGATTACGCGGATATCGGTTCAATCATTTTAAAGATGTTTCTTAATATAATCTATATTCGGCATCAGGGAAGGGTCAGTAGCGTAGAGGAAAGCCAGGTAAACGCTCATAAGATCTCCCAGATAAACCATACTGAATAACCTGGCCAAGGCTGATCTCCCGACAGGCACAGCCTGCTCGGTTTTACCGATATATTGCTCAATTAAATGCAAACTTAAGGCTAAACGTTTTTTATCTGCCGGATAGGATAGCGTATCCTGCAAGATTATTACTTTGAAGTATTTATGCAGGTTTTTCAAGCTCTGCCAGCATTCAATTTCATTATGGGTAACTTCCGGGAAAGTATTATAAGCGGCAAATAGTTTCGTGTTCTCGTTGAGCATCCCCTTCCAGCGCCGGCATAATCCGTCCATGATACTGGTCGCGCCATATATTACCGGTATTTTACCGGCAAGACTAAGAGCTAGTTTCTTAGCCTGGTTTTGCTTAACGCAGGAACTTCTCCCCCATTGCCGGCTCAGCTTTGTGATCACCTGCAGGGTTTCCTGGATATCCTTGCGCTGATCGGCAATTATCCTAAGTTTCCGCAGTATATTCAAGACCGGGAAAAACAGTAAGCCGATGCTGGCCCGGGGCAAACCGTCAGCTCTCACTTTTACATAAGGGATCTTATTCCTTTCAGCCTCTTGCAGCATCTTCCCGCCGGAGGTTACGGCAATTATTTTCGCTTTTTTACGCTGGGCATCTAAATAATTATGCAGGGTTTCCCTGGTATTTCCGGAATAGGTTACCAAAAAAACCAGGGTGCTGCTGTCCACAAAAGCCGGTAAGCGCGAATCGCGGTTAACCATGACCGGCAAATTACTCTCCAGCTTCAGGTAGCCAATGAGCAAATCCCCGACTATAGCCGATCCACCCATACCGCAAATCAGGATCTTATTTACTTTTTTATAATCAGCCGGCAGTTTTATATCCAATCCCAGTTGGCAGGCTTCCCGTAACTGCTCCGGAAACTGCTCAAGTTCCGCGAGCATATGATGCTGGTCAATTTTGCTGATTAGCTTCAAATCATCTATCTTCAGTATCATTAATTCCTCGCTTTTTTTGAGATTTTAAACACCTAATCTTTAATCGGTGTAATCTTATTTTACTCTTCTTCGTGATTATGATTTTGTTTAATCAGCTTTTTAATGCCCTCTACCGTAGGCATTTCGAGTATCTTATTAACTATCTCTTTGGCCTGGTTCATGGTAGATTCACGGATGATCTTCTTGATTTTCGGCACAGCGGCGCTGCCCATACTGAACTCATCCAGGCCCATACCTAGTAAGATCTGCGTCAATTCAGGCTCTCCAGCCATTTCCCCGCACATGCCAACCATCTTGCCTTCGCGGTGCCCTGCTTCAATCACATATTTGATCTGCCGCAGGATCGACGGATGCAGCGGTTCATAGAGATAGGCTACTTTTTCATTTCCGCGGTCAACAGCGATTGTATACTGGATCAGGTCATTGGTCCCGATACTTAAGAAATCAACCTCCCTGGCGATCACATCCGCAGTTAAGGCGGCTGAAGGGGTTTCGATCATCGCTCCCACCTCAATATCCGCGTCAAAATCAATATGCTCCTTTTTTAATTCATCTTTTACCTGTTCCAGGATATGATTGGCTTTTCTCACTTCTTCTACCGTCGAGATCATCGGATACATTATTTTAAGTTTCCCGCTTGAAGACGCCTGCAGGATCGCCCTTAACTGGGACCGGAACAGGTCTGGATATTTCAAACACAGCCTGATACCCCGCAATCCCAGGAAAGGATTAGTTTCAATCGTCGTGCCAAGCTGATCAGTTAATTTATCTCCTCCCAAATCAAGGGTCCGCAAAACAACGCTATAGGGCGCCATTTTTTTGGCGATATTCCGGTAGATGTGCAACTGCTCTTCTTCACTGGGAAGATCGTTCCGGTTCAAGAATATGAATTCAGTCCGGAACAAGCCGATGCCCTTAGCCCCGTATTCCAGAACTAAATCAACTTCATCCGGGATCTCGATATTGGCGAGTAATTGCACCTCCCGGCCATCCCGGGTTATCGCCGGAAGGTCTTTTAATTTATTAAGCTGTTTTTTGATTTCAGTATATTTTTTATTTCTCTTTTCATATTCTTCCAGCACGCTCTTGGCCGGGTTAATGATCACAATACCTTCATACCCATCCAGGATGAGCTCATCGCCATTCTGTACTTTATCAGTGATCTCTTTCAAACCAACGACAGCCGGGATACCGAGCGACTGGGCCATGATCGCCGTATGCGAGGTTTTGCCTCCCATATTAGTAAGAAACCCCAGGACTTTTTCCTCCCTCATTTGTACGGTATCAGAAGGAGTCAGGTCATTAGCTACGACGATAACTTCGCTTTTCAATAAGGCCAGATTCTGTTTCTTGGCCCCCAACAGGTTATGCAAGACCCTCTTTCCTAAATCCTGAATATCCTGGCCGCGTTCACGCAGGTACTCATCGCCCATAGTGGTAAAGACATGCACAAATTTAGAGATGGTCTGGGAAAAGATGAATTCCACGTTCATTTTTTCTTTGCGGACTTTATCAATGGTTTCCTTAACCAGCATCGGATCGTCCAGCACCAACAGGTAAGCTTCAAAAATAGACGCATGTTTTGATCCCAGGCGGCCGTTGACCTTATCCCTGATCGCAATCAGCTCCAGTTTCGTGCTGTTGAGCGCTTCCTGGAAACGGACTACTTCCCGTTCCACTTCTTCATCTTCTAATTTACGTTTCTTAATGCAGAAATCTTCCTGGCTGAGGATCAGGGCCTGGCCAATGACTATTCCCGGTGAAGCAGCTATGCCGCGGTGCATTATCTTTTCCATCAATCTTCTCCGAATTTATTTTCAATTAATTGTTCTATCTTAGCCATCAATTCTGTTTCCGCATCTTTTTCACCTGAAATCTTGACCAGCAGTATTGAACCTGCTTCGGCGGCCAGCATCATCAGGCCCATAATGCTTTTACCGTCTACTTCTTCGCTTTCCTCATTCTCACGCAAAACCCGGACCTTGATCTTGGCCTGTTTGTATTGATTAGTCAACTGCACAAACAAGGCCGCGGGACGAGCATGCAATCCTAGCCTGTTTTTCATTTCAATTTTTTTCTCAATCATTAATTAACCGCTTTCTTATAAATTGACTTTAAAGTAATAAAGCAATACACCCCAGGCCAAAACTCCGTAGATCAGGATATTGGTGTTGACTTTTTTGCGGATCAAGCCATACATCACGAACAAGGTGCCAAAAAAGATAATGTTCTGCCACATATTCAGGTCAGCCGCGTAGAGCATGAGCAGTACGCCCAAACCGATAAAGCCCAGCAGGTTTATTACCGTGATCAGGTCCTGGGTATCAAATTTTTTCAGGATATCGACCACTCCGGTACCTAAAACATAACCTTTAGCTATACCGCCAAACCTGATGTACAAGCCAAAAAAGTTAAAGAAAAGCAGGAAAAATATCGGCCCAATAAGCTTGGCATTTCCCTCCAGTGTCAGGATCATCAAGATGCCGATGAGGGCGCTGAAAGGTCTCAGGGAAGCCCAGAAAAAAGCATCCCCAATGGCTGCCAGCGGTCCGCTCATGATCGCCTTAATGGAGCGGATATCTTCCGGCTTGACCGTGCCTGGCTGGTTGACCATCTTCTCTTCCATAGACGTGGTCACGCCAACCACAAAAGAAGCCATATACGGATGTGTATTAAAGAATTCCAGGTGCCGGTGCAGAGCTTCTACTCGGGCCGGCCCTTTTGGATACAGCCGTTTGATCATTGGCACAACCGTAAACAGGAATCCAACATTCTGCAGCCGCTCAAAATTCCATACCGCCTGGATATAGAAAGACCGGTGCATGATCTTCAGTAAGTCCAATTTAGTGATCGCGCGCTTTTTTTCCTGTATCATGATACTTCCTTACCTGCTTTCCTAAATCTGAAAGTATCCCAGACCATGGCTAAACCCAGAGCGATCAACAGGATTCTGGCCTGTCCAAACCCAGCCAGAAGCGTATCCGGGAGCCGAGGCACTATTGCATGGAAAATATATAAACCCAGGTAAATAGAAATAAAGTAAAAGAGAAAATATTTAACAACGATTAAGAGAATAGCCATAATAACCATCCCCTGGATCATGAACAGGTTGTCCTGTTTAGCAAATTTATCAGCGTAATAGACCAACTGGTTATTAAACCTCCGTACAAATATATCCAGTTTCTTGATAATAGTTCCTAAAGGCAGGGCATAGCAGATCCCCAGCACGATGCAAGTACTTTCACCGCCCTTCCACCACTGTTCCAGGAAAATTGAACTGGCAGTAGCGACTACGGTCGTAGCTGCTGCGTCCAGCGGGATGCTGGCGCCTAAAGGCAAGGTATTGATCCAGATCAGCTCCAAGATACTGCCCACCATCATACCGTGCGTGAAATCGCCGCAGATCCAGCCGATCAATGGTCCGATGATAATCGGCCGCGAAATCATGCCTTGCCAGCAGGCAGTGACATCCAAGCTGATAATGCTGGCCACTAAACTGATCCAAATAGTAGTTATAAGCATCTTTCGCCTCAGTCAGTAAGATATTTCAAAGTAAAGGTAATAGTTGTTTTCCATTGGCCATTGGCTTTCAAGCTGACTTTCCATAACGGCATGATCACTGAGCCCTGGTAACTGCGCTCAAACCCTGCTTCTGACTGGGAGACGGTCTCCAGAGGGAAGCGCCAGACAGTGGTTGGGTCCGCAAATTGCCAGCAGGCATCGATCCGGGTAAAGTAATCCTTAATACCGATTCCCTGGAATTTTTTATTCTCTTCCGCGCTGTCCATATATTTATTCTCTATTTTTTCATTGGCGCCTAAACTATAATAGAAACATCCGTCATCATGACCGGTAGTTCCGGCAAAGCAGTATTCACTGCCAAAACACAGGTCCAGTTTGCTATTCTCCAGGTTAGAAAGGACATATTCTATTGTGATGAGGGAACGATCTTCCCAGATTGTTATCTTCTTTTCCACCTTAACTGCGGCAAATAGCTTGCCGTACCAGACATGGCCTTCGCGAGTCAGGAGTATTTCCAGTTTATCTTCTTCCCGGCGGCACTGCGCCATATACGGCTGGTTGACAAAATCCCCTTGTTCCCCGAAATTACAGTTATGAAAAGCGGCCAGATCACTCCAGTCACTTAAGAAATGGTCAATGGCAAAACCACGTTCATACCAGTCATATTTCAGGTATTGATCCAGATTCTGCTCTTTGACCCGGAATTGTTCATGGATAGTCTTGGCTTCACTGCTTTCTTGCTGCTGGTTCTGTTTCTGGACATAATCCTGGATCTTTTGATGATAAGCTTCTTTATGACGACTCAGGACATTAAGGCAATTGAAATTCTTTAGCCGGTAATCAAGTTCCAGGATCTTGCCGCCGACATCAGGAGCAACATAAATCTTTATGGTTTTACCGGCAGCAATTATTTCCGCACTATCATCATTGTTATAATCAAGAATCTGGTAATTTAAATTATTCTGCGGTTTAACCGCTAGCTCCAGGTTGTTTTCCGCTTTGATCAGGTTTTCATAGACTGAGCGGCGCAGGTGGCTCATATATAATCCACCGAACACACCATGCCAGTAGCCATCATTAGCCTGGGCTGACAATAGTTCATCCTGGGCCTGCCAGAGCTTTGGATGGTCTGTCCCCGCATTCAGGGCCGCATTGATCTTATTGCTTACTTCCAGCATTTTTTTATGCATCGCATTGGATTCAGGGTATTTCACCAGGAAATTCCGCCAAAATCCGCCTTTGATGAACTGTAAATAATCGTGCTGGTCCTGGTTCTGCTTGATCCGGCCGACAATATGTTCATAGGTCTCCTGGGCCTGGGCCGGCAGGGACCATTCCATCATCTCGCTATAGCTGGCACAGGGAACATAGACCCGGCCAGTGGATCTATAGGTATCCATATATTCACTGAAAGTGGTTGTCTTGAGCCAGGCGGAATTCTCCTCCAGCTTCACAAAAAACCGTTCCAGCCATTTTTCTTCATAGACAGAATGGTATGTTTGCGGCCAGATGCCGAATTTTTCCCCATCATCAGCAATAACCAGCAGCCGGTTTCCTTCTTCACTGGCGGCTTGCGCGCAATATTCTATGGTTTTTTCCGGCAGGGCAAAAGGAATTAGATAGCGTAATTTCTGGCTGATCGAGAACATCGCCAGGGATTTGCCTTGCTCTTCAGTAATATAATATCCAAATAAATCTTCTTCACCTAAGCCAGCGGATTTGAAATGATAATCATCCACAACCACATATTCAACCTTGGCTTCCTGCAAAGGCTTGACCAGATGCGGCTCCCAAATGCGTTCCGCCAGCCACATGCCGCGGGCCTGGTATCCTGTGGTCGAGCGGATAAACGCGGTCAGTTTCTCGATTTGGGCTTTTTTGTCATCATCCGGCAGGATCGCCAGGATCGGCTCATAGAACCCTCCGGTCATGATCTCAATCTGCTTGTGCGTGACCATCTGGCGGATCTGGTCGATAAATTCAGGATGCTTTTCTAAAATAAACTGAAACAAAGCGCCGGTATAGTGAAAGCTCATCTTGATCCGGGGATGCCGCGCTAACACGGTTATAAACGGCCAATATGCTTTCTGGTAGGCTTCTTCAAAAATATGGTCAAAGTTTCCTACCGGCTGGTGGTTATGCACACCGAAAATAAGATTAACGGTTTTCACCTGGTTGCTCCTTCAGATTCACTGAGTTGTCTCCCATGGTAATTTTCCGGACTGATTCCATGATATTAATACGTTCATCCGTCGGAACGATCCTGCCCTCAAGTTCAATACCTTTGCGTTCCAGCTGGTACAGCGCTTCGATATCTTCCATATCCACGCAGACTGCTTTTAATATTTGCTTCTTGCCTTCACAAAAATGGATACCCCCCACATTAATACTCTTAATCGGCACTTCCTTCTCGATCAGGGATAGCGCGTCTTCCGGGGAGTTAAACAAAATGATTACCCGGTCTTCTTCTTTGACCCCTGCTTTTAACAAGGCGGCCGCCTCTTCAATATTCAGGATCGATAATTTCAGGTGACTTGGCACTGCCATCGACAAAAGAACCCGCTGCATTTGATCTTGGGCCACCTTATCATTCACTACCATGATATGGTTTGCTTTGATCGCTTTAACCCATCCCGCTACCACCTGTCCATGTATCAACCGGTCATCGATCCTGACTAAAACTATGCCCATTACGCGCTCCTTTTTAGCTTTTGCATGAACATTTCTTTGGCATTGATAATAGTTTTTTGCCCGGTCTGCTTGATCTTTTGCACCAGTTCCGGCAGCGGCAGGACTTCCCGTAAAGAAAAAAATTCCAGGATCATGGGCAAATTCACTCCGGTCAAAAGCTCTATTTTACGGTCTAAAGTAAACGGCAAACTGGTATTGGTCGGTGTTCCTCCGAACATATCGGTAAAAATAATAATGCCCGCATCCTGATCCAATTTTAGCAGTACTTCTTCTATTTTGCTCTTTAGTTCGCCGGGACTTTCTCCGGGCGTCAAGGTAATGGTCTCAATTTTCTGCTGTTGGCCGACAATACTTTTCGCTACAGTCACCAGCTCTTGACCCAGGTCACCGTGAGTAATGATTATTGCTCCGATCATAACACAACTCCCTGATATCTCATTTATTTACGTCTCTGTGTTTTACTTTAGCATCATATTTGCGGCCAGTCAGGTATTTCTCCATCTCGTTGGTCACAACAACAGACCGGTGCTTCCCGCCAGTGCAGCCGATAGCTATGGTCAGGTAGGTTTTCCCTTCATTGATATAATGAGGAATTAAGAATTTCAGCAAATTAAAATATTTTCTCAGGAATTTCTGGGTAACCGGATTATTTAGGACAAAATCCTTCACTTTAGAATCATTCCCGGTATACGGTTTCAATTCATCAACATAATGCGGATTAGGCAGAAAACGCACATCTACTACCAGGTCCGCATCCGGAGGCATACCATATTTATAGCCAAAGGAAACCAGGCTGATCTGCACTGTCCTGGCTTTATCTGTAGCCGCACTGAAAGACTCATTGAGCATGTCCCGCAATTCTTTAGCCGTTAAATTAGAGGTGTCAATGATCTTGTCTGCTTTCGCTTTGATCTCCGTCAATAAAGCTCTTTCTTTTTCAATACCTTCAACAATATTGCTTCCCTCGCCGCGCCTGTCCAGCGGATGACGGCGCCTGGTTTCGCTGAAACGGCGCAACAGGACTTCATTGGAAGCATCCAGGAATAATACTTCATATTTTATCTGCAGGTCAGAAAGCTCTTCCAAGGTCGTAAATAAATTACCGAGGAAGCCGCCTTCCCGCACATCAATGCCCAGAGCCACCTTATCGATCCGGCCACCGGACTGAGCCACCACTTCGGCAAACTTCGGCAACAAGATGATCGGCAGATTATCAACGCAAAAAAAACCCAAGTCTTCAAAAACATTGATCGCGGAGCTTTTACCAGCTCCGCTCATACCGGTAATAATAATAAGTCTATTGATACTGCTTGGAGGCATGACTACTGCTCCTTTTGCGTCTTTTCCTTTAGTTTTTTATCAAACTCATAAGCGGTGAAATAGCCGGTCTGCTTCAGGCGCCAGTTCATCGCCGCCACTTCTACTATCGCGGCGATATTACGGCCCGGCCGGATAGGGATAAGCAGTTTGGGCACTTCTACTCCCAGTATTTCATACGTCACTTCATCCAATCCCAGACGGTCATATTCACGTTTAGCATCCCATTCTTCCATTTGAATAACCAGGTCTATTTCCGTATCATCGCGGATAGCCCCAGCACCAAACAAATTCCTGATATCAATGATCCCTAAACCGCGTATTTCCATATGATACTTGATAAACTCCATACCTTTGCCCACCAGCAAGGTGGATGATTTTTTGCGTATATCCACTACATCATCAGCTACCAGGCGATGCCCCCTTTTGACCAATTCCAGGGCGCATTCACTTTTACCGATACCGCTTTCTCCCAGGATCAGGGAACCGACGCCATAGACATCGATCAGGACACCATGGACACTGGTGGAAGGAGCAAACTTCTCTTCCAAATAGGCAGTTACTTCATTGATAAAGGTAATGGTATTTAAAGGCGTACGCAGGATGGTGACTGCCCGATCATTAGCCAGCTTGATCAGTTCCTGAGGTGGTTCCAAACTGCGAGTGATCACAAAGCAAACCAAATCATAAGAAAATAGCCGCTCTAATATTTCCTGCCGGCGATTCTGGTCCAATTCAGCCAAATATGATAATTCAGTCATGCCTAATACCTGGATCCGTTCAAAAGCAAAGTACTTAAAGTATCCGGATAAAGCCAATCCAGGACGGTTGACATCAAAAACCGTAATTTTCTTCTCCAAGCCTGTTTCACCGGCCAGCAATTCCAGCTGCATTTTTAATTGTTTCTCTTTTAAAAATTCCTTGACCATCACTCCAGACATAACCACCCCAAATTCGCTTATGGCTTATAGCGTATGGCTATTGTAAAAGCCCTTTTATTTTTCTGCCATTAGCCATATGCCATATGCTATTAGCGTCTGTTATTTTAGTATTCGTCTTCTTCCTTAATGATCTTGACCACTTCCGCAGTATCTTTGGCGTCACGCAAAGATTGGCGGAAATGCTTGTCTTTCAGGATACGCGAGATCTTGGCCAAGGCTTTAAGATGGACTCCTGTTGATTCTACCGGCGCCAACAGTAAAAACACCAGGTAGACCGGTTCTCCATCCAGGCTTTCAAACTCTATTCCCTGTTTAGACGAACCAAAGGCGATCACTACATTATCCACTTCATTGGTCTTGCCATGGGGGATGGCTATCCCCTGGCCAATTCCGGTCGATCCAAGTTCTTCCCGGTCCAGCAGTATCTTGACCACTTTTTCCTTACTGCTGATCTTTTTGCTTTTGGCCAGCGCCTCTACCATTTCTTCCAGTACATCTTTCTTTTCTTTACCCTGCAGGTTTACTACTATTGCCTCTTTGACGATGAAATCCATTAATTTCATCATTTCCTCCTTATCACACTCAAATATAGATATATTTACAGAACCGGCTCTAATAATCCGAAAGTTCCGTCGCGCCGTTTATAGACAATATTGACTTTGCTGGTTTCTATATTCACAAAAGCCCAGAAATCATTATCCGTCAGCTCCATCCTCTTAATAGCTTCTTTGGCATTTATGGGCGTGGTATCAAATTCTTTTTTAATCACATTCTTTGTCAGGTCGCCGCCAATCTTCTCTGCCCCGTTACGAGAAATTATTTTCGCATCGGTCCTGAGCAAAGTAGCGCTGATACGATGATCATGATGTTTATTGGTCTTTATTTTTTCTTTGAACTTTTTCATCTGCCGATCCAGGCTGTCAACCATCAGGTCAATAGCCGCATACAGATCCTGCGACTCTTCCTTGGCATTGATCCTGGCTCCTCCGGCATTAACCGTCGCTTCTGCTATTGAGTAGTACTTCTCTACGGTCAGGATCACATGCGCATCGATCACATTATCAAAATACTTTTGTGCCTTGCTGACTTTCTCCACTGCATACTGTTTCAATTGCGGGGTTAGCTTTGCATGTCGTACGGTAACATTCACTTGCATTTAAATTACTCCTCTCTATTTTTACGAATATCGCGAATTATAGCGAATCGCCCGAATAAAAATTATAACGTGAATCCTTCGCCGAGATAGATCTGGCGGGCTTTTTCATTGTTCACTAATTCTTTAGCTGAGCCCTGGAGCAGGATCTTCCCTTCATACATAATATAAGCCCGGTCAATGATCTTGAGCGTTTCCCGGACATTATGGTCAGTGATCAGGACCCCCAGGCCTTTTTGGCGCAGTTTGGAAATGATCCGCTGGATATCGATCACCGCGATCGGATCAATACCGAGAAACGGCTCATCCAACAGGATAAACTTAGGATTGGTCACCAACGCCCGGCTTATTTCCACCCTTCGTTTTTCACCACCGCTTAACAGATATGTTTTAGCTTTAGCCAGGTCAGCGATATCAAATTCTTCCAGCAAAGAGCGCATCTTTTCCAGGCGTTCTTTTTTGCTTAAAGGCAGTGTTTCCAATATTGCCAGCAGGTTTTCTTCTACCGTCAAATGGCGGAAAATAGATGGTTCCTGTGACAAATACCCGATACCCATACGGGCCCGCATATACATTGGCAGGTTAGTAATGTCATGCTCATCTAATTTGATCTGCCCGCTATTGGGCGAGATCAATCCTACGGTCATATAGAATGTAGTAGTTTTGCCGGCGCCATTTGGGCCCAGCAATCCCACTATTTCGCCTTCGTCAACATTAACGCTGACCTTATTGACTACCGGCCTTTTGGCATAATATTTGACCAGCTCCTGGGTATATAATTTGCTCATTAGTTACTAGCCTTTTCATTTTTAATTGAGGTGATCTTAGCCTGGACATTCTCTTCTATGACCACTCGCTCATTTTCTGTAAACACAGTTATTATTTTACCTGTATATTCACTGGTATTATCCGGATTCTGCTGCCAAACCCAGGGATTTCCGGTCAAGACCAGCTTTTTCTCCTGGTAATAATAATCAGCCACATCGCTTTTAGATTTTGCCTCTGGCTGGACAATGTTTACATTACCCGTGACCCGGGCCCGTTTTTCAGTATTAAATATCTCCACCAGGTCGCCGGTGATAGTGGTATCATTTTTAGGATTAGCAGCGTCTTGGCGCACGATCTTCGGGGATTTAGTGACTGTCCCGTACCCGGTTTTGCGGTTAAAGACCATTTTGCCGCCATAGATATCAGTGGTCTCTTTTTCTTTTATTTCCTGGTAATGGACATTCCCTTCTGCTTCTAAACGGTCTTCAGCCAAGTAATGCCAGACTTTGTCAGCGTACAACAACCCTTGTTCCTGGGATACTTTAACCTGCCCGCTGAAGAAAGCCACCTGGCCTTTTTCCAGAGTTTCCATTTGTTGGCTGGAGACATCAATTGGCTTGTTTTCAGTACCTGACAAGACTGCCGCGCTAGCCAGAATTATTATACCTATTTCAATTAGGCCTGTTATTTTTCTCATTGTTATTTTGTCTCTTTGCTGGTCGGAATAACTTGCGCTTTTACTTCCCGTTTTATGACTGTACGCGACAAGTCCGGTTCAGCCTCCAATCCATAGCCGGTAACAATGCCGCCAGGCCTGGTTTCCTTGACAAAAGAATCTGTCACGATCTTTTTGCGTTTGTTATCCCAATTCAATTGATCTGTTTCCAGTTTTACTTTTTCAGACTCGCTGGTGAAAACAACATTACCGGTAGCGATCATATCGCCGGTTTCAGTATTGATATCTCCTTTTTCTGCGACCAATACCGAAGTTAGCGCTTCATCCTTATAAAATTTCAATCTGATCTTTTCCAGCTTAGTTCTTTTCTCCGTTTCCTGCAGCAGCGCCCGGGCTGCTTCCAGCTCCCATTGCTTTTTCCCGGCCTGGGTCTCTATCATAGAAAACTTTTCCAAGAACTGCTCGGCCTTTACTGGAGACAAATCTCCACTATTGTTATTCTTCTCTTTACACCCGCTTAATATTAAAACAGGGAGTATAGCTAATATTATTATTTTATTCATAAATTAAGAGCCTTCGCAGTACGCTATGCGCTATACGCTATACGCTATTTTTTTACTCTCCTTCTTCATAATATCTGGCGCATACTTTTTCCCAATTACCCTGGGTTTTAATGATTAATTCAATCACTTCCCGGAATACACCTTTGCCACCTTCAGCTTTGGTTACCAAGTCAGCTTCCTTTTTTACCTCTTGAGGGGAATTAGCTGGGCAAATGGCCAATCCGGCATGGCGCAAGATCGGGATATCGATTAGATCATCCCCCAGAAAAGCTATTTCTTCATCATGCAGCTGATATTTTTCTTTTAAATCAGCATAGGCTTCTTTTTTCTTAGTCGCTTTCTGGTAAACAGCGTCAATATGACACTCGGCGGCGCAGCGGGCCACTTCTTTTGATTCCCGGCCGGTGATCCAGCAAAGCTTCAGGTTATCTGTCCGATGCGCCAGGGCAAATCCCATACGGTCCTTGACGTTCCAGATCTTGATCTCATCGGTATTATTAATAAAAATGATCTCGCCGCCGGTCAATACCCCGTCTACATCCATCGCGACCATTTTTATCTTTTTAATTTTATCTTCTAAACTCTTACGCATTGATTCTCCCCTAGTGTTTAACACTTAAACTGCCTTTAGCGAATATGAGATAAAAATTCTTTTGCTAACGCCACTAATTCACCAGCATCTCCCTGCGTAAACACTACCAGTTCTTTATAATCACCTTCTTGCCTGATTTCAAAAGCTTTATGCAATATCTTTGAATACTTTTTGGCAAATTTACCGGTATGAACAAATTCCTTATCAAATATAGCAATAACTCCGGCATGTTTTGACGTTTTTAAGTCAATATTATTTTTTATAAAAAGAGCTAATACAGCATAAAACATCGCGTAATAAGCGCGGTTAATAATTGATTGGGAACTTAGCTTACTTTTTAACATAGCCTCAGCATCTCGCAGAGTATCCTGAGCCTGTTTTAATCTATAATCAGCCAGAACTTTCTTGTAATTCATACCAGCAAGCCTTCTTTAAGAATATTCTTAATAATCGGCGATGATTTTAAAGCCGAATTTTCTATTTCGTTTTTAGTAATAATAAACGGTGAAATAACTAAGCCATGTTCATAGCTGACTTCCCAAACAATATCAGAAATCTTGTTTTTCATTTTCTTATCAAGACTGTCAACCTCCAGAAATACATCTAAATCTGAATATTCGCTTTCATCTCCGCGGGCGCGCGACCCAAATACCCGCATATCTATTAAATCCACTATCTTAGATACTTTTTTCTTAAGTTCACGAACAACTATATAATCTCTCTTTCGCATGGAAGCCCCTATACTTTTCTGCATATATTATTTTTTCAAAAAACAAGCTAATATCTTGACACCTGTGTTTCTACTTAATCCTTTTATAAGCTAAATTTTCAAGCGCACCAACAATTTCCTTATTTAGGAAATAATAGGGAGCAGGACAATTATGTATTTTAAAATTGCTCAGGCTATTTGTCGTTTTGCTCTTCTTTGCTATATCTCTTACTTCATCCGGCATAATTGATCGCTTTAGTTCTTTAAATCCGCTTATATCAAAATAGTATTTAAACTCCTTGTCTTTTTTTCTGTTGTAATCTAATGAAATCCCTTTAGATGTAAAGAAAGCAAATATCCCGCCTTTCTCTCCTTTCTTTTTACGATATAAAAACACTTTAAAATTCGGCAATTCGAACCCAGTGATTTTATCAGGTATATGAAACTTATTACATTTGCCATCTACAATTTTTTTAAAGGTTTTCTCAGAACAAAAAATACTTAAGTTTACCATTTGTATTATTCCAGCTTTTTCATAGTTTACATTTTGCAAATATTCCTTGTATTCATCAACAACAAACTTGAGAGCTTTGCTTTGCGGTCTTAAATAAGCTGCTGATTTGTATATATCTCCCCAGCTGATATAATTAACATCTTTAACGTGTTTTCCTAATAAGTATTCCTTAATTATCCAGTCTTTATCAAAAGGTGTTAATAAAATAAGTTTAACCTTTTTATATTGCTTCTTAAGATCTTTGACATTAGCTATATGACTCTTAAGCTGATTACGGCTTAGAGCCGCCTTTCTTACTTTGGATTCAATTGCAATAAACCATTTTTTGCTTTTCGAGTATATTTGGCCATCCCAGGTTGCGCCATAATTCTGTTTCAAACAATCAATAGTAATGTCACTCGTCCTGCTAGTTTGTATTCCTATTTTTAAAGAATTAAAAAAGCGTAGAAACTCCTTCTTGTTTGAATTTAATAATGAATTAAGGAAAGCTAAAAAAGCATGAGTATTTTCATTTTCCTCTTGTGAATATCCTTTAAATAGATTGATAGATTCCAATTTATTATTCAAAATACATACCCTCTCTCTCATCTGCATCTTTACTATTTAACTGCCATCCGCGAGCTCCGATGTCTAATCGGAGCGGACGGCCAACCGCCATCCGTATTTAACCAAGGCCTTTAGCCAACAGGTCTCTTTCATCAATAATTCCCACCGGCCGGTTCTTTTCATCCACTACCGGTATATTATCAAAATTCCGTTCCTGCATAATCCTGGCTGCCTCTGTGGCCATGCGGTCAGGCGTGATCGTAAAAGGTTTTTTGGTCATTACTGTGCTGATCCGCTCAAATAATATATTTTCCCCTTTTTGTAAATGGCGGCGCAGGTCTCCGTCTGTGAAAAAGCCTGTTAACTTCCCTTGATGATCAACGATATTTACCGCTCCCAGCCTTAAGGCAGTCATTACCAGTAAAGCTTCCTTTACCGTCTTGTGCTTACTGATGACCGGATTATTCTTACCAGACCGCATAATATCCCCAACCCGCAATAATAATTTCCGGCCCAGGGTGCCCCCTGGATGTAAGGCAGCAAAGTCTTTTTTTTGGAATCCCTTTTTCAAGAGTAATGTGATCGCTAAAGCGTCACCTAAGGCCATGGTAACTGTAGTTGAAGCAGTTGGCGCTAAATTATATGGACAGGCTTCTTTATTTACTTTGGTATTAAGGACAACATCACTGGCTTTAGCCATATTCGAATGAAACATCCCGGTGAGAGTTATCAACGGCAAACCCATGCCTTTGATCGCCGGCAATAATTTCAGTAATTCTTCATTTTCGCCGCTATAGGATATAGCCAGTATAACATCGCCTTTCATGACCATCCCCATATCCCCATGCGCTCCTTCAGTCGGATGTAAATAAAATGAAGGTGTTCCGGTTGAGGCCAGGGTAGCGGATATTTTGCGCCCGACCAATCCACTTTTGCCGATGCCCGTAACTACTACCCGGCCCCGGCAAGCGCTAATGATCTCCACCGCCTGCTCGAAATTCTGATCCAGCCTCGGGATCATCTCTTTGATCGCTTTATATTCTATTTCCAATACTTGTTTAGCCTGTTGCAAGATCATTTTTGTCACTTTCACTAAATACAGTTTTAAATTTTTCCGCCTGAGGCGGACCCGCCAAGCTTAAGGGCGGGGAGTTTTATATTTATTCGACTAACGACGAACCACTAACCACGAACGGTCTTTCGTCTAACCAATGCATCTATGGCGATAACTTCCTGCAAAAGTTTTTTCAATGACTCCAGCGGCAGCATATTCGCGCCGTCAGACAGGGCCTTGGCCGGATGGCGATGCACTTCCAGGAACAGCCCGTCAATGCCGACAGCTGTCGCTGCCCGGGCCAGCGCAGGTATATACTCGCTTTGCCCGCTGGAACGATCGCCTTTGCCGCCCGGCAGTTGCACGCTGTGCGTCGCATCAAAGATCACTGGATATCCGGTCTTTTTCATGATCACCAAGGACCGCATATCAGTCACCAGATTATTATAACCAAAGCTCGTGCCGCGTTCGGTCAGGACAATTTTCCGGTTGCCGGTTGATTCCACTTTCCTGACAATATTTTCTACATCCCAGGGAGCCAGGAACTGCCCCTTTTTAATATTGATCACCCGGCCGGTGCGGGCAGCAGCCAGGATCAAGTCAGTCTGACGGCACAAAAAAGCCGGTATCTGCAGTATCTCAGCCACTTCGGCCGCGGCTTTTACTTCTTCCACCTGGTGAACATCAACCAGGATTGGGATATTAAATTTATCTTTAACCTTTTTCAGGATGGCCAAGCCTTTTTTGAATCCCGGCCCGCGATAAGCCTGCAGTGAAGTGCGATTAGCTTTGTCATAGGATGACTTAAAAATAAATGGCAAGTCCAGCGATACCGTCATTTTCTTCAGGGAGGCAGCAGAATCAAAAACTTGCTTTTCCGACTCGATGACACAAGGGCCGGCGATCAACGCCAATGGATACCCTTGCCCTATTTTGATCGGGCCAATATTTACTATAGTTTTTCTTTCCTGTTCGCGTTTCAAACCTTTGTCTCCTTATAAGCCACAGCGTGTTTTATAAATTCCCTGAATAAGGGATGCGGATGAGTTGGGCGTGATTTAAATTCAGGGTGATATTGTACCCCGACAAACCAGGGATGGTCGGGGATCTCCACTACTTCCACCAGATTGTTTGTTTCATTTTCTCCGCTAAAGACCATTCCGCACTCTTCCAGTTTCTTTTTAAACTGGTTATTAAATTCATAACGATGACGGTGTCTTTCTTCGATGTCGTCTTTGCCGTAAGCGGCATGGGCGTTGGTCTCTTTCTTCAAGTGACACGGGTAAGCTCCCAATCTCATGGTCCCGCCCATTTTCACTTTTATTACTTTGCGCTGTTCCTCCAGTAAGCTGATCACTGGTTGTTTGGTCTTAGGATTGAATTCGGTGGAATTAGCTTCAGACATAGCGCAGACATTACGGGCGAATTCAATGACCGCTGTCTGCATTCCCAGGCAGATACCGAAAAATGGCATTTTATGTTCCCTGGCATATTGTATGGCTTTTACTTTGCCTTCAATACCGCGGCCGCCAAATCCTCCGGGTACGAGTAACCCATCTACATCATGCAGGAATTTACCAATATCTGTCTCTGCTTTCTCCACATCGACTGATTTTATTTTTACCTGCACATTATTAGCCAGGCCGCCATGATTTAAAGATTCCCGTATGCTTTTGTAAGCGTCTTTTAAGGTAGTATATTTACCCGCCAGGGCAATAGTGATCACTTTCTGGGCAGTCTTTTCTGCCTTGACCATCGCTTTCCATTCCGTTAAATCAGGTTTTTTAGTTTTAAGTTTCAATAAGTCCACAATTATATCATCCAGTCCCTGCTTCTCGAACATGAGCGGTACTTCGTAGATGCAGGAGACGTCTTTACATTGGATCACGGCTTTTTCATCGACATTGCAGAACAGGGAGATCTTGGACAGGCAATCTTTCGGGATGGTCTTTTCCGTGCGGCAAATGATCACATCCGGGGTAATACCGATCTCCCGCAGTTTACCGACGCTATGCTGGGTTGGTTTGGTTTTTAGTTCTTCACTGGCATGGATGAACGGCACCAGGGTGACATGGACATAGAGCACATTATTACGCCCGATATCCTTACGGAACTGGCGGATAGCTTCCAAAAAAGGCAGGCTTTCAATATCGCCGACTGTCCCGCCGATCTCAACGATGACTACATCATTTTTGTCCCTTACTTTTTTGATGTGTTCTTTGATCTCATTGGTAATATGGGGAATGACTTGCACGGTAGCGCCCAGGTAGTCACCACGGCGTTCCTTGGTGATCACGCTATTATAGATCTTACCGGTAGTCACATTATGATTCTGGGTCAGGTGAACATCCAGGAAACGTTCATAGTGGCCAAGATCAAGGTCAGTTTCGGCTCCATCTTCAGTCACATATACTTCGCCATGCTGGTATGGATTCATGGTGCCTGGATCCACATTGATATAAGGGTCGAATTTCTGCAGGGTTACTTTTAAACCGCGCATTTTCAAGAGACAGCCGATACTTGATGCGGTAATGCCCTTACCCAGCGATGACACTACGCCACCGGTTACAAAAATGTACTTGGTCATCTCATCCTCCGAATGATGTCACACACTTTTTTCAGGTCCTTTGCTGTATCTACGCCAATTGAATCATGTTTAGTAATGACTGCCTTGATCTTATAACCGTTTTCCAGGGCTCTTAATTGTTCCAGGCTCTCGGTTTTCTCCAGTATAGTCTGCGGCCAAGAGGAAAATTTCAACAAGAATCCCCTACGGAATCCGTATAATCCCAGATGCTTGTACAGGATCAGGTCCTTAACCTGATTACGTTGATATGGGATCGGCGACCGGGAGAAATATAACACATCATTTTTCTGATCCAATACTGCTTTTACTAAATTAGGATCTTGGATCTCTGCTTTACTCTCTAAGGGAATCACCGCTGTTCCCATCAGGACACTCTGGTCCCGGAACAGCAAGGCCACCTGGTCAATAGTCCTGGGATCAATGAGCGGTTCATCCCCTTGAATATTCAGGAAAACATCGGCTTTTATTTTCCTGGCGAGCTCAGCTACCCGGTCAGCGCCACTGGAACATTTCGGGCTGGTCAAGACTACCTTGGCCCCGGACTGCCTGCAGGCCAGAGCTATTTTTTCATGGTCACAGGCAATGATCACCTCATTTAAATGACGCGCTTTTTTAGCCTGTTCATAAACTCTCTGGACCAGGTATTTACCCTGGATCATTTGTAATGGCTTTTCCGGCAAGCGGGTCGACTTAAGTCTCGCCGGTATCACTCCGATTATTCTCATTATTACTCCAGTTTCCAGCTCTACCACTCTATCACTTTACCACTTACCACTTTTTTATATCTTCAATCCCGCTTTATCCTGAATCAAATTTTCTTTTAATTCTTCTGGTGAACAGGTAGCGGTACCGACTTTGGCTACCACTATTCCTGCCGCATGATTGGCTATGTATGCTGCCTGTTTCAGGTCTGCTCCTGCGGCCAGGGCTAAAGTCAGGGTGGAAATTACTGTATCCCCGGCGCCGGTCACATCAAATACTTCCCGAGCCATGGTCGGGATATGCAGGGATCTTTTACCCTGTTCAAACAAGGTCATACCTTTTTCACCCTGAGTGATCAAGAGCGACTGGCAATGCAATTTTTTAATGATCTTTTCTCCCAGCATTTCAGTTTCTGCCTGGTCCCGGGGCACTGGATAATGAATGCCCTGCGCCGCTTCCAGGTGATTCGGCGTAATACAGGTCACGCCCTTGTATTTCAGGAAATGCTCCACCTTGGGATCAACGGTGATCACTTTGTTATAACGATGAGCCAGTTTGATCGTTTCTTTTAACAGCGGAACGCTAATCATACCCTTGCCGTAATCGGAAATTATGATCGCATCCACCTGGGGAATAGTTTCTTTAAGGTACTGCTGTCCCCGGGTAATGATCGTTTTATCTTTGCTCTCCCGGTCTTCCCGGTCGATCCTGACTATTTGCTGGATGTTAGCGATGATCCTGGTTTTTTGGATCGTCGGAATCCCGGCATCGGTAAAAACTCCGTTCGTATCTACGCCCAGATCATTAATCAGTTCTACGATCTGGCTCCCCACCAGGTCATGGCCAATGACGCCGCATAAAAATACTTGTCCTTTCAAAGCCGCAATGTTATGGGCTACATTGCCGCTGCCGCCAGGCACAAAGCTTTCTTTGCTGACTTCTACTATCGGCACAGGCGCTTCCGGGGAAAGACGTGACACTTTTCCCCAGACAAAATGGTCAACTATTATATCTCCGATCACCAGTATCTTGGTTTTAGAGAAACGGTCAACAATTTTCAGGATGTTCGCTACATCATACTTGGACATAAAAATCTCCTAGCGCTGATAACTTGGCCGGTTTATAGATACGAATTGTTTTTCAGGTACTGCGCGTAATCTTTAACACTGTCTTCCAGGGAGCGGCATTGGTATTTATTATGTTTTTGCAGCTGGCCCATCTGCGCCTGGGTAAAATACTGGTATTTGCCTCTTAAGATCTCTGGCATCTCGATATATTCGATCTTTCCTGGTATGCCCAGAGCGCTGAACAAAGCCCGGGCTAAATCATTCCAACTGCGCGCTTCTCCGGTACCCATATTAAAAATCCCGGTTTTAGACGGATGAGTAAAAAGATAGTACATCATTTCAACGACATCTTTAATATAGACAAAATCCCTCTTCTGCTCTCCATCCGGCATGTCACCGCGATAAGACTTGAAGAGTTTCATTACTCCGGTTTCCTGCACTGCCTGGAATCTCTTGCAAACCAGGCTCATCATTTCGCCCTTATGGTATTCATTAGGGCCGAAGACATTAAAGAACTTGATCCCGGTTACTTTTTTCTCCAGCTGATGCTGATAGACCCAGAGGTCAAACAACTGTTTGGAATACCCGTATATGTTCAGCGGCTGCAATTTAAAAGTCGTCGCTGGGTCATCCTGATAGCCAAATTCGCCGCGGCCATAGGTCGCCGCGCTGGAAGCATATAAAAAATCAGCTTTGTGGCTTATGGCCCACAAAGCTATTTTTTTTGAATATTCATAGTTATTGCTCATAAAATAGTCAGCATCCTGGAGGGTGGTTGAACTACACGCTCCCAGGTGCACTACTTTTTTCGGTTTAGGCGCCTTATTCGACTCGATCAGGGACAGGAACTTGTCTTTATGGATATAATCAATAAAGTGTTTTCCCGCCAGATTGCGCCATTTTTCGGTAGCGGAGAGATTATCTACGACCAGAATATCCTTAATGCCCAGCTGGTTCAATTTCCAAAGGAAGCCGCTCCCAATGAATCCAGCCCCACCTGTTAATACGATCATCTAACCCTCTTTTATAACTATATTCTTAAAAGTTTAAGATAGCACAAAATTGCCAAAAATACTATCGATATTTCAGTTCTTTTCAATCTTTTCCATGGCCGCGACAATAGAGCCGACAGCTATCTTACTGCGCAGCAATACAGGAATTCTTTCCGCGTCATCAGTTAAGTATACGAATAAGCGGCCCTTATGCATAAAAATGCCTTCCTCTTTCAACAGTGGCTCGACCATGATCGTCTTAAATTCTCCGGCCGGGACATTCACTGTCTCCCGGGAGATTACCTTGACCACTAATTCATAGTTTTTCTTGTTATTGCAGATGTTGATCGTGAACTCTTTGCCTGGCTCCAGGATCCTGAACCTGACCGCATAAAGACTGGCCAGAACATCTACGGTCCCTTTGGGGATATCGACAGTAGCATCAGCATAGATCACCTTGCCGTTCACCTGGTCAAAGATCATATTCTCCTGCTGGTGGTATTTTCCCTCATTGACATCTTTATAAAAATTTAACGTACTGAATGTTTCGCGGCTGACTATTGATTCTGATATGTCTTTCACGGGATACATAGAACTGATCCAGCTAGCGCTAGTAGCTTCGGAAACAATGCGGTAGACATCCTGCCCATTCCAGACCTGGGGTTCGATACTCAGGGAAGCCCGGCCAGCGACGATAAATCCCCACTTGACCTCATACCCTATTTTCTCACCTTTCGCAAAAGGCACTGCCAAGTCCCCGGCCAGGGCCATATCTTTTACTCCCAGCCAGAAAAGAGCAGCCAAGCCAATTATTAGTATCGCTGTTAATTTGATCTTGATTGTTTTCATCATCCTAATATTTTATTGTACGGGACTCCGGTATTATACTGCAGACAATACCGGATGATCACATATAGCGCAATCAGCAAAACACCCAGTACAGTGAGATGTTCTTTATTATGTTTAACCTGCTTCCAGCTGAATTTACTGTAGATATTGGAATTAAAAGGAGTTAATTTCGGGAAAAATATCGGTACATTTTGCTTATACTGCTGAAACTCACTGCCGAATTTTCCTTCCAGTATCCCCTCTTCATGACGAATAGTATTCAAAAAAACCAAAAAGAAAAAAACCAGGAAGACAACAAACAACGGTAACCGGGAAGTAGCAATACAAAAACCACAGCCAATCAGGAAACTGCCCAGGTACAAGGGATTGCGGGTATAGCTGAATGGACCATTTATAGCCAGTGATTCGTCCTTATGCAGATACCCATTGGCCCAAATACGCAAACCCTCACCCAAAAAAGCGATCTCCAAACCGATTACCAGGTACAATAATGCGCTCGTCGGAGGAACATAACGCGGCGCAGCGGTAAAGATAAGATAAGCCGCTCCAAACAACCAGCTGAGTAAGATCCGGTGCTTTACGATAAAAGCGCTAATGCTCTGCATTTTTACCCCTTCCTGCATTTTTTGATTATAATCCTGATCAAATCCTTGGTAGCATGCTCTTTCCTGTCACCGGCAATAGCCACGCGGCCGCCATAGCTTTGCACTAAAGCTCTTTCCGGCACAGAATTGACTGTGTAATCCGTGCCTTTGGCCTGGATCGATGGCTGCAATGCCAGCAACACCCGGTCAACCTGCTTTTCACCGAATAAAACAACATAATCCACCGCACTCAGCGAAGCCACTATTTCCGCCCGTGCCTGTTGCTTGATTATGGGCCGGCCGGGATCTTTGATCTCCCGGATCGAGCGGTCATTATTAATCGCTACAATCAGGATATCACCCAGTTTTTTACTGGCTTCCAGGTAGCGGATATGACCCACATGCAAAAGATCAAAACAGCCGTTAGCCAAAACTACGGTTTTACCTTGTAATTTTATTAATTTTACTATCTTTTTTAACTGCTGTAAAGACTTTATTTTACTTTTTGCCTGAAAAAGAACTTTTTCAGGCATTCCCCCGCTTAGATTTGCCTTAGCAAATCTGGGGGAACAGTTAATTTTGGTCATCTTTTTATCCTTTTCTAGTTACTATTTTAGAGTCTGAAAAAGTTTAAATAGTTCCGCGAAGGCCTTAAAGATCACTCCTAATTTGGCGCCGGTCGGCTGGCCCGCCAGGCGCGGATAATGATGCACCCCAACCTCGGTGAACCGATATCCTTGCCGTTTAGCTTTGATCAGCATTTCAGCGCTGGCCACTGCCCCGTCTGAAGTAATACTAATACTATTCATCACTTCCCGGTGGAACATCTTAAACGCGCAGTCAATATCCTTGACCCACAGCCGGAAAAACAAGTTGATCGCCGTTTTATAGATAAACGTATTGACCTTGCGGTAGAATTTATCCTGCCGCTTGATCCGGTAGCCCAGGACCACATCATACTTTTCGATCAGAGGCAGGAACTGGTTAATTTCAGCCAGGTCAAATTGACCATCAGCATCAGTGAAGCAAACAAGATCATACCTGGCGGCGGCAAACCCTGAGCGCAGGGCAGCGCCATAGCCCTTGTTGCTTTCATGGGTCCAGACCCGCACCCGCTGGTCTTCCTGCGCCAGGGCAGAAGCGATCTCCCCGGTTTTGTCTGTACTGCCGTCATCCACGACAATCACTTCAAAAGTATCAGTAAACTGCGCCAAGACCGCGATGGCTTTGGTCACAGTCGTTTTAATATTGGCTTCTTCGTTATAACAGGGGAAAAATACGCTGATCTCAGGTTTCATTTGATCCTTTCACTTTTTACAAAAGCAGTTTTGAGTTTTGAATTTTGAGTTTTGAGTTAAGGATAATTTAATATACTATCTATTTTACGATAATTTTATCATCTTGCAGTTTAATCTCACTGACCACTGTTGTGACTGGCCATTCCGGCTCCGGCGATAGCATAAATGGTTTTTCCGCTACTCCCCGATACAACCAGCGGGGGATTCTGACCCAGCCTATTTCTAATTTTGCGCACTGCGCATAAAGCTGATCTTGCTCTTTGACTATTCCGGCTTTAACCCGCAGGTGAAGGCCTTGCCAGTCTCCTTCCACATTCAGCACATTATGCTGGATACTGACCAGTGGATTCTTAATATTTTTGGCTTTTTTCTGCAACAGCTCAGATAGGTCATGGGCTTTAATGCTAAAAGCAGGATGCATTTCATCCATTGCATACACGATCAATTTCCCTTCATCCCACAACAAAGGCAGGTTAAGATCCAGGCCTTTTATTGCTATGTTCACATCAGTGAGCCAGATCTCGCCTATTTTTAATTTCTTAGCGGTAATGACTACCTGCTCAAAACAGCCTTCCTGGGCCTCTTTCATATTCTTACTCTTGATCTCTAATTTGAGCCCTTCCGCATCTTTTAAATATTCCATCACGCTGGCCGTTAGCTTATTTTCCAACACTCTGGCCTCAAACTGGCGCGGGCCAAATGTTTTGGCATTTGTTTCGCGCTTAAACACAAAAAGCCAGGAGTCATCAGGTAAGGCAAAACTGCCGATCAAGCGGAACCCGCTATTAATTTTATCCTTTGTTGCAGACAGTATGCGCTCCCTGGCTTCAGGCATGCCTCCCAAAGTAAAGGCCGGACCAATATCTCCGCTCTTGGTAATAATATAGTCGGCAAATTGCCCCAAATTCCGGCTATAGCCTTTAAATAGGAGAGGCAAATGATGAGCGTCAGCATAAAACCGCAATGTCTCGCTATGCCAAAAACTATGATTAGCGACCACACTTACGCTGGCCTGATCCTTACTCGTAGATTTGGTTTGGAGAATAAGATCGGAGACTGCCTTCTGCTGCCAATTTTCAGGGTGCGGCGGCTGGCAGTAATAGTTGCCAACCTGGCCAAAAGAAGTGACAAAATACTGGGTCAGGCCAAAGACAACAACCAAAGGAATAAGGACATATTTTATTATGTCCTTCTTAATATTCACCAGCCAGAAACAGGAAATAATGCTGACCGCGGCCAAAAACGGCAAGGTATATCGTTCATCTTTATTACGGATCAGGGTCAGTATAATATACGGGAGAACGATCCACCAAAAAAGTATTTTATTTTGGCGCTTCCACGTGAGCAGATAGATCAGGATCCCGAGCACAAATAGCGCCAAAAATACTGGCTGGACCTGCAGTAACAGGTTTTTACCGTAATAGAGCCAGCTGGACAGGGACTGGATCACAGGATCGCCTTCATTGGCCCCAATACCGCTGAAGCGAATGCTGTAACGGACAAACTTGATCAGATTATAGCTATACCAGGGCCAAGCCACAATAAAACTGATCAATAAACTCAATCCGGCATTTTTCAGCATCCTGGGATATTCTTTTCTGGTTCTAATTGCTTTCCATAGTCCATAGAGCGCTGGCCCGAAGAGAAAAAATCCATAGGTCCATTTCACCAGTACCCCTATGCCGCAGACCAGGCCAAACAACATACTGGGCCAGCTTTTCCTAAAATCCTCACTGCGCAAATACAGGTACATACCCAGGGTGACCATACTGGTCAAAGCCAGGTCAATAACAAAAGAATTGGTCATAAAGGCAATATACGGATAAACAGATACTAAAAATGCCGCCAGTAAGCCGGTCAGTTCATTATAAAGTCTTTTCCCAATACCATAAGTAGCCCACACCAGTATCAGCAGATAGAGCAGGTTCACCAGGCAGGCAGAAGAAAGTGAATAACCAAAGAGCGCCAGGAAAGGAAGCGTGCTTAAATGATACAATGGCGGGTAATAGCCAGTCACATCCAGCAGGTTACGGCCCAAATTTGTATCCGCGTTACGCAAGACATCGCGGTACTGCAGGCAGAGATTCAAATGAGCTGAGGCATCCCAGGAAGGCGGCCTCAGGTCATTTGACAGCCAGAGAACATGAGTCAGGACTAGAAACAGTGATAATAATATTAAAAGCCAATGCTCAGATTTTACTTTCATTTAAACCTCACCCATTTTTTCTCTTATTTCATTTACCGTTACTACGGCTGTACCTCTTTTCATGACTACCACTCCGGCGGCATAATTAGCCAGATAGGCAGCTTCCAGCAGGGTGGCATTAGAAGCCAGGGCCAGCGTCGCGCAGCTGGCAACCGTGTCACCTGCGCCAGTCACATCTACAGCTTCATCACTTCCCACAATATCAATATGGGTAATTTTATTTTTTCCCTCGAATAAGGTCATACCATTACGGCCCTGGGTGATTAAAACACCCTTCCCTTGTATTTTTTCCAATAATTCCAGCCCAATTTCCTTAATTCCCTGGCCTGAATCAAGACGCATTCCCATAGCCGGAGCAGCTTCTGTTTCATTAGGAGTGACCAAAGTCGCCCCCACATATTTCATAATGTGGCAGCGTGAATCTACGACCAGAGGTTTATGATATTTGTGGACTAAGCCGAGTAAAATATCACGTAATCTTTCCGTAATCAAACCGGCATTATAATCACTAACCAGTACCGCATCCATATCCGGGATATGCGCGGTCAATATCCTGATGATCCTGGCTTCGCACTCTTTACTGATTGGCTGGTCTGCTTCTTTATCGATCCTGATCACTTGCTGACGGGCAGTATGATAGCCGCCGGCCATGATTCTGGTCTTGGTAATAGTATGCTGGTCTAGTTCAGTGATCAAGCGTGAAGTCGGTATTTTCATTTCCCGCATGATCTTAAGCATTTGTTTGCCGGCATGATCGTGACCGATTACGCCTACTGGGAATACTTTACCTCCCAGGGCATGGATATTATGCACAGAATTAGCTGCCCCTCCCAGAATTACCTCCGTGGAATCATACTTTAAGATAAGCACAGGCGCTTCGCGGGAAACGCGGGTAGTTTTGCCGAAGATATACTCATCCGCGATCATATCCCCTAATACCATCACCTTTTTATTTTTAAAACTATCCAGTATCTTTATCAGTTTTTCCTTTTCCACGACATCTCCTTTGTCTATTATCAGTGAACTGGTTATTTTTGTTCGCTCCGGTGTCGGTTTTCATGTCCGCCATTGGCGGACCTGCGCCAAAGGTCTTTTGACAACTCGGTGCCTGCGCAACTCGCCCCCTGGGCTCAAACATGCTCGGCATCCAGCAACCAACAGATACCCTCGTTGTCTATAAGCGTGCTTTGGCTAAAACACGACAAGCTCGCTCAAAAAACAACCAAGTTCCCTGATGTTACTTAGTTATAATTTAGAATATCAAGAATGATAGGCATTTGTATTTTTATGCCGGAAATGCACAAAGATCCGGCCATAATTATCCGCGTCTTTCTCT
>CAYTYR010000015.1:0-58409 GCA_964441745.1 uncultured Clostridia bacterium
GACAATAACGATTAACAGTTCTACCAGGGTAAAGCCCTTCCGGTTTCTCAGTTTATTTAACATCTTGTTTCACCTCCCTTCTTTTTAGTTTTAACTTCAGGCCTGCTTTTACCAAAGATTATACTCTACACCCCAGCTGGTATCAATCGGTTCGCCAGAAGTGGTATCAGTAGAATAATAGTTAGCGCATATTCTTCCGGTTTGGGAATCATACGCCCAACCGCCGCCGCCAGTAATCTTACCATCACGGTCCAAAGCTTCTTCAGTCGGGTCAAGCACGTCGGTCGTAGCCACCACAACTTTACTCTTATAAAACGGATCCACCGGTATTCTTTCCAGGAACGTCTTGCTGTCTACGTCACTATTGGTTCCCTTCCAGAGATCATCCAGAGCTTCAGGATAGTTATTGCTCTTGGAATTTGCTTTATAAATTTCCAGAGAAGAACGGATAGTCCGGAGGTTACCCTTCAAACTGGCTTCCTTAGTTTCTTTAGTAGCCCCGGCAAATCTGGCAATAACGATAGCGGCTAAAATACCTAAAATGACGATAACGATTAATAATTCTACCAGGGTAAAACCTTTGCTATTCTTGATCTTATTTAACATATAGTTTCACCTCCTTTTAATTGTAGATTTATAGACTTTACTGTGTAATTATAGCACAGGCCTTGATTTTTTGGCAAGCAAATAAAATAAAAAAAGCGGCCATCTTGAAGATCAATGATCTCTATCGCCGAAGCGCCTACATTGGTCTTTTTTATTAGCCGCTGCCAAAATCCTGCAAACATAACATCCTCCTTAAACTGCTCTATTCTGTTGTCAAAGATATCCATCTTATCTTGACTAATTGCTAGATAGTCTTCACTTAATCAATATCAAGTATAAAGAACAATCTTACCAAACAGTGTAGACATCGCCCCAAGAAGTATCCTTCGGCAAACCGGCTGGATCATCACTGGGTATGTCCACGTACACCTGACCTGTAGCGTTGGAATAAACCCAGCCGCCAACACCGGCAGCTTGTAAATCCTCATACTCTGTGCTTTTCTTATAGAAAGGATCCTGGGGAATTTTCCTGATGTAGCCCTCACTGACCAGGGCTTGCAGATTGACCGGATAACTATCGCTGGCGGAACGAGCCCGGTAAATCTCGATCTGGCTCCGTAAACCGCTGAGGTTGGCTTTGAGGCTGGTTTCTTTAGCCTCTTTCGTCGCGCCGGTAAATCTGGAAATGACTATTGCCGACAAGATGCCTAATATTACTATGACAATCAAAAGTTCTACCAAGGTAAAGCCCTTATATTGTACCTTAATGGCTTTCCTTAGCAGTCTTTTGATGCGCTTATTAAATTTCCGGGTACGGCGTTTCATTTTACCCTCCACTCCGTACCACCCCCCAATATAAATATAAAGCGGAATAGGCCTTTTGTCAAGCGGTTTCGGGAACGAATTTTGTGGTTTTTCGTCTATATTTTAGCGCAAGTTTCTCGCATTATTTTTACTTTTTTTTGAGCTTGAATTCATTTAGAATTTCGAATTTATAATTTAGAATTTGTCTTTTTACACTCCAACCCGCGCTACTTTGATCATGTCATACATCGGCAAAATCATGGCCATGGCAATAAATCCGACTAAAACACCCATGACCAGGATCATCACCGGCTCCAGGATACTGGACATGTTTCTGATCAGGTTGTCCACTTCCCGCTCATAAAAATCAGCTATTTTGACCAATATCTTCTCGATCGTCCCCGTAGCCTCGCCGACCGGTATCATGTTCGCGATCATCGCCGGAATCAGCGGATTTTTGGAGAATGGGGTAGCCATATCCCCTCCCTGCTTGACTGATTCAATGACATCGTCAAAGACCGCGGCCATGCAGACATTGCCGACAATATCCCGGGAGATATGCAAAGCCTCAAGAATAGGCACCCCGGAATTCAGCATCACGCCAAAAGTCCGGGTAAAACGAGTCAGGATCATCTTGTGCTGCAAAGCCCCAAAAATAGGCATTTTTAGCATGAACATATCAATTGCATACTTGCCTTTCTTGGTTTTTTTGATCTTACCATAAGTAATATAGCCAATTATTCCAACCGCAATGATAATATAATATCTTTCCTTAATCAGATCGCTGATCTCCATCAAAATCCTGGTTGGCCCAGGCAGTTCCACTCCGGAAGAGGCAAAAATACTCGTAAAAGTTGGCAACACAAAGACGACCAGGACCGTAACCGCGATCGTACTGACAATACTCAGGATGAAGGGATACATCAGCGCGGCTTTGAGGCGGCCTCGGATCTCATCGTCCCGCTCAATGAAATTAGCCCATTGGATCAGGATCTTATCCATTTCCCCGCCGCTTTCACCTACTTTGATCATACTGATAAAAAGGTTATCAAAGACAGCGGGATGACGGGCAACAGCCCAGGACAGGGAATTACCATGGCTGATATCCTTGGCTACCTGGGAGATTACTCTTTTGAATTTTGGATTCTGGGTTTGGTTAGCTAGCACATCAAGGCATTTCGTCAAAGCCAAACCGGCGCCGATCATCGTCGATAATTGCTGGCTGAAAATTCCTTTGTCTTTGGTGGTGATCTTGATGAACATTTCGTTCAGGTTTACATTCAGTCCGCCTTTTTTTTGCGCGGCTAATTTCTGGACAAAAAGACCCTGCTTTTTCAAGGCAATGCTCGCCAATACCTGATTAGGAGCATCAATAGAACCTTTTATTTTTTTGCCGCTCTTATCAAAAGCCAGGTAGGTGAATATAGCCATGGGCTAGTGTCCTATCTTCCTGCCGCGATCGGCTTCAGACTTTCTTCTTCCAGTACTTCCACAAAAGCATTGACTACCTGCGGGTCAAATTGGGAACCAGCAGATTTTTTTAATTGCTCCAGCGCTACATCTTTAGGCAATCCCTTGTGATACGGACGGTCACTGGTCATGGCTTCAAATGAATCAGCCACACTTAAGATCCTGGCCCCGATCGGGATCTCATCACGCTGCAGCCCGTCCAGGTATCCTTTGCCATCATACCGCTCATGATGATGATAGACAATGGGTATAACGTCCTGCAAGCTCTTGATCGGCTTCAGGATCTGCGCCCCCATAAAAGGATGGTTCTTAATATGGGAATATTCATCGGCGGTCAGTTTCTTGACTTTTTTAAGAATGTTCTCTTTGATGCCGATCTTGCCGATATCATGCAAGCTGGCGGCATACCGGACAATTTCAATTATTTCAGCCGGCAACGCCAGTTTCTGCGCGATGGAGACTGCATATTTTGTAGTTTGCTCGGAATGACCGCGCGTATAAGGGTCCCGCGCTTCAATAGCATTCACTAAAGAGCGGATAATTTCGAGATAAGCTTCCCGGCTCTCTTCATAGTTCACCACCGTCTGCAAAAAAAGCGCGATCTGGTTGGCCAGGGTATAAAGCAGATGTTCATCCTCGGCGCTGAATACCTGCTGGCTTACCCGGTCTTTCCATCCGTTATAGTTTATTACTTCAATAATCCCCAGGTTTTTCTCTCCGAGATTGATCGGCGCCAGCAATATCGCCTTAAAAGCGATCGCCTTACTGCTATTTTTCACCAACTGATTGTATTTATCTTTAAAACGGGGATCACCGGCCGGATCAACCAGCCGGACCGGCTTACTTTCTACCGCCGTCCAGCCTACTAATCCTTCGCCTTTTTTAAAACTAAGCCGGTTAATAAAGTTAGGCTCATAACCTGCGCCATGTTTCAACACTAACGCCCCCAAATCCTCCTGCCAAAGGTACAATCCACAGATCTGGACTTTCCAGATCTTGGCAATTTCTTCAGGGATAGCCTTTAAGACCTGTTCCCGGTCAATATTAGAGCCCATCTTCTGGGCAATCTGGGGAAAGATGGACAATTTGCTATTTTTGCCAACTTGCTGCGTTAAGCTTTCCTCCAGGGAAAGTATTTGTTTTTTGCCGGTCTCTGTATCCAGTAATTGCTGCTGCAGTAAAGTTTCTTTTTCGGCCAGGATGTTTTGGAGTTTCTGCGTTTCTTTTTTGAATTTAGCTTCAATTTTCGGCAAGAGCAGGAAGGTGATCCAGAAACCTAATCCCACAAGCTGGGCCATCCGCCCGAACCAAATAAGAAAATCACTGCTGGTTAGCAGCATACTTTCCCCGGCTAACAATCCAAAGCTGGCAATGGTCAATCCCGCGGCCGATAAAGACTGGCTCTTCAGGGAAATAACAATATTACCCGCAACCACGACAGCGATAATACCTAAGCTGACATATTTCAGGCTGTCGATCACCAGGAAAAAGGAAATCCCCTGCGCCAGTCCCCATAATACCAGCAAGCTATTGCCGACTAGGCTCCACACATTCATCAAACCCTTGGCATAATTACGGTACCCGACGATCAGGCTGCCAATAGTCAGCAACAGAACCGCTATTTCCCAGACTAAAAAAATAGGTTTATCCACCATTACCAACTCCTGCTTATGGCATATGGCTTATGGCAGAAGCATTGTTACTGCGTTTTTGCTATTTGCTATACGCCATACGCTATATGCGAATTCTATTCTTGTTCTGTCACTACCCGGACCACTTCTTCGATACTGGTGATACCTTTTTTTACTTTATCCAAGCCGTCTTCCTTCAAGGTAATCATGCCGCCTTCAACCGCCGCCTGTTTTAAAGTTTCGGTGGAAGGACGCGTCATGATCAAATCACGGATCCGGCGGTCGCTCATCATCATTTCATAGATGCCGAGACGTCCTTTGTAGCCGATCTTTTGGCATTCTTTACAACCGACCGGTTTATAGAAAGTATATTCCTGGCTGGGATCAAAACCAAACCGTTCCAGGACTTCTTTGGATGGCGTATATGGTTCTTTACACGTCGGACAAAGCTTACGCACAAGACGCTGCGCCAATATGCCCAAAATACCGGAAGAGATCAGGAATGGTTCGATGCCCATATCCAGCAGCCTGGTGACGGCGCCAGGCGCATCATTGGTATGGATGGTGGAAAACACCAAGTGACCGGTCAGGGCGGAACGGATAGCGATATCCGCCGTATCCTTATCACGGATCTCGCCGACCATGATGACATTAGGATCCTGCCGCAATACCGAACGCAATACATCGCTGAAATTGAGCCCGATCCGGGCATTGACCTGCACCTGGTTGACCATTTTCAGTTCGTACTCAACCGGGTCTTCGATCGTAATAATATTTTTATCTAAAGTATTTATCTTATCAAGGGCAGCGTACAGAGAGGTGGTCTTGCCGCTGCCGGTAGGCCCGGTAACCAGGACAATGCCATACGGTTTTTTGATCAGTGAGTCGAATTGTTCCAGCACGGTTGGCTGGAATCCCAATTGTCCTAAACCGAACAAGAAAGAGGTCTTATCCAGGATTCTCATGACGATCTTTTCACCGTTGATCGTCGGCAGGGTGGATACACGGAAGTCAATACCCTTGTCCCACAGGCGCACATGGAAACGTCCGTCCTGAGGCATGCGTTTTTCCGCAATATCCAGGTCAGCCATGACTTTAATTCTGGAGGTGATCACTGAATGCAGGCGTTTCGGCGGGGTCATAATTTCGCGCAAAACACCGTCAATACGGTAGCGGATACGCACAATATTGCGGTCCGGTTCAATATGGATATCACTAGCCCTGTTTTGGATGGCTTGCATGATAATAGCGTTAACCAGTTTAATGACCGGCCCGTCTTCTGCGGCATCACCCATTTTACCCAGGTCCATCTCTTCAGTCCCGGTTTCTTCTTCCACTTCCACATTCTGGTCCTGGGTGATTTGCTGGATGGCTTCCAGGGAACGGTAATATTGATCAATAGCCTTGAGGATTTCTACTTCCGTGGCAATGGCAGGCTCAATTTCACATTTGGTGATATACTTAAGATTATCGATAGCCATGACGTCAAAAGGATCGGCCATGGCTACGGTGAGGACGTTTTCAATCTTAAAGAGGGGAATAGCCTGGTACTTGCGGGCCATTTTTTCCGGTATCAGCCTGATGACTTCAGGATCAACAATATAGGTCCCCATATTGATATGGGGTATGCCCAACTGCTGGCCCAGGAAATCCATCAGTTTTTCTTCGTCGATAAAACCTAATTTTACCAGCGTTTTACCAAGCCGTTCGCCGGTGCGTTTTTGGGCTTCGAGGGCTTCCTGCAGCTGGCGCTCATTGATCACGGCAGAATCGATTAACATCTCTCCTAATCGCTTCTTACTTGTCTTATCTGGCATCTACACTCCTAAAAGCTTACCTTGACCGGATTAATTGATTATATAAGTTATTCTCCTGTCTTGTCAATGAATAAATAAACCGCTTTTTACACGTCCCGATCAAGAGAATTACCAGTCCAGGATAATACTTGTTTGCGTGTCTGCTTCACGGTATCTGGGGAAAACCGTCAGCTTATTATATCCGCCCTGCTTTAAGACCCACCTGAATTCCTGCCCGCAAGACGATATCTTATCATCGGTTAAAACAGTGAAATCCTTTCCTGCTCCGGCCAGAGCATGAAACTCCAAGGTAACCAATCCTTTACGCTGATCAATGTTTTTTACTTTAATAACCGTTATGTCCGGCGCCCAATTAAATAACTTTTCATCAGCATATGGTCCAGCCGGGGCATACTTCAGGATAAAATCATCCCAGGTCGGCTTCGGGCAGATTTCCGCGCCTGGCTGGCTGTTTTCCACAACAAAATAAACCAAAGGAGGATCAGTTAATTGATTATTGCGGAACACTACGCCAAATCTATGATAGAGTTCAAGATCATTTTTCGTTACTGATTTTTTGCCATCAGGGTAAACCGCTTTACAGTCAGCGACATCATCATTCTGGTACGCCTGATGCAGTTCGTAAACGCCTAAAGGGACCCCGTCCCGTTCATAGTAAAGATCAAAAAACGGATCAACTACTACCCATTTTTTATAATCCCGTGACCAGATTTCGGTGAGGAAATGGCTGTTCATCTTTGGACTGCGCAGATCAATGTATCTGACGGTAATCCCCAATCCGGTTAAGATTTGAGCAAAAACGACTCCATGCTGTCCGCACAGGGCGCGCATTTTATTGCCCCGGACCAGGTCCAAAATCTCCGTAGCCTTCCAGTATTATCCCGGGAGCTTCGTTTCCTGCCTTTTTTAACTGTTCCTGAACCCATTTTTTTACCAACAGTACCTGTTCAAACTCGGTCTCAGCGCCCTTTACCAATCCTTTTAGATTCTCTCTCTCGATCAGCTTGGCCAGCTCCGGATTATTAAAATCTTCAAAAACAAAACACCAGGAAGGAGTAACAAATTTGTATGTTCTGATTTCCCTGACCCTGATCTGCTCCTGATGTGCCTGCGCCTTAACCGATACATATAGTCCAAGGCCCAATAATAAAGCCATCAGCAAAGCTATCATCGTAATAGTTATTCGCTTGCTCATCGACTCTACCTGCCTAACCATAAAGTTCCGAACTTGCTTCTTTAGTAATAGGGCACTAGATACCCGTTACGCCAGAAACTGTTTTTATCCAGGGACATCCTTTGGAATAACTGCTTTTGTAAAGCTGCCACCACTTTGGGATTTTGAGCGGCGATATTGTTTCTTTCCTGCGGATCAGTATACGTATCGTATAATTCGTACAGGATCCCCTGCCGGGTCGGGATATAGATCAGTTTATAGCGCTCATTGCGGATCATGCGGTGCTTGGCGATGGTGGTCAAAGCGCGATATTCCGGTTTGATCACTACTTCGTTATTATAGGTACTGTCAATTTCTCCCAGGCTAATAATATCAGGATACATTATTCTCTGCTGCTGATAGAAATTATCACCTTTATCCGTGAACCATAAGCCGGTTTCCGCATATGCCGTCAAGTTCAGGGTGCTGGCGGCTCCCCTGGCCAGGGGTAACAGGCTCACTCCTTCCATGGTCTGAGGGACTGGAATATGCAACAGGTCCAGGATAGTCGGAGCAATGTCTATATCCCGGACGATACTGTCTTGCTCCCGTACCGGGAAATCTTCCCGGGGCTTCTTAATGATTAGCGGCACGTTTAATACTGCCCGGCCGCGCAGATGCTCCCCATGGCCCTGCCCCCATCCATGCTCATATAATTGTTCCCCATGATCACTAAGAACAATGATGATCGTATCCTGGGACAGCTTATTTTTCTCCAGGTAGAATATTAACCTGCCAGCCATGTCATCCAGGCTGCGCACAGCGCCTTGGTATAAACTCCTGATCTGGTCCAGGTCGGCCGGAGGTAAGGCCAGGCTTTCTCCGGGAATATTCGGCTTGTAATATTTGTAATGGCCGTGATATTTCGGATCAGTGAACATGGTATAGTACGGATAGGGCGCAGCATACGGGAAATGGGTTACTGAAGAGAATAAAACTAGGAAAAATTTCTGCTTCCCTTTGAAGCCGGAAATAATTTTTTCAGCTTCCTGTTCCAATAATAGCGGGTCGGCATTATTAGCCATTTCTTTTAAGACCGGGAACACTGACCGGCCAGTCTGGTTCAAAATATAGGGCAGCAGCAAATAATGCATTTCCAGGCTACGTTGTTCGATCAGGGTGTTAAAATTAAAATACGGCGTTTTTACAATATCAAAACCAGCTTGGAAACGGGAAAAAACATCGCCGGCAAAATCACTGACCACCGCTGTGCGGTAGCCATGTTCTTTTAGCACCGTGCACAGGGATCCTTGATCCTGCTGGCGCAAACTTTTGTCCGGGAACATGTGACGCACCCCATGCTCGCCGGGATACTGGCTTTTCAGGTACGTGATCCATTGTGGAAATGTCCGCGGCAGGGATACATAGCATTGCTGGAACCGCGTCCCTCTCTGCGCCAGAGTGATCAGATTAGGCGTTAGATCAGCGTTAACATGATCATTGCGCAGGCTATCGGCGCTGATAATGATCAGATTCGGGCCAACTGGATTTTGGCGGTATGTTTTTTGGGTCAAAGACATCAATCCCCAGAAAACAAGAACAGAACCAGTAAGGGATACTACTATTACCCGTACCAACCAGGACCATCTCTTAAAAAGGAACACCAAAAAAAGCAAAAGTAAAAACCAGATTATGATGTTAAAATAGATAGGCTGCAGATGAGTTGTCACCCATTCCTGAAGCGCCTGCCGCCAGCCCGATCGCTCATGAAAATACTCGCTATACATCTGAGGATATTTCAGCATACTGGCTAATAAGAGAAAAACTTCGGTCGCGGCCAGGGAAAGAATCATGACTGGAAGTTTTCCGCGCAGGCGCATCAACCAGAACCTGGCTCCAAGTATTGCCGACCAGAAATAGTACCAGGCCAGCCCGAACAGGAAACCAACAAGCATATAAACTCCCAGGATCTTGGCCTGGATCAGCAGGATATCCTGCCAGAAAAGCTTCTTGATCATATCTACAGCCGGCTGGGCAGTTACTCCCATATAGGAAAAAAGCTGCTGGTCAGCCAGGGATAGGATAAAAAATCCGGCATATACTAACGCCCCTATGCCACTCCATAGAAGAAAGTTTTTCTGCTTGACTACCTTAGTTAATTTAACTACAATGGAATTCATGAATCCTCTCTATCTGCGCTTTCTATTAATCTTTAATTGGCTGCATTTGCATCTGGTATTAATATGTCTTTGGCTGGTTTCCGTGATTTTATTTTATCATCGTTATTTTGGTTTTAAGGCCAAACCATTAAAAAAATTTGATCCGCAACGGTTTTCTCTGGCTATTTTTGGTGATTGCCAGGGAGCCGACAATCCCTTCACTTCTCTGCGTCCAACCTATTTTGTCTTTAATAACTTACTCGATAGCATCAATTCCCGCTTACCCCTGGCCACGGTCATTCTTGGCGATATGGTGGTCACCGGCCGGGCCTACCACTATTACCGGTTCCGGCAGCAACTGGGCCGTTTAAGGACACTGCTATTTCCAGTTCTGGGGAACCATGACTTGAAACACACGGGCCGCGATTTTTTCACCAATATATTCGGCCCAACCTACTATTCTTCTTGCCTCGGATTAAACACCTTCCTCTTTTTAGATAACGCGGCTGGTTCTATTGACTCCCAACAAATGGAGTGGCTGGAAACACAATTAAAAAACAATCAGGGTAACCGTTTATATGTTTTTATGCATCAGCCGCTGTTCGATCCGCGGCCGGGGCAGTCATATGCTATGAGTGACCGGGCACAGGCCAAAAAATTACAAGAGCTTTTTACCCGGGCTAAAGTCACGGCCGTATTTACCTCACATCTGCACGGGTATTACTCCGCGGTTCAAGATGAGATACATTATTACATTACCGGCGGCGGCGGCAGTACCCTGACTTCTCCCCAGGATTATTACCATTACTTATTGCTGCATATCGATCACGACCAATTTAATATTGAAATAGTGCAGATCTCCCCGTTTCCTTCTGTCTCACTGTTTTTACGCTGGCTCTGGTTATTCACTCTATGGGGCTTAGTACTCTGGCTCACTTTTTCTTTGGTTCGCTGAGATATCCCCACTCGGCCAGCATCTCCTTGAACACACCGCTGACCCCCGCCTGTTTTTCCCATTCCTGCTTATACTGTTCCAGGCGGCCCCAGGATAATGAAAAATCCGGCCCCGCCGCTGCCTGCTCAGGCGCTCCTTTGATTAAATAGAAATCAGGGCCCCCTATTATTTTAGCCTGGTCGCTTAACAACGGCAGTCCCAGGCCGGATACCAGGATCCGTGACAGCGGGATCATTTTCCCGTCATATACTGCTTTAATTTTAAGCGCTGCGTCATACGGCACAGTGTTGAAGCGCAATACGGTTTTATCGCCGGAAGCCTTGAGCTTTAAAGTCTTGCCCTTAACAGAAACTGCTCCAGCGCCAACAACTTGCTGGCCGCTAAATTTCCCATTACTGGTGATTTCCAGGGTCAGGATCTTCGACCCCATATTTTGTCCGGTAAAAATATTTATTTCCGGATCCGGCTCATACCGGTCCAGCAGTGAACGCATTCTCTGCCGCAAGCCAAAATCAGCAGCAATGATATTTTTCTGTTCTGGCGGATCATCCTTCAGGTCATACAGCTCTTCAGGAATAAATTCCTGCAAAACCTTACCCCGCTTTTCATAGACACCGAAATTGCGGATATATTTATATTGATCCTCTATCCAGAGCCCCTTATTAAACCGGCCCCGCAGGAAAATCATTTTTTTCGGCGGGAGATTATCTCCGGTAATAGCGGCAGCCAGGGAAAATCCCCTGAAATCCGCACGGGCCGGCAGGTTCAGCAGGTCCAAGACGGTCGGAGCCAAGTCTAGTTGTTCGGTAGTGGTTGTGACCCGCAAGGGGTTGGTGATCTTAGCCGGGAATTGCATGATTAAAGGTACGTGCACATCGCGGTCTTTCAAGCTGATCCCATGATCATGAAAGATCACTTTTTTGCGACCGCCAGGCAAGACCTGCCAGTCCAGGTTTTCCGCGTGATCACTGGTCACGACCACCAGGGTATTCTCGCTTAGCCCCAGTTTTCCCAGGGCCGAGAACAACTGGCCCAGGTAATCGTCATTATAGGCTACTGAGGCTTCATATAAGGTCTGATACCAGCTTTGAGCGCTAAAATCAGTAAGCAGTGACCGGCTTTGCCATAAATAACGGAAAGGCGGTTTATACGGCCCGTGGGCAGAATCATAATAGACCATTAACGCAAAAGGCAAACTGCCATTTTGCTGCAGCCAGGAGATCGCTTCATTAGTAATATGCACGTTACTGTAACCATAGCGTTCCATAATGCGGGCATCATTAAAGCCAAAATCAACCCCAAATCCCGCGCCATCCGTAATAAGCGAGATCACGCCAATCGCCCCGGTAAGGTACCCATTATCATGCAAAGCTGAAGCCAGGGTCGTAAATTTGCTCCGGTAATATTTTTGGCGGCTTTCGGTACTGGCCACATATTCCAGTGATACATCTCCCAATTCAAAGGGCAATCTTGACGTCAGGAAGGAAGTCACAGATTGCTTGGTCATGTTACCGTTAGCCAGGTGTTTTTCAAAAGAAATTCCCTGCGCCGCCAAGCGGTCAAGATTCGGGGTATAACTGCGCCCATCAGCCTGGCAACCGATAGCCGCGCGGCCAGTGGCATCCATTACTACCAACAGCACATTGTATTTCGGTTCAGCTGTTTCAGCCGCGGCAGTAATGAGCGGATTACCCCAGAAAGCCTGCCCGCGATCACCCGTAGTGCTGAACTGTAATTGGACTTTTTGCCCGGCAAACAAAGACAAGTCCACAGCATAATCATACCAGCGGTGGTCACGCTCTTCCATCTGGACATCAAAATACTGCCGGAATAACCGGTATTTTTTATCTTCATAGCGATATGGATAGCGTGGTAAAGGCCGGATCTTCTCCTTAAAAACATTTTTCACCGCCCCCATACCTGTATTCACCCTGACCTGAAATTCTATGGGCTGGTCCAGAATACCGCAGGAGAAGATCAGCCGCGGGTCTTTCTTAGGCATGGTTAGTTCGTAAGTAATGATCGACGGAGCTGGGGCATAGAGGCAATTTTTATGTACCACTTTTAAAGGATACCAACCCAGGGAAACATGCATATTTTCCGGAATACGGTGAAAATCAGTATGATCATTAATCAGCGCTTGCTGTTTTAATTCTTGATACCTGGCGTTATAATCCTGATGGCTGATATGGGCCGCGGGGCTCAGGTCAATAAGATTATAAACGATATTGTTCCTGGCAGTGATCGGGGTGAACAAGAATTGCGGTTTGTTGACCCGGCGGTCATTAGGGATAATATAAATAGCCAGGAAAAGCAGGTAAAGCATCAGTCCCAGGCTGATGAGTATAAAAAGATATTTTATAATTTTACGGATTATTTTATTGAACGGCATTTTTTTTCTTCCCGGTAAAATAATTAATAATAAGATCTAAATTATGCCTGGCCGCGGCATTATCCGGCTCAAGCTCCAGCGCTTTGAGATAATAATCGCTGGCTCTATCCGGCCGGCCGACACGGCTGTAACAATTCCCCAGGTTAAGCAGTAAATTAATTTTAGTGCGCGCGTGGAGGAACTTAGCCTTAAGGCCTGTCTGATACGACGCGATAGCTTCTGTCCATAAACGTTCCCCTTCATAAGCCAAGCCTAAAACATTGTACAGTTCTGCGACATCAGGGTTTAGGTCCAGCGCTGCTTGATATTCCCTTATAGCTTGCCGATATTCCCTTTCTTTATAATATACTTCCCCTAAGGCAAAATGAGCCCGCGGTGATTCCGGTGAAGTTCTGACCGTGCTGGCCCATAAGGTATGATCATTCCGCCAATCCCTATTGCGCTTGACGGTCCTGACCATATATGTGGTTAAGAGGGCGAAGATCAAAAGGCAACCCAAAATAGTTTTACTGCGGTTCTGCTGTTTTTCCGTAATCAGCTGGCTTAACGGGACAGCTATCGCCATAGACATGCCAATCAGCGGAAGATACAAAAATCGTTCAGCCAGCAACGCCTCCAACGGGATAATATTAGAGACAGGCAATAAAGTTATCAGGAACCAAAACAGGCCAAAAGTAATGAGCTTTTCCTGGTGGCTGATCTTTATCGCCAGCACCAGGATCATCAAGATTAATCCTAAGCCGATGATCAGGCGTGGATCCGTGATACTTTTGGCAATATCCAATACATAATCAACAGTGAGTTCCCAGGGCAGGACTAATACTTTCAGGTAGTAATAAAAACTTTTCCCCATAGTGAGCAGGTTATACCAAATACTGCCACCCCACCAGCCCCGCTGGCGCACCTGGCCCAAAACTAAGGTCCGGAGTAATAAATATAAGCCGCTAATAACCACCACTGGGAGATATGACCACCACATATTGGCGGCTTTGCTTTTGTCCACTTTTAACACAAAATAATAATCATACAATATTAGCAGCAGGATAAAAATGATGGCTGTTTCTTTAGCCCATAAGCTCAGGATAAAAAATAATATCGACCAGTAATAACCTTTCCGGTCTGGCCGCAGGTAGGATAGGAACGCCAGGAGCAGGAATAAGGCACATAAAAGATTGCTCCGGGAAGCGACCCAGGAAACAGTCTCGCACTGCACCGGATGAATGGCAAAAACAGCAGCCGTCAGCCAGGCTGTCACCGGCAGATGGCAGAGGGATAAAACTAATAAATATACCAGCATTACATTAGCAGCATGAAGCAGAATATTAACCAGATGATACCCGAAGGGATTTAAGCCCCAAAAATAATGATCCAGGGCTAAGCTGATGGCCGCCATTGGCCGGTAGATCATAAATTCCCGGTCACCTGAAAATGACCGGGTATCAGTAAAAAACCGTGGCGCATTTTTTATTTCTTTGATTGCCTGGTTATTGACGACAAATACTTTGTCATCGTAAACGAACTGATTATGCAGAGTATTATAAAAAGCCACTCCTACCAATAAAAGCAGCAGGCCAAATGGCAGTAGTTTATTCTTTAGTAAAGGCATGTAATTATTTTACCACTCTTATGGTGAAATCTCAATAAAAAACGGCAGGGATTTGTTCCCCCCTGCCGTTTTTAACCGCCGTCTGCCAGCCGCTATCTGCCAGCTGGTTTTATTTTTCCTGAATAGTCAAATAGATCAGCCGCCCTTGGCGGTTTATGTCAAAAACAATACCGTCGCTCAATTTAGCCGCAGCGGTAATTTTTTCAAATTCCTTAATCGTAGTAATTGCCTGCCGATTAATAGAACGGATCAGATCCTTCTCCTGCAGGCCGGCACTCTCGGCTTTACTGCCGGGACTTAACTCGATAATAACGACCCCTTTTTCCGTACTCTCCACCCCTAGTTGAGCGGCTATTTCTTTGGTTAATGGCTTAACTTTCATCCCTAACCATTCCTTGGAAACCTGGTCTGTCCCGGGTGCTCCATCCTGCTCCTGAACCAGGCTTTTTCCCCCTTCCTTAGCCTCAGCGGGCATCTCGCCGACTACCAGGTCAAATAATTCTTCTTTATTATTGCGCCAGACCTTAACTTTGGCTTTCTTCTTTGGTTCAGTCTGCGCGACTAAATCCTGTAATCCCATGGTATCTTTGACTGGTTTCCCATTATATTCAATAATAATATCACCGCGCTTTAGCCCCGCTCTTTCTGCCGGGGCATCTTTCATGACATTATTCAAGAGCACCCCTCTGGCTTCTTTTAAGCCAAATTGTTTGGCCACCGCTTCATCTACCGGCCTTATTTCTACACCCAGCCACCCGCGGACGACCTTCCCCTTTTCAATCAACTGCCCCAATATCGCCTTAGCCTTGTTTATCGGCGTGGCAAAACCGACGCCGACAAAACCCCCGGTAGGAGTGTAGATCGCCGTGTTAATACCGATCACTTCTCCTTTAATATTGATCAAGGGGCCACCGCTATTACCCTGATTGATAGCGGCGTCAGTCTGGATCATTTCCCGGAGTTGCTGGTTGTCTACCGTTAATGATTGTCTTCTGGCGCTGATAATACCAACGGTTACGGTCTGCTCCAGTCCGAATGGAGAGCCGATCGCTATGGCCCAATCGCCGACCCTGATCCGATCAGAGTCGCCCAGCATCGCGGCTGGCAATTTATTAGCGGGTATTTTAATTATCGCCAGGTCAGTTTTAGCATCTTGGCCAATAATCTTGCCTTTAAATTTTCTTTCGTCACTGAGAGTCACTTCTATTTCATTGGCGCCGCCAATAACATGGTTATTGGTTAAAATATAGCCGTCAGCGCTGATAATGACGCCGCTGCCGGTCCCGCTTAATTTACGTTCCAGATACTTTTTTTGCGTTTTAGGCCGCTGCTGGTTGGGCGGCTGTCCATTAAAAAAATCATCAAAAAAATTATCGAACGGGTTGCCAAAGAAAAACTCATATGGCTGGTATTCCTGTTTGACGATCTGAGTCGTGGAAATATTGACGACAGTAGGCTTAAGCTGGTCAGCAATAATGACAAAAGCATCTTGTAAATTCATTACCGCCTGCGGTACGGCAATTTCCGGTTTTACCGTTGGCCCTAAATTAAGATTCTGAGCGCTGGTACACCACAAGGAATTTAAGCTGCGGCCAAAAAATGCTCCCGCGCCAAGCAGTAACACCACCAGGAACAACATCGTCATAAACCTGATCTTTATCTTCCTGTCCATATTTTACTCTCCTTTTACAGCGTTCAGTTATCAGCGTTCAGCGGACAGTTATCAGCGTTCAGAAAAACTTTAGTTAGTGTGCCAGTTGCTGTACGCTGTACGCTGTACGCTGTACGCTGTAAATATTAGACTCTGCAAATGCAAAAAAGTTCCCATAAATGAAAGAACGTCCGTAACCAAACGGGAGTTTTTATAGCTAATTAAATTATATTCTTAAAGTATAACTCTCAATATAATGCCGCCGGCAACCGCCGCTAAGACACTGATCAGGACCGAAACAGTGGAATATGTTTCCCGGCTTAAATAACGCACCAGGAAGACCACAGGGACAAAAATATACCAATATCCGGGAGCACTCACTAAAATTAAAATTAATACTCTTTCCAGCACCCCGTAATATTTAAACTTCGGCGGGATCTCCACGTCAGGCAGTTTTTTGACCAGTTTCTCTGTATAGGGTATGAGGATTGAACCGCCAAAACCGATCCCGACCAGGAAAGTCAGATAGGCCACCAGCCAATCCTGGCTATACCAGTAAAACCAGGAACTGCGGTCAACGGCATATTTAGTTACGCTGATCGGCAGCAGGAACACTGTGCTAATAAAGGCCAGATGTAAAAACTGGTCCAGGAGAAAAAGCCATACTGTATCATGGCTGTTGTTCCGGTTATAGATAATCTTCAACACATCCTGCAGGCCATGGGACACAAATAAAAAAATTAGAAAAAACCAAAAATCCGGCCGCTCCCATAAAGGCCACAGCAAGAGGGCGCTGACCATGATAAAAATACCCGCATGCAAGAAAGAACCCCACGGATATTTCGTTTTCAGGAAATATATTTTATTGGTCTGGAGCGGAAAATCAGCAATAAAATGCGCCAGTAATAACCGCCAGAAAACGAACATATTAGTGTCCCCTAGGCCTTTCTGCCCTTCAGAGCATAGAGCTTCACTGGTTTTTCTTTACCCCGGATAGGAACATCGCTGAGTTCCTGTACTTCTACCAAATCTTTTACTTCCTGGTAGGTGCTTTCGCTGATCAGGATATCGGTCTTGAATTCTTTATTCAAGGCTTCCATGCGGGAAGTCAAATTTACCGTATCACCGATCACTGTATATTCGGTTTTGTGTTCAGAGCCGATATTCCCTGCGACTACTTCCCCAGTATGGACCGCTATGCCAATGCGCAAAGGTTCTTTCCCCTCCTGCTGGCGCTCAATATTGAATTTGACTAATTGATCACGCATCTCCAGCGCCGTCAGGACCGCCCTTCTGGCATCGTCTTCGTGCGGCATCGCGTCACCAAATACGGCCAGGATCGCATCACCGATAAATTTATCCAGCCGGCCATCATATTTGACTACCACATCCACCATGATATTAAAATAGCGGTTAAGGAATTCAACCACTTCTTCTGGTTCAATTTTTTCACTGATGCTGGTAAAACTGCGGATGTCAGACAAGAGGATGGTAGCTTTTTTACGTTCCCCGGCCAATTGCAGGCGCCCATCAAGAATTGCCTCCGCCACTTGCTTGGTCACATACCGGCCGAACGTGTTCCTGATCCGGTCCCGGTCTTTCAGCCCTTTGACCATGCTGTTAAAAGAATGCGCCAGATCCTGTAATTCATCATGAGTATTGATCCTAACCTGCACCTCCAGGTTTCCGCTGCCTATCCGGCGCGCTGCGTCTGCCAGTTTGTTGACCGGGCGCACCATCAAGGTTACCATGAGAATCGTGATCAGGATCCCCGCTCCCAGTATAGCTCCGGTTATATAAATTATTTTTTTTCTTTTTTCAGCTAAGGCAGCAGCGATACTTTTCTGGGAAAACCCGATACGCACTGTACCGGCTTTGACATTTTGTCCGACCATCACTGGCGCCGCAATATCAAACAGCTCTTCTGGCCCTAACCAAAAAGGCTGGATAATGGTCTGGGTGGTCACGGCCGCCCGCTTACCTTCCTCACTGTTATCCTGCCGCCCGATCTTTTCTTTCTGGTTATGGGAAAGGATCCGGCCCTGGTCATCCAAAACCATGGCATACAACACTGCTTGTTCCTTGACCATTTCCTGGACATTGAAATAGAGCTGAAAATCATCTGGCTTTGGAAACAAAGCTTCTTTCACGCTGCGCGCAAAAAATTCAGCTCTGATCTCCATTTCCTTGACCAGGGATTGCTGGGTCTGCTGGAGAATCAAGGTAGCCATGATCCACATTACCGTAATAATAATGAGGGAAACTATGACGCTGAATTTAAGCGCTATACGGCTGACTCTAAATTTCACATTAAACTCCCTCTACCTTATAACCCCTATTTTGAATTTACTTTCTGAGCCGCCGTTATCGATCACGCAGATATAGCCGCCGCTCTCCACTTTTTCCCCATCGCCATTAGCGCCATCCCATTCCAGGGAGTTGATACCTTTAATCCCCGAAACTGTCCAATCCTTGACTAATTCACCGATCAAGCTGTAAATAGTCACTTTTACCGAACTGGCACTATCACAATAAAATTTGATCGTGGTTTTACTGGTACCGCTGTTAAAAGGATTAGGATAATTGTATACCTCACTCCTGCTTTTGCCGGAAGCCCATTTAGTGACAGCCTCTAAGGCATACATATCATTCTTAGCTACAGTATTAGCGTCATTACCTGAAGCGCCGCCAAAAATAATCATTTTCTTGCTCACAGTGTCGTAGATACCGCTGGCGTTGCGCCGTTGCGGAGGCACATCCGGCCCAGGGGAGATCTGGGACCATAACTTTGTATTAAGATCAAAAGCATAGGTTGTATCATAAAAAGCTTCAGTCAAGGTCAAGGGTGCCCACCCCATTGTCACCAGCAGACGGTCATTATCATTGTCATAAGCCATGATATGAGCGGTCCGGGCCAGATCAGAACTGGCCGTGTTCCCGGGAACAATTTGGGTCCAGCTCTTATTAGTTAAACTAGCCGCGGACAGATCCAATGCCCATAACTCATTAGTGGGTTCATTATTTGCCTTCATCCCCCCAAAAATAACCATTCTCTTGCGTACCGGGTCAAAAATAGCCGCAGCCTGCCATCGCGCCGGCGCATCGTAACTCAAATTGGCTTTGGACCATTGGGCTGGAGTAACACTTAAGTCCAGGATATAAGTATCACTCAATACAGTTTGGTCCACATCCCTGCCGCCATAGACTATCATCCGGTTGAACTGGGGATCAAAAACCGCTGAGTGCGCGCTCCTGGCTGCCGGGACATCAGTCCCGGTACTGGCCAACACCACCCAGGTATTATTATTGGCAATATCAAAAGAATATAAGGCATTGGTCACAGCCAGATTATAGCTCAGGCCGGTGTTGCCGGCAAAAACTATGATCCGGTCCGCCGTTGTGTCCATAATTGCCGAATGGCCATAGCGTTTAACTGTGTCTGAACTGGCCACTACTACGGTATTTCTGGTAGTGCCCCCCAGATTGATCCAGTAAATGCTGGCATTGGTCAAAAAAGCATCTCCCAGCAAATACATGGACTGATCACTGGCGTGAAAAACACAGGTATGACCGGAAATAAGCGGGGCAGAGGTCACATCGAGCTGCTCCCAGGTACCAGCTCCGGCCACCGCCGCCAATAATAATAAAACGAGTAACATGATGCTTGATCTAATAAAATATTTCATTTTAACCTCTGCTATATTTTTTTAATCCGCGTAATCATCTTTTGGAATCCGCGTAATCAAGACATTCTGATCCATTCAGGATGTCTTTCTATTTTCCGCTGATCTTTTCCAAAACGCTTTGTGCTTTAGTGACCAGCTTGACTGCATTTTCATTAGTCGGATCCAGCTGTAACAGTTCATTACAGACAGTAACCGATTCCTGGTATTGCCCTTTCAGATACAGGTCCGCGGCCCGGTAATACAACTGGCTGATCTTCTTTTCATCGATTTTCCTGGAGACCTGCACCGGTTTCTCTTCCTGTTTGATCCTGTCCACGTAATTCCTGGCTGACGCATTAGACGGATCCAGCCGTAGTACCAGCCAGAATTCTTTGACGGCATCAGCTTTATCACCGCTCTGATAGAATCCTTCAGCTTTATCATAATGTTCCCTGACCAAGGCCCTGACTGTCAGTTTAGTATCGCTGATCCTTTTATTAGCGGTTAAATGGTCAGGATTTATTTTTAGTACCTTCTGGTATTCCTTAATCGCTTCATCATATAATCCCTGATTTTCAAAGTCATCGCCGGACTTGATCAAGGCATTAATATTGACAATGACCTTTTCTTTTTCGCGCTCTTCCAATATAGCCTGGTCTTCCTTAGCTAACTTGGCATCAATTTTGACGATATATTCCTTGGCCCTTTCATTCCCCGGATCAAGCTTCGCCACTTCTTTCCATTGTTCCATGGAATCTACCAGTTTCCCTTCTTCATATAAGGTATAGGCTTTGCTTAGGGATTGTTCCACCAGTTTCCTGTTCACAAAGGATTCCAGCTCGGCATTGACCCGGCTCACTTTTCCCTGGACAACTTCATTTCCCGGGTCCCAGACCAGGGCTTTTTCCCACTCAGATAAGGCCAGGGCATATTTTTTATTATTATACAGTTCCGTCCCAGATGCGTCCAAAGATGTTACTTTTTCCTTGATCGCCTGCGGGCTGTATTGGGCTTCGCCGATATACCCGAAACAATAACCGAGGCTAACCCGGTGGTTCAGTCCCAGGTCATGGGGAACAGCGGCGTAATCCACGCTAAAATTAGCAAAATTCACTCCCAGGCCAAAGGTCAGGTAGTTGTCGATATCTTTGCCCAGACGCAGCGCCATTCTCTGGCCATACCAATATTCCACGCCCAGATGATTTTTAGCGGTGATGAAACTGGAATAATCAACATCTACAGACAGGATCAGCTTGTCTTCCCAGCTGGTTGCGACCGGTTCAAATTTATAGGCTGCTCCAAATTTAGTATAAAGCGGGTATTTATCTTCTATGGCCTGTAGTTTGGGCGCAGGGGCCAGCAGGTTTTGGAAATTAGCCCCGACCGATAATTTATTACCGAGAAATCGGTATAGGACCCCGGCGTCAACGCCAAAATCAGAGCCAGAAAAGGTATCTACTGTTTTCTTGATAGATTTTATGGTAGTGCCAACGGATAAACGAGTGGAAAGATTATAACCGTATGAGAGTAATATCGCCCGGTCATTAACGGAAAAAGTCCCAGGTTCGCTTTCAAGAGTCTCTCTTTTTTCGAACTCGCCGCTAGTCAGATTGATCAATCCCAGGCCAAAGGTCCCCCATTTTTCCAACGGGTGGCCATAGCCGATAAAATTATAATTAGCGCCCTCCCACAAAGGGCAATAAAAAGTGTTAAGCTCATATTTCAGCAACTGGGTCAACCCCGCGGGATTGTAATACATGGCAGTTATATCATCACTGATCGCCGTAAAGCAATTACCCATGCCCAAAGCCCTGGCACTCTGTCCTAAATGCAGGAAACTGCCCGGCTGGCCGCCGCTGGAGTCTTTCCCTGAAACAATCACCGGCAAAAACATGATCAGTAGCATAATAATAAAAATAACTTGTGCTTTACGATGCATGATCTACCGCCTTTTTATGTTAGTCCACCACAACGACTAACTGCTTAAGAAGATTTAAAATAAATAATATCCGGATCAGACATGGTCCAAGAACATCAGATCCTATTCTTCAACAAAAAAGTCACCCGCATTAAACCCCGGCGGTGTAATATGGCTGACCTTAAATAAACGTTTTTGCAAACCTGGGTTGAATCCACAGTTATGCCCCCAGTAATATTTTTTTATATTCTAAAATAAATAAGGGGGGATGTCAAGAAGGAAGAATTAGAATGTCATCTAATATAACCTTTTCTCCCTGGTATGGAGCAGAAGAGACTAACTCGCAAATTTATAAGTAAACCTTTTTTAATACAGAGAGTCTATTAAGAGTGTAAGCATCAAAAATAAAAGGAGGAACGACCATGAAATACAGAAAAGCAGCACTGCTGGCCCTATTAATAGTATGGGTAGCCAGTCTGGCCTTGCTGAGTGGCTGTAACAAGAAAACTGACTCAGTAACTTCTACGGAAAGCTCAACGCAGGCTGAGCTGGAAAATATCATTAACCAGAATCCGGATATTTTCACCACTGACCAGGAAGAAACAGAGGAAACCGCGGCCTATTCCAGCGTAGCGCCCATTTCTGGAATGCAGTATGTCAGCGCTTATTATGTTGATTCTTCATCGGCTACATTACCAGTCGCCTGGTTCAGGAAAAAACAAGGAGCCCCAACCAGGAATATAAGCATCAACGAACAAGGTGACACTGCCACGGTGACCATTACTACCAATTGGACCGGCAAAATGTATATCGACCGGACTAATGATGGCAAAAGAAATCCCGGTTCCAAGCCGATCTATGATACCGGAATAAAGAAAGCCTATTTTGAGAGGATCTATGGGATCTGGACCTTGAAGAAAGTGGCCTGTGTAGATCATAATCTCACGAATCCGGCCAACCAAACCGTAGATATCACCCAGGTAGAAGCCAAGGCTAATAGCCAATCCTATATCATAAATGACCCCAGTAATTTGATGGACATTACTACAGAATTACCTGCGTTTGCTCCCGGAACGGAAGTAAAAGTGATCGCTACTGTTACTAATACCAGGCAAACCTGGAATCCTCCGGTGTATGTATACCTGCACCATGGGATGCCGTGGGCACATAACCGTCAACTGATGTTTGATGATGGGACTAATGGGGATGAAGTAGCCGGAGACGGTAAATATACCAGGACTTATATCATCGGCGCTGGCGACAATGTATATTGGTCATGCGTAATAGACATACTGGATAGCGGTTGCCTGCAAACCGAGACAACTGACGGCTATAACTCTACTGCCTGGAGAATACCCTATAAGGTACAATAAACATAAATGACAGCCGGGCACAAAATTACATATAATTGTAAATTTGTGCCCGGCCTCTTTTAAACTCGTATTTGGGTGACAGCAGAAGAATTAGAAACTAATACTGGCGCCCAAGGTATAATAGGCGCTCTGGTCCAGATAAACTTCCTTATATAGATTGTAGCTGGCATTAAGGGTAATATGCCTGGTCAGATAATAATCCAATCCCAAGGTATAAGAATCTGCTTTTACTCCTTCTGGCTCATAGAAATCGTCCAACAAAGTGCCGATGGTACCGTTAAATGGAGTGCCGTTCTCATTGAGACTAAATTGCAGGACTTCCAGATGTAGATAGTCAACACTAATATTAAATAATGCGCTGAAGCCCTGCGCCAGCCGCGCCTCATAACTATATTTAGGAAATCCTCTTAAACCAGGAGACAAGGTAAAAAGCATGGCATTAGCCTGCCTGGCCTTAACCAGCAGAATATTTTCTTCAATGTTAGGATGATACGTGTAATTAGCATAAGCCAGATATAGCGAAGTACTTTGTCGTATAGTTTCGGTTATTCCTATTATCCAGCTGGTTTGTTTGATCGTTTCTGTAGAATCCTTAGCCGGGACAACAAGCGAGCGGTAGGCGCCCCACCTGGTGCGGTACAAAGCAGTAAAACTATCGATATGGACATCATACACATTATCAGTAGAGGTATAATCGAAATCCAAGGAGGTATTAAAATGGTCACTTGGAACTTCTTCTTCCGCTACCGAGAAACCAATCAAAGTTACTGTTAATCCGGCGCCAAAGCTATTAGCTTCTGATCCTTCTACTTTTGGTGTCACCGAGTAATTACTCCGTACGCTTAAACTGTCGGTAAGCTCTGCCCTTAACCCTCCGGTATAAGTTTGAACAGGCTCAGGATCACTACTGATCCCAGGATCACTCTCAGCAGACCCTAAATCACTATAATTATAGCTCAAGTCCAGGATCAATTTATCCATCAGGCTAAGACTTAAGGAAGTGTAGTTAGCCAGGTAATGATCCTTACCAGAAGTAACGCTGGCGCTTAAGTCTGTTCCGGCAAATAATTGAGCCGGCAGCAGAACCTGCCCTGCTGCCAGCCAGATCATAAATATAACTATTTTTCTCATCATTTATTTTGCGCTTTTTTTTGTTTCATCCTTTGCTGGATGATCGCCTTACGCTGAGCTGGCGGCAACTGCCGTAACTGCTGCTGTTTTTGCCTCAAATCCTGCCGTTGTTGTGGGGTTAATTGCTGCCAGCGGCGGTAATTCTGCTTGATCTGCTGCCGTTCCTGCGGGCTAAGTTTTTGCCAGCGCTGGTAATTTTCTTTAAGCGTTTTTCTTTCTTCCGGAGAAAGCTGCTGGTAGCGTTTCAAGTTGCGTCTGATCCGGGCTTGTTCTTCCGGTGGTAATTCCTTGAATTTTTGCAGTCGTCCCTTAATCTCCTGTTTCTGCTCCGGGCTTAATTTCTGCCAATCCTGATAGACCTGACGCAGAGACTGTTTTTGCTCCGGGGTCAATTGCTGCCAGCGTTCCCGGTTAGAATCCTGCGCCCAAAGCGCTCCAGCCGCTAACAGGAATAGCATTAGCAGGATCATTTTCTTAAATAGTTTAGTTGTTTTCATCTGTTTCACCTCTAAGGTTATCTATTTCCGTTTCCGCAGGCGCCGTCGCAGACAATACATCATAATGTTCCAGGAGATCTAAATTATCCGCTAACTGGTAGTCCAGCAAAGAGTCCAGATTATCGATGATTTCCTGGTCTGATTCATCTTGGTTTGAGAACAACAGCGGTATATTTAGGAACACCGCTATCATGGTTATCATTATGAGCAGTCTGCTTGTATTCCGCATGATCATCCCCGTAACTGCTCCGCTTCAGGTAAATTTTCCAGTATCTCCAGGTCCTGGATCAATTCATAGTTCTCGATCAACTCTAATTCCTGCACTATCTGCAAGTCAGAAGAAGTCATTTCCGGCCTGTGTTTGACCAACCGGGCACTGGTGACAACAAATAGCAACAAGATAACCGCTCCGGCCAATACCGGCACTAATCGCCGGGGCATAAGCAATCCTTGCCACCAGGACCTTGCTGTTTTTTCAGCTTCCAGTTTCTGGTACACTTTATATTGAAAATCCTGCCAAAAAGCAGAAGATTTGTCTTTTTCCATTTGTTCCCGAGCCACTAGGGTTAAGGCTTTTTTGATCTGCACATATGTTTGCCGGCAAGAGTTGCATGTTTCCAAGTGCCTGGCAATTTCGGATATTGCGGGACCATCAAGTTCCTGGTAATAGTAGTTGACCATGGACTGCTGGATTTTTTTACATTCCATAATTATTACCTCTGTTCTTTGAATTCTTTCAATATTTCCCGTAATCGCTGCACGGCCCGGAATAAATGGGTTTTTACTGTCCCCTCAGCCAATCCGGTAATTCCCGCGATTTCGCTAATTTTCAATTCTTCAAAATGCTTTAAAGTAAAAACTTCTTTCTGCTGCCGCGGCAGCGCCTGGAGTGATTTTTCCAGTTGTTGTTTTAATTCTTCATTATTGAGCAGGCGCTGCGGATCGCCATCCAAGCTTTGGTCCGGCACGCAAGTTTCCAGAGATTGTTCCATCCCTTCATCTTCTCCATCCCTTTGGGTGAAGTTGAAAGTAAACCGGTTAACCAGATACCGGCGCCGGTGATAACTGCGGCACAGGTTCAGTAATATCTGATAAAACCAGGTTTGGAAACTGGCTGTACCGCGAAATGCCTGTATATTCTTAAAGACCCTGACAAAACCTTCCTGCGCCAAGTCTTCCGCATCTTCCGGCTGGCTGACCAAGTGCAGACAAAAATAGTAGGCTCTTTTCTGGTATTTTTCCAGAAGCAAGCCAAAAGCTGCCTGGTCGCCGTTCTTGATACTCTCAATTAGCTGCTGGTCAGAATCCTTATTTTCCACCCTCTACCTCTATAGACGCCTAATTCATAAAATAGTTTACCTACTTCTATAACCTTCACCCAATTACCAGTATTGTAACTTTACAGATGTCCAATTGGCCTATAAATTCTCAACGATAATATCTTGTTGAGATTTAAAATCCGCGTAATTGGTTCTTAAATCCGCGAAATCCCGCTTGACGGCGGAATGATTACGGATAAGTTTATGACTACTATATTCCTTGAGTTAATTTGGACAGCAATGTTGAACTTAATTTTCAATAATCTTCTGGGCCGGGAGCGTAAAAATAAAACTGCTGCCGCTGCGCGGGTCGCTTGCGACCCTGATCCTGCCGCCATGTCTCTCGATGATCCTTTTTACCAGGGGCAAACCTAAGCCTGCTCCTTCTGTCTGGCCGGTGAAACTTTCTTCGATCTGGTAAAACATCTGGAATATTTTATCTTGTTCTTCAGGGGAGATACCTGAGCCATTATCAGTGATACTGAATTCAATCATTTCCCCGGGTATTTTCCGCCCGCTTATTTTGACGGTTTTTTCCGTTTTATCGTTGAATTTTATGGCATTATCAATCAGGTTAAAGAAAACCTCTTTGATCTTTTCTTCATCAACATATAAGCTGACAATAGCATTACAGGAATCGTCAACCTCTAATTTGACCCCTTTTTGGAAGACTGCCTCATGGAAATGACCGTATATTTCCCTGCATATTCCCTTCAAATTAACCACCGTACGGTTTAATTCCAGCACTTTACCTTCAACCATAGTAAAGGCCAGGAGCTTGTTAACCAGGTTAGCCAATTGATGTCCTTGCCGGTCAATATCCATCAGCGCATTATTTTGAAAATCAGAAAGTGTTTTTTTTGTTTTCTGATCCATTAAAAGGATGGCTGAATAGCCTAAAATACTGGTTAAAGGAGTCCTTAATTTGTGCGAGATCACTGACAAGAAATTTTGTTTCAGCAAGCTTTCTTTCTTAGCTTCTGTAACATCCCGTAATAGGATGATATAGCCGGAGATCTGTTTTTGCTCATCATTGATCCTGGTCGTGGCACATTCCAGGAAATATTTTTTTCCCTCGCGCCGTTTCATCTCGTAGGTGACAGACCGGCCGATAAGCTCCTGCAAAGGAACAGAAAAATCATAATTGCCCCGCAAAGCATCCAGGAAATGATGCCGCAGCAGCTGGCTCTTTTCCAACCCCAGGAGACGCTCCGCGGATTCATTCAGCATGAGTATTTGATAATTGGCATCAGTCACTACAGCGCCATCGCTCATTCCCTTAAAGACCGCCTCGATCTCTTCTTTTTTCTCCCGTACTTCTTTGAAGAGACGGGCATTCTCTATCGCGACAGCAGCCTGGGCGGCCAGGGCTTCCAGAATTTGCTGGTCTTCAGCGCTAAAAGTCCCCTCGTCTTTTTTATTAATAGCTTCCATGACCCCAATGACCTTATCCCGGAAAATGAGCGGCACGCACATTATGGATTTAGTTTTAAAACTTGATTTAGTATCTGCCCGTGAACTCCAGCGAGGATCATTTTCCACATCGTTGACAATCAGGGCTTTCCCTTGTTGAACCACCCAGCCGGCGATACCTTCCCCTACTTTTAACCTGATCTGCTTTACTTGTTCTCCCCTCTCTCCCAACGCAATATCAAAGACCAGCTCATTAGTGGCTGTATCCAGCAACATCAGACTGCCGGCTTCAGCTTTTACCACCAGGGCGGCTTGCTCCACAATAATAGTCAATAATTTTGCCAGGTCCAGGGTCGAATTCAGGATCTTATTAATTTCCAGTAAATGTGCCAGGTCCTTAGCTTCCATACAACCTCTTATGTTTTAGAAATTTTAGTATTTAACTGCGGCCAACAGTCAAGGCAAAAAGAAGGATACTTTATATCGATCTCGTGGAGATTGCGGGCATAGGACATCAGGCATTTCTGGTCACGGCATAAGCCAATCTCCAGCAACAAAGCTATTTCCCGCAAGATCAATTTCAGGGCCCGGGCCTGGAAGACTGCCTCATTGGCAGGTAATTTATAGAACTCCTGGCGTAAACGCGGCAGGGCTATAAGGCCCATTCTTCGATTAAGCTCTTCACGGTTATAGATGAAATTATCTTCTGATTCAGAAATATCAGCTTCGACCAGTCCGATCAAGAATTTTTGCTGGTCATTATTTGGCAGGTGGGCTAAGCGGGCCAGGACAAAGGGGGCAGTGGTTTTTTCCGGCAACACCAGGGCAGGATGGGTCTCTACCGCCAGGTCATTACCTTTCAATTTATCCTTTACTTGCGCAGCGAGTAAGGTCACCAATGATTCTGGTATTTGTCCGATCGGGACAAGACCAATTCTGATCACTTTTTTTTCTCTCTTTAAGCAACTTTTGGGTTTAGCGCTTCTTGCAGCACATCCGCTAACTTATCAACCAGGACAAATTTTATCTTCTCCCTTATTTCCTGGGGTATATCTTCCAAGTCGCCCTCGTTCTTTTTAGGCAAAATGATCGTATTGATCCCGGCCAAGTGCGCCGCTAAAACTTTTTCTTTGATGCCTCCTACCGGCAGGACTTCACCGCGCAAGGTGATCTCCCCAGTCATGGCCAAGTCATGCTTGACTGCCCTGTCGGTCAATAGGGAAACCAGTGAGGTAGCCATGGTTACCCCGGCCGAGGGGCCATCTTTCGGTATGGCTCCCGCAGGAACATGCACATGTATATCCATAGTCTCAAAAAAATCATCAGCGATGTTCAGGTCCAGAGCATGAGACCGGATATAGCTCAAGGCCGCCTGGGCGGATTCTTTCATCACCTCGCCCAATTGCCCGGTCAAGGTTAATCCCTTATTACCCCGCATTTTGGATGATTCAATGAACAGGATCTCCCCGCCCATCGGCGTCCAAGCCAGGCCAGTCGCTACGCCGACAGCATCTTTTTTCTCGGCTACCTCGGGAATGTATTTTTTCGGGCCCAGGAATTCCTGGATATTCTGGTCAGTAATAACAACTTTATCCGCAACACCCTCGGCTACCTTAGTAGCGACTTTGCGGCAGACGCCGGCGATTTCCCGCTCTAAATTACGCAGTCCGGCTTCCCGGGAATAATTAGTAATGATCTTTAACACTCCTGAGGGCGTAAACTCAATATTAGCGGCAGTCAGCCCATGCTCCTTAGTCTGCCTGGGGATTAAATATTTCTGGGTAATTAATAACTTTTCATTCTGGGTATAGCCTGGCAGCTCCAGCACTTCCATCCGGTCCCGCAAAGCCGGAGGCACCGGATCAAGAATATTGCCAGTGGCAATAAAAATAACCCGTGACAGGTCAAAAGGCACGTCCAGGTAATGGTCGGAAAAAGAATTATTCTGTTCAGGATCCAGCACTTCCAATAAGGCGCTGGCCGGGTCGCCGCGAAAATCTTCGCCGATCTTGTCTATTTCATCCAGCATAAATACCGGATTATTGCTTTCCGCCCGGCGGATCCCCTGGATGATGCGGCCCGGCAAACTGCCAACATAAGTACGGCGATGGCCGCGGATCTCAGCCTCATCCCTGATCCCGCCCAGGGAGATACGCACAAATTTTCGTCCCAAAGCCCTGGCGATGGACCGGCCCAGAGAGGTTTTTCCGGTACCCGGGGGCCCAATGAAACATAAGATCGGGCCTTTGGCTTCCGGCCGCAATTTCCTGACGGCCAGATATTCCAGGATCCGCTGTTTCACCTTTTCCAAATCATAATGGTCCTCATCCAGGATCTGCCTGGCCTGGGCAATATCCAGCATGTCAGCGGTAGCTTTACTCCAGGGCAGTCCGGTCAGCCAATCCAAATAGGTGCGGCTAACGGTATATTCAGCCGCGGCAAAAGGCATTTTCATCAAGCGTAATAACTCACGTTCCGCTTCTTTTTCGACCTCCAGCGGCATTTTAGCTTCCTTGATCTTAATCTTTAGCTCATTCAATTCAATCGTCTTTTCATCACCTTCACCAAGTTCCCGCTGAATCGCTTCCATCTGCTTGCGCAGGAAAAACTCTTTTTGCGTGCGGTCAACTTCAGTCCGTACCTGAGATTGGATCTTACTGCCCAGCTCCAAAACCGCCAGTTCTTCAGTCAAATAAACAGTCAAACGTTCCAGCCTCTTCCTAATATCTATCGTTTCCAGTAACTCCTGTTTGATCCTGATATCCAGGGTCAGATTGGAAGAAATGAAATCGCTTAACTTATTAGGTGATTCAATATTCATCGCGGCAATATATACTTCTTCGCTCAAATAAGGAGCCAGATTCACTAATTTCTGGAACAGGGATAAAACATTGCGCATCATGGCCTGTACTTCCAGGCTTCTTTCCTCAACCTCTTCCAGTACTTCCACCCGGCCTTTTAGATATGGTTCAGCCTGCACGATGCCTTTTAATTTGGCCCGGCTCAGGCCTTGCACGATCAAGCGCAAAGAACCGTCAGGGAACTTCAGCATTTTCAAGATCAGGACCACGGTCCCCATATCAAATAAGTCATTAACCTGCGGATCTTCGGCATTGGAATCTTTTTGGGAAAAAAGAGCGATGATCTTATCCCGCACCAGCGCATCCTCGACCAGCCTGATCGATTTCTCCCGGCCAATGATGATCGGGCTCACCACAAAAGGGTAAAAAACCGTATCCCGGACCGGCAAGATCGGCACTTCGGTAGGCAGGTCTATGCGCACTTTCTCTTCATACATACAAACTCCTCGTTTAGTTCAGTTATTTTTTCTTCGGCACGATGATCTCAATAAATCCATTGGCCCAGGTGGTTTTGATTTTGCCTCTGGCCTGAACTGCCGGCAAAGGCACGACCCGTTCAAAAGCGCCATAATGTATTTCCATCTGGTAATAATTAGTTTTGACGGCCGTCCGTTCTTCCCGGCGCTGGCCGCGGATATGCAAAGCGTTATTTTTAAATTTTATTTCCACATCTTGGCGGCTGATCCCGGGTATTTCCAGGCGGACCGTAATATTCCGCGGGGTTTCATAGACGTCGCAGGGCGGGCGCCAGGATTGCTGGCAGCTCATGCGGGGAGGTGTTTTACATTTCAACAGCTGGTTAAAGAGCTTATTCATTTCATAGGACAGGACGCTGAAATTAGCGAACAAATCCTCTTTCGAGCCGCTCATTGGCTTTTCTCCCTTTTGGGGGCCTTGGTCTCTTGTGGCATTTTCTTACCGGTAAAGATTTGCTGGATCATTTTATAAGCCAATCGCGGCTGGCGCGTATTAAGCCCGTTAACGATGGCTTTGTCCTGGGCGACCAGGCCCCACCATTCTTCGTTCATGTTCATATTTCTTTCCGCTTTTATATCTTTCCAATAAGCTCCGTTCGACCAGCAAGCATCAGTATCCTGCTCGATCAAACTGCCGCCTTCGCGCTTCCACCATTCATCGCACCATTCAAAGAGAAATCCGCCCAGGGAATTGCCGAACCCCAGGCCGCCGGTGGCATTTTCCGCAATTTCTTTCCACTGGCTCTGAATAAAATCAGCCTGGACCTGCTGGTCCTCGCATTTTTTATACGCATCATAGGCGTCACAGCCGAATTCCAGCATAAGTACCGGTTTTTTCCATTCCCGGTCCACCTCCCGCCAAAAATTGCCAAAACTTTTACCGCGGTAACAGACCGAGCCCAGTATATCAATATGGGAATTATAGCGTTTGGCCACTGAAATCGAAGCCAGGTCCCCGTTGCCCAGCGCCACCGGGTGATGCGGATCAAGCTGTTTGATCTTGCCGGCCAGTTTATTCACAAACGAATAATATATTTTAGCCTGGGTTAGTTTCTTCTTCTGAGGATCGCTGATCTTTTCCAGCTCAGGGCTGGTCCAGTAATTTATTTTTTGCGGCGCGAAGGAATAGTTATTCTCATTGCCCAGGACCCACATCAGGATCCCCGGCGTATTTTTATAAGTCTTGACCATGTCCAGGACTTCTTTAGTCACTGCTTCCTGGAACTGGGGATTGGCATAATCCGCCTGCCACCAATCCAGCCAATGGCCCATCACGCTGCTGATCTCAAAGTTTTTATACAAGTCGGTAATCACTCTTTTCGTCTGGCGGATATTTTCACCCGGCTGGTAAAAGCGGACGGTATTAATACCTGCTTTTTTCATCATCTGCCCATCCAGTAACCAGGGCTGGTTCGGGTCACCGCAGAAATTATAATCAGCATTCCCGCCAATTGGTACCGGATGGTAACAAACCCCGCGGATAAAATATAATTGTCCGTTAACCAGCAGTTGATACTGGCCCATGACGTTTTTTACTATCTCCACTTTGGCCCGTGCCCAGGCTGAGGAGACAACCAGCAGGATTATAGCGATGAGAATTACTACGCCTAGAGTACGTTTCATTTTACCCCCGGGAAAAGACAAATTATTTTAAATACTTTTTCACTTCCGCCAGCAATACTTCCGGACGGAACGGCTTGATCACATAACCATTGGCTCTGACTTTTTGAGCTTCCAATATTGTTTCTTTCTGGATTTTTGCGCTCAGTATTATTACCGGGATCTGGGCCAGGTCTGGATCTTTTTTTATTTTGGCACAGACCTGCAAACCATCTATCTTTGGCATCATGATATCCAGGATCAGCAAATCCGGCTTTTCACTGGTTATCATGGGTAAAGCTTCTTCACCGTCTGCCGCGGTAATTACTTCATACCCACTGGCTTCCAAACGCGATTTCACCAGTAGTAATAATTTGGGTTCATCATCAACCAATAATATTTTATTACCCACCTTTATCCCTCATGCTTTTTACTTAGTTCTTTGACCATACCCAGCAGCGCTTCCGGTGAAAAAGGCTTCATAATGACATAATCCACTCCTAAAGACCGGCATTTTTCTTCTAATTCCTGGACATTAGACGCAGTAAAAATAATGATCGGTATCTTGGCCAATTCCGGATCTGCTTTCAATTGTCTGGCCACTTCATATCCATTAAGATCAGGCATGACAATATCCAACAGGATCAGGTCAGGGTTTTCCTCTTTTACCTTTTCCAGGGCTTGTAAACCGCCATAAGCAGTAGCTACGTTAAAACCATTGGCTTCCAGCCTGGATTTTAAGAGTATCCGCACATGAGGTTCGTCATCCACTACCAGTATTTTTTTATTAGCGCTCATTTTGCCTCCTCTAATTTGCTCTTGGCCAGTCGGAGCAGCTCTTCAGACTCATGGCCATCTTCCGGATAGATCACCAGCGCGTAAGACAACCCAGCAACAGGAACTTGTTTTTCCTGGCAGGTTTCCAGGATGCGCTGGCACAGGGAATTAGCTCCAGGCCGGGCAGACCTGATCAGGACAGCGAGCAAGGTGCGCTCTTCAAATCGTAAGACCAGGTCGTCTGCTCTCCTGACTGTGTACCTGGCGGCGGCTTCGACTCCATCCAGGATCGTCATTACCTGCGGGGCATCCTTAGCCGGCTGGATCAAGAGCAAAGCCAGGTTCTCATACTCCTTTTTGGCTTTTTCCAGCTGGTCCCGTAAAAAATCATGAAAAACAGAATCAGCTGATAATTTGGGCAGGGTAACAATAAATTTACTGCCTTTTCCCAGTTCACTTTGCAGGCTGATCGTGCCACCGTGCAACTCCACCAGGCTCTTACTGATCGGCAGGCCCAGGCCGGTCCCGCGATATCCTGGTCCCGCTATTCGGTTGATCTGTTCAAAGCGGTCAAATATTTTGTGGAAGTCTTCGGCAGCTATACCCCGGCCATGATCTGCCACAATTATTTCGACCGCCTGCGCCTGATCCACCAGGTAAATTTCTACTTTCCCTTTATCCGGCGAGAATTTGATGGCATTATCAATCAAGTTACTGATGACCTGCTTGATCCGGTCTTCATCAAAAAACAAAGCCAAGCCAGGCCGGTCAAAATGCATTTCCATAGTGATCTGACGCTCCTGCGCCCGCACTTCCAGGTTCTTAACCATAGTCTTGATCACTGGGACTATATCTTGTTCTGTTTTATTTAAAATAACCTTCCCGGCCTCGATCTTGGAGACATCGAGCAGGTCATTGATCATGCGGGTCAGGCGGTCAATTTCTTCCGTAGCAATATACAGAAATTCTTTTTGGCCTGGATTAAGAACTCCTTTGATCCCTTCTAAGACCTGAGCAATGGATTCACGGATACAGGTGATCGGTGTCCGCAATTCATGGGAAACGATGGAAATAAATTCGGTTTTTAGCCGATCTATTTCCTTTTGCCTGGTCACATCCCGAAAAGCCAGGGCTAGTCCGATAATCTCTTTCCCTTCATTAAAAACAGGAGCAATATCAAAATGCAGGATCCGTACAGGATCTGTGCCTATTTTTACTTCCTTGCTGGTTAATTTGCTCTTTTCCCATGATTCAACGAGACTCAGGTCCAGTCCCAGTTCAGTTAATCTTTCCAAAGCCTTAGCGCAATCCTTTTCTTCTTTCTGGCAGCCCAGTAAATACCTGGCCATATCATTACTCACCGCGATCTGCCCATTTTTATCCAGCATGATCACGCCTTCGTTCAGCGATTCAACCAGCACGGAGATCTTTTCATTCCATTCCAGGAGTTTGCTTTGCATGACCTGCATTTCCTGCCTGTTTTCCTCAAAATCCTCCAACAAAGAAAGCATCACTTCCCTGGATTCTTTGGCTTCCTGCAAAGTCTGTTCCAGTACTTTGGTCCGCTCCCTGATCTTTTCTTCCAGCGTTGAGCTGTACTGTTCCAGTGCGTTCTTAGAATTATTAAGTTCTTCGATCATTTGCAGGTTTTCCCGCAAATCGGCGCCAACCAGGATCAGGCCGTCAATTTCATTTTTCTTGTCCCGCACCAGGGTGCAGGAAAGGCTGACCGGGATAGGATCCAGGGTTTTGGTCCGGTATTTTACCACGACATTCCGGGTCGGGTGCTTTTTAGTTTTAGTGATCAGGTCAGCCAGGATCTCAACACTCTCCCCTTCCTGGAACAAAATATCCACGGTTTTGTTTGTTAGCTCATCACGGGTATAACCCAGCAAATGGAGCGTTACATTGTTTACTTCCCTGATCGTGCCGTCATTATGCAGGACAACCAGGGAATCACTCATACTATTAATAATGTTCTCAAAGAATAGCTTCCGGTCAGTGATATCCTGATGCGCTGTCTTCAAGTCCGTGATCATCCACCCAAACGACTGGGCTAATTGCTCGATCTCATCCCCGGTCTTGATATCGGGCCGGTAATTTAAATCCCCGGTAGCGGCTTTTTGCATGGCCTGCTGTAATTTAGCGATCGAATCCACGATCCGACGGCTAAAGAAAATATTAAAGGGAATAAGTATCAGCAGTAATCCCGCAGCTAAGGCAAATTGCCTGGAGAATATCCGCCTGATCGGGGCAAAGGCTACAGATGTTTCTTGCGACAAGATCACGATCCAGTGAAGATTGTTAGCCGACAGGATATTGTTTACTACCCGCGCATATGTAATAACAGCTTGGTGACCGTTTATATCATTGCCGAGTACCCAGGATTCTTTGCCAGCAGCGATTAGTTTCTTTATCTCTTTTTGGAAGTTACTTTTGGATATGTTTCTGTTCAGCTCACTAAAAAGTATTGCTCCGGTATTATCAGCCAACAGGGCTATACTGCCGGGTATACTTTTAATTATAGTCATAGCTGCTAATTCATTTTTGATGTCAAAAACTTCCTTTAACAGCCCGATAACATTATCCTGGCTGTCCCTGATCGGCACGCAAATTGGTATCGACCAAGCCTGGCTCGATTCATCGAATTCAATTTGCCCGATATAGACTTTCCCGGCCCCTTCATTATAAGCCTTTTGCCACCACTCTTCGTCAGCCTGATAAAAATCAGAAGTTTTGTTGGAAGCAGCTACCAGCCCGCCAAACCTGTCAGTAATGAATATTTCCGTGACTCTTTCCCTGATTTGATCAGATTTTAATAACTGCTCTCCAATAGTGTTACGGATATATTTTTGTACCAGGGCTGAATCTGGCGAAGCAGTTATCCACTGCAGGTCCATACTAGTAAAGTAGCTATTCCTGTCGGCAATTTTGCTGTAAGAGGCATTAGCCTTTTGCAAGGGTGTTTTAAAGCTGAGCCGATCCGCAAAGATAGTTATATTGGCTACTTCTTCCTGGATGACCGCGGAGATATTACCAGCAATTAAAGTAGAGCGGTTAGACAGATGGGTACCGATAGTCTGTTTCCGGTCCATAGAAATAGAATAATAACTATAGATACTGATGCTGACCAGGATCAAGCAAGTTAGGAGTAGATTATTCACCAGCATTTTTTCTCTCAGGCTGATCATTCTCATACGGTTTGGGCGCCTTTGTTTTTAGCCAGTTCCTGTTTTAAAGTTTCGACTTGTGCCTTCAGGTCTATGATCCGTTTTTCGCGGTCGATCGTCGTCCGATGCAACAACTGCATTTCCTCTATTTTCTGGCGCAATTCCTGCCTGGAATTATCCAATGCTTCGATGATCTTTCCCGTCTTGGAAAATTCCCTGATTGCGCTCAGAGCGCCTATGACCTGGCCTTGTTTGTCTTTCATGACGATTATATCAGCCAACACCTGAGTACCCTGGCAGTTGCGGAAAGACATTTCCTTGATCGCTCCCTGCATAAACACTTTTTCAAATTTCTGGGCAAAAGCCGGCCGGTCATCTACTGATACTACATTTTTTATATCCTTTTTTAAAACATCTTCCTGGCTTAAACCGGTTTGCTCTAAAATCAGCTTATTGCAAAACAGGACTTTACCTTTGGCATCAGTCTTGATTATACCCTCAGGTATCGTTTGCAGTAACAGCTGCAGGTCCTGCCGCTGTTGTTCAAGTTCATCATTGGTTGACCGGAGTTCATCTTCCGCTGCCTGTAATTCCTGGTTAGCGGCCTGCAGTTCCTGATTGGCTGCGGCCGCCGCGATCTGGGCATTGCGCAGTTCCTGGTTGAGCTCCTGGTAATACCTGGCGATGGTTCTCTTGTTCAAGGTCATGATGACAAAAATGCAGATACTGATAAAAATGACTGTGGAATAATGATAGAAAACATTATCTTCGATCAGAAAAACCTTGGTTTTCAGCACTTCAAAAACCACGGTCAGAATAAAAATAATCACGGTAGATAACAGTACTAGGAATTTTGGTTTATTGCTGGCCATCGGCGCGTTGCTCCAGGTCTTTAAGTTTTTTCTTCAGCTCAATGATCCGTTTTTCCCGTTCCATCGTCACCTTATTGAACCGGTCCAGTTCATTCATCCGTTTTTGCAGCTCGGCATTCATCCGGGTGCGTTCAGTGATATCACGGGCCATGGCCAGTATCCCCTTAGGCTGGCCGGCCGGACCGCGCAGGAAGCTAAAAATGACCTCCGCAATAACTATTGAACCGTTCTTATGATTCAATTCTATTTCCACGACCCGTGACCGGGAGGCATCTTTCACTCCGGCTTTTTCACGCGTTAATTCTTCCCTAAAAATCGTCATGGCCAGTCCATATGACCGCGGGGAGAAAGCTTCGGCCATTGACCTTTTCATGGCCTCTTCCACACCATATCCTACCATCCGCGTGATCGAAGGGCTGATATAGGTTGGGTTCATTTGCAGATCCACGGTCCAAATGACATCTGTCGCATTCTCTGCTAATAAACGGTAACTGTATTCGCTCACCCGCAAGGCTTCCTCCGCCCTCTTGCGCTCAGTTATATCGCTGGCAAATACGAACATGCGGTCAGTGTCCCGGAGATAGGTAACGCTTATCCAAATATCGATAATGGTCCCGTCTTTTCGTTTATGCCTGGTTTCAAACCGGTCACTGCCATTCTCTTTTATCTTTTGGATACGGGGTTGGACAGCTTCCGCGTCCTCCATAACCTCCACATCAGCTATTTTCATTTTTAGCAGCTCTGCCCGGCTATAACCTATCATCTTACAATAAGAATCATTTATCTCAATAATATTGCCCTGCAGATCTGTCATCCAGAATCCGTCAATGGAAGTCTCAATTATGGCTTTATATTTTTGTTCCTGGGTTTTGCGTTCCGTGATATCAAAGATGGCCCCGTCCAGCCACAATAAAGCGCCTTGATCATCATATATTCCCTGCCCTTTTTCAGTTACCCAGCGCAGTGTCCCATCCTGATGCAAGAGTCGATATTCAATATTGTATGGGTCCTTCTTCCTGATCTTCTGCTGGATCAGTTCAAAGACTGGAGTGCGATCATCAGGATAAATGATGCTATTATAAGAACGTTTTTTGTTGTCGATAAAATCAGCGGCTGGATAACCGGACAAGGCTTCGATAGTATCACTAATAAAGTACATGGTCCAATCCGCATCATTGACACAGCGGTACACCGCGCCAGGCAGGTTATTGACCAGGGTGCGATACTGGATCTCGCTTTGTTTGAGCAATTCTTCGGTCTGTTTGCCGGCCGTAATATCCATGGCAAAACCAACTACCCCAATAATCTCATCTTTATCATTTTTATAAGGGATCTTTTCGGTCTGGACCCATTTCATTCCTTCTTTGGTTTGCATTGGTTCGACGATGTTCAGCTTGGATTGCCCGGAATCCATCACTGCTTTATCGTCTTGCCAGTATTTTTCAGCTTCTTCTTGAGGGTATAGTTCGTATAACGACTTGCCTTCCAGTTGTTCTTTCGTCAAGCCCATACTCTTGGCCATAGCCTGGTTGACCCGCACGAATTTATTGTCTTTGTCTTTATAAAAGATCATGGCTGGCGAAGAGTCCAGGATAGTGCTTAATTCCTGCTGTTGCTTGCTCAGGGCAACTTCGGCTTTTTTGCGTTCAGTGATATCCTGGTTCACGCCATAAGTTCTGATCGTTTGACCCTGCTTGTCTTTGATAATAAAAAAACGCACGGAAATATAGCCGATATCACCATTAGCGTCAATCATGCGGTGTTCCAGCTGGTGGCTAAAACCAGGATCAGTAGCTTCGATGGCTTTGCGGGTTTCTATACCCACCAAAGGTACGTCTTCAGGATGAACAAAACGTTTTGCATACTCAGCTGACGGCATAGTATAGCCGCCGACTTTTTCAGCAGTAGTATGAAAAATAGCGTAAAAAGAATCTGTAAACGTAAATATATCGTTCACCACATCATATTCCCATGGTCCAAGTCGGGCAATACTCACGGCATTGGATAACTGGGCTTCACTGCGCTGCAGAGCAGCCTCGCCTGTTTTACGTTCGGTAATGTCCCGCACAAAACTTAACATATACTTCTGTCCGCTGATCTCGACCACGCTACCATTGACCTCAACCGGGAGGCGCTGTCCTTCTTTGGTGATATGCTCTGATTCAAAGAGAGCCTTGCCCTCTTTTAATACCTTGGCTATTCTTCCCGGCGCCAAAGCCGCATTTTCAGGAGAATCTATTTTAGTTGGTCCCATGGCCAGGAGTTCAGCACGGGTATAATGCAGCATTTGGCAGGCGCTCTGGTTAATATCCACAAACTGGGGATTAACCGGATCCATGGTATGAAGGTATATAGCTTCAGCCGATCCTTCGATCAGGGAACGGTATTTTTGCTCAGACCCTACTAATTCCTGCCGGACTTTTTCTTCCTCAGTCACATCCCGGAAGATAGCCGCGACCTTATCGCCCACCTGGTAAATAATATTATGCATATACTGGTCATGTTCTGGATCCTGGTAATGGAGCAGCGGGATTATCTTCATCTCTCCTGAGCGCGCGCATTCCACAATAGCTTTATAGACATCGGTTTTTTCCATCGCCGGGAAAAACTTTTTAATATCCTGGCCCAGCGCCTCCTGCCGTAGGAGGTTGTACATCTTTTCCGCCGCGCGGTTCCAATCCGCGACGACTATGTCCCGGCCTTCATTTTTTACTTCATAGAGGGCAAAACCGTCAGACATAGTATCAAAAATAGCCCGGTATTGTTCCTCAAAATCAGCTAATTCCTGATTAGCCGATTTCAGTGACAACCAGATGCCCAGGGCGTTGGCTACAGTATCTAATATATTCTGTTCATCCGGCAGTTTAAATGGTTTATTTTCACTGTAATACATCGTAACTTCGCCGGCTTCATTTCCGTTGACAAATAGGGGTGAGGTCAAGCCATATTCAAGATCATCTGAATATTTATTGGTGCTGAAGGTTTCGTCTTCAATGGCCACGAGCGGTACCGCCAGGTGCGGATGGGTCATGGCCGCGACCAGCGCTTCCAGGACAAAATGAATGGTATGCTCAATAGTGTCGTTTTCCTGCAGTTTTCTGGTGATCAGGGATAAGCTGTTTAATTGGCGCAAGTGCGCCTGCTGGAGTTGTTCCTGTTCTTTTGGGCTGGTCAAATCGCGGAAAAGGATTAAGATCTTAGTTGGCTTTTTGCCGGCATCAGCCAGCAAAATGGGGGTCAGGGCTACCGAAAAAACAGAACCATTCTTACGCCAATATTCCTGCTCGATATTAGCCACATTCTGCTGCGCCAGGGTAGACTCCTGGATGATCTGGCTTTCTTGCTGGCGCCATTTGGCGGGAGTTAATTCACGATGGGTTTTTTGGAGTAGTTCCTCTCTGGTATATCCCAGCATGGACAAAGCCGCCGGATTGGCCCTGATAATCTTACCGTGCAGGTCAAGCTCCAGCAGTCCATCATGCATAGTTTCGGAGATAAGTTGGTATATCTCTTTTTCTTCAACCATTATCGCATCCTATGCCAGGAATAAATTCTAAATGATCCCCTGCTGATTCACTTCGTGAATCAAAGACGCGGGGACAGGCAAATTTCAAATGACAAATTAATCTGTGTAATCATCTTTTAAAACCTGTGTAATCAAGGGCTGCTGAGTTTCTCAGCAAGCCCTTACATCACAAACAGCATCTCGCGGTATTTCGGCAGGTCCCAATGCTCATCCGCGATCACACCTTCCAGATCATCGCTATGCTTGCGGATATGTTCCATCAATGGTTTCAATTCATTGAAATATATTGCGGCTTTTTCTTTCCCTTCCAGGCTTCTAACTTTTTCCAGTAATTTTACCAGGATCTGGGTATTTTTACGCAAATAGTAAATTTTATTGGTCACATCAGCCAGGTGCCCTTTTAGATCCTCAAAAGCTTTTTCATCAATATTCAAGCCAACAGTATTTTTAAGGCCGCTGATCTTTTCCAGATTATTGGCCAACTGGCCCTGGTATTCCAGGCCCGCCGGTACTACTATAGAATCGACCATTTCCCGCAGTGTGCTAGCTTCAATAGTGAGCACGATATTATACATTTCGACCCAGATATTATACCGCGCCAGCAATTCATCATGGCTTAATACGCCTTGTTTTTCAAAAATAGCGATATTGGCCTTTTGGGTAATAGCCGCCAAGGCTTCGGCAGTGGAAGCGACATTGGGCAACCCGCGTTCCGCAGCTTCATAAATCCATTCCGGAGAATAATTATTCCCCTCAAACCTGATATTTTTCGTTTCCTTAGCCAGTTTGGCAATTACTGCCACCACTGCTGATTCAAAATCCTTATTTTTCAGTTCTTGGGCTATCTGGTCAGCAACATAGTTCAGGGAATCAGCGACGATCGTATTGATCACCGTCAATGGCCAGCTGATATTCTGTGATGAACCTACAGCCCTGAATTCGAATTTACTGCCGGTAAAAGCAAAAGGTGAAGTCCGGTTGCGGTCGGTAGCGTCTTTGTTGACCTTAGGCAGACGGCCAACACCAAGGTCAATAATATCTTTTTTAGTAACCTTGTGCGCGGTACCGGCAATAATAGTATCCAGTGCCTTGGTCAGTTGTTCTCCCAGGAAAACTGAGACAATCGCCGGCGGCGCTTCATTGGCGCCGAGACGGTGTTCATTGCCAGCTGAAGCAATGCTGGCTCTTAGCAGGTCCGCGTGCTGATGTACCGCCCGCAGCACCGCTACCAGCACCGCCAGGAATTGCAAATTATCTTCCGGCGTCTGTCCGGGATTAAGCAGGTTATTACCCTGGTCGTCAGCCATAGACCAATTCACGTGTTTCCCGCTGCCATTAACGCCGGCAAAAGGTTTCTCGTGCATCAGGCAGACCAGGTTATGGCGCAAGGCCACTTTCTTCATTATTTCCATCAGCAGCTGGTTATGATCGGCAGCGATATTGGATTCCTCAAAAATAGGGGCAAATTCAAACTGGTGCGGGGCCACTTCATTATGACGGGTGGCAACGGGGATCCCCATTTTATAGGCTTCCACCGAAACTTCTTCCATATAGTTCAATACGCGTTCCTTGATCGAACCGAAATACTGGTCCTCCAACTGCTGGCCTTTCGGCGAAGAAGCGCCGATCAAAGTGCGTCCGGTCAGCATCAGGTCCTGCCTTAATTTGTAATAGTTTTGGTCAATCAGGAAATATTCCTGCTCCGGGCCGCAGGTAGAGACGACTTTGTTAATGGTCCGGCGGTCGAATAATTTGAGTAGTTTGATCGCGGCTTTGCTGAGGGCTTCATCGGAACGCAAGAGAGGCAGTTTCTTATCTAAAGCATAACCATGGTAAGAGACAAAAATACTGGGGATACATAATGTTTTGCCTAGTTGGGTCTCGCTGATAAAAGCCGGGCTGGACGGGTCCCAGGCAGTATAACCGCGGGCTTCAAAGGTGCTCCTGATCCCGCCAGACGGGAAACTGGAAGCATCTGGCTCTCCCAGGATCAGCTTGGATCCGGAAAATTTCTCCGTGACCTTGCCGGCGCCTTGCAGGGAAATGAAGCTGTCATGCTTTTCCGCGGTCAGGCCGGTCATTGGCTGAAACCAGTGAGCGTAATATATCGCTCCTTTTTCCACGGCCCAATCTTTCATGGCTCCGGCTATTTCATCAGCCTCTTTCACGCTAATGGTACTGCCGCCGGATAACCAGCGCTTAAAAGAGATAAAAGTCTTTTTGCCGATCCGTTTCTGCATCTCCTGGACACTGAAAGTATTGGAACCGAAGTACCCGGAAACTTTTTTTGGTTTTTCAACTTTGGCCAAAGGAACACTCTCGATCTTGTCCACCACTTTTTGCCTGACGCACATCGTTCTTACCCTCCCCTATTTATTTTTTTATTATACTTTATTGTCTGGTTAAATGCAAGTTCCTTAGACTATTATCTTCTTTTTATAGTTAACCATTTTCAAGATCTCGAACCACAGGATACTAAAGCCCCCGGCCGCCGCGCAGATCACAAAATCAATAAAGTGCAGCTGCGAAAAATGGAACAATCTTTTCAAGAATGGCACATTCAGGCTCAAGGCCAGGAACAGCGATGCCCCGGCTAACACCAGCCAGGAGGCTGTATTAGGAGCGCGCAAAGTGGTAAGTATAGGTTTTGACCAGGAACGGTTGGTGAAGATCAGGGCTATATTGGCTACGATCAAGGTCGTAAAGGTCAGGGCCCTGGCTTCCATCTCTCCCAACCCCCGGAATAAAGCAATGGCATAGACTGCTAAAACCACTACAAAAACCGATAGGCCTTGCAGAACACTGATGCCGATAGTACGGCGGTTAAACAGCGGTTGTTTAGGATCCCGCGGCGGGCGGTTCATGATCTGCGGTTCTTCCTTTTCCGCTTCAAAGACGATCGAACATGCCGGATCGATGATCAATTCCAGGAAAACAATATGTACCGGCAATAGGACCAACGGCCATTTCAGTAGTACCGGTATCAGGGACAACCCGGCGATCGGCACATGGATGGCAAAAATATAGGCCATGGCTTTTTTAATATTATCAAATATTCTCCGGCCCAGCCGCACCGCGGCCACAATCGAAGAAAAATCATCATCCAGCAACACCAGTCCGGCAGCTTCCCGGGCTACGTCAGTCCCGCGGCCGCCCATGGCAATGCCGATATGGGCTGATTTAAGGGCCGGGGCGTCATTGACCCCGTCACCGGTCATAGCCACTATCTCGCCATTGGCTTTCAACGCGTTTACCAGCAATAATTTTTGCTCCGGCATGATCCGGGTAAAGATATTAGTTTTCTTGGTCCGTTCACGTAATTCAGCGGAGCTTAATTTTTCCAGCTCCGGTCCGGTGATATAATTATCTGCATCCTGTAAACCGATCTGGCGGGCGATATTCATGGCTGTGCCGGGATAATCACCAGTGATCATCACCACGCGAATACCGGCGGTGTAACATTCCTTGATGGATTCAGCGACAGTCGGGCGCACCGGGTCCATCAAGCCGACCAGCCCGACAAATTCAAAAGAAAAATCATGCTGTTGCCCCGGAAGCGACTCTTCTTGGAAATGGGATTTAGCCACTCCAATGATCCTTAACCCTTCCTGGGCCAGGGTATTGATCTGGACACTCAATGCAGACGCTTCTTTATTATTCATATGACACAGGTCTATGATCGCTTCCGGCGAACCTTTAGCCGCGATAATATAATCTTTACCGTCCGGTGATTTCCAGACATGGGACATGGCCAGTAATGCCTGCGACAAGGGATATTCCTGGACCAGCGCCCAATTGTGATGTAAATGTTCCGTATCAGCCAGGGTTTTGGTCCCCAGCTCCCTGATCGCTTTTTCCATGGGGTCAAAAGGGTCATGCTGGCTGGCCAGGATCGCAAATTCCACGATCTCATGGAATTTTTCCGGCAGTCTTCCTTGATACTCAGGATCCACGGCAAAATATTCGTTTTGGGCGCAGACTTTTCCGACTGTCATTTTATTCATGGTCAGGGTTCCGGTCTTATCCACACAAAGTACCGTCGCCGCTCCCAAAGTTTCAACAGCCGGGATCCGCCGGGTCAAAACATTTTTTTGGGAAATACGCCAGGCTCCTAAGGCCAGGAAAATAGTCAGGACCACCGGAAATTCTTCCGGCAGCATGGCCATGGCCAGGGTAATACCTGCCAGGAAACCATGCAGGAAGCTGCCGGTAGTCAAGCCATAGGCAACAATTACTATGAGACATAAAACCACTCCGAAAATCGCCAGGTTCTTGACTAACTTGCCGGTTTCCTTCTGGAGAGCTGTTTCTTCTTCTTCCATGGTTTGCAGGGACTTGCCGATCTTACCGATCTCGGTATTCAGGCCTGTACCCTTGACCCGGGCTATCCCCTGTCCGCTCACCACCAGTGTCGCCGAATAAACAAAAGGCGTGTCTTCACCTCCGGGCCGGGACATTTCCGCGTCACCTTTTTCCGCGGTCTTACGCACCGGGACTGATTCGCCGGTTAATAAGGATTCATCTACGGATAGCGCGCTGGACCAGAGAATTATGGCATCAGCCGGTATGCGGTCGCCCTCGGCCAAGACCAGAATATCTTCACGGACCACTTCCCGGCCGGCGAGACGCCACTGTTTACCGTCCCTGATGACTAAGGCCCTGGGACTGGAGATATCGCGCAATGCTTCTAAAGCCCGCTCAGTCTTGCGTTCCTGATAAAGGGTAATACCCATTACCACAAAAACAAAACCCAGCAGCATCAATGCTTCCTGTTTGTCCCCCAACAACCAATAGATTATGCCGCAGGCCACTAACAAGAGGAACATTGGCTCTTTAAATACTTCATACGCAATACGCCAAATACTACGCCGGCGGCTGGAAGGTAACTCGTTATAACCCTCTGCCTCTAACCTGGATTGCGCTTCTTTTTGGGAAAGTCCGGTTATATTTTTTATTTCACTGTAATCCATTGCTTGCGTTTCCTCTCAATCTTCTACTTTCTTATTTTGCGATAAAGGAAAGAACCGGCAAATAAGGCCAGGCCAACCAGGACAATGGTGGCTCCGCTGGGCCAGTCCAGGAAGAACGAAAGCATAATACCGGTCCAGACTGAAACCACCGCCACTATCACCGCCAGCAGCATAGTCATCTTAAAGCCTTTGGCTATTTGCAGCGCGGTAACTGATGGCAAGATCAGTAAGGCTGAGACCAGCATAATGCCCACTACCTTCATGGCCAGGACTACGGTGATGGCTGTCAAAACCACCAGCATCTTATTGACTGCTTTGGTGTTGATGCCTTCAGCCTGGGCGCATTCCTCATCAAACGTGACTGCCACCAAGTCATAGTAATAAAAAGCTACCAGTATAATAACTATCGCCGCCAGGCTGATAGACATCCATACTTCAGCCTTGGTGATAGCCAGGATATTACCAAACAGGTAACTGAACAGGTCAATATTAAAGCCTTTGGTGATGCTCACCAACAGTATCCCGATAGCAATGCCCAGGGCCGAAACTATACCGATCGCCGCATCACCGTAAAGGTGCTGCGCTTCGGTCAGCTTCATGATCCCTAAAGAACTAAGAACCACCAGAGGCAAAGCTATATACACTGGAGTGACATTAAAAAATAAACCTATCGCTAAAGCGCCAAAAGTCACATGCGACAATCCATCACCGATCAGGGACAAGCGGCGCAAAACTAAAAATACCCCCAGAATAGCGCATAAGGCCGCGATAAACGAACCGGCAATGACTGCCCGCTGCATAAAGCCGTAACTTAGGAAGTGAAATAGGTTCATTGGAAATCCTTGACCAGAGTAATTTGGGTGTTGGGTTAGGAAGTAAGTTTGGTCTGAAGTCTAGAGGTGTTAGTCTCTAAACCAAAACCTTCAGACCCACCTCCATACCTACCTCTAAAACCAACGACTTCCTTCTGATTTAATTATCCCTTTTGAACATTCTTCGGCCCATCATGCCGATGGCAGATCAGATGCTGGGCATATTCACCGAAATACTCGGTGATGTCCAGGGAGGAACAAAAATTATCAAAGCTGCCGTAAAAGATGATCTTTTTATCCAGGTACAGCATTTTTGCCGCGTATTTCCCGATCGTGCCTATATCATGCGTGATCAGCAAAATAGTCACTTTTCTTTTTTCATTGAATTCTTTCAGCACCGCGTAAAATCTTTCCCTGGTTTCCGGATCCAGAGCGGTAGTCGGTTCATCCAGGATCAATAATTCCGGTTCCCCGGCAATAGCCCTGGCCACCATCGCGCGCTGCTGCTGCCCGCCTGACAATTCACTGATCAGTTTATTCTTAAGGTTCCTGATCTCGAGCAGGGCTAACGCTTTATCGATCGCGACTTCATCGGTGCGGGAGATCTGCTTGGGGAATTTTTTCCCCGCTAAAAGGCCAAATGATACTACTTCCCTGACGGTAGCTGGGAAGTGCGGATTGAAAGAGGTTAGTTTCTGCGGTAAATAACCTATCCTTTGCCACTCTTTAAACTGGGCTTGCCTGGTGCCCAAAATACTGATCTCCCCCTGGGTTGGCGGGACCAATCCCAGGATAGTCCGGACCAGGGTGGTTTTGCCGGAACCATTAGGACCGACTATACCGATATAATCACCAGCCTGCGCAGTGAAAGAGATCCCGCTCAACACTTCATTGGCCTGGTATTTAACACTGACCTGGTCCACGGCTAAAGAAATTACTGGCATAATAATCCTTGTCTTAGATTGGCTAAGTTAGCCTTCATCACGTCGATAAAACTTACCCCTTTATCCATTTCTTCCCGGGATAAATTATGGGCAGCGGAGAGCTGGAGGAGTTGCGCCCCGGTCTCCTGTGACAGGATCTCGGCCACCCGCGGAGAAAGCAGTTCTTCGTAAAAAATATATTTCACTTGATATTGCCTGATCTTATCGACCAGTTCAGCGAGATTCCGGGGGGTCGGCTCGGCATCAGGGGAGAACCCCTTATAAGCGGAGAGAAACAGCAAATGATACCGTTGCGCCAGGTAACCAAAAGCAAAATGCCCGCCAAAGATAAGCACCTTGTTCCGGCAGGCGGATAATGTTTGCCGGTATTCAGTATCCAGGGATGCCAGCTTTTCATTGTATTGCCTGGCGCTAACCAGGTAAAAATCCCGGTTAGCCGGGTCCCTGGCGATCAATGCATCGCGGATGCGGTCAACCATAGCCATGGCTTTGCTAAAATCCAGCCAGATGTGCGGATCCCTGTCAGCTAAACCGTCGCCGGCTGCCAGTATTACCAGTTTTTTATTATCAACCCCGCTGGTAAATTTTTCTACCCACGGCTCCATCAAATTACTGATATAGATAAATATGTCTGCCTTGTTTACCTTAACAACATCGCCGGCAGACGGCTCGTAACTGTGCGCTTCTACCCCGGCTGGCAGCAGCAGGGTTACGGAAATTTTATCCTGGCCGATCTGGCGCGCAAAATCGTAAATCGGGAACAAGGTTGTAATTACGGCAGGTTTGTTTTCCACGGCTTGCAGAATGGGACTAAAGAAGAGCATTAATAAGAATAAGAAAACTATTTTTCTTGGCATTTTGGCCCCTGTTTAATACCCTAGATCGCTATACAAGGTGGTAGAGGACTGTAAATACTTGCCCTGGCTGGTTTCACTGATCCAATGCGCTTTAACCACAGCATTATCCTGGATCCGGCAATTACCCCAGCCTCCGCCCCGGAACATTGGTATCGTTTCCCAGTCCCAGTTGATATAAGAGATGGCTTTTACCTTCTTGGCCGAGACAAAATCAAAGAATGGCTTAAACCAATTATCCCAGGAAGATTGGCCGGATAAGGTCCCGATGCCATACGGGGCAGCTTCAGCGATCATCAGCGGCTTATTATGCTGGGCAGCTATAGCGGCAATGTCATTCATGCGTTCACTGTTAGCTGTGGCAAAAAAAGAGATGCCGATCCAATCTACATAACTATCTCCCGGATACCAAGCGCTGGCAGCAGTTGAATTATCAGAAGCATAAGAATGCCAGACATAGGCTGCATTAGTCACTCCTTGGGCTCGTAACCGGTCCACTATAAAGCGAAAAGCCGTTATATACTTTACCGGGTCATAATCATTATCAGGATAATCAAATTCATAACCTATCCTCAAGAATACCGGACGCTGGCTGGCTTTTATCCAATCGCCAAGTTTGTCAATATTGCTGTTATAAGTCCCCACCACCACACCATCCAGCGCATTTTTCATATATAAGCCGATCTGGATAGCCAGATCCGGATAATCCGCGAAACTCAGAGGAAAATCAAACGTACCACCTTGATTATCACCAGGTATTTTTATCAATTCCATTCTCTGGACCGAAGTATAAAACATTAATCCTCCGGGAGCGCCGATATCTGTTATATACTGGTCATGTGCGGCTTCATCCTGGCCGATGATCAGGAGTATTTTCCCGTCCGCTGGCTCATATTTCCCTAACAAAAGAGACCTCGCGGTAGTAGTTGTTTCCTTTGGGGAGCGCACTTTTTCATCCAGTTCGTTTATTTTGCTATGTACTGCTCCGGTCATACCGAAACCTATTCCCCCGGCCCATACCAGGCCAAATCTCAATTGTGATCCGACCAAAAGTAAAAATATGAAAGATAGTCTTTTCATTCATCCAGCCTTTATTCCTCTTCGTCTTCTTCCTCTTCTACTTCTTGCTTTTGCTTTGCTTTTCCGGTTTTACGGCGGCTGGGCTCTTTTTGGCTGCCAAAATACCAATTAAGCCCAAAATTAACAACATATTCAATACCATCAACACGGAGTGAAGATTCTTTGTCTTTTAAGATGATAAAAGCCGGGCCAAAATCAACCTGCAGGGAAAAACGGCTCAATAAAAAGAATTCAATGCCGAGATACAGCTCTTCAGCAAAGCCATAGCCCTGGCTTTCCTCACCTTTGAAATTGACATAATCCGACTCAACGCCCATAAACAGCACCGTATTACTGTCAGGATTAAAATAGTAATTGCCCCGTAATCCGCCAATGGTTATATGGTCAGCAAATTGTCCACGTAACTCCAGGCTTAGACAGTCATTAAATAAATACTTGATCCCGGCGCCGGGATAATTCAAACCCACACCCCAGCGCGGCAATGAATCTTCACCGGCGGCCACAGGAGAGGGAAGCGCTAAAAAAAATAACAGCAATGCTGTCGTCAAAACATATTTCATCAGTAGGGTCCTGCCTCAGGTCATGTTTATTAAATTTTACTCTTCCCTTAAGACGAAAGCAAGAGAATTTAGTATATTCGTTTTTTAGGCAACTGGTCCCAGTCTATTAATAGCTCCAGGCACTCTTTCCTGGCATAATTCTTGACTATTTTCACTGAACTGCGGCCAACTTTCTTCAGTACGCTATTGCTGATACACAATTCGTTAAATCCTCTCTTTTGTACATCATGAATAGTCGTGCCATAATAAATTTTCGCGATCTTCGCCCAGTGGATAGCGGCAAAGCACATCGGGCAAGGTTCAGTAGTGGAGTATATTTCACAACCACTCAGGTCAATATTTTTTAGTTTTTTAGCTGCCAGCCTGATGGCATTTATCTCTGCATGGCATGTAGAGTCCCGGTTGAGGACAGTGTTCCGGGTAACTGCTATCACCCGGCCCCTTTTGACAATACAGGCCCCAAAAGGCCCACCTATCATATTCTTCAGATTTTTCCGTGCTTCGTGAATAGCCAGATGCATAAATTTCCTAGAAGTCACAGCTATTGCTCCCTAAATACTAAGTTTAAATAAATTCTAAATTCTAATATCTAAACACTAAACAAATTCCAAGCACTAAATCCAAATTTCCTAAACATCGGAACAGGTTAGTTTTGAGCATTTGAAATTAGTATTTGTTGAGGATTTCGTGCTTCGAATTTAGAGCTTATTTCTTTACCATGATCAGCATCATTTTAAACTTCTTGACCGCTTTTAAGGCATGCGGACGGCCAGCCGGCAGTCTGACCAAGTCTCCCTTGACTGCTCGTTGCGGTTTGCCCGCGATAGTTATTTCCGCTTCCCCGTCAACCAGATAAACCAGGGCCTCGAACGGCGCGGTATGCTCGCTTAAACCTTGCCCCTGATCGAATGAAAAAAGGGTCACGGTCCCGGTGTCTTTTTTAACTACGGTGCGGCTGACCACCGCCCCTTTTTGGTAGGCGACCATCTTATTTAGTTGCACCATAATCTCCTTTATCTTGCCCAGTGCAGGCTGCGCCGGACTGCTTCCTGCCATTTTAGATAATACTCAGCCGCGAGTTTTTCTTCCAACTGTGGTTTAAACACCCGGTCCTGGCTGACAATTTTATTAAACTCTTCCTTGCTCCAGAATTTCGCGCTGAGGCCACTCACCCCTGCGGCGCCCAGTGCGGTAGTTTCATTCATTGTGGTCCGCTCGATAGCGATCCTGGCAATATCTGCCTGGAACTGTAAGAGAAAATTATTGGCTGCGGCTCCTCCATCCACCCTTAAAACGGTCAGTGGTTGTTTTCTGCTCTGCTGCATTTCATCTACCACTTCCCGTACCTGGTAAGCCATAGCTTCCAAAGCTGCCCGGGCAATATTAGCCCTGGTTGTTTTTCTGGTCAAACCAATAATCATCCCGCGGGCCTGCGGATCCCAATACGGCGCACCCAAACCTTGTAAGGCCGGCACAAAATATATCCCCTCATTATTCTTAAGCGAAACAGCTATTTGTTCGCTATCGCTAGCCTGGTCAATGATCTTTAGTCCATCCCGCAGCCACTGCAACGCCGCCCCGCCTACAAAAACACTGCCTTCCAAAGCGTAATTTACTTCTCCGCCTATTTTCCAGGCTACGGTAGTCACTAGTCGTTCTGAGCGGCAGAGTTCTTTTAAAGTATTAGCCATAGCAAAAATTCCCGTGCCATATGTAACCTTAGCCAGGTCCTGATCCCAGCCGCATTGGGCTAACAGAGCCGCTTGCTGGTCGCCTAAAATCCCGGTGATGGGGATCTCCCGTCCGCTAAACTTTTTATCCAATAACCCGAAAATAGCATCAGAATCCTTTACCTCCGGCAATATTGCTGCCGGTATAGCAAATATCTTCAATAATTCCTGGTCAAAACACAGCTGGTTAATATCAAAAAGCATGGTCCGGGAAGCATTGCTGGGATCAGTAGCATGGACTTTGCCCCCGGTCAGGTTCCACAGGAGCCATGTATCAGGAGTGCCAAAGATTATCTCGCCGCTATTGATTTTTTCTTTAACTCCGGGTATTTGCTCAATCAACCAGGCAATTTTAGTAGCGGAAAAATAAGGGTCCAGAAATAAACCGGTTTTTTGCTTAATCAGGTCTTGATGCGCGGATAGCTGCCGGCACATTTTTTCTGTCCGCCGGTCCTGCCAGACAATAGCATTATAAACCGGTTGGCCGGTGTTCTTGTCCCAGAGGATAGAAGTTTCCCGCTGGTTAGTAATGCCGATACTCTCAATATTATTTATCCCGACAACGGCGACTACCTCCTGCCAGGCCTGCAAAGCAGTCTGGAGAATAGCCTGAGGATCATGTTCTACCCAGCCAGCCTGTGGAAAGATTTGCGGGAATTCATAGTAGAATTTAGCCGCAACCGTACCCTCCCGCGTAAAAGCCATCACCCGGTTTCCAGTCGTTCCCAGATCAAAAGCAACAATAACTTTACCTGCCATTTTCCTACCCGATAAAAAAACGGCTACGCCGCAAGCGGCATAACCGTTTTAAATAAATTTTCCTACTTCTTATCATCACTGCCTGGGAAATCCTTAGCATATTTAGCGATCCATTCCTCAGCTGCTTCCCGGCCATCCAGTATGCGTCCCTCGCGCTCAGCTATTTCCTTCTTGTAATGTTGGATATGGCAAACCTGTTCCACCATTCTGGTACGGAAGGCTTCTTTTTCTTCATTAAAAGCGACTCCGATATCAAACTGCTCACCCTTTTTTTTACACCACACGACCAGGGCTTTAGTCTCAAAAGGAGGCCGGCTGACCGGTATCTTGATATCGATCAAGGTCCCCTTTTCTACAAAATGGTCAGCCTGCAGGGAGAGGCCGCCGGCGCTGATATTATTCAGCTTCTGCTCGCGCGGGGAAACCAGGGCCAAGTGATGTATCTCTATCGGAATATCTGAAGGATGCCTGATGAACTTTCTCATAATTAACCGTTTTTCCAACCGCTGCGCCGGCGTTTCCCTACCACGATCAGGACCGCGATCACGCCAAAAATAATGCTCGCTTGCGACAGGGCCAATCCCGCTTCCAGGGCAGAATCATTGCTGACCATAATAGCGCTGATCCCCAGGGAAAAAGTCATAAAATAAATAAACATCACTGCGCCTGAACGGCGTAATCCCAGGTCCACCAGATAATGATGGAAATGATCTTTGCCGCCATACTTTAACCACTCGATAATGGTGGCTACTTTTTCTTCTTTGATCCTCATTATAGTCGTAAAGATCATATCGAAGATCGGCACTCCCAGGATCAGGATCGGGATAGATAATTTGACCACATTGTTGGAGGCCCAATCCCCAGCCAGGGTAAAACAAGCCAGCATAAATCCCAGGAAAGTACTACCGGCATCCCCCAGGAATATTTTGGCCCGCTTATAATTATTATAAGGCAGGAACCCGATACAAGCAGCCATTAAGGTAATAACCATTAGCTCCAAAGCATATTGTTTGGTACTGTTCAGGATGCTCCAGAGGCAAAAAAGGTTAATTACCGCAGAACCAGCGGCTAAACCATTTAAGCCATCTAAATAATTAAAAGCATTGGTCACTCCAATTATCCAGACCAAGGTAATTAATACTTCTATCGGATCTTTCCAAAATCCAAAAGGCACAAAACTGACCCGGAACCCATAATATATAACAACGAGTGCCGCTAGTAGTTGGCAGAACATGCGGACCTGGGCACTTAACCCTTTGACATCATCAACAACGCCGACTACTAAAATCAAACTAGCGCTGACAAAGATCGGCAGGTACATGGTCAGGGAATTAAACCTGATCAAGATCCCGGCCAATACTCCGATGTAGATAGCCAGGCCCCCTAAAAGAGGTGTGGCCTGATCGTGTAGTTTTCGGCCGCCAGGTAAATCTACTATACCCAATTGCACAGCGAGCTTGCGGATGATGGGAGTAATAACTGCTACCAGCAGGGCAATAATACAAAATAATAAGGGGATTCTCATAGTCTATTTTATCTCCCGCAATACCCGCAGGGCCTTAAACCCTTCGGCATATTTAACCCTTCCTTGAAAACCGCGGAAATTGGCGCAGGATTGGGCGATCTCCACTATATTTAGGTTTTCTACCCGGGTTTTATGAGTCTGGGAAATATGGGTTTTTAGTAACTCTGCTTTTTTCTCCAGGACATCCCCGATATCTATAAAAATATCCGGATCAAAATCCTGCGTAGTCGGCACTTCATAAAACAATACTTCCTTAATATACCGGGTAGCCGATATACCAGCCTGGGCTACAGCCCGGTGATCCTGGTGGACATCGCTGTTATTGTTCAAAAATACTATATCCGGGGCAACTTTTCTAACCACCCCTTCTATTTTCAGGATCAGGGAAAGATTATCTACCAATTGGGTGTCTTCAAATCCGCCCCAAAAAAGATCTTTAGCCCCGATAAATTTGGCGGCAGCTTCCTGCTCTTTTTGCCGCACATCCGGGCTCCCGCCAACCTCTCCCGTAGTCAACACTAATAAGTATATATTATGCCCGGCCTGAGCATATTTTATCAGACTCCCGCCGCAGCCGATCTCAATATCATCCGGATGCGCGCCAATTGCTAAAATATTCATCTCTGCTACCTCTTTGGCAAAATGATTTTGTCTTTAATCTGTGTAATCTCTATCCGAAATCTGCGTAATCAAGACATCCGAAGATTTATTAGGATGTCTGATTTAGCCTTCCAGGTCCTTAGCTACATCCCGGATTATATCTTCGCCGATGACCGGCACTTCTTTGCCAAATCCGGAAAACAGCGACAGGTCGCAGATATTATTTATCCGCCGGGGGATACCGCCGGACCTTTCATAGATCAGCTTATACGCTTCATCGGTAAAAGCCGGCTCCTGCCGGTTGGACACGGACAGTCGATGTAAAATATATTTTTTTGTTTCTTCTTCATTCAGGTTCTCCAAATGGCATTTAACCGCGATCCGCTGGGAAAATTGCTTGTTGCTGTCGATTAGTTCCTTCAATTCCGGCTGGCCCAGGATCAGCAGGGTCAGTAAGAATTTGTTCTCTGCCTGGAAATTCAGGATCAGCCTTAATTCTTCCCATACTTGGCGGTCCTGGATCACATGAGCTTCATCGATCAACACCACGGTTTTTTTGCCATCCCGCATGTTATTCTCTAAAATTTCTCCCAGCCTTTCCAGGATAACATTGACTAAGACATCTGATTTTTTCTGGGGCAGGTCCTTGCCACCCAGGTTATAGACAATATACATTAAAAGTTCTTCATAATTTAAATACGGGTTGGAAATAAACGCCGTCCGGTAAATATCATTACTCAATTCACGGAACAAGGTCCGGCCGATCAGTGTTTTGCCACAGCCAAAAACTCCGGAGAGCAAACCTGCACCCTTGCCTTCCCTGACTACATAAAGAAGACGGGAAAGACTTTCTTCGTGCTGGGGTGAATAATAAATAAACCGCGGGTCAGGAGTATTTTCAAAAGGTTTTTCCGTTAATTTCCAGTATTCATTATACATCGCTATTCTCACTTTTTAGAATCTGCCGGCTGTTTTCGCCTTCATTAAATAAAAGATCAATGGCGGCCATATTAGGCATAAACTCGTCTGGCTTCGCCGCATAGACCTGCTGGTACCGGGGATGTGTAAACCGCTGATATTCCAGTTTTATACCAGCCTGCCTGAACTTTTCCTCTTCCAGGTAATCTTTGCCGCCTGTACCTGACAGGTATGTATCAGCTTTCAGGGCCAGGCATAGTTCGATGATCCGTTCGGTGCTCAAGGACGTTGTGCCGATGTTTGATTCGAGTTTGACCGGAGTAGTGATCTTAAACTGCTCCAGCAGGTACCAGGTCAGCTTTATATTCAGGTCCGCCAGTTTTTTCCAGTGAGTAGTATAAATCTCTTCTAAAAATTGGCGGTGCTCTTTAAAAAAAGGAGCCCGGTTATAGCATTTCTCTAAACTAGCCAGGTGCTTCTTGGCCCAATCACTGCTGTTATCCACTTCCACGTCACTGATGCGCTGGCGGCCCAACCCGGTACTTTTGACCGGGACCGTCAGCCACAGACACCCTTCTTTGGTGCGGATCTGATTGCGGTTCTGGTATTCCCGTGCTTTATATTGCACCTGGTCCAGGTAGACAAAACAGTCACTCTGCCGGATCTTGTCGAAAAAACCAAGCCAGGGCAGATATTGAGGCTGATGTACTGATAGGGTCATGGTATTTTTCAATTTTTACTCGCTAAAACAAACAAATATCGGGTTAGTGACCAGAACCGCTTTATCATTACTGATCTCTAGACGATAATACATTTTTCCCCCGGTCTTATTAATTTGATCAATATAGTTTATCATAAAAGGGGCCTGCACTTCAAATGTTTTAATATTAATACCATTTCTGATCAATTGTATTTTAACCGGTCCGGAGCTCCCGCTTCCAGCTATCGTCAATCGTGGTAATCCCTGCACTTTGACCTGCTCGCCGGCCACGGCCGAAGACTGAGTCCTGGTATCCCTGATGCTAAACTCCTGTAACCTTAATTTCCGGTCACCATGAATGACATATGTACGCCCGCTTTTCAAAGCTTGCAGGATAGCTGCCTGGTTAAGATTCGGTACTAAGGCTACTGTCTCCAGGCTCTGCAAACGGCTGTCCAAATTTCCTCCCTGGTCATAAGCCACGGCGGCGATCGCCCAGACCGGGGTATTCCTTTGCCCGGCGCAGTATTCCTTTAAGATCGTATCCCACAACCCGCCGATCCTGCCTACTTTATTGAATCCGTCATAAAAAACAGCGAACCCTGTATACCGTTGCGTCCGTAATAAATCATCAGCATAATAATCAGTCTCAATCTTGATATCGCCCCTCTTACTGATATTAGCCGCTTCCGGATGAGCCCAATAGGTCAGCGCCCCCTGACGATTAGCATAATCAATAAGAAATTGATATGGTTGGATACCCTGGTCGCCATGATACTGGTCAAATTTCAGACGGCGGTAGGGATAGTTATTGACTACCCCCAGTACGCTGAAGAATATCAGGGTAAAGCCTAAGGCGCGCCAAAAAGATGAATATGGGCCTAAGGCATGTCCTCGATCATCACGATAGTTGTACTTTCTTTTCCTGACACAGATCACTCCTAATACCAATAACAAGAAAGGCCAAAATAAAACAAGATCCTCTTTCCCCCAAGGAAGGCGTAAACTTCTTTTATTCACTACCGCCGGCAGGTTTTCATAGTCATTAGCCTTATTCAAACCTACAACTAAGATATGTTTATGCCAGTTTTTAAGCTTAAAATTGTAAGTCTGGGGACTGCCTTCCCAATAGTAAAAAGGAGCCACTTCCGTCCCCGGGATTATTATTATATCACTATACTGTTGTTGTAAAGCAGCTATTTTCTCCAGGTACTTTCCGGCGCCATAGGTAGCCAGGGAAGCCAGACTCTGTCTGGTCTTGACCAAATTACGGAAAGGCCATAAACCGTATTCCCATTGCAAATGATCGCGGTCAGTCATGATCACCGCCTGGAACCCGTTATTGCGCGCGATACGGACGATCTCCTCCAGGGCCAGGTCACCGTCACTGATACTAGAGCTGATCTGTATCGCTACCGGAACCTGCTGGTATTCAGCGCCGGCGCCAAGACTGGCGTAAAGCCCGGCTAATAAAACCAGCAAGCATATTTTATTTACTTTCATGGCGCACCAACTCCAGATATAAATTATTAATGCTGCGTACCATTTCCCTGGCGGTAAAGCTGGCTGTTACTTTTTCCCTGGCTGCCCGGCCCAGGCGGTCCCGTTTTTCACGGTTCGTTAACAATTCGATCAAGGCCCTGGCCATACTGCCGGCATCCTGCGACGGGACCAGCAACCCAGTTTCTCCGTCCCTGACTATTTCCGGCACTCCTCCGACCCTGGTCGCCACTACCGGCACGCCATAAGCAGCAGCTTCGAGGATTATTCTCCCCACTGCTTCATTCAATGAAGGCAACACCAGGATATCCAGTACCCCCAGCAACTGTTCGACATGTTCCCGCCAACCGGCAAAAACAAAATTGCCGGTTAAGTTCGCGGCACGGCACTGTTCTTCCATTTTATGCCGCAGGGATCCTTCGCCAATAACAAGAAACTTTACCTCCGGGCAGGCAGCAGCCACTATCTTAGCTGCTTCCACCAATAACAAAGGACCCTTGACCGGTTCTAACCTGCCCACCAGTCCTATTACCTGGGACGAGACCGGCAGGTGCCATTCTTCTTTCAGCTTACTGATCCCTTCCTGCGGGCATTGGTATTTTTCTATTTCCAGGCCACTCTGGACCACTGCCACTTTTCCAGGAGAGGTAACGCGATAATTGACCAGGTCACTTTT
>CAYTYR010000016.1:0-49043 GCA_964441745.1 uncultured Clostridia bacterium
TCAGCAGTTAACTATGAACTTTGCCTACTCCTAAAGTTTTACCGGACAGCTGTGAAGGCTAATACTAAAACTTCCATCCGAATTTGTTAAAGAATCTGATGGCACTTTTTATATGCCAGACCGGCCATCACCGCAATGAGCATAATATCAGTCAAGAGGCTAAATCTTGATCCTAAAATGTCCTTTAAAAAATTCAAAACCGGTCGCATGACCGGTAAGGTTAAATAAATTAAAGCTATATAGCTGATTACCAGGGTAATTCTACCCTTATTTATTTTTGAATTGGGCATATTCTTTCTCAATATACTCTTTCAGCTGTTGTTTGAATATTTCTTTATCAAATTTTTGGGCCTGTTTCCTGATCAGTTGACTGTTAAAAGCTATATTTTGCATTTTTTTCACTGCTTCCACAATCGCCGCCGGTGTTTGCTCTTTAAAAAATACCCCGGTTACTCCTTCAACCACAGTTTCCAGAGCTCCCCCGGCGGCATAGGCCACTACCGGCCGGCCGCCAGCCATAGCTTCCACCGGGGCAATGCCAAAATCTTCTTCACCGGGGAAGATAAAAGCCTGGCATTGCGCGCAATGTTCATTAACGACAGGATCAGAAACCCGCCCCAGGAATTTGATATTAGGATTGGCGATCTTTTCCAGATGCGTTTTGTCAGGGCCTTCACCGATCACCACCAATGGCAAACCTAATTGGTTAAAAGCCTGGATCACTATATCAACTCTTTTATAGGTATTAAGCCTGGATACCAGCAGATAATAATCGCCTAATTGTTTAGCGATACTGAAACGACTGGTTTCAACTGGTGGATAAATAACCACCGAATCCCGGTTATAGCTTTTTTTGATCCGGTCCTGGATCAGCTTAGAGATGGCGATAAACCGGTCTACCCGGCTGTTGGTCCGCAGATCCCATTTCCTCAGGCGTTTAATACAAATTTTGAGGACAATTTCCGATATTTTCGGTATGTTCTCCCTTTCTATATACCGCTGGTAGCTCCAAACCCAGCGCATGGGAGTATAGCAATAGCAGATATGCAGGCAACTGGCATCATGCTTGGCCGCCTTGGCCCAGCCGCTGGAAGAAGAAAGGATTAAGTCGTAACCGTCAAAATTAAAACTTTCTATGGCTTTGGGAAAAAACAGCAAATACTTTTTAAAATGTTTTTTCATCCAGGGGAAGCGCTGCATAAATGAAGTCCGTATATCCATTTTCTTAAAGGATTCAGGCATTTCCGCCGGTAAATACACTGAGGTATATATCGGAGCCTCTGGAAAAAGTTCGTGCAATACTTCGACGACTCTTTCCGCCCCGCCATATTGGTTAAGATAATCATGAACGATCGCAATTTTCATTAAGTTAGACTCCACACAGATTCCTAAACCTTGACCTCAACCTTAGTTTTTGTAATTCTATAGACTGCCACATTCAACCCTGCCAATATCCAGAATAATATTGACACTTTATCATCAAAAATATTAGTATCAAAAATACCCTGGATACTGAACCAGGCCCACATCAAAATAAAACATAATCCCAGGGTACTGATCCCGGCATCCCGGCTCTGGTAAGTTTTGTATGAAATCCGCAATCCTTGCAGTATGACCATCAGTAAAGCCGCCAACCCTAATATCCCGATCTCCGCCCAGACCTGCAAGTAATTATTATGCGCCGGCACGGGTATGTATGGAGGCCGGTTAAAAGCTTCTAATCCATAGTCATAGTTTGCCAACCCTACCCCGGTTATGGGCCGGTTAACAATGATCCTTAAAGCTTGTTTCCAGATGACTATCCTTGATTGCGCTGATGATTCGTGTACCAGGGAAACGATGCGGTTGTTAAAAACCCGGCTAAAGTTGCCAAACACCGTACCCGCCAGAATAAGCGTTAGCAGGACGACCAGTATAAGATAAACTGCCTGTTTTCTTTTATTAACAAGAGTAAAATAGGTTATCGTCACAGCGATCAAACTCAGCCAGGCGCTGCGCGCAAAAGTCAGCGCTATAGTTACAAAAAATATGAATATGGACAACAGATATAAGCTCTTGATCTTCTCATTGCGGTTATCGCGATAAAGTACCGGCACAAAAACCAGCGCCAATCCGGAACTTAAAGTAAAAGCGGAAACAGCGATACATGCACCAAAAGGCCGCACCCAGTACTGCCAGATATCCGGCATCCAATAAAACCAGTTCATTTTATTAGAGAACATATTATCGCTGAGAGCTGCTTGCAGCGCCCCCGGACCGGTAAAGACCCCCACCAAACTCTTATGAGCGTTGACAAAATTAAAAATGCGCTCAAAACCGGCAAAAAATTCCAGCAGGCCAAGCGAGACCAATAAAAGCGCCGACCAAACTGCGGATTTTACCAGAATCCTGGCCTGCGTTACATTTTTAACCGTATTGGAAGCGACAAAAAATAACATGACCGGTACAGACCATTTAATTAAATACTTAAAAGCGACCCGGTAATCCCCGGCCACGGTCAGGGACAGGATCATAGCCAGAATCAGTACCGCCGGCCAAAACTGCTGTTCAGCAACCTTCCTGCGGCGGCCATAAATAACCTCGGTAAATAACCAGGTGCATGAGACAATGATCGCTACTACCTGAACTACGGATAAAGTGATCTTTGGGCTGACCGGAAAATAAATCTGCCAGGGAGCCAGAAACAATAACAGGCACAGGCCGGTAAACACCAGTTTTTGAAGTTTTGTTTCCATCATGAGAGCGCTTCTTTATAAACTTTGATATGTTCCCGGATCGCGTTATCCCAGGTAAACATTTTAACCCGCTGGAATCCCTTTTCCCGCATTTCACGGCGCAGGCCTTCATCTGCCAGTACCCGGTCGATAACCTTGGCAAATCCGGCGCTGTCAAACGGATCTACTATCAGTGCCGCGTCTCCTGAAACTTCAGGCACAGAGGTGGCGTTGGAACAGACCACCGGAGCGCCGCAAGCCATAGCTTCCAAGATCGGCAAGCCAAATCCTTCATAGGACGACGGGAAAGCCAGCAAACCAGCCTGGGTATAAAGCGCCGGAAGGTCCTCTTCCATTAAATAATCAGTGAAAACTATTTTTTCTCCCAGGCTTAAGGCATTGATCGTTTCATAAATTTCTGTCCGGCGCGGGTCTTTACGGCCGGCAATCACCAGTTTATATCCCTGCTGCGCCTGGCTGAGGCTAAAAGCGGCGATCAGAGCCGGGATATTTTTCCGTTTTTCATGATTGCCTACGTACAAGATATATTTTCCCGGCAGGTTATACCTGGCTAGGCGCGCGGCAGCATCCTTGACTGGCTGATATTTTGCATCCACCGCCGGATAAATAACTCTAATTTTTGATTCCGGCACATGGATCGTAGTCATTATATCTTGTTTACTGTACAGAGAATCAGTAATGACCAGCCTGGCTTGCCGGCAGGCAAATCCGATCATAAATGCCGCATAGATCCTGGCCAGGACATTCGGGCAGGCACCGGGATATTTCAAATAGATCAAATCATGGATCGTAACAACATACGGGTACTTTTTACTTAAAGATATATTAAAGTTCGGGAAATGCACCAGGTCAGGTTTTAAAGCAGACAAATAATAGGACAACATGGCCTGTTCTTTCAAACCATATATTTTTGTCCGGCTCAACGGATGCATCATGGATGTATTATTAAGCTGTCCTAAATACTTTTCATCCCCGCTGTTCAGAAAAACTGTCGGTTCGATACCTGCTTCTGGCGCCAGCAGATCCAGTTTTTCGATTATATTCTGAGTGTAGCGCCCGATACCGGAATTGCCCAGCATGCGCGCATCAATAAATAACTTCATCCTGATCCTCTTCAGTAATCCGTATTGAAAGGATGCCGGCCGTAATCCAGAAAAACGGCAGCATATGCATGGCATAAGTCAAGCCATTAACGATGATCCCGACAAAAGAAGCAAAAGCCCCTATCATTATAACCAAAGTTTGCCGATTCTTTACTTCCCTGATCCGCCGCAATCCCTGTCTTAAAACCATAAAAACAAACACCAGAAAACTGCCCAGGCCAAACAAACCTGTTTCTACGGCCAAATCACTGATAAAATTAGAGGAAGTAGCGGTAATAATAGGAGGTATGTCTGTAATACCGGCTTCCTTGTTATCATATTTTTTTTCTAATATGACAAAAGCATTACCTAAACCACGGCCGACAAAAGGGTGCTTCCAAAAAGCATCAAGAGCGGCCAGATTACTTTGATAACGGATATCCCTGGTCGGGTCTGAAGCGCTAAAAAGGGATCTGGCCCTTTCATTTACTATTTTTTCAATATTTGATTGATATTTGGTGGGAATGATCTTTGACATCATACTTAATGAACCTATAACTATCCCCGCAACCGCCGCCAGAATAATAGTCCCTTTAATAATATTTACCTTATATATACCTTTAGTATGCGCAAAATATAATATGACCAAGATGCTAACGATCATACCCAGCCAGGAACCCCGGCTCATGTTCGGGATAACATTAGCGATGATCAAGGCCAAAATGATCCACAACGATATTTTCTTACTGGACAAAAGCAAAGCGCACACAAATCCAAAAGCAAAAACCAGGAACAAGCCAAACTCATTTGGTTCGGCGAAAAACGAAGTAGGCCGCGCAAAATGATAGGCAAAATTAGTTAGACTGCCTGGGATAACTTTCAAAATGACCAGGATACTGTAGATACAGGCGATATAGGATGACACAATAATTACTTTTACTAAGGATTCCAGGACCCGTTCATTATTAACAATATTAATGATCGCCAGCATAAGTAATATATACATAATCAATAATACTGACTGTTTCACGAATACTGCCGGATAAGCACAGTTGATTACAGATAAGACCAGACTCAACATAAAAAAACACAAAACACGTCCATATCCTTTCGGCAGAAGTAATTTCATTTTATCTCTTAAGAAATATATGGCTAATACAACCACTAATACCAGCAATACCACCTGATATGCTTTGATATGAACCGGCCCGATTTGGTATAGGGACAAGGTGCCAAAGCCGGATAAAAAAACAGCCCATAATATCCCCTGGTCCGGCTTTTTAAGCAAATAAGCAAATAACAGGATAGTACCCAGTATCAGCACGCCTGTTTCAAATGACCTCATGATCATTGTATAAATAACAGCGATCATTAACAGGAAACTAAATATGATTACCTTCCAACTATTTTTCATGTTTTTCGGTCCATAACGTGCTGATATATGGCTAAAGTCTCCCGGGCTGTTTTTTCCCAGGTAAATTGCTTTGCCCGGGTTAGACCTGCGGCGATCAGTTTCTTTCTTAGTTCCTGGTCATCTAATAATCTTATAATGGCATCGGTTATTTCCGCTACATTCTTTGGGTCAACCAGTAGAGCAGCATCCCCTGCCGCTTCCGGCATAGAATAAACATTAGAGGTGATTACCGGGGTCCCGCAAGCCATAGCTTCCAGTATCGGCAAACCAAAACCCTCATAGAGCGAAGGAAACGCAAAAATACTGGCGCCATTATACAAACACACCAGTTCTTCTTCACCTACATACCCCGGCAGTATAATATCTCCGGTAGCAATTAAGTTCTTAAGCTCTGAGGTAAATAGCTCCCCTCTTTTACCAACGATAACCAGCTTGAGACCATTTTTTGTCTTTTTCACCTCTTTAAAAGCCTGTATCAGACGGACCAGATTTTTACGGGGATCCATTGTCCCGACAAAAAATATATATGGTTGAGTAATATTATTCTGCTTAAGCACAGAATGGATCTCAGCTTTATTTTGTATTATCCTGAACTTCTCGGAGACTCCTAAATACGTCACCTTGATCTTATCAGCAGGAGCTTTAAATATATCAATAATCTGTTTTTTCGTGGCCTCACTGATAGCAATAATACAATCAGCGTGTTTAATTGACCAAGGCAACATCACTTTCATATGCCGGGCATGCCAACCCTTGGCAAAATCATGGCCAAAAACATAAAAGCCAAGATCATTGACAGTAATTATTTTTTTGTAGTTAAAATTAAGCAGGGGTAGTATAAAGGCAGGATTATGATACAGGTCTATCTTTTTTAAAACAATTTTAAATGGGAAGATGAAATTATCATACAAATAAAATAGCAAGCGACTGATCATTGATACGACAGGTATCTTTTTTAAACTATACCGTAGTTTTTCTTGATAGCAAAAATAGGTGTTTTTTTTATCTATTATTGGTAATTTTTCACATAGGTTCTCTATATAATTACCAATCCCGGTTTTATTATTACTTATGGTCCTTGCATCAATGGCAATGTTCAATGACTATACCCCGTTTTGACCGGATCTAACCTCTTTCTAACCTGTACTGAAACAACCGTAAACCCACTAAACATCAACATCAACATCATTAATACAGCGACCAGACCATACTTTTGCAAAAATAATGCTACTAGGGCAATAAATATCTGCAAAGCACCATAGCCCGCAGACACTTTCCAATGCGCTAACCGTCCTTCATTAGCTAACAACTGGTAAAGATGCCGGCGATGCGCCTTGGTTAAATTTTCCCGGTCTTTTATGCGCATAAACATAGTGGTCAGTTCATCTGCGTAAAATGGAAACAAAAAAGAAGCAAGTACAACAAAATCTCTTATATCGTGAGACAGATAGACCACCATCCCGGCGAAAGTGAATCCCAGAAAAGTACTACCAACATCACCCATAAACACCCTGCCGCGGGGAAAATTAAAAGGCAAAAATCCCAAACAGGCGGCAACCACTGCAAATAACAAGGACGGCAATTTGATATTGGCACCGTTTGTCATCGCGAAACAACCCATAAAAAAGAAGCTGATAGCGCCGGTGAGCGCAGCTATACCGTTAATTCCGTCCATAAAATTGTAAACATTTATAGTACCAACTATATAAATCGATAACAGCAACACTAACACCGCGATCAAGGCGAAGTTCATGTTCCAAGTCGTTTCCTTAAGCAGGAATAGCAGGGTCAAGGCAAACTGAAAAAATAGGCGAATCCATGGGGCGAGTTCTTTTCGATCGGCAACCAGCCCTAATAAGCCGATCATTACTGCGGGCAGCCACCATAAAATATTAACACCCATAAACAGCGCAGACATTAAGAATCCTAATACTATGCCGCTACCGCCGCCCTTTGGCACCGGTTGGGAATGAGAACTCCGGGCAGATGGATAATCTACCAGCTTATAGTGTTGCCCATGTCTGGCTATGACCCAGGCCGCAATAACAGCACATAGGAAGCTTATTAATATTACGCTATAATTGATCATCTGCTCAATTAACCTGGTATTCTGATACTATTTCCCTGATCTTGGTAATAAGTTTCTCCCGGTTCTCTGTCTTGGCAATGGCTTCTAAATAAGCGATACCCTTGCTTATTTTCTGGAAATCAACCTGGGTATTCCGGGCCATAAATATTTTTTTGTACTTGGTCAGATTGATGCCTTCAGTTTGGTTGAACAATTCCTCATTCATCTTTTCACCCGGACGCAAGCTAGTATAGACAATTTCAATATCCTCCCCCACCTTCAGGCCACTAAGCCTGATAAGCTCTTTAGCTAAATCGGCTATCTTTACGGGCTCACCCATGTCCAAGACAAAAATATTGCCGTGTTCACCGATAGCTCCGGCTTGTATGACCAGCTGCACTGCCTCAGGTATAGTCATAAAATACCTTTTTACTTCAGGATCAGTGACTGTGATCGGCCCGCCACGCGCTATTTGCCGTTTGAATAAAGGGATCACACTACCACTACTGCCAAGTACATTACCAAATCTAACACACATAAATTTAGTTTTTTCATGATTATTCATTCCCTGGATGATCAGCTCAGCAATACGTTTTGTCGCGCCCATCACACTTGTTGGATTAACGGCTTTATCGGTGGATATCAGGATGAATTTTTCCACCGCCGCGTCCACCGAGAGCTTGCACATATTCAGGGTCCCCAGGACATTATTCCTGATGGCTTTCTCTGGAAATCTTTCCATAAGATGCACATGCTTATGAGCCGCCGCATGAAAGATTACCTGTGGCTTGTATTTTTTCATAATATTTTTCATTTGATCTTCATTGGTAATATCTTCAACGATAGCCTGCACCGGAAAGTCAACCATATTAAATTCTTGATCCATGAAGTATATACTATTTTCATTGTTATCTATCATAATCAGTGTTTTAGGTTTAAACTTAGCTACTTGTTTGGCCAGTTCTGAACCAATAGAGCCTCCAGCGCCTGTAATCATAACAACCTTATTGGTTAGATAAGAAGAAATGGCAGGTATGTCCAAGTCTATCCTTTCGCGGCCCAACAGGTCATCTATCTCCACATTCCTGATCTGCTTAATGGTAACCCGGCCATCAGCAATATCATTAATGCCCGGCATAGTTTTATATATACAATTGCTTTCCTGGCAATACTTAACTATTTCTCGCATTTCTTTGCTGCCAGCGGATGGTACGGCGATCAATATCTCTTTAACGCTATACCGGTTGACGATTTCCGGAATTTCCTTGATTGTGCCCAGTATTTTAACGTTATGTATTCTTTCGCCTATCAGCTCCTCATCATCATCCACAAACCCAATAGGTAAATATCCGGTTTGCGGATTGCGCTGGATATCCCGGACGAGCATTTCCCCGGCATTACCAGCCCCCACGATCAGCAGCTCTTTGAGTTCGACTGACTTTCTGATATGAACTTCTCTGTAAATGCGCACGAATGACCTGGTCGCACCCACAAAAAGCAACGTAATAAGCCACTCAATCACATAAATACTGCGGGGATGATTTACTCCCATGAAACCCTGATACTCCAAGCTATATTTCGACAGATAGGTCAGTACCGCAACAATAATGACGGAAGCCAAGCTGACGGCTTTGAATATGGTAATAAAATCATGGATTCCGAGGTACCTCCACAAACCCTTATAGAGACCAAAAAAGGCATTAACCACTATTCTTATTAACAGGAATATTATTATGGTTCGCTTGAACTGAACAAAAAATACTGCGGGAATATTACCATCAAATCTAAATATATAGGCCAGATACAGAGCCAGCGGGAAAAGAATTAAATCTACTATGAAAAGCATAAACCTTTTTCTGGTAATAGTAATTCCAGCCATACTAACCTCTATCTCTCTGAATATTTTGGTACCAGTTCACAGTTTCTTTTATTGCATATTCAACACTGAATGGCGGCTGCCAGCCCAGGGTAGATTTGATCTTGCTGATGTCCACGGCCAGGGAACCGGCTAATCGGTCCATTTCCTGTGCCTGGCCGACAATTCTGGCTAACCCCTTCATAATACTTATCGGAAAGGCTATCAACCTGGCCCTTTTATTCAAAGCCCGGGCGATCATGGTCATTAATGCCGGCGTGGATAGATCAGCCCCATCGCTAACTAAAAAAGTTTGGTTCGCAGCTTGTTCATCGCTCATACAATGCCTCAACGCGTCAACCAAATTTCCAATATAGACCAAGCTGCGTTTATTTTCCAGTTTCTTAAGCGGCAGCGGTATTCCTTTATCCACTAACTTAATTAAACGCAAAAAATTAGCTTTCACCCCCGGACCGTATACTAAGGGCAGCCGCAAAATAACTGTTTCTAAGCCGGTTTCCCGACCGATTTTGCGTAGTACCTTCTCAGCTTCAAATTTGCTAAGAGCATAAGCGTCCAGCGGACCAGGCACATCTGTTTCCTTAAAAGAGCTTCCCTCCCTGGTGCTTTCGCCGTTAACTTTTATAGTGCTGACAAATACCATCCTTTTGACCCCGGATTTAACAGCTTGCCGAGCCACTTGCGCGGTCAAATCTGTATTGATAGTCTGATACTCGTTTAATTTCCGCTGCTGGTCCCTGGACATATCATGAACTTTTGCCGCTAAATGAATTACTACTTCTGTGTTGGTAAAAAGACTAGGCCATTGGGTGAAAGCTCTTAAATCGCCGGATTCAATTAATTCTATATCAGCCTTAGCGGCTTTTTTCTTATAAACACGATTACCACTGTCATATATCTGCCCGCGGACCGTAAACCCTTCTTGGGCTAATGACAGACTTAGGGCCTGGCCAATAAATCCATCCGCACCCGTAATAAGAATTTTTGGGAGATTATCTTTTTTCATAAGCTTTGACAAATTCACTGATCTTTAATAATTTAAAAAATAGATATTTAATCAGATTAAACCGTCCGCCGTTCTCAATTATGGCTCTTTTCATTTCCCGCGTAATAATGATCGTGCTTTTGAGACCCCGATTACTGACGCCGGAATCTCTCATACACACAATATTAGCATTAATGTATTTGCTCCGAATGTGATTTTTTTGCAAAAAACGGTACATTAACTCTACATCCGCGGCAATTCTAAAATCAGTCCTATAGAGACCAAATTGCTGGTATAAAGATCTCCTGCAATAAAACGTAGGATGCGCTGGTGTCCAGCTCTTTTCGAATAACCCGTCACAAAATTCCCGGGATTTCCAGCACCGCGTCACGCGCGAGGTATCTTGACGATTAACATACACCAGATTGCCATGGACGCTGTCGACCGCCAGGCTGGTAAAGGCCGAGACAATGTTCTGAATTACTGTATTATCGTAAAACATATCATCGGCATTTAAAAACCCGACAATATCTCCAGAGGCCGCTGAAATCCCTTTATTCATCCCTTCATAAATACCCTTATCCGGCTCAGAGACAACCTTGGCGATCCGACCCTTATATTTATTTATGACCTCCAGGGATCCATCCGTCGATCCGCCATCAATAATAATATACTCTATATTCTTGTAGGTTTGCCCTAAAATACTTAGTATAGCCTCTTCTATCGTAGAACGGGAGTTTAAAGTCACGGTAATGATAGAAACCAGCATAGATCAGCCTCGCTCTATGTTTTCGTTCATGATCTGCTCATAAAATGACATAGTTTCCCGATAGCAAGTCTCCCAGGAAAACCGCCGGGACTGCGCATAACCTTTTTTTATTATTTGATCACGAAATTCGGCATTCTCCAACCGCCGAATATTAGCGACAAACATCTCCGGACTAATTTCCTTAATCAGCAATCCAGCTTCACTGCAGACCTCAGGCACAGATGATGTCTTTACGGCGATAACCGGACATCCTGCTGCCATCGCTTCTATTATAGGGATCCCGAATCCTTCATAACTGGACGGATAAAGCAAAGCCTGCGCGCAATTATAGAACCGATTAAGCTGTGTACTATCCACCAGCGGCAAGTGCCTGTGCCGTCCAGGAATTAATTTATTCACTAATACGGCTTCTTCAGAGCTAAGCTTTCCGCCACCTACGCTCACCAACCAGTAGGTTGGTAGTGCCGCTACTGATTCTACCGCGAGACGAAAATTCTTATAAGAATTACGGCTACCGATAAAAAGAATATAGGGAGCCTCAGGGAAGTCAGGATCTAAAACCTTTTTTTCTGCCGGATCAAGCGGCTTAAAATATTCCGAAACTCCCAGATATATGACGCGAACCTTATCCGGGGAAATTTCCGGATAATATTTCAATAAATCACGCTTGGTGCTTTCCGAAATACAAATGATGCCGCTCGCTGCCTTTACAGCCGCTTTCTTTTGCATAGAGTGTACTAAGCGGGGAACGCCGTGACGGAACCGCTCGTAGGCAAAATCATATACGGTAACTATGTTGACAGTACCAGCTACCATTGGTCGCCGATAATAGCTGGAGTGGTAAATAACGCCTTTCTTGCTGACCACCGGATAAGGAAGATAACGCGATAAGTATAAAGGCAGGGGCCTCTCCCTAATTATCGAAGCAAGCTCTAGATCAAGTTTTTTTCGGAAAATATTTAATTCAGCCCGGGGGTGTTCAATCACCCGTACTGAATGTCCGTCTCTTTTTATCCGCTTAAGAAGTTCGTACCAGTATACGGATATCCCACCCGCGCGTTGCAGAGAAAAAATAACATTATCATATACATAATTCATTATTGGCCCACTTAGCTGAAATGATCATTGCACTGCCATTTATTATATCAGTAATCAATAATTTGTTTAACTTTTATTTAGCATATTTTCAGTCGCAATCCATTAGTTTCCGATAAGAAAGCGTTCATATGCCAACAAGGCTGAATTATAAGAGTATTTCTGTTCCAACACAGATTTAATGCTATCATAAGAATTAATTATTAATTTTTTGTCGAGAAAGGTTATTATTAAATCTGCAATACTCTCAACTGTTGCGTCACGTGCAATCCAGCCAGGTTGAAAATCGCGCATTACTTCAGGGAGAGCACCGACAGGCGTAACCAAGGTATACTTTCCGCAAGCTAATGATTCTAAAGCGATAATGCCGAAACATTCCAGTTGGGCGGAAGGCACTACTGAAGCGTCACAAGATCCGTAAGCCTGAGGTAACTGAGCGGCTGGTACAAATCCCATAAACATGACATCATCCTGCAAACCCAATGAATCCCGAAGCTTGACTAAATATCGGAGCATGGAACCACTGCCACCTATAGCGGTGAAAGGCCTAAAGCCCCGACTTTTTACCAAGGCTAAGGACTTAAGTAAATTATCTAAGCCCATCCTTGATTCCAAACGACGCAGCACAAATATCACCGGTCTCCCTTGCGGCCACTTTAACTGTTGTCTAGTAGCATTAGTTTCATCACTGCTTAAGGGATGAAAGTGCTTAGTATCTACCCATCCGGGAATCTTTATAATTTTTTGAGCAATAGCGTTCCCATAATGCTGAGTTATAAGCGAAGAAGTGTATTCTGATAAAACGGTTAGAGCTGAAGACCTTTGAAATGAATCCTTCTCTATCTGCCGCACAACTGGTAATCCTAACAAGGTTTTGATTTTTCCCTTAATTCCATAAGCACTCCAGGCAATTTTTAACTCCTCTACAGCTGGAGAATGAATTGTATAACAACTCCGTGAATTATTCTGGAACAAATCTAGAGCGGCATTATACTGCAGTATATGGTGTCCATGTACCACATCCGGTGCTTTAACAATATATTTATTTAGCAACTTCTTAACCGCTGTTATATGAGCCTGATGCCTCAGAAAAGTTGTACCTAAGCTATGCGTTAATTGGTAACGAAGAACCGTTATTCCGTTTATATTTACATTTTCTTTGCCACATTCATATAAATCCTCGCAAACAACTGTAATTTTGTGCCCTCGGTGTGCTAACCCAATGGCTAAATCATACGCAATCCGTACGCTACCCCCGCCACGCTCCGCATCAAACGACATTGTTGTAACGAGTATGTTAGCCATCCCCAAACTGCTCCTTTTAGTACAGTTGAGTTATCTCATCTTCCGATAATACTCAGAATTAACAAAAATCCCTTTATATGGACTAAATAAGTCATTGGGAATAGAACGAAATGCATTCATGATCATAATAATAACAATAACAGCATAAAATATTAACCGACTCATATCCTTTTTCGAAAACAAATAGATTAGGTATGGCAAAAGAAAGATTTCAAACATGCTCCCATAAAATAGGTTTCCTCTTCCTACGAAAGTTTGAACAGTATTGTTAAATATAATATAAACTATTATGGATATGAAATAAATATTCAACATTAATTCTATATAGGGGACTTTTTCCTTAAGCTTGTTTACATTCAGGTAGATTGCAAGAAATATAATTAATCGCTTAACCAATCCGAAGAAAACATTCATCATAGGATTAAGTATTTCAATTTTACCACCAGGGGGCCCTATTCTTATTCTTAATCTTTCAAAGATCAACATTTTACTCGGAATGGCTGCTAAAGTAGTTCTAAATATTTCGACTATAATAGGATTTAACATTACGGCTACCATAAATATTGTTACATAGACATCTCTTGATATACGCCTATCCAGGAAGTATATTATTAAAAACGGGACTGCAGCCAGGTGGAACGACGAAGCTATAGTTACAAAAAACACAAATTTCCAGAATTGACGTGATATGACATAACGAAAAGAATAAAGGCAGACAGCTAAAGCTATATGCTGTCGATTCATGCCCATATAACCAATAAAAGTGCAATAAAAACACAATAAAGTAATTAATGGAAATTCTGTATAATCATAAATTGATTTTAAGTATAATGAATAAATTATAATTGCATGGACGATCAAAAAAACGGAATAATTTCTTGATACTAAATGGATAAGATCGTTTAGTAGTTTATAACCGATTTCTGCGGGAGGACGCACAAATCCGACCGCGTTATCAAAATACATTTTATAGTTAGCCCAGTCTGTGCCAGTTTCCCATCTAAATCCATCTTGAAAAACAAGGATAATGAACATTATGGCCAAGAAAACCCATTTTTGCTCTCGTTTAAGATTCAGCAAGTCAAAATGGCCGATAAAAATCAAAAATAATATTATTACCAGATAAATTTCCACTTTTAGCCTTCCGCAGCAGGTTTTATCGCTAACCTCTTTATAAGGGAGTTAACATGACTTCATCTACATATTTATCTTTGCTTATTATCTCGCCATTCAAATCTCTAATAACATATGGCAATTTAAGTTCAGTAATGGTTTTAAAGAGAAGTACGAATAGTTGAGGGGAATGTACGGCCATAAAGATCAGTGGACTATTTATCTTCAATATATTAACTGCTCCTTTTAAAAAATCAATCTCCGATCCTTCGATATCAACTTTAATAATATCTGGCGGCCTTATTGATTCCTCTTTCAAAATTGCATCGAGGGTACTAACCGTTACCTCTATATTGCCTTCGGGATTTATATGGCAGGAAGAAGCCTCATTACCGCAGAAAAATTTATCTTTCCCTGAATGATCCGACAAGGCCTTGGGGATTATTTTTATATTAGTTAATCTATTCAAGAGAATATGATGAGACAGATATTCAATATTCTTGGGAAAAGGCTCAAAAGCAATCACCTCACCTGTATTATCTACATATTTTGCAGCCAATAATGAATAGTAACCGACATTAGCGCCAACGTCATAAAAAACGAGACCGGGCCGCAAACGGGCCTTAACAGCCAACTGTTTTTCGACTTCATACGAGCCTAACCACATGCCATGGGTCTGAGAACCGACGATCCAACGCATACCCTTCAGGGGTCCCTGCAAGACAGGCATTACGGTTCCCCTAGGGATACAGGAAAGACATTTTCTTAATAATGAACCTATTAAAGAAGAACGCGATAGTCCTGAAAAATTAATCAATTATAATCACCTTTTTCGCTAAGATATCGCCCTAATTGGTTTTCTGCAAAACAGCGTAGAATTCATTAGAGCCAAAGACTGTAGGGAAGACCCGCGCTACCCGCAGATCAATAAACCCAATTTCACATAACCCGGTTACAATTTCGCTGAACGATTGCGGTTGAAAAGTCCAGCAATGCAAATCATTGTATTCATGTTTTTGCACACTTTGCGCGATTCGCTCTAGAGAAACTGACAGGTTCCTTCCACACAAGGTTTTGTGGGGATTAGCCCCGTGATCATTAAGCCAATGTCTTTGAGGATAATTGTGAGTCACAAATTCGAGCCCTTTTAATACATTTTCTACATTGGGCACTTTCCTTTTTTCAACGTAGGCCGCCAAAACCCCGGCAAGCTGGCTGCTTTCCTGATAATAATCAGCCGTATATCTTTTATCGGGGATTATTAAAAAATAATACCCCCCGCCCGATAGTATAGCACTTACCTCTTTAAGATGAGTAATAAGATCCGGATAATGTTCAACATTATGACAGGAAACAACCACAGAAAATCTTTTCGTTCCTACGGCAGCGGCCAGGGATATTTCTTTTGTCTGATAATCTATTTTAGGAACATCCTTAGGATTTCGCTTTTGATTGACAGCTTCCAATTGTAGTTCCGTGGTACTAAAATAATCACTATAATAAGTTTCTGTATTATTTCCTAAGACAGGTGAACAAAAAGGGCCGATTTCCAATCTTGCCCCCTTAAAATTATTAATTACCTCTATAAAGTCCTTGCGGTTCCTAACCAGGGAGCAGGCCCTGCCTTCCCGCATCCCTGTCTGAACATAATGATCCCTAAGTTCTTCATCGTTCAAATGATCCAGATCCCTATTGAGTTCCCTATAAATTGAAAGATCAAAGGCTTCGGGTAGGCTTGGGTCATCCAAAGTTTCTAATATGGCCATTTTCTTAGTGCTAATCTCCGATTGCGCAACTTTCACTGCGACTATCCGGAGTATTTCTGATAGTTTCAGTTTTACTCCTAAACCACCCAGTAGACGATTAATAATCCTGGTAAAATATTTAATTATGAAGTTTCTAATACTCTTTAGCATATTTTGAATCCCTTAATAACCCTGCTGGGATCATTTTTTTTCATCCGTTTCAAACCTGATTCAATACCACTTGGGTGCATCTTTAGTTCCTGGCGAATTTTATTAGTTGAAAATGAAGTATCTACGGGACGCGGCGCTATTTCTGGAAAATAAGAGCTGGGCACAGGTTTAATAAGTTTTTTACTGAATCCGAATATCTCAGCCGTTTTTACCGCAAATTCATAAAGACTCACGTGATCAGCCCCTGATACGTGATAAATGCCGGTTCTTTCAGCATCTACAATTTTCCATATTACCTTGGCGCAATCTTCGGCAAAAAGCGGCTGAGAGTAACGGTCATTAACAACCTTGATAGTCTTTCCTTCGCAGAGTAAGCGCAACCAATTGGTCACCGGATTATACCTGCTGTTCTGAAAATGCCAGCCATACATCAAGATAGCGCGAACAATGGAATATTTCAGGCCACTGTTAGAAACCAAATCCTCAGCTTCAACTTTTAAACGGCCATAATAATTAACAGGTAAACGCTCAGAATCTTCCGCGTACGGCGGTTTTTTACCGTCAAAAACGGCATTTGTGGATATATAGATCAACCTACTATTGTTGCGCCGGCAGGCAGCTATTATGTTTTTTGTCCCGGCAACATTAATTTTTCTAGCTAATGAATGATTATGTTCCGCAAAATCAACATTACCTATACCAGCCGCATGAATTACTACATCCGGCCTAGCCCATTCCATAACTGCTTGGAAAGTTTCTTTCTTATTGGTAATATCGAGCTTTCTGGCAGGATAGGGCAAAACATTTTCCCAGCAATCCCTTAAATATGTAACAAATACCCGGGTATCGGCTGGACAATTCTCTGCAAGAGCTTTACCTAGTATACCGGTACCGCCAGTTATAAGAACTCGTTTAATTGCCATTATACAGGTCCTTCCAAATTTGATAGGTCTGCCCGGCAATTTTATTAAAGCTGTAATAATCACTTATGCGTTTCACCCCAAGATTGCCAAGATTCATGCGCAAACCCCGGTCATTCTGAAGTTTTTGCAAATGGCTCATTAACGCTTCAATATCTCCCTCCGGGAAGATTAACCCCGCTTTTCCTATAATGTTCGGGGTTTCGCCGCAATCTGAACCTATGACCGGCAACCGCGAACTCATGGCCTGAGCGACAATCAAGCCAAACTGCTCCTTCCATAAGGGTGTGGATATCGAGGAAGAAACCAGCACATCCATCGCATTATAATATCTTGCTAATTCAAAATGTGGCACCGGGTCAATCAACCTGATATGATCAACGATGCCTAATGCCGCCGCCTTCTTAGAAACTTCCTCCCGCTCCGGCCCGTTACCAATCATCAAAAGCGTCCAATTGCCCTTAAGCCGCGCCGCCGCTTCAATCAATAATACCGGTCCTTTTTCCCGAACCATACGCCCGGCGAAGCCTATGACAAAGCTTTCTTGATCTAATTTCAGGTCCTGGCGAATCTTAGCGCCGTCTTTGAATTGAAAATGGTCCATATCAATACCTAACTGCGGGATAATATGGACTGGACGATTAAAACCTTTCCCTTTAATGTTCCTGGCCGCGTCCGCATTACCACAGATGACCGCCGCCGCTTGCGCGAGAGTAAACTTTTCAAAACAATATAATGGCCGGGCCAGAGGCGTTTCTATGTTGGCCCACGTAAATGGAATAAATTTTGCCCTGGGCGCCCAAATCCTTTTGTAAAATGCCGCCTGAAATACAGTTAATCCTCTGGTGTCTTCCTCGATCTGAATAATATCGGGCTTAAACTCCCTCATTGTCAAGTCCAACGTCTGATACAAATATCTCCCCCCCCTGCCTGTAAAAATAGTGGACAGAGGTAAGAATGAAAAGTCCCCCGAGGATGGCTTTTCAGCGGTTAGAAGCGGGTGTACCGCCTCTTGCCAAACTTTCGGCACAATAACTCTAATTTCTGTATCAGGGTATAAAGCTAACTCTTCAATCTTTTTCTGGTTAATCTTAACAATATATGTTCGGGCAATAATTAATACCTTCATATTATAAGCTTACCCCATTTTTTATTTTAAGAGAAATAGACCAAAGCCGACTGGCTAAGATTCCCGGGAAACATGTGAATATAAAGAACACGAATAACTTTAGACTGAAATATTTGTACGGCCCGATTAATTTACGCGCCCTACCGGTATGACCATTAGCCAATTCATCCTTTGCCAACTTAAAGGCCAGCGCCATATTATTCCTATAACCAATCTTTTTAAGAAGTTCGCCATATTTCTTTTCAAATTCCCGGTCCAATTGCTTAAACGAATCGATTACGCTTATGGTTTCCTTAATAAGCCTAACCTCTTTTGTAACGCTGGTCATATCTTGATGATAACGGTATGTAGCCAAAGGTTGGCTTATATAAGCAGCTGTACCGCTATAAAGAATCCTCATGAACAAGTCATATTCTTCCGTCAAGTGCAGCTCCGGGTTAAAGAGACTGCCTAACTTGTCAATCGCTTCCCGGCGAACCATCGCCGTAGAAACATGAACAGGATAATCATGCAGAAACTTTTCAAAAACAAGCCCATCCGGTTGATGCTTCCCGTATTTTACCGCCCGGTGCCGATCACGGGTGACGTAATAATTCGTATATACAAAATCCGTGTCCGGTTGGCTGTTGAAAACCGCCACCTGCAGTTCCAGCTTAGCAGGAAGCCAAATATCATCGTGATCTATGAAAGCGATGTATTTCCCGCAGGACCGTTTAAGGGCTTCATTCCGGGAATACCCCAGACCATGGTTCTGCTGGTATTGATAGATGATGGGTAATTTCCGGCCAAGGTATTCCTTTATAATGGTCCCCGTGGAGTCTGTTGAGCCATCATCAATTATTACTAATTCCCAATCCTTATAAGTCTGGCTGACTATGCTTTCCAAGGTTTCCCTAAGATATTTTTCGGAATTATAGCAGCACAGGTTAATACTGACCACAGGCAGCATGGTTTATTTCCCCTCAGGCCAGGTAAATTTATAGTCGTCAAAGGAAACATCGTGCTCATCCTGGTCATCGGCACGCCAGGCTGGTGCCGGCATATTAAGCATATAGGCTTCTCCCGCACCGATATTTTGCAGTGCAGCCGGTATCCCGGCAGGCACCTGTACTGTAGCGAACCCATTATCTTCACCGGTTAAATATTCCTCATACCCCTTGGGAGTGCAGACTACGATCTTGGCATTGCCCCTGATACAAGTGAATAATCCCCAGCGCTTCAGGTGCAGGTGAGGTCCCTTGACTTCCCCGGGAGCGATTACGGTAAGATATACCTGGTGAGGATACTGCTCCTTTTTGATCAAACCATCGTGCACATTAAAAATAGGGATCAACCAACCGCTGGGCTTTCCTTCCTTGTTCTTAGTCACTATTTTAGGATGCTTTTGGGTAACAATAGCCATAGGAGATCCTCCACTTTGTTTATGATTAAATTATTACCTGCTAAAGTAATGTTTAACAGCATCAACCACCGTAGCAACCTGTTCGTCCGTCATGTCGCAGTACAGGGGGAGAGTAAGTATCTCCTCACCCACCCGTTCGGTCACAGGCAGAGAAGTAGCGAACGGTTTGAAGAACGGCTGCAGGTGGTTAGGGATGTAATGGATACCGGTACTTACGCCCTTTTCCTTCAGGAATTCTATCAGTTCCTCCCGATGCCCGTCCAGGACCCTGACTATATAAGTGAATGGCGCTGTTCCCTTCAAATCCCACGACAGGATTTTTAAGCCGTTAAGTTTATTGAAGGCCTCATTATATTTTCGCACAATTTCCTTCTTTATTTTAATAAAATTTTCAACTTTTCTTAGCTGGGCCACACCAATAGCGGCATTGATATTGCTCATGTGGTAACGGTAACCTTGTGTCGTCACCTCATAAAACCAGGCCCGCTCATTCCGGTAGCGATGCCAGGTGTCCTTGTCAATGCCCAATATTCTTTTAGTGCGTATAATTTCGGCTATAGCGTCGTCAGGCAAAGTCACCGCGCCGCCCTCTCCGCAAGTCAGGTTCTTAATAGGATCAAAACTGAAACATGTCGCATCCCCGAAACTGCCCAACTTCTTACCTTTATATGAGGAGCCAAATGCGTGGGCGGCGTCTTCAATAATGCGGATACCCTTCTCCCGGCCGATCTTTAAAAGCGTATCCATATCACAGGCCTGGCCGCAATAATGCACAGGTATAATGGCCTTGGTCTTAGAGGTGATCCTTTTCTTCACGTCCTCCAGGTCCAGGTTGAGAGTATCGGGGTTGATCTCGCAGAATACGGGAATAGCTTTAAGAGCGGTTATCACCTGAACGCTGGCGCAGAACGTGAATGAAGGGACAATGACTTCATCGCCTTCTTTTATGCCAAAGGCGTCCAACGCGATATGCAGGGCTGTGGTACCCGTATTTACGGCTATAACATTCTTGGCGCCTAAGTATTTTTTAAGCCCGTTTTCGAACTCAAAAACAGTTGATCCCAACCCCAACCACCCGGTATCAAATACTTTTTTAACTTCATCCAGTTCCTCTATACCAATTGAAGGCCTAGATACTGGCAGCATAATATTCTCCTGTTTTAATTAATCAATTTGCAGTTTAAACTTTAAAGAGATTCTTTATCGAACTAAATGGATGTTTTATCAGTTTGTTAAAGTAGTATCTCAAACTATAATATGGGTGCGCCGTAATTTTTCTCCATCTCAAATATAATCTTCCTTTCAGGAGCATTTTTCTGATATCTACTTCATTCCAATCAGGAGTCCTGATCGAAAAACTAGTGATAAAAAGATCGTCCAGGGTGAATTCCCGGGCAAAATATCCCTGCGCTTTACAAGTATTAAATAGTTCTGTACCAGGATATGGCGTGGCAACTGATATATGAGGCACATAAACCCCGCAATCCGCGGCAAAGCGAAAAGACGCCCACATATCCCTTAACTTTTCTCCAGGTAGGCCAATGACCAGGAACATGCCATAATCAAGGTTGATTTTTTGACAATGGTTGATCAGAATCTTAACTTTATCCAAATCTAGGGGTTTCCTTATAATCGCACTCAAAACGCGCTTGGACCCGCTTTCCACAGGAAAGTTCAATTTAATACACCCCGATCGTTTCATCTGGTCTATCATTTTCACATCCATTGACCAAGCACCAACCCCGTTAGGTGTATCCCAGACAAAATTAAAACTTTCCTTCTCCATCCTTAAAAATAGTTCCATAGCCCGCGTAGGATTAGCGGTAACATTATCATCCTCAAACATAAGCTCTTCAATACCATACTTGTCTTTGAGCAGCCTCATCTCAGCAATAACATTATCAACCGATCTGAACCTGAACTTATTACCCCAGACTCTGAGCGCACTGCAAAATGTGCACTTGGCAGGACATCCGCGTGAAGTTATTATTGGACAAAACCTTTCTTTATGCCGATAACCATGTGAAGGAGTAAGTCCAAAATACCTGTCAATTTCCATAATATCATATGCCGGAAACGGTATTAAATCCAAGTCTGTTACCCAGTGTTTCTTTTCATTTATGTTTATTTTTCCATTCTTTTTCCATCCTAATCCATCAACGGTTGATATATCGACACCCTGCTGCAGTTTTAATATTAGGTCTTTAAAGGATTCTTCTGCTTCGCCTAGTAAAATAAAATCACAGGCAAGATCGTTAAGAACTTCTTCCGGGCAAACAGATACATGTGCACCACCGGCCACGGTAATACAGTCCGGTTTAACTCTTTTAATCAGAGAAAACAGGTTATGATGGATCTTATATTGCCGGCTGAACTGGCAGTTGATCCCGACCAGGTCTGGATTGAAGTCAACTAAATATTTTTCTATATCAGCATCGGCCAGGCCTACCCTGACCAACCTATCATTCAGTTCTTCTTCGTGATTCCAACCACGCATTAGACAATCTAGAATCCTGACTTCTATTCCCATACCTCTGGCCACGGAAGCCAGGTATCCTAAACCCATTGGCGGCAACGGGGTTATATCCCTTCCCGACTTGAAGGTATAGGCAGGCGGAGCAATTAAAAGTATGCGGCTAATTTTCATCGCCGCTCCCGCTAAGATAGTTCGCATATGACAATAAGTACCTGCCAACCGCTCTTTCCGCGGTAAAGTGTTTTAGGTAATAATCATAACCAGCCGCACCCATCTGCCGCCTTAGTTCTGGAGAGGAAGCAACTTCCTGCAAGGCGGCAGATAACTGGCTAACATCTCCGGGATCCAGTAGCAGTCCGGTTACCCCGTGGACCACCTGCTCAACTGTGCCGGCGATCTTGCTGGCTATGACCGGCTTTCTATGGCTCATTGCCTCCAGGATAACGAAAGGAAAATCTTCGCGTTCTGTCGAAGGGAGGACCAACGCATCGATCATCTCCATATAATTCATTACCTCATCTTCTCTTTTTTCCCCGACAAATAAGCAATAGTCAGATAGCCCTTTTTCTTTAACTAATTCTTCCAGCTCAGTACGAGAATCACCGTCCCCCACGATCACGATCTTGAAGGAAGGCAAATCTTCAGGGTGTTGATTGATCAACCTCCTGGCCGCTTCAAATAATATCCGATGACCTTTACGCGGCCCTAAAACACCAATTATACCAAAGATAACTCCCGCAAAATTTTCCCATTCTATGGTTTGGCGGGTCTCGTCCGGAGTTAACCGGGCGGGGCTATAGTTTATACCATGATTGATGGCGCTCGACCTGGACTCAGTCAGTCCAAGCACTTTTACCAGCCGCTCTGACGCCGCTAACGATCCGGTTAGAAAATTATTCACTGTATGGATTACCATTCGATCAATGGGGTAGTCCAGCCAGCGGAACATATTGTCATATCCTACCGCCATATTATTCACGAACATCACCACAACCGGCACCCCCGCCAGTTTGGCCCCAATCGCCGCCGCCCGTGCTGACAAGGCTCCGGGATAGCCGCCGTTATTTATATGCGCTATATCTGGCCTGATCCTTCTCATCAAGCGATAAAAGACCCATACCTCCCATGCTAATAAGGGTATGAACCCACCTATCCTCTGGGCAAAAAACCACAGACGCCGGAGGCTCTGCGGCAGTTTCGTCGGCAATACGGAGAAATTGAATATCTCCGGAAAAGAAAGAGGATAAATAGGGAAATCCACCTGCACCCTGCGTGCCAGGCCGTCGGCATAAAGAGGAGTGAAACGGTAACTGAAGGAAATGTCATATTCATTTTTTAACTCAGTGGAGGATAATAGCGTGGCTAGCATATTATCGGCGCCACCGAAATATGTACAATCCGAATGAAAGTGAATCTTAGCCCGCGCCTGACTTCCCCTCATATATCGTCACACCGTTCTAAATAATAAGTAATATCGTCCAGTGGGAACAAATGACTGAAATAAAGCTCATAGTGATTAGGCCAACGATTGGCCAGATTAACAATGATCTGCTTCCTCCATGGATTCGGCAGGAGCTCATTAAACACTATCTTCCTGACTTTGAAACGGGCGTGCGTATATGCGTACCTTTGGAAAAATTGATGGTCAGGGTCATAATAAGCAAAAGAGTTATAGGTAAAAAAATGGGTGTGGGTCGGATCGATACAGGCCCAATGTGACCGGAAATACGGCACGATTACCTTTACCAGCCCTCCGGGCTTACTTATTCTATAGACTTCTTCCATTACCCGGATGACGTTATCCAGATGTTCTAATACGTTGTCGAGGTAGATTTCATCAAATTCCTTATCTTTTAAAGGATAAGGGAACTTGTTTAGATCATGCACTATATCAGCTCCAAGGTTGGCGTTAAAATCGACGCCGATAGCCCCCGGATGCTTCTTCTTGCCGCACCCCAAATCCAGGATTTTTGTCATGTCCGCCCCTATTTCTTTTTTACTATCAGTAAATAATTCAAGCATAATTTGTCGTTATAGTAAAATCTATCAAGATGCAAAGCCTGCCAATTCATTATGGGGATTAAAACAAAGTTTCTGAATTTCCGGCAGATCCTTGATGGTAAACTGTTATTGCCCCGGCTGTTAAAAGACATGATCTTCAGTTGCTTCAAGGCCGCATATGCTCCTTCGGTCGGAGATATTTCTACTATCTCGAACCCGACGTTCTCAAACAGCCGCTGTAGGCCGAATCTGGAAAAACGATAAAAGTCATAGGGTTCGGCGTGAGTTTCCCACACGAAGGGAACGGTGAAGATGCCGATCCCGCCTTTCTTTAATAGTCTGTAACACTCGCTAACGTACTTCCCGGTTTCAAAAACATGTTCCATCACCTGGGTAGACAATAACGTGTCAAATTTTTCCGCCTCCAAGCCGGTTGCCGCCACATCGGCATATACGTCGGCTATTGTTTCTGTGCCGTAGTTCGCCTTAGCGGTTTCCGGGTGATCTATCCCTAAATAAGAAGTCAGATAAGGACGAAATAGCGTTTCATAAGGTTTCGTCCCACACCCTAGATCAACTAGATCCCCTTTAACATAACAGGTGGCTCTGGATAGCGCTTTAGCTAGATTATCCCTGGTGATCTTCGTAGCGGATAAATAAGATACTCCCAGGAATTCCTTCTGCACTTTGCCGATGTTATCCTCCTGCTTGCTTAATCTCCCGCCAGAATATCTCCTGCGTATAAGTATTTTCAGATTCGGGTGAGGTCAAAAAATTGTATTTATAATCTTCATAGCATTTCTGGTTGATATCCCCGATGACCACCTGGCGGCCCTGAGATATTTCGTCGATATTATAAAGGGGCGCCAGCAGATAATCAGCGTTAGCCTGAATATCCCGCATTATGGTCTCCTTATAGAGGGTCCGCATATCTTCGGTATAAATAAATATAACCGGCTTGGCGTTCAGGACTGCGTAGCAGGTGGAAGTACTATGCATAGAAATTACAAACTCGGCATCTTTTACCAGCTTAGCAGTCTGTAGACGATACATTTCTCGTCCCTGAAAAGTGTCGGCGCTGTAATCAGCAGTAGGATGGGCGGCTATAACCACCTTCAATCCATGTTCCCTCTCCACCAGGTCAAAAAAGCGATTAAGGGAACGATAATAGGAATCAGCCTTGATCACTGGCAAACCCTGGATACCGATATCGTTATGGTAAGGAAGATAAATATCCAGGTAGACAGCATACGGACCTTTGACAACTCTTTCACTTTTAGATCGGGCCTTGAGAAAGTGTTCATAATCGCATAGGTTTATAGGCACTATTCTGGCGGCATACCGGTCATTGGTCATCATAATTTTCCCGGCCGCAAATATGATGTCAAAAGGCTTAACCAGCTTTAACTTCCGATAAAATCGAATTTTGGCCAAATCAAATAATATCGTTAGCAGGCGCAGGGGATGTTGCAAGTGGTTTGAAACCTTCCACCAAGTCGGCCGGGAAAGGCTGGGCCTGGCCCCCTGGGCAATATATATCATCCGGCAATGGTGCTTGGATAGTAATTGAAATACCCTCAGGAAGCGCGCTCCGCAACTCACCAGCATTATATATGACGCGTCTTTATTCTCCGGCAGAAGCAGCTTTACTTCCAGTTCTTTGTAAGTGCGTAAATAATGAAGATAATCCGGATTTTTTGTACCTTTATCATCATACTCTTCCCGTACCAGGGACACGATGTCCCAATATTCCACCCGGGCGCCCTGGGCCAGCAGATAGTCGATATGCCAATCGCGCGCGATCCTGTCAGTTAGACGGGAGAATGATATATAAATAACTTTACTCACTATAGAGTCTCCCCTTTAGCATCCGGTCGGTACTCCCCAGAATTCGCAGGTGCTGCAGAGCGGTACGTTCTTTCTCTGCCCGGCTATATGCTGCTCGATCCATTCTTTTCTCTTGGGGCTGTTCCAGATATCCGCCAGGGGAGTTTTGGTGCAGTCGCCGATGATACCCACCCCTTTGGGGTCGAACCGGACGCAGATAGAAACTTTCCCATCCCGGCGGATGACCATATGGTTCAACAGGTCCAGGCAGATGCCTATCTCCGGCACGGTCGGGTTCTTGGTATACTTAAAGCTGCCCATGGGATTATGCAATATCCTAGTGGCAATGGTGCAGCCGAATTTCCGGTACTTTTCCACATCCATATCCCCCAGGCAACGGATAATGACATTTGGCTTACGGTCACCTTTTATCTTCAGGAACTCCTCAATTAATTTATACTGCGCATCGGCGTCCTTGTCCTTTTCAAAGGTGGAAATGGTCAATGTCTCCAGGTTGCCGATGATCTCCTCCGCCTGCTCTACCAACAGTATGCCGTTGGTATCCGTGCATCTTATCTGCCGCGTGAACAACTGCGCAGCTTCCTTGAACCTGGGGTACATAAGCGGATCGCCGTTATTGTGCAATTGCACAACTATGTTATCCGGCAGTTGCGCCGCTATGGACTTAACCAGCGCGAAATCCATATCCCCGTAATTCAGGGCTATCTCCGGATAGTCGCGGTCGACCTTGCGGCGTCCGCACATCCAGCAATCCTTGTTGCAACGGTTGGTCAGCTCGACGTTGACTACCGCCAGGCCATTAAAGCATTGTTTTTTATCCGCATTAGCCATTTTCTTTTTCTCCATAGCCCAGGACCATTTTTTCCACGGACCACCTGAAGTATTTTATCCCGGTCAATTCGGTCAGTTTCCTGGCTGACAGCGATGATAAGCAAACGGACATTAAACTGCTAAGGACCTTTAACGAGGAATGCCGCCAAATAGCCGGGTACTGGTGGAACAATTCCGTGCGCACGCGGGCGAACCCGTTCAATTCCAGCACATCCTGCAGGGATTTGATAGTGTAAGGCCGGCTATGGGTACAGTCGTCGTAAAAGTTTTTCATCTGGCTGACCCAGTCGGGCGTCAGGATGATGATTTTCCCACCGGGTTTCAGGACCCGGCTGGTCTCGCGCATAATCCTCTCCGGCGAATAGAAGTGCTCTAAAAGGGATTTATGGAACACAATGTCGAAATGGGCGTCCGGATAAGGCAGCTTGTCTTTGGTCAGGTCCACGCAGTTGACTTTGAGGTGTTTTTTATTCTTAGAGCAGTAATCGCTCAGGTCCACTCCGTAAACATCCACTCCGGCGGACTGGAAGGCTTCCAGGCATTCGCCGCGGCCGCAGCCGATCTCCAGGAGTTTCGCGCCTGGTTGTATCCCGAAACGCTGACCGAGGTAAGCGGCCAGCCGGGCCGGGTAATCCGTCAGGGGCTTGCGCTTTTCATCGTAAACTACTTCAATATAATCCTTCATCGGTTTAAAGTACCTCCACCAATTCCAGGAAATTGCCCTCCGGGTCGCGGCAAAAAACAACTTTAGCGTAATTATCCGGAGACACCTGCGGGGAACTGTTAAATTCGACCCCCAGCACTTTTAATCGGCTATATTCACGGTCCAGGTTTTCCACGGTAAAAGCCATGTGGGAATAACCATAATCTTCCAAACCCTTTTTTACCGGTACGCCGGCATTAGATCCAAAACACAGTAGTTCTATAAGGTTGCCGTCATCGGCGTTCATCTTGACGGTAGTCAGCTTGACCCCTCTTAACCCCAAGATCTTATCGGTAAATTCGCCGGACTCGGACATTTCCTTCTTAACCTTGAACCCCAGCACGTCCCGGTAAAAATTCAGCATTTTTGCCAGGTCCTTCACCACTATGCCGGTATGGCGTATGGCTTTCATTTCTGGTCTCCTGCCGGACAATATTTGGGATAATGTTCGGTTAAATATTTATTTATCACGCTGCCGTTCCGGCTGAGCAGGTATTCCAAGAAATCAAAATCGTCGGCTTTATCGACCTCACCCACGGACGGGGTGATATACGCCAGGATATTGGGCCCGTGGAGAGTGTTGGTCTTTTTGATGAATTCCGGCCGCACCACGTCCACGTAGCCGTTCGGGCAATAGGCTTTAGGGAACGACTGGCGGGGCAGGTTGTGGTAATCGGGCCGGGGATCATTGGGGAAAAACCCCCGGAAGAAATTTTTGTCATCGATCATGAACATCTTCTGCGGAGGCTGGGAATTTACATAGGCCGAGCGTAAACAGGTAGCGTCCGGCCTTTGGGCGATAACCGCGATCGCTTTGCCTATCTCCGCCGGATCCCTTAGCGGCGTGGTTGGCCGCAAATGCACTATCAGATCAGGCAGCGCGACGCCATTCTGCTCGAACCAGGCAATAGCGTGTTGGAACAGCTCCAGGTCCGTGGAATTATCCAGGGATATTTCCGCCGGCCTCAGGAAGGGTGCTTCCGCCCCGAAGGCGACGGCGATGTCGGCTATCTCCCGTGAATCAGTAGAGACGATGGTCCGCTCGATGCTGCCGGCCATTTTGGAGGCGGCAATGGCATAGGCGATCAAAGGATAGCCGCCCAGGCACTTAATATTTTTCCCGGGCACTCCTTTGGAACCGCCCCTGGCTGGTATGATCGAATATACCTTCATAGGACTCCCTGGTTATAAGCTATTGACTTTCCTGAGTTTTTTCTTGATATTTTCTTCTTCCGGAGTAACTTTCTTTACCCCGTCGCCGCAAGCTTTCTCTATAGTTTTGATATAATTAATTAACCGGTAAAAACCCATTACTTCTATAGAGGCTGCCTGATCCGACCCATACATGGCCCGGTCCAGGGTGATATGTCTCTCTACTGACGTCGCCCCAAGGCATACTGCCGCGCAGGTGACTATCAGCCCTACTTCGTGTCCGCTGTACCCCACTTTACATTTGAATTTATCCCTGAGAGCCGGTATTACTTTTAAATTGGCCTGGTTATCCGGCATCGGGTACATGCTGTTGCAATGCATCAGCTCGAACGGGCAGTCGTATTTCTTAAATACCGCCACTGCCTTCTCTATCTCCTCCATGGTGCTCATGCCGGTGCCGATAAAGGTGTATTTTTTCTCCTTGGCCACCTCTTCCAGTATTTGCTTGTCCGTCAGCATAGCGGAGGCTATCTTATTGTATTTGCTGTTATATTTCTTCAGGAATTTCTGGCTGTCAATGTCCCAGGCCGAGGCGAACCACTCAATGCCTTTGCTTTTGCAGTAACTGTCTATCTCATCATATTCTTTCCCGCCGAATTCCAGGCCCAGCTTCTGGTCACGGTTGGTGGTGCCCCAGGGGCTTTCCCGCGGCTTATCCAGCTCTTCCTTGGAATAAACCTTCTCCACTGTCCTTTTCTGGAACTTCACCGCGTCAGCGCCGGAAAAAACCGCGCCATCGATCAGCTTCTTGGCGATATTGATATCGCCGTTGTGGTTGATGCCTATTTCCGCGATAACAATAACCTTGCCTTTATTAGCCATTTACCCCTCCCTGTTTTTTCTGGTCGTCTAACGTAGGAACATCCTGTTCAGCCTTACTTCGTCTGAGATCATATTGCCATCGAACGAGATCAGGAACACTACATATTCAGCGACTTCTTTCGGCTCGATAAAAGTCGCGTAATCCTGGTTTTTCGCCAGTTTGCCCATTTCCGTCTTTACCGAAGCCGGAGATACGCAGTAAGTTCTCACCCCGTGTTCCTTCAGCTCGCTTTGCAGCGCCTTGGAGAATCCCAGCAGGGCATGCTTGGTCAGGCAGTATATCGACGTGTCTTTGAACCCGCCGTACGCGGACGAAGAACCGATATTAACGATCCGGCCCCATTTAGCCGCTACCATGTCCCGGCTGAATTCCTTGGCGAAAACAAAAGCGGACCGTACGTTGATATTAAAACCGGCAGCCAGGTCATCCAGCGTAGAATCAGCCAGGCTTTTGACCGGGAAAATGCCGGCGCAATTGACCAGGATATCGATCTTGCCCATCTTGTCCCTGGAAACTTTGATAATATTCTCTATATCGCTGACCTTATTAAGATCGCCGGCGCAGTAAAAAACCCTGCTTTCCCCCGCTCGGCCGGCAATTTCCGTTTGCAGACTACCCAGTTTGGCGGAATCCTGGTCAGTAAGGAAAACATTAGCACCGCCGGCCGCCAGCTGCCCGGCAATCTCCCTGCCTATACCGCCGGCCGCGCCAGTGATAAAACAATTTTTTGCATTAAGGATCTCTTTATTCATGGCTTGGCCTCTTTTTAATTTTTTATACTGAGATTCTCTATGTTAGCGCACATTTCTGCAAATGCCTTTTGTATGACTTCTAGATTATCGTCTTCCCAAACCAACCTTTGCAGTGGGGTGGCTATTTTAAGTTGGGAATTAAACAGTATGTTTATCTCCTCATACACGTTGCTGCGAAATACCAGGTAGCGTGTCTGGCGGTTAAAAAAGCATAAGGCCAAAGGGCCATTGGAAATGAACATATTCAAATAGCTTAATTCATACAAGGCAGACCGGAGTTCGACATTCCAGGATGCTTCCGAGAAGACGACCAATCCCCGCAGTTCAGGCGGCAAGGGTTTAAATGCGACTTCCGTATCCCGTAATATTACCGGGCAATAAACATCTTTATTGAGACTCCGGGCAAAATCACTCCAGGCCTTAAGATTACTGTTCCTGCTTTTCTCGTATAAGCTTTCCCTTAAAGTAATCGTTATCACCTTGCGCCCTTTGGTCTGGGAGCTTAGCCACTCTCCTACAAAACGGCGCGATTGTTCGGTAGCCGCCAAAGTTGGAAGAATTACTTTCTTATCCGCCAGGGATTCTATTTTTGTCAATTGATACACTGGTATAGGTAAACTAACTGTGTATCCTTTAGGAAAAATGAATTTTGCCAACGAGGCCTGCACAGCCCGTGCTTCCTCACGACTGGCGCAAATCATGACCTTATTACAGGAAGGCAATTGAGAACAACACGCAACTTCAATATTTCTCATTCTCCAGTTCATACTCTTTTCATCATAACTTTGGCTGCCGTGCTTGAGATCGTTATATGCATTGAGATCTCCCTGTCGGAAACCATGATCGGGCCCCGGGACAATTACCACACTTAAAGATTTGCATCCCAGCTTCTCCCTTTCCACCTCAGCCAGGATGAGAAAAGCTAAAATATCAAAGGTAGCCGGAGCAACTTTGTGATCCCAGAAAGCATACAAAATATCTGACTGTTTATTATTCCGGCTTAGCAGAGTATCTTTCACATTCCAGGCCCTGGCTAAGATCTGCCTTTTGGCGAATCTTACTAACCGCGCTACATTCTCACGCATCTTCTTCCACCGCCGCTTTAGAGTTCATGATAATCAACGCACCTATCGGGCATGATCATCTCGCCCGCCCTAGTCCCGGTTATGCCGTTGGTTTTTCTAAATTTGACCCAGATTAAGTACATAAGCGGGAGCACGCAAGAAGTTACCAGTAAATACCCGACGGCCATGCCCGTGGCCGAATACCATCTCCCCAGTGTTAAATTGGAAACCGCGATCATCACGCCGGTGAATATTGATAACAGCAACAGCGGTTCCTGCCTATGGGCCCTCATATACGCCGACATCGGCTGGGTCAGAGTAGTTAATACCTGGGCCACGGCAAATATCCCGACAGTCAAAGGCGACAAGAGACGCAAAGCATAAGGATGTTTCATGATATTCAGCGCATATACCAGCAGCCATCCGCTTACTGATATAACAATGGAGACCAGGGCCGCTATTTTCATCAGCCGCCAGAATAACTTATCCAGCTCGGCGTATTTATTTTTAGCGATCAATATCCCGAATTGCGGCACTTTGGGAGCGACCCAGGCGTTAGCGATCGAGGGTATCAGCCCTACCGCACTCCAGGTAAGCCCCATCTGGCCGGCCACTACTGCGCCATGGTATTTAAAGAGTACCGGGATAAAAAAGTAAAATACGAAATAACCGGACAAACAACTTAAGGCTATCTTCCACTGCATGGGCCAAATCTCATTAAACCAGGATATTTTATCTTTAAGCTTATAGGAGAATATAAGTTCTTTAAAGAACTGCCGGTACTTCCTTAAAACAAAAACCATGAAGATCAGCAAACTGGCAGTGCTGGTAAAGGTCAGGGTCCATAAGTTAGCGTGTAATAATATTACCGCCCACAAGGTCACTTTAATAAAAACACCCTGGTAGAATTGGAAGGTGTACAAATTTGAAACCTGGTTACAGCCTTCCAATACCGTACTTAACGGCAGGGTTAACAACGTTATGGCAGTTAGGATACAATAAGAAAACCAGGGCAGTTTCCAGTTAATGACTGGGTCGGGAGATTTGGAAAACATAAAATTTCCCGCCACCATTAAGGCGATGAATAACAAAATAGCGCCGATCCCATACCACTTTATAACAAACCGAGTAAGCCCGGCCAGCCGGGAAAGAGCCGTACTGTCGCCCGTTATCCGTCCTGAAGGATCCAGGCTCAAAAAAGACCATTCGTGGGCGGCGAATTGAATAATGACGATACCTAGCCCCAATTCAACGAAAGTCTGTACAGCCGTTAAGCTTAAGAATGTATAGTAATACCCCTGCAACTTCGTACTGAATATGGTGACTATCAGGATCCCAGTGACCGGCGCAGTGATCAGTCCGAAAGCCCGCGTCAATATACCAAAAAAAACGGGTCTGTCTATATGCGCCCTCTGCATAAGGTGCCGCACCTTGTTTAATAGGGTCCCCTGTGAATTTGTTTTCCCCATACGTGGTTTTCCTCGGAGATCATTCACCAGACATATCCACTATTACTCGGCCGGCTTTTCCCCGGCTCACATTACTGATCGCCTCGTTAATCTCAGCCAATTTGTGACATTGTATAGCCAGCTTATTCAAATCCAGTTTGCCTTGCAAATACCAATCGACGAATAAGGGTATATCCCTATCGGGCTGCGTCTCTCCTCCCCAGGTACCAATGATCCGTTTTCCTTTGATCAGATCAAAGGGGTCGATAGAGATCTGCTCTCCCTGGGGAAGATTACCGGCTATTACGCATATCCCGCCTTTGTCGCGCACCGATTTAAAAGCTCTTTCCATTGATTCCTTTTTGCCGGCGCACTCAATAGCGTAATCCAATCCCTTATCGCCAGTGATCTCCATGATCTTCTTTTGCGCGTCTTCCTTATGGACATTGACGGTATGCGTCGCCCCGAGTTTAACAGCGTTATCCAACTTATCGTTATTTATATCAACCGCGACTATAATGGCGGTGCCATTCACTTTGGCCCCAAGCAGGGCACTTAATCCAATGCCACCCATCCCAAAAATACCCACACTGCTCCCCGCCGGGACCTTTAGCGTATTGGTGATAATTCCTACGCCTGTCGGAATAGCGCAGCCTAAAAGAGCGGCCTCACGTAAAGGCATCTTCTCTGTTATTTTAACCAACCGATTTTCTGAAATAACGGCTTTCGTCATAAAAGTAGAGATCGCCCCGGAGTTCACGACCATCCCGTTTTGTCTTCTATATTGAGTGGCGGGAACATCCATGCCCTTCCCTTTTATCCAGGTAAGCACTACGTGATCGCCCGGCTGGACTTTCTTTACCTCCGGGCCCGCCTCAAGCACGATACCCGCGCCTTCATGACCCAGGGTATGTGGCAGAAACTTGTCCTCGCCTTTAAGACCGCCGATTTCGTTAAGCTGGGTATGGCAGATACCGCTGTAGTCTATCTTTACCAAAACCTGCCCGGGCTTCAGCTCCGGGACCGTCAGTTCCTCAACCGGGAGAGGACTATTTGTTTTCTCTAATATGGCCGCTAAAGTTTTCATCTATCAATCTCTCCTTAGTCCGCTATAAACCACCAGTAATCGCCGGTGTAGCCCACTTCCTTAAACAACTTTTTCCAATCATCAACGTGCATCATGGTCTCCGCGGTTAGGACCCATTTAAACAGATTCTCCCGCTCTGTTTCATCGTGCCAGGCGTCCACGGTTATGTAACTATGTTTCCGGCTGACCCTCTCTACTTCTCGTAAAGCGGTCTTTAGGGAAGCGAGCGGCAAATTATGAATGGAATTAATGGAAACGACCAGGTCGAATGATTTATCGGGAAAAGGCAATTTTTCCGCGCTGGCGATCTTCAGGAAAGGTTTTACCGAGTCCATGGCGTGGGCTAGGGCATATTCACTGACATCAATCCCGGCCACTGTTGACTCCGGCATTAATTCCTTAAAATCATGCAGCATAAAACCTTTGCCGCACCCAATGTCCAGAATAGCGGCGTTCTTCGGCAGTTTATAGTGCTCACTCATTCTTTTTACCACGGTTTTCCAGCGGCCGTCATACTTGTATCCGCCATAACCGTACTTACGGTCACCGTCAAAAAAATCTTTGCCGAACTGTTTGGCAATGCGGATAACAGCAGGGGTCTTCTCCGCCATTCTTTTGTCATAATCACGCTTTATCTTGGGATAAGTGCCAAGTAGATTTATTTCCCCTTCCATTTTTCACCTCTTAGATAATTGTTCTGAGCTTCCCGCCATTAATATGAAAACATGCACCGGTAATCCAAGTTGCTTTATCAGAAGATAAAAACAAAACCATGCCAGCTATATCTTCAGCTTCCCCAACCCGTCCCAGAAGAATCTTACCCTCTTCCTCGTCATCAACTATGATCTTCGCTTTGGCAAATGAGATATTTTGGAGATCCGCAATATGTTTAACATTTCGGTCCCAAGCCCGGCTATGGACCGGACCAGGGCAAACTACATTAACCAATATCTTGTCTTTGGCAAACTCATTGGAAAGATACTTGCTCAGATTTATTACGGCTGCTTTGGTTGTAGTATAATGCGGATTATAAAAACCGGGCTGGACTCCGGATATTGAAGAAATATTAATAATCCGGGGAGCCACTGACTTTTTTAACCAAGGTAAAGATAATTTAGTAAAATTGACAACAGGCATAACATTACTCTTAAAAGCGGCCTGCCAATCATCATTCTCCAGCTCCATAAAGCCAGCGTATTTGTCAACACCCCCAACATTGTTAACAAGGATGTCAAGACCTCCAAATTCAGTAATAACTTTTTTAATAACAGCCTTAACATTATTAGTGTCAGTAGCATCCGCGGAAATAGCAATTGCTTTCCCACCACTTTTTTCGATCGCTTTCTTTACTATTAATAATTCTTTCATATGCCTGGCACAGATAGCCACTTTAACACCTTCCTCAGCAAATGCCATAGCAATACCTTTGCCTATCCCTTGGCTACCCCCGGTTATAAGTGCAACGCGACCATTTAGCCCTAATTTCATTTCTTTTTCACTCCCAGATCTGTATAGTTAAACAACAGGGTGCTTTGTTCCTGCAACATGGCAGCCCCGTCTATTACCAGGCAATGGCCCGAAATATAATTCGCTTCAGTCGCGCAAAGAAACAGTACGGCCTTAGATATGTCGTCAGATTTTCCCACATGTCTTACGGGGTTACAAAATTCCGCGACCCGCCGATAACTCTGATTATCCGCGCTTTGATATCGAGCCTGATGCTCATCCTGAACTATAAATCCTGGCAATACAGCGTTAACGCGGATGCCATATTTCCCGGCATTCACCGCTAAATAATGGGTCATTTGCACCATCCCTGCCTTGGCGATATGATACACCGCTGACTCCTGGCAAACCAAAAGAGCCCCAATTGAGCCTATATTAACAATATTACCGCCACCGGTCCGGGACATAGAACGAATCGCCTCCTGAGAGGCAAAGAAAGCAGCTTTCAGCGTCACCGCCATGCCTTGCTCCCAGCTCTCTTCTGTCTCTTCCAAAAAACCGGTGCGCCTGGCGCCGGATCGCGCATTATTGACCAAAATATCTATACGGCCGTATTTCTTCACCGTTTTGTCTATCATCTCTTTCGGCGCGTTCTTCTTTTCCAGGTTAATCGCCAGCAATTCGGATCTGAAACCTTCTTCGCGGAATTCTTTGAGGGTTGCCTTACCGGCCTTCTGATCAATGTCGCAAATAATGAGTCTTGCACCGGCCTGGCCAAAAGCGCGGGCGATGTTCTTACCGATCCCCCTGGCCGCGCCGGTGACGATCACGACCTTATTCTTAAATTTCAGCTTGTTATTATTACGCATCATCTTCTTTTCCTTTTCTTTATGGCATAAGCGCATAACTCAGCCAATTCCCGCAATAATATTCCCGGGGTCTCTGCTTGGCGCAGTAACCTTTGCCCAGATGTGGAGAATAAGAACCGATCCTCCCCGCGTAATTCCTTTGCCATCTCCTTGGCATGATGATTGGGATTCTTGAAGATCACATACGGATGATTATTAAAAATAGCCATATTGCATGGACCACTTGACATACCCATAAAAATAGGTCCGGCCTGGATCAAAGCCAGATCACCGGCCAGATCGCTCCCCAAGAGCCGTGAAAGAATAACATTGGGCAAACCCTTAATAGCCGCGCTGATCCAGTCTTCTCCGATAAGAATGAATTTCAAGTCCCGTAACATGCCGCAGGTCTTGAAGAATTCGTACCAGACATTCATATTAGCATTACTCTGCCCTTTAGTATCCGGGTTATTCTTCAGGTGAACTATTACCGGCAGGCACCCGCAAGCGTTGGCGGCAAAGAATCCTCTGGCCCAGACCAGCAGATCCTTCCGGCATGATAGCGCCGGGATAGACCGGTGCTTTCGATAATAGCGCTGTATATATTCCGTGCTTTCATAGGCCCTGGCGGCGACACTTTTTATTCCCAGTTTAGGCCAGATCGTAACATAACCCACAGCCGCCTGTCTTCGAGCCCCGGCCAACCCCTCAGTTAAATAGCAGTTCCCCAAATTTTCAAAGCCGGTCAGGGCTGCCAGCAACGGACCACGTTTAAGATCAACGCTGTCCCCGATAAATATGAGATCATACCTGTCTAAATCATATTTGGTTCTTTGGATTTCCATTTCCTCCAGGAAGATCAGCAGTCGTCCCAGCGTAACGGGAGAAGCGGACAAATCCCAGACCCCCAGGCCCTTCCTGGCAGCGCTGCGCTCGGTCATTTTTCGCTCCTTTACTACTACCGCTTGATCCCCACCCCGACCGCCAATAGATAATGCGCCATCGGATAGTATCCGGTATGGACCACCTCGTCATTCATAGAAAAAATGAACCCATTTACAAAGTGCTTCTTCAATATTTTTTCAAAATCCTTATAACTTTTAAGATTTATATGCCCCTCCTTGCTGCCCGCGGTCGCATATTGCGCCGCAGTCACATTAGGAGTGCCGATTATGCAAATACCATCCGGCTTCAGGGATTTGCATATATGGGTTAGGAACGCGTTCTCCAAGTCCGGTCTGATGTGTTCGATCACGTCCAGGCAAAAGGCGGCATCATATTTATTCGCGGTGCCTCTTTTGGTTATGTCCAGCACGGAAAACGTGCAATTCTTGAAATGCTTAAGCCGCCTGGCATTATCCGCTAATAGAAGCGGTTCCCAGTCTATCCCGTGAACGGCCCCCACGGTTTGCGCCACCAGCGGCGTTCCCAGCGCGTCTCCACAACCAATCTCCAGTACTTCCTTTTTGCCTTGCAGCATTTTGGCGCAGAACTTATACCTGGCCAGTAAAAAACAAAGATGTCTGGGATCGTTCTTCCAGATATGGGAGGTGTACGGCCCCAAAGTAACGGGTTCTTTCCGGTAATTATCAAATTGGATCTGATTCTGCGCTTCCTTACTTTTTGGTCTCATGGTCCACTCGCTTTCAGATAGATTGTTAAAATAGTTCCGCTTTAACCTTTTTTACGATGTTCGCGGCGGTAAATCCCAGGATCTCGCAAATATCGGCGTAGGACCCGTATTCCCGTACGAACATATCTGGGATAGCGACAAATGAATATTTCACGTCCCCTAATTCCCTGGTAACCCTGACAATCTCATCGCCCAGGCCGCCATACATGCTATGCTCCTCTATAACTATAACTTTTTTCGTTTTCTTAACGCTCGCCCGCACCAACTCCCGGTCTAAAGGCTTAATGCTGTGTATATATATCACTTCCGCGACGCGGTGGGCCTTCTCCAGCAACCGGGCAGCTTCCAGGGCGGTTTTCAACTGTGGACCCGTGGCAATAACGGTAATATCTTTACCTTGCTTAACCCTTATACCCTTCCCCGCTATGATCTGGTGCCGGCTGAAAACATGATCATGTGATACTTTGGGAACGCGAAAATATGAAACCTTCTTGTTATTATACGTTTGTTTGAACAGTTCATTTAACTCCACCGGTGAAGCCGGAAAAAATATCTGCGTATCGGGTAACGGCTTTAGCAAAGCGAAATCCGTGTAGCAGTGGTGGGTACAGCCGAGGGTAGAATAGTCAAAAGCGCTGCCGACGGTAATGATGTTAGCGCCCAGCTTTTGGTAACACAGGTCCAGCTTTATTTGTTCATAGGACCGCTCGACGATAAAAGGCGCTATCGTATGCACCACCGGATAAAAACCCGTAAGCGCCAAGCCGGCCGCCATATTTACAATAGTGGGTTCGCAAATACCGACGTTATAATACCTGCCCGGACAGGCTTTGGCAAAATCCAGAAGTCTGAAATGGCTGATGTCGCCGACCATAACCACAACATTTTTATCGGCTTTCCCTGTTTCCAGAAGTGTGTCCGCGAATTCCTGTCTCATGTCTTTCATTGGGAAAGCTCCTTATAGATCAATGCTAGTTCTTCTTTATTGGGTACCTTATAATGCCAGGGACCGTGTGTCTCCATGAAACCGACGCCTTTTCCCTTCACCGTATCGGCTACGATGACTTTGGGCTTTGCATTTAAGTTGAACTCCAGGTCCCCGAACACTTTTTCGATATCTTCCCCGCTATGGCCATTGATCCGGTGCGCCTCCCAACCAAAGGAGCTCCATTTATCAAGCAAGTTGGAAACCGGCAGTACCTGTGAGGCGGAGCCGTTATTATCAACAATGCAGCAAAAGTTTCCCAGTTTCAAATTAGCGGCTACCAGGGCGGCTTCCCAGATAGTGCCTTCGTTGCATTCACCGTCACCGACCAGAACAAAAACCTTGTTCTTCTTATTCCTTATTTTCAGGCCCAGGGCGATGCCCATGGCCGTTACAATGCCGTGGCCTAATGAACCCGTTGACGCTTCTGCGCCGGGAACCTTGGTCCTGTCAGGATGCCCGCCCAAAATGGCTCCCTTTTTGCTTTTGTTATCCAGATCGCTCTGCTTTATATATCCGTGCTTCGCCAAAACCACATATAGAGCCGCGCAGCCATGCCCCTTGCTCAGAATGAAATAGTCCCGGCCCTCCCATGAGGGTTTGCGTGGATCGAATTTTAAAACTTTATCGTACAAGTATGCAATTATATCAATAATGGAAAACGCGCTAGGGATATGGCCTTCCCCTGCTTTATATACCATATCCACTATTTTCTTACGCAGGTCCTTGTTCATCATAGTTTAGAGATCCTTTTGGTTATGAAATCAAACGCTACTGGCCGAAATATCCCCGGCCCTGCCCGCCGTCAACCGGGATAATGCTGCCGGTGTTGAAAGAGGCTAACTCGGAAGATAGGAAGACCACAAAATTCGCGATTTCCTCCGGTCGGCCGAAACGACCTATCCTCTGCCTCTCGGTCAGGAATTTTTTTACATGCCGGGGATTCTTCTTTAAAGTTACATCCCAATAGCCATTTTTTGTAAAAACGGCCCCCGGCAGAACGGCGGAAACAACTATTCCGTCAGGCGCGACGACCCCGCCAAAACTCCTGGTATAGGCCGTTAAGGCGGCTTTAGATGCGCAATAAGTTACCGGACCATGATTTTCCATAGCCGAAATGGACGATATGTGAATAAGCCGTCCCCATTGTTTCTTCTGCAGGTAAGGTACGACCAGGTTATTGATCTCCACTGCTGCTTCAAAATTCACCCGATAGACCCTCCTCCAGTCTTTCACCGAACAAAAAGGATCCTTGATATCCAGCGTCCCCCCCAGATTATGGACCACGATATCCGGCAGCCCGAATCCTTTCTTTAACTTCTTCAAAAGCACTGTCGGCGACTCTTCCTTCTCCAAATCAAGAGCTATAGCCAAGTGGTCATTACCCGTGCCCGGCAGCTCCGCCAGCAGGTTTCGGAGGTCCTGCGGCGAACGGGAGACCGCGGCTACCCGCACCCCCTCCTTGGCTAAACCCAGGGCGACGGCGCGGCCGATGCCGCGGCTAGCCCCTGTTATTAAAGCTATCTTGCCGTGAATACCAAGTTCCATTTTCCCTCCGTTATCTCAAATCACATGAAAAGGGTAAATTATATTTCTTGCCCGCGCGGACAGGAGCTTAGGCAGTATCGCCTGAGCATTATCTACTGCAGTTATCAGGACATTGGCCTGCCGCAACTCATCGCTGCTTAGCTTACTCGAATGTTTTATCTTTACGGGCAAATTAGCGTAATATTTTCCATCCTTGCTTAAATCGTCATCCAATATTGCTTTCAGAGAAGAGAAATTCGTGTTTAAATGGTAGCCCAGGACCGGCAACATCATGGCTGCGCCATATCCGTAAATGCGCGAACCGGAAAACTCCCGCAGTAAGGATGCCGTGTTCTTCATCTGTTCCCGGAAAATCGATATTCTTTTTTCCAGTTCGTTTTTACTAAAGCCAAATTTAAATTTCCTTTTCTTCGGCCGGCATTTCCTGAAGGCGATTATCATCGCCCCCCAATCATGGTAGTTTTCCGACTGGCATATTATCTCGCCGCCCTGTTCGCGCACGAGATGTTCAAAAGAGGCCGGGCTAAAATACTGTAAGTGCTCATGAAATACCTGATCAAACCGGCATCTCTCCACCAGGGTCTCAAAAGACGGGGTCTCGAACACGAACAGCGTATCCTTATCGGCAAACTCCATTAATTTACTGATGGTGACCCGGGGATTGCATATATGCTCGATCGTATGTCGGCAGAAGATTATATCAGGTCGAGACCAGATATCTGTTTTAAAATCTACCTCTTCGATCGTCTTGCCTAAAACCCTTAGTCCGGCCGGCAGGTGTGAGGGACTTTTTTGGCTCCAGATTGGATCTATGCCCAGACGCTTCTTTATAAAGGGGGCGCTTTCATTTAACAGATACAGATCATTACAGCCAACATCAATGCCGTAGCTTAAGGTCCGGCTCCCAATTACTGTTTTTAGGAACTTTAAGAAAAATTTTGTTCCTTCTTTAGCCTTATTGCTGGCCGAAGTGCGAAAAGTATATTTATCAAAGTCGTAAAGCACCGAAGGATTTATCTGGCGCCATAATTGCCCGTGTCCGCATTTTGGGCACCATAATAATTTCTGGTTTATGCCCTTAATACGAGCACCGGATTTTTTGCTTGAAAAGAGTCCGGTTAACGGCAAATTCGGCAGATCCATAATATCGCTAAGGTGGCTATAGCCACAAACGCTGCATACTTTTCTGCTATTAACCACCAAATCGTTTTTATTCATAAACCCTCTCCAAGACATGCGCTATTTTAAGTATGAGAACTAGAACGGCCCGGTAAAAGTCGGGTCAGGGACATCCAGTCGTTGGCCCCGGCATATTCCCGCTTCCTCTTCGGTAATTTCCGCCAGTTTTAACATCTGCCGGGTCCTATTTACAATATTTATGGCCCGGGGGTAATAATGTTTTGCCAAAGCCGGGCTGGTAGGAGTGGGAATATCGGGAAAAGCAATGCGTACCGGAGCGCATTTAAGGGATGCAAGTAAATTACTGGCAACCAAGGCCATGATCTCCGCGCTTACGCCAAAGCTTTCCCAGGCGCCATCTACTACAATTAATCTCCCCGTCTTTCTCACCGAGCGCAGGATCATATCCTGATCCAACGGTTTGATCGTCCGCAGATCAAGAACTTCGGCGCTGATGCCGTCTTTCTTTAACGCCTTAGCCGCCCTGATAGCTTCTAAAGTCATGTAGGACGAAGAAATTATGGTTATGTCCCGCCCTTTTTTTATGATCTTCGCCTGCCCTATCGGGATGCTGTATTTTCGTTGGGGGACATTTCCAAATACATTATGCAGCCAGCGATGTTCGATAAAAATTACCGGATTATTATCTTCAACAGCCGCGATCAATAATCCCTTAGCGTCATAAGCCGTAGCCGGCATGACCACTTTTAGGCCGGGGATATGAGCGAAAAGAGCCTGCAGGCTTTGGGAATGCTGCGGTCCCTGTCCCCAACCGCGGCCAACCAGTAAGCGGATCACTAAAGGAACGTTCATTTTCCCTCCAAACATATAATGCCATTTGGCCGCATTATTTATTATCTGGTCCAGTGACAAAAGCATAAAATCAACGCGTTGATGGGTCAGTATCGGCCGCATTCCTACTAGGGCGGAACCGATGGCTATACCGGTCATGCCATTTTCCGCCACGGGCATATCCAGGACCATCTTACTGCCGAATTTTTTCTCCAAGCCCAAAGTAGTCCCAAAAATGCCCTTAGGATCGGTAACACCCAGGCCCATTATATAAACCGCAGGGTCAGCCTCCAGACATTGCTCCGTGGCTTCCAGGATCGCCTTGGCATAACTAATTTGTCGCATAAACATCTCTCAACATTTCTTTACTTTCAGGAAAAGGACTTTCTTTGGCAAATTTAACCGCCGCGTTAATATCTTCCTGAATATCTTGTTTGAATTTCTCTATCTGCCTAAGGTTAAGAGCGCCGTTTTTTATCAATTTCTTTTCCAGCATATCAAGGGGGCATCTTTTTTTCCACTTTTGGAAGTCTTTTTCGGTCCGGTACCCCAAATCGTTGTCAAAATTCGGGCCGCAGTGTTCCCGCCAGCGGTAAGTTTCGAACTCCAGATAGTAAGGGCCATTCCCTTTGCGTATGTGCTCAATCGCTTTCCGGGCCAGATCGTATACTTCCAGTACATTATTCCCGTCGCCTTTGTCTCCTTTTATGCCCAGCGCCTTGACCAGGGCCAAATTATCCCTTTTCTTAGGCTGGCGGACGGATAAGGGGGAATAGACAGAGAAAAAGTTATTTTCGCAAACATACATCACTGGCAGTTTCTTCAGGGAAGCAAAATTCAGGCTTTCGACAAACACGCCCTCTTCAGTCGCAGCTTCGCCTAAAAAGACAGCGGTAATGTTGCTTTGACCTTGCAACTTTGTGCCAAACGCGGCCCCGGTAGCAATAGGTATGATCCCAGCCACGATCGGGGTCGTGCCTAATATGCCTACTGACAGATCAACTAAGTGCATTGAGCCACCCTTCCCTTTGGAACATCCTGTGGCCTTGCCATATATTTCCGCTAATAAACTCTTCAGATCCCCACCCTTTGCCAAGTAATGACCATGGGACCGATGATTACTTAAGAGATAGTCTTTTTTTATGAGATTGGCGCAAACCCCTACGGCAATCGCCTCCTGCCCAATACATAAATGGACTGGGCAGCGCATTTGCTGTTCCGCATAAAGGTCAGCTATCTTTTCCTCAACCAAGCGGATCCGCAACATGCTCTGATATAATGAAATAGCTGTGTTTTTGCCTGTTTTCATTGATTACTGCAACCTCAGGCTCTTCATGGTTTTGATATTGTACCATCTGTCTTCGTTCTTTAAATTACCGGCTTTAAATTCCCCGACGATTTCCTTGATCGCGTCATCAACGCTGTATTGTTGCGTAAACCCGCTGGCCAGCAGTTTCTTGGAAGAGAGCCGATAGGAACGCGGATCGTTTGACGGGCTGACGATGATCTCTGCCGGCACATAGGTAACGATCTTCTTGGCTATATCCAGGATAGATATATTCTCAAAGCCGGCGTTATAGATTCCGGCTATTTTATCTCCACTTTTGAGCAAATATAAATACACGGCTACCATGTCTCTGATATGTATATTTGGGCGCACCTGCTTTCCACCCAGTACGGTGATTTTGCCGTTAGCTAAAGCCTGGATAGTCAGCATATTGACTGAAAGGTCAAGCCTCATTCTTGGAGAACAGCCGCAAACCGTAGCCGGCCTGACACACTGGATCAGTATTTTATCCTGATAACTCAGCAGTACCCTTTCACTGATCATTTTTGTTTTATTATAGTCTGAAATTGGGACCAGAGAAAGTTCTTCGGTAACTTCCGGCTCGTCTTTGACCCCATAAACACTGCCGGAACTGGCATAAATGAATTGCTTCACTTTATGACTAATAGCTCGTTCTACCAAGCGCATAGTAGCTAAAACATTTACTTCCCAGCTAAGTTTAGAATCCAATTCGCTGCAGGGATCATTGGCCACATTAGCCAAATGAATAACCGCATCTACTCCGGACATTGGTATATTATCTATATTACGCACATCTTCCCGGATAACTTTAAGATTTTTGTGTTCTTTAAGAAAATTACCAAACCACATTATATCCACTACGGTGACGTGATGGCCTTCATCCAGAAGAGTATTAGTCAGAACTGTGCCAACGTAACCGCATCCACCTAAAACAAGTATGTTCATATGCCCTCTCTTTATGTGATCAGAAACTAAGTAATGTCATTCCGCCCTTAAGAAACTTGTCCTTTTTAATAGAATCAGAATTACCAATAATACGAACTGCCTGGGCTCCGGCGAGTTGTCCCATAAAAGTAGCCAGATCTATCGGTAAATTACGAAATGCGGCTAATGACGCGACGGAGCAAAATGCATCTCCGGCGCCTACAGAGTCAACTACCGACTGCTCAAAAGGCATGCATTCACATTCCGGTTCCCCTTTTCTGATGCCTATGGTATCGGTGGCGCCGCGGGTTAACCAGCTATAACGAGCGGAAAATTTATTTTGTAACTTTTTTAGTTCCCTAGCAAAATCTATATCCCGCCGACCGCAAGCCAAAGTCAATTCTGTCTCATCCAAGGAGAATGAATCTGCGCGGCAGTAACGTTTGTCGATTAAATTAAAACCATGATTATAACTATTGGTCTGGCAATTCAAGGCTAGAAACGGCGCTTTCTTCTGGACCAGCCCGCGGATTTTATCCTGCATAAGTCCATGCCCAAAATCCATCACCATGACTAAATCATAGTCTTGTATGCAATTATTTATCAGGTTGTAAAGTATATTTTGATTTTTTTCGCTTAAAGGCCGTTCTTCTATTACATTAATCGCGAACAACTTTGATAATTCTTTCCCCTCCGAAAGAGGTTCGACAAAGCGCTGTTTGATAATAGTGGTAAAATCCGGACTGCGTATTATCTCATCTTCTTCAGGTTTTATGTATTTGGCTAAAGCCGGCCCCACCCACTCCTCGGTACCTACCAGGCTGATAAGTTTAGTGTTCGCGGAGAATTGTTTTACATGGCGGAAAACTGCCAAGGCGCCGCCAGCCTGGGTTTCTTCGGACAAAAACCTTGTAGAAATTATACGGTTTTTGGAGGTCAGACCTTGTACTTTAACCGCAGAATACCGGTCAAAGATTATATCACCAATGATTAAAACTTTCAGGTCCTGGAAACTATCTACTATTTCCCGGAACCGGTTCGGGGTATATTTGGCTGCCAGTTTTTTACAGAATTCTTTCATAGCCGGTGGGTGGACATCAAAATTGTTATTAAGCAGTTTGGTTGAGCTAAAGACGACTGAACCAACATACTGCACCCGGCCACCTAACCGTTTTACGGTCCGGATGTCATCGTGAATATTACCAGTCACGTCAACCTGCGGATTTTCATACTCTTTACCTTTGCAGTAAATATGCGGCCGAACACATTCTATAGCTTCGCGGGCAGCAGGGAAAGGGACTACTACCACATAATCAATATACTCTAAAGAAGATAAATACTTAACCCTAAGCTGGTCGTTAAAATACGGCCGGCCAGGGCCTTTATTAACATTTTTCTCAGCTGTAATGGTAACAACTAAGATATCTCCCAGGGCCTTTGCTTCTTCAAAATGAACAATATGGCCGGGGTGAAGAAGATCAAAAGTCCCATGACACTGGACAATTATTTTACCTTCTTTCTTGAGCTTGGCAAAAAATCGGCTAGCTTTATGAAAAGGAAGGCATTTCTTATCAGCAAGCATTTTTATTCCCTTTTTCTTTATTTTTTATGGATATATTCACTTGGCTGCTTTTGTAACTCTTTTAAATTATCATTTACCCAACCTATGGTTTCCTGTATGCCATTTTCCAACTTAATACAATCTGCCCAGCCTAATTCATGGCGCAGCTTACTGCTATCCAGCAGATACGCCGCGTCTTTGCCCGGACGTTCATCTACTATTTCCACGGCTCTCAGGAAGTCTGTACCCATCATTTTACAGATCATTTCCACAAGCTCCCTAATAGAGACATATCTGTCAGTAGATATATGATAAGCTTCTCCCTCATGGCCTGCTTGTGCGATCTTTAGCGTTGCTGCTGCCACATCACGAATGTGAATAAAGGAACGGACTGAATGCCCTCCGCCATGCAATTGGAGCTTCTGGCCAGATTTTATAAAAAGGATAGTTCGAGGTATTATCCTATAGAGTTGTTGCCCCGGCCCGTAGACATTAGCTGCGCGCGTAAAAACCACCGGAAATTTGTAATGATTAAAGAATGTCTTCAGGTGTAAATCGCAGGCTGCCCTGGAAGCAGCGTAAGGCGTGCTTGGATTAAATGGCGTTGCTTCGGTTACCTTGCCGATACAATTACCATATACTTCCGGAGTTGAAACATGGACATATTTCTTGATGAAATTGAAGCTTCTTATTTTATCATGAAGCTTCACATTGCCAACGACATTAGTCTGATACCAATGCTCTGGATAATCCCAGCTCTGGGCGACCATAGCCTGCGCGGCAAAATTTACAATATAATTCGGCTGGAACTTCTGAATACTACCGGCTATTTTATCTGTATCATGGTTGAGATCAAGCTTTTCAAACCGGAATGACCCCGACTTATTTACATTATTCCATTTATAGGGCAAAAAGACACCAGCCGGCTCAGGAGAACGACTAAAGCCCAGTAATTCCATCCCCAGGGAAAGACAGTAGGCGACGAAACTGGCCCCGGAAAAAGAATTGCTGCCTATTACGGCTATTTTTTCGCGAGTCTCTACCATCAAAACTTACCTTCCTTAAGCCATTGCATCAACATATGCCCAACCATTAATTGTAAATCTTCCGCTATTTGCATATCATTGATCGGAAAATGAATGGGAATATCAACCAAGTTTAAACATTTACCGCCATTAAAACCTAAAATTGCGCAGGTTGAAACACCTTTTTTCCTGGCGGTTTTAATTGCTTTCAAAATATTTGGAGAGTTACCGCTTCCCGAGAGAGCAATAAGGATATCACCTTCCCTGCCTAATTGTTCCAATTGAAATGAGAAAACGTTCTCATATCCAGTATCATTAGCTAAACAAGTTAAAACCGCCTGATTTGCCGGTAAGGCTGTAACTCTGATCCCCTTACCTTTTAATCGCAGATATAATAAATCATTTGCTATATGGATCGCATTGGCGGCGCTCCCACCGTTACCACACAAAAATATATGTCTATCTTCTTTCTGAACAAGAAGAATTTTCTGAGCAAGCTGGGCTACCGGTGCCCAATTAAAAGATTTAATACAATTAATTAAACGCTCCTGATAATTTTTAATAAATTCTTTTGGCATATAGCTACACCATTCCTTTATACCATTCTATGGTTTTTCTCAACCCTTCCTCAAACGGCGTTTTTGCCTTAAACCCAAACTCTTTTTCTGCTCTAGTCGTATCTAAGCTTCTTCTGGGCTGGCCGTCAGGCTTAGTTTTATCCCAGACGACATGACCTTTAAAGCCAGTAAACTTAGCAATAAGTTTGACCAATTCTTTAATAGAAATTTCAAAACCTGCCCCGATATTGACAGGCTCAGATTTATTGTATTTTTCAGTGGCTAAAATAATGGCCTCTGCAGCATCTTCTACGTAGAGAAATTCTCGGGTCGCTTTACCGGTACCCCAGATCTGTATCTCTTTTTCCCCATTCTTAATGGCATCAAAGCATTTTTTGATCAGAGCCGGGATCACATGACTTGATTTGGGGTTAAAATTATCTCCAGGACCGTACAGATTTACCGGCATTAGAAAAATGGAATTGAACCCGTATTGCTGTCTGTACGCCTGGGATTGCACTAAAAGCATTTTCTTGGCTAAACCATAAGGAGCATTTGTTTCTTCAGGATAACCATTCCACAAATTTTCTTCTTTAAAGGGTACATGCGTAATTTTCGGGTAACAACATATTGTACCCAGAGCAACAAATTTATCAACGTTATACCTGCGGGCATATTCCATTAGCTGTACACCCATAATTAGATTATCATAAAAGAATTTCCCGGGATTTTCCCGGTTTGCTCCGATACCACCAACAACCGCTGCCAAGTGTATAATGATGTCGGGATTAGCTATTTCATACATTCTAGCAATATCCTTTTCTTTGGTGAGATCATATTCTTCAATAGTAGGGATAAAGATACTTTTAGGTTTCTTCTTATTAACGAGGTCAACGACAAAGCGTCCTAAAAAACCAGCTCCGCCTGTTACCGTTATGCGTTTTACCTTAAAAAAATCAGACATTTGGTATATTCCTTTCAATTTTTGCCAAAAGATAAAATACGTAGCTGGCTAAATACTCAATGACATCTTTTATAGCTTGTTTTAGCCTTTGGATAACCTAAGTAAGTAAGCCAAAAGTGCTATTGATAATTTGATGCTAAAATTGTAGATATTATAATCAAAATCACAGCTGTCCGGTAAAACTTTAGGAGTAGGCAAAGTTCATAGTTAACTGCTGA
>CAYTYR010000017.1:0-36000 GCA_964441745.1 uncultured Clostridia bacterium
TTGAGCCGGCACGCCAAAATCAATTTCTTTTTCCGCGCGGTTAATAATTGCTCCAACTCCGAGAACCTGGCCGCTAGTTCCCTTTACCACTTCGATAACTTCCTTGGTTGATTTGCCAGTCGTAAAAACATCTTCGATCACGATCAATTTCTCTCCAGGTGAAATAGTAAATCCCCGGCGGAGGGTCATTTGTCCGTCTTGTCTTTCCGTAAAAATAAATCTTACTCCCAAGGCCTTGGCCACTTCATGCCCGATTATCAAGCCACCCATAGCCGGGCTAATGACCACATCAACAGCTGCTGCTTTAAACTGCTCGGCTAAGGCCTGTCCAAGTTTTTTAGCCAGCTTTGGATACTGCAGGACCAAGGCACATTGCAGGTATCTTTCACTATGCAATCCGCTGGATAATAAAAAATGACCTTTTAACAGGGCATTATTATTTTGGAACATTTCCAATACTGCTTTTGGAGTGATCATCTTTCACCTATATCTTCTAAGATGGATAAGGTCGCCGCGCGAACGTCAGCTGCTTCCAGCACCGGCCTGCCAACAACGATAAAATCAGCTCCGGATTTAACTGCTTCAGCCGCGCTCATCGTTCTTTTCTGGTCATCACTGCTTTTCTTAGTTCTTACTCCAGGGGTGACAATAGTAAAGGTATCGCCGACGAGAGTACGCACATGGCTGATTTCCTGAGGCGAACAGATAATACCATCAAGATGGCTGTCTTTGGCCATCTTAGCGAACGTAAATACCTGAGTTTTTACCGTATTGCTGTAACCTATTTGTTTCAGGTTGTCATCATTCAAGCTGGTTAATACAGTGACACCCCATAGTTGCGGTCTGGGCTGTACCGCGGCAGCGGCCAGGAGCATTTCCTTTCCTCCCGCTACATGCAAGGTCATCGCCATTGCTCCCATTTTCTGGCCGGATTCTACCGCTTTGGCCACAGTATGCGGAATATCATGGAGTTTGAGATCCAGGAAAACCTTAGATCCTTTATCGATAATCATTTTAACAATATCCGGGCCAGCAATGGTGAACAGTTGGAGGCCCACTTTAAAGACATCGGTGATATCTGCCAGCTGATTGACTAAGGCAACTGCTTTTTCTTTAGTATCAACGTCGAGCGCGACGATCAGTTTGCTGAGCATAGTAGTTAGTCTAAACTCCCTATAAGTTCTTTGATCTGCCTGATCTTGTTTTCTTTAATGTAATGCTGCAGTCCATTAATGATGTTGATCGGTATTTTGGGATCTACAAAATTACCGACCCCGACCGCGACCGCACTGGCCCCGGTAATAATGAACTCCAGCGCGTCATTTACATTCATGATGCCGCCCATACCTATAACCGGTATCTTAACCGCGTTTTTTACTTCATATACTTTATAGAGGGCTTGCGGCTTGATCGCCGGTCCGCACAAGCCAGCAACAATATTCTTAAATACCGGTTTTTTAGTTTTCAGATCAAGAGCCATAGCATTGAACGTATTAACTACGGCGATCGCCTCGGCCCCGGCTTTTTCACAAGCTTTGGCAATAATGGTAATATCAGTTATATTTGGCGTCAATTTGGCAATTACTGGTTTACGGCTAAAGCGAACCACCTTTTTAATGATCTCATAACTAAGATCTTTATCCTGCGCGAATAATCCTTTTTTCTTATGACGCACATTGGGGCAGGATATATTCACTTCCAGAGCGTCAAAAGTTTCTTCCTTCAGGGCCTGCGCCAGCTGGCAATATTCGGCCACGCTTTCACCGGCGATACTAACGATCACCCTGGTATCATATTTTTGCAGATACGGCAATTTCTCATCTATAAAAGTTGCCAATCCTACATTTTGCAGGCCAATAGAGTTAAGCAGGCCGCCTTGGGATTCCCAAAGCCGCGGCTGGGGATTACCCAGCCTGGGCTTTAGCGTTATGCTCTTGGTAACAATAGCTCCAAGCTCATTTAAATCGATCAACTGAGCATATTCTTCGCCATAACCGAAAGCGCCGCTAGCTACCATCACCGGATTTTTTAATTTAAGAGAACCTATTTTGACGTTTAATCCGTCCATTATAAGGCAACCTCGTTGATATTAAATACTGGGCCATCTTTGCAAACCCGCAGGTATTCGCCCTTTACGCCCTTGACCACACAACCCATGCAGGCGCCTACACCGCAACCCATATGTTCTTCCAAAGAAACTTCACAGGGAATACGAAAATGCCGGCACAGCTTTATAAGTTCTCGTAACATCGGTAAAGGGCCGCAAGCATAGACCATACTGGGATGGGTACTAAAGATTGCTACTATTTCCCGGAATAATTCAGTGACTAGTCCTGGCTGTCCCTGGCTCCCGTCATCAGTAGCTGTTTTTACCGTACAGCCGAGCTGGGCAAAGACTTCAGCACATAAAAGCTCAGTCTTAGTTTTAGCGCCGATTAGCGCCATTGGTGGCTGATGGTATTTACTTTTTAAAGCTGCCGCCAGAAAAGCCAGCGAAGCTATTCCTGTGCCGCCGCCGACCAATATTGTTTTTCCTTCAGTCAGCGTATAACCGTGTCCCAGGGGGCCGATCACATCGATCTGCTCTTGTACTTTAAACTGAGCTAGTTTTTCGGTCCCCCGCCCTACTACTTTATAGATAATTTCCAGTTGATCGCCTTTTACCAGGTGAATACTTAAAGGCCGGCGTAACAGTAGGTCTGATCCTTTATCCACCCGGATATTCACGAACTGGCCTGGCTTGGCCTTGGCGGCCATACTTTTATTCGGCAGGACCAATTTATAAAAATTACCACAAAGAAGCTGATTGGCGGCTACCCGGCATTTAGCCTGCAACAAGTTCGCCCTCCGCCATGCAGATCCTGCCGCCGACTATGGTATAGACGGCATGCCCCTTCAGAGTATAGCCGATAAAAGGAGAATTGTTACTTTGGCTTTCAAATTTTTCGATTTTACGGCTGGCTTTAACATCAATAATAGTAATGTCAGCATCTGCTCCAGGGGATAAGGCGCCCTTGTTCAGGCCTAGAATATGAGCTGGGTTCACGGTCAGTTTCTTGATCGCTTCGCGCAAGGTCAGGAACTTTTTATCAACCAACTCGGTGATGATCAGGGGCAACATAGTCTCCAACCCGATGATCCCAAAAGGCGCCAATTCGTATTCCTGGTTCTTTTCGTCTTCCAGATGCGGCGCATGATCGCTGGCAATGCAATCAATGGTTCCGTCCTGCAGCCCGTGTTTAATGGCCTGGACATCTTTTTTGGTACGCAGCGGCGGATTCATTTTGGTATTAGTGTTATAGGTTTTGACCGCTTCATCAGTCAGGGTGAAATAATGCGGCGCGGTTTCCGCGGTAATCTTGATATTCATGCGTTTGGCGCGCCTGATCATGCCTACACTGCCTTCGGTTGATACATGGGCAATATGCAAGTGTCCGCCGGTCATTTCCGCTAGCTGAATATCCCGGGAAACAATAACCTCTTCAGCCTGGCGCGGGATCCCGCGCATGCCCAGGATAGTTGAAATATAGCCTTCATTGATCAGCCCCTCGGCTGAAAGGTCAGTGTCTTCACAATGTGAGATGACCGGTAATTTAAACATTTTTGAATATTCCAGCGCCCGGCGCATGATCAGTGAGTTATAGACGGTTTTGCCATCATCGGTAATCCCGGCTACACCGGCCTTCTTCAATTCCCCGATAGGAGCCATTTCCTCTCCCAGCAGTCCTTTCGTAATCGCTCCGATCGGATAAACATTGACCCAGCCCTCTTTTTGCGCTTTGGAAAGAATCAACTCTACCTGCGCCTGGTTATCAGTGACTGGTTGGGTATTGGGCATACAGCAGATGCTCGTAAACCCGCCTTTGCAGGCGGCACGGGTACCGCTGGCAATAGTTTCTTCATCTTCCCGGCCTGGTTCACGCAGGTGCGTATGCATATCGATCAATCCAGGAGTGACTACTTTGCCCCGCGCATCGATAACCTTAACATTAGGCTTATTTACTTTAATGTTTGAGCTTACTTTTTTAATAATGCCTTCTTCAATATAAATATCTTTTTGCGCATCAATCCTATTCGCCGGATCAATTACCCTGCCGCCTTTGATCAGAATACGCATTTATTCACCTTCCTCTACTTTTTCCGCTCCGCCAGCCAGCAGGTACAGGACCGCCATCCTGATGGCAATACCGTTGGTTACCTGCTCGGTGATCACTGAAAAACTGCTGTCTGCTACTTCGCTGGAGATTTCAATACCCCGGTTCATCGGGCCGGGATGCATAACGATCACGTCTTTCTTGCATTTTTTCAGCCGGTCCATGTCAACCCCGTATAATTCGCTGTATTCACGAAGCGACGGGAAGTGATGCTGTTTCTGCCGCTCGCGCTGTACCCGGAGGACATAGATCACATCAGCGTTGGGCAGGACATCATCCAGCTTGTACGCTACCTTTACCTTCAGGTTTTCTATATGCGCGGGAATAAGTGTGACCGGCCCGACTACGGTTACTTTCGCTCCCATTTTAGTCAAGGCCCAGATATTAGACCGGGCTACCCGGGAGTGCAGTATATCTCCCACGATCACCACATTCTGGTTCTCTATTTTTCCTTTTTTATCCCTGATAGTGAAGAGATCAAGCAGAGCCTGTGTCGGATGTTCATGCATACCGTCGCCGGCATTGATGATGCTGGCATTAATAGTTCTGGCCACTAAATGCGGCGCCCCGGCCATGCTATGGCGGATGACCACAAAATCAGCTTTCATCGCTTCAATGGTCTTAGCCGTGTCGATCAGGCTTTCACCTTTGACGATGCTGGAGGTATTTACCGAGATGTTAACAACATCGGCGCTTAATCTTTTTTCGGCTAATTCGAATGAGGTCCTGGTCCTGGTGGATGGTTCATAGAAGAGGTTGACTACGGTTTTACCGCGTAAGGTGGGAACTTTTTTAACAGAGCGGGTAAAGATTTCCTTAAAAGGTACCGCTGTATCCAGAATTAATTTGATCTCTTCGGGAGTAAGCGTTTCGATACCGAGCAGATTCCTATCTCTTAGTCTCACCCGTAAGACCTCCTTTTGACCTTACGTACTCATTTGTTCATTTAATGTGATCTGGTCCTGCTGGTCTAGTTCCTTGAAATTTACGCTGATCATTTCGGTTTTTGCAGTTTTGAATACCTTGCCGCAAAAATCAGCCTGGATCGGCAATTCCCTGTGGCCGCGGTCAACCAGGACGGCCAGTTGGATACTTTTTGGCCGCCCGAAGTCAATGATCTCATCTAAGGCTGCCCTGATGGTCCGCCCGGTGAATAACACGTCATCAACCAGGATAATGTTCTTCTCTTCTATATGAAATGGTATCTGGGTTTCTTTCACCAGCGGCATCTCAGACAGGCTGGTAAAATCATCCCGGTATAAGGTTATATCCAGGACCCCGATCGGAATGGTCTTACGGGATATTTTCTTAATTTCCGCAGCCAGGCGTTCAGCCAGGAAGACTCCCCTGGTCCTGATCCCGATGATGACCAGATCTTTAGTGCCATGATTCTTTTCGATTATTTCCATCGCTAACCGTTTGATCGTAATATTAATTTCATTCTTGCTCATGATCACTTTTTTAGTTTGATAGCTGTTAGTCATTTCTTGCTCCCGGCCGCCAGCTTTTGCTTAAAGGCTTTTAGCTTATTATTTAATACTGGCTCATTAACGGCTAATATCTGGCAGGCTAAGATAGCCGCATTTTTAGCCCCATTGATCGCTACGGTAGCTACAGGCACGCCATTGGGCATTTGCACAATTGACAAGAGAGAATCCAATCCTGCCAAATCTTTGGTATTGATCGGCACTCCAATGACCGGCAGCTGGGTATAAGCGGCAATCACTCCTGGCAGATGTGCTGCTTTGCCAGCACCGGCAATGATCACCTTGAAACCATTTTTCTCAGCAGCGCTTGAAAACTGTGCGACTGGCTTTGGAGTTCTGTGAGCGGACATGATCTTTAGCTTATAAGGGATACCGAATTCTTTTAACATCTTTGCTGCCTCGGTCATTATTCCCAGGTCTGATTCACTGCCCATAATTATTGCTACCTTATACTTCATTGCTGATCTCCAAGTTTTAAATTCTAATATCTAATATCGAAATACTAAACAAGACCTAAACTCCAAATTCAAATTTCTAAACTTCGTGCTATTTATATTTTGAACATTAGATATTGTTTACCTGTCCCCGCGTCTTTGATTTGTACCTTAGTACAAATCAGCAGGGGAGATTTTAGATATTCGGATTTCGTATTTGCTATAAGCCTCTTCGTCCTATATCTTTTCGCCACTGGGCACCTTCAAATTTGATCAAAGGTACTGCGGCATAAGAATTATCGATCGCCTCTTGCAGGGTTTCCCCTGTCGCTGTTACTCCTAAAACCCTTCCTCCTGAAGTGACTATACGGGAACGATCATACTCGACGAGCCCTTCGGCTGTTTCTTTTTGCGGAAAAGCCGTCCCGGCATGAAAAACCGTGACCTCACTCAAAGCCTCAGCCTGTTCCAATCCGGTTAATATCTTACCCTTGCTGAAACCTCCCGGATAACCCATGCTGGCCATAATTACGCAAACGCAATGTTTCTGTTCCCATTCGATCTTAAGATCTTTTAATTTACCCAGATTGATATACTCAATAATTTTTAAAATATCTGTTTTTAAAAGAGGCATAATAACTTGTGTTTCAGGGTCCCCAAATCTAACATTGTATTCTAACACAAAAGGGTCGCCTTTGACAATCATTATTCCTGCGTAAATCACTCCGCGGTAGACTATTTTTTCCTGTTTTAGGCCGGCAATGGTCGGCAACAATACTTTTTCCCTTATTTTCCGGTGCAGTTCATCATTCAGTTTGGTAACCGGAGCATAACATCCCATCCCGCCGGTATTTGGACCCTGATCATCGTCGTAGATCCTTTTATGATCCTGCACCGGGACCATCGGCACAATGGTTTCACCATCGGTAAAACAGAGAATGGAAGCTTCTTCTCCGCCGATAAATTCCTCGATCACCAGCTTATCACCGGCAGTCCCAAATACCTTTTTCAACATGATCACATCAACTGCCTTTTCTGCTTCGGCCAAGGTATGGCAGATCATCACCCCTTTCCCTGCCGCCAGTCCGTCTGCCTTGATCACGATAGGATAGCCGGATGGGCTATGAGCATTACTGAATTTAGGGTTTTTGATGAAATCAAGGGCTTGCTTGGGCGAGGTGAATATTTCAAAACCAGCGGTAGGTATGCCGCATTTCTGCATGAAAGTCTTGGCAAAAGCTTTACTGCCTTCCAATTGGGAGGCTAGCTTATTGGGTCCAAATACTTTAAAACTTCTTTTTTCAAAATAATCAACAAAACCTTTAACCAGCGGAACTTCCGGTCCGACAATGATCAAGCCAATATTATTGCTCTTGCAGTATTTTTCAATATAGGGAAAATCATCAACTGGTTTATCACTACATTTGGCGAGCTGGGAGATCCCGGCATTACCGGGAATACAAAATATTTCAGTGGTGGCCGAACTTTGCTTTAATTTCCAGATTAAAGCGTGTTCCCTTCCTCCACCGCCGATCACCAGAATGTTCATTATTGTCTCCTTGCCATAAAGCTGCGAGTTTCGGGTTCCGAGTTTCGAGTTTAGGTATAATACTTTTTATATCAACAATAATTATTATTAACCCGCAACCTGAAACTAGTAACATCTTTTATTTAATTGGGTATTCATCAGTAAAACAAGCGCAGCAAAAATTAGCTGCCGAAACTTTAGTCGCTTTCAGCAATCCGGCCATGCTTAAATAATGCAGGCTGTCTACTCCTAAATATTCTTTTATTTGCTTAACAGAGTAGTTACTGGCAATTAATTCTTTTTTATCCGGGGTATCAATACCGTAAAAACAAGGACCAATTATAGGTGGGGAACTGATGCAGAGATGAATCTCTTTAGCGCCGGCCGCGTAAAGCATTTTAACCAGTTTTTTGGAAGTTGTTCCTCTGACTATTGAGTCATCGATCACAATAACTTTTTTATTTTTCAGAACTTCCCGGATCGGGTTGTATTTAATCTTAGCGCCAAAATCACGAATTTGCTGATCAGGTTCAATAAAGGTCCGGCCAATGTAATGATTGCGGATCAGGCCGGTTTCAAACGGGATACCAGACTCTTCAGCAAAACCGACCGCCGCGCTGTTAGCGCTATCAGGAACCGGAATGACCAGGTCTGCCTTGAGCTTGGTTTCCCGGGCTAACTGCTTTCCGTATTCCCGACGGACCATATGCACATTGCGTCCAAAAATATAGCTATCGGGACGGCTAAAATAGATAAATTCAAAAATGCACATCGCTGATAATTTTTCTTGGGCAAACTTCACGCTTTTCAGGCCTTTTGCAGTGATGGTCAGGAGTTCCCCCGGCTCAACATCACGAATATACTTGGCATTGATCAGGTCCAGAGCGCAAGTCTCACTGGCGACGACATAAGCATCCCCTAATTTGCCCAGGCACAGTGGCCTGACGCCAAAGGGATCACGGACAGCAAACAATGTATTTGGAGTGCTGATCAACAAAGAATATGCGCCTTTAACCTGCCGCAATGATTTAATAATAGCTTCTTCCAGTGGTACGCCATTGGCTTTAGCGATAAGATGCAGTATGACTTCAGTATCACTGGTGCTTTGGAAAATTGAGCCTTCTTTCTCCAGGCGGGTCCTGATCATATCAGTGTTTATCAAATTACCATTATGGGCAATAGCCATTTGGCCCTTAGCGTATTTGATCAACAGCGGTTGCGCGTTTATTAGGAAACTCATTCCAGTCGTGGAATAACGGTTATGTCCAATCGCCAGGTGTCCCGGCAATTTATCGAGAGTATCACGATTAAAAATATCAGATACCAGGCCCATACCTAGATGAGGATACATCTGCTGGCCGTCTCCGGTGACGATACCAGCTGATTCTTGGCCCCGATGCTGCAGTGAATATAAACCAAGATAAGTAAGACGGGCTGCTTCATGATGCCCGAATATTCCGAACACTCCACATTTTTCATTTAATGTTTTAAACATGTCTAACCTCTAGTTTAGTGATAAGTGGTATAGTGGTAAAGTGGTATAGGGCAAAACAAAACTCTATCACTATTTTACGAAGTTCACGGCGTTAATGAATATTACCAATCCATCGCCTTCCTCAGGTAGTTTTATTCTGGTCCATTGAGGATGATTATATTTAGTTACATGCCGTTCGGGATGAGGCATCAAGCCAAAAATATTCCCCGCCGGATTACAAATGCCGGCAATATTTTCAACTGAGCCGTTTGGGTTAGAGGGATAGCCGGCCATTTTCCCTTTTTCATCTACATATTGCAATACTATCTGTCCATTTTTCTTTAGCTGCTTGAGAACTTCCTCATCCTTGGGAATGAATTTCCCTTCCCCATGCGCCACCGGTAAATAAATAGTTTTTTTGATCCCCTTTGTCCATAAACACTTGTCGCGCGTCGCGCGTCGCGCGTCGCGCGCAAGATAAACCCAGCGGTCTTCAAACTTGGCTGAATCATTGAAACTGAGCGTAGCCTGTAATTCCTGGTCGATGGTTTCAAATCCAGGCAGGATCCCTGATTTTACTAATACCTGAAAGCCGTTACAGATGCCAATGACTGGTTTGCCGCTTTCGGCAAAAGACCTGATCTGGTCATATAATTTATAGCGTAATTCATTAGCCAATACTTTGCCGCTGGCTATATCATCGCCGTAGGAAAAGCCGCCAGGGATCGCCAGGATGCCATAATCACTTAATTTTACCTGTCCGTCGATGAACCTGTTAATGTGTACCCTTTCCGGTTCTCCGCCTGCCAGGCTGAAAGCCTGCGCTGTTTCCACGTCGCAATTAGTCCCGGCAGTTCTTAATATGAGTACTTTAGGTTTGTTCATGATTTATCTGTGTAATCTCGCTTTCTAATCCCTGCCCCGATGCCCATCGGGGTGAATGTAATCGTACTTAATTACCATCTGAGAGTACCCTGCCAGGCTTCTTTGAGCGCGGCAATATTTTCTTTTAGGATAATCGTATTCTTTAATCCTTTAACAACGAAATTCTTTTCAGATTTTATCTTGCCGAGACAAATAAAACCTGACCCCATCATTGCTTTTTCAAACGCTTTAGCTTTCTTTGGTTCCACTTCTACCAAGAATCGCGAATTACTTTCAGAAAACAAGATAGTTGTATCATTCTTATCTTTATCTGCTATCGGCCATCGGCCATCGGCTAACCGGATTTCCATCCCCAATCCTCCCGCCAAAGCCATCTCCGCCGCAGCTACGGCTAAACCGCCTTCACTGAGATCATGACAAGAGCATACCAGTTTCTGAGAGATAGCTTGGCTTAGAGAGATCATCAATGCCCTGGCTTTTATAAAATCAACCTTGGGAACAGTATGGCCAAGATTGTTGGACAGGGCCAGATATTGAGACCCTCCCATTTCATTATACGTATCCCCTAACAGGTACACCAGATTACCGCTTTCTTTAGCATCCATGGTCACGCAATTCCGCACATCATTAAGCACGGAAATAGCAGAAATAAGCATGGTCGGAGCGATGGAGATAGATTTCCCTTTAAGTGAATATTCATTGTTTAGACTGTCTTTACCGCTGATAAAAGGCGTGCCATAGGCCATAGCGGCATCATAACAGGCCTTGGCTGCCCTGACAATACCACCCAGTTGTTCTTCTTTGTTGGGATTACCCCAGCAGAAATTATCCAGCAAGGCAGTTTTTTGCAGGTTCCCGCCAACACAGGTAATATTGCGTAAAGCTTCGTCAATGACGCTGGCTGTCATCCAATATGGGTCGATCAATCCGTAGCGGGGATTAATCCCATTAGCTACGGCAAATCCCTGCCAGGAATTAAGGTCTGGCCTGTTGACAGCAGCATCGCTTGGACCATCATTATCAATACCGGTCAAAGGCTTGATGATACTGCCGCCTTGTACTTCATGGTCATATTGCCTGATGATCCATTCTTTGCTCGCTACCGTCGGCAAGGCAAGAATTTCTTTTAAAGTCTTACCAAAATCCTTGCTGTTAACTACCGTCCGCTGCCTGCCCGCCGAAGTTTTAGTGGCGGGACCGCCGTCCGCTGACTTTGGTTCCTTCCAGACCGCTTTTCGTGTATATTTCGGAACGCCATCATGCAAAAACTGCATCTCCAGGTCAGCAACCTGGTCAGAGCCATAATAAAGTTCTAAACGATGATTATTGGTGAATTCACCGATAACTGTGGCTTCCACATTTTCACTGGAAAATATCTTTAAAATTGCCGCTATTTTATCTGGCGGTACCGCCAGCACCATTCTTTCCTGCGATTCACTGACCCATATTTCCCAAGGCAGCAGGCCCTGATATTTTAAGGGGGCTTTATCCAGGTAGACTTTAGCGCCGCCTTCTTCTCCCAGTTCTCCCACGGCTGAAGAAAATCCACCGGCTCCGCAATCAGTGCAGGCATTATAAAGTCCCGCGTCACGGGCCTGCAGTAAAGTATCAGTTACCTTCTTTTCTATGATCGGATTGCCGATCTGCACGGCGGATATTTCCGTATCTTTATCCAATTCGATTGAAGAAAAAGTAGCTCCATGGATTCCATCCCGGCCGGTTCTTCCTCCCACCGCTAACACCAGGTCTCCTGGATATACTTTTTTTTCTATGTGTTTCTTAGGCATTATGCCGACTGTCCCGCAAAACACCAAAGGATTATAAATAAAGTCTTCGGCAAAAACCACCGCGCCGTTAGCCGTCGGGATACCCATCCGGTTACCGTAGTCACGGACGCCAGACACTACTCCTTTGGCAATTCTTTTAGGATGCAAAATGTGCTCACTAATACTTTTGAAGGAAGTGTCCGGGGGACCAAAGCAAAATACATCAGTATTCATAACCGGCTTAGCGCCCAATCCTACCCCTAAGATGTCACGAATTACTCCGCCAATACCAGTACCTGCTCCACCGTATGGCTCTAACGCTGAAGGATGATTATGGGTTTCCACTTTGAAGGCCAAGGCATTGTCCTGATCGAAATCAATGACCCCGGCATTATCCTTAAAGACTGAAAGACACCACGGCAGATTCAATTCTTTAGTCGCTTTCATCACGGTTTGTTTCAATAAATTGTCTATTTTTTCTGTCCGCTGACTGCCGTCCGCTGACCGCTGACTATACTCAATTATTCCCCGCAGGGTCTTATGTTTGCAGTGTTCGCTCCAGGTCTGGGCCAATGTTTCCAGCTCCACATCAGTTGGGTCCCGTTGCAGCTTCTGGAAATATGCCTGGATAGTCTTCATTTCCTGGATGTTTAAAGCCAGCAGATTAGCTGTAGAAATGGTCAGGAGTTCGCCATCTGTCTTCTTTAATATTTCGATAATTTTAACATTGCTATTCATATTTTTCAGCAGCTCCAATAAAATAATCCTGTACGATATTATTAGCTAACAGCTTGGAAGCAATGGCTTCTGCTTCTTTTGCTTGAATTTTGCCGTAGACAATATACTTGGCTCCGGTGTGCACGGTGATCTGTTCCGGCTGCAAACCAAGATCCCTGACCCCGGTAATCACGGTATCAGCAACCGCGTCGGTGACCCCTTTTTTAAACCATACTTCAATCACAAAGTGTTTTTCACTGGCCGCACCGTCGATAGTCTTATTAATGACATATTCCTGGGTGATCGGGTCGATCAGTAATTTACAGCAAAGGTTATCGATTTGGGCAAAATTTAAGCCGGCGTCTATTTTATAAATCTGCACCGACTTAATTTTAGAAACCTTGCTTATCCCCAGGTCGTGAATATCCTTATTGATACTTTCTCCCAGGGCATCAAGGATATTATCCTTATAGCCAATTTCTATGACATATTGCTTTATACCCATACTCCGAGATTGGATTGCGGGATCTGACAAAAAACTCCTGCAATCTTTCGTCGAAAATGTCTCAACCGTACTTTTCAAGTACGCTTTCATCATTTTCGGCAAAATATTATTGGATTTTTTCTTCATATCCTCACAACCAATCTCGGAGTATAGGTTAGAGTCCTTTTCCAGTCAGTAATTTATGCGCGGTCAGGTATTTTAGCCTGGTTTTCGCTACAATATCAGCAGGCAGGGTTGGCACCGGCGGCTGTTTGTTCCATTTGATATGTTCCAGGTAATCACGGATAAACTGCTTATCGTAGCTGGCTTGCGGCGCTCCCGGCTTATAGCTGCTGACCGCCCAAAACCGCGAGGAATCAGGAGTAAAAATCTCATCAATCAGGATCATCTTATTGTTCAGTAAACCAAACTCAAATTTGGTATCGGCTAAGATGATGCCCTTGCTTCTGGCATACTCACTGGCTTTTTTATAGATGGCCAGGCTTTTAGTTTTTAGCTCTGCGGCCAGGGCGGCGCCGACTAGTCTCTCAACTTCAGCCATGGTGATATTCTCGTCATGCAGTCCCTGTTCGGCCTTACTGGAAGGAGTAAATACATCGTTCGGCAGTTTGTCTCCCTCCACTAATCCCGGAGGGAATTTAAGGCCGCAGATAGACTGGGTTTTCTGATAATCTTTCAGGCCGCTGCCAGCCAGATATCCCCTGACCACGCATTCTACATCCAGGCGCCGGGCTTTTTTGACCAGCATGCTGCGGCCAGCCAGGATTTCCCGGTAAGCCTGCAGATTGACTGGATATTTAGCTATATCGGTAGTGATCACATGATTTGGGATGAGGTCTTTGGTCAGGTCAAAAAAAAAGCTGCTGATCTGAGTGAGTATGCGGCCTTTATCAGGTATAGGAGTAGGCAAGACAAAATCAAAAGCGCTGACGCGGTCAGTGGCCACGATCAGCAATTCCTGGCCCAAGTCGTAAACATCACGTACTTTGCCTCTGGTCAGTAACGGATATTCTTTTATATTCGTCTCTGTGACGATCATAAGGCTCCTTAGATTATAATATTTCCTTGTAATCTACTTCAACGCCGTCTTTAAGCTTATCATAATATATCATTTTAACTTTGATTTTTTCTTGCAATGATGCCTTTGAAACGTAAGATGATGGTTTTATCGATACCGGAATATCGCCAATCAATCCATCTATTCCATATGATTCTTCTTGGGGATTTGACAGTCTGTATGACGTTCTTCTAATTTCAGCACCCTTCTTAAGGATAGCTTCCTGAAATTTAAGCCCTACGAAGGTTTTTACTACTATTAAGTCTTTTACCCATTTTTCTATCATTTCTTTATCAATAGTCCCAATGACTTCTTTCAAATCATTTACTTTTAATAAAATCTTCTCTGTGGCATTTTTTATTGCGCTTGGATTTTTCTCTAAATACCATCTTTCCCATTCTGGCAGTGATTTTCCAGAGAATTCTTGGATAAGTTCACTCATTTGCCCTACCACTTTTGGGCGAGTTCCTTGAGCATATTGGTTTGCCAGATTAATTAAAGGTGATGTATATTTAGGTAATTCAAGATCATTAATATCAAGATATTTTCTAATTTCCTCTGTGCTAATTATTACTTTCATATTAACCGCAGACAACTCATTTTCTGAAAATCAAGAAACTTATCCTTGTATTTATAATCTAATTGCTCATCTACATTAGCAAGTCCATTTTTAATCAGATGAGCATTTAAAAATGTTTTATTCCATAAGTATAAATAGCAAAGTAAATTATTATTACTGTCGAATTTTACTGTATCATATTTCATGAATACTCGTTGTCCAGATGTTAATTTCGACAGAAACTCAATTGCTTCTTTGTCTTTACTTTGGATTTCCCTTACTCCTATTAATTTAACCTTCTGCCCATTGCTTAATACTAATAATTCCGGTGATATAATATCCTTAACTTTATAATATTTCTGTTCTCCACTGCTATTAGAATCTATTTTAGATCCAAATTGTAACGTTTTTGGGTCGATTTTCTTATCAAATTTTATGGGGTCTTTAAAAATGTAAGGAAGTTTAGTTATTTCAGCATTAAAATCAATTGCTATCTGATCTTGAGTTACTATTTCAAAGCTTGTATCTTTTAATATATCCGTTTGACAAATATCAAGTTTTTCTTTGATAACTGGGAGGAAATCCTTATTTATCTCATAGCCAATGGAATTTCTATTAAGGTTCCTGGCTGCTAATGAGGCAGTTCCACTACCCATAAAGGGATCAAGTACTGTTTCTCCGGTAAAGCTAAACATTTTAATAAGCCTTTTAGGTAATTCTTCAGGGAACATCGCTAAGTGTTTATCTTGCTTCTCACCAGCGAAATTCCAGTGACCCGTAAAATATTGATTCCATTCTTCCGTGGTCATTTCTGATTTTCTCTTGACTTCACCATCTACTTTTGGGGCTTCGCCATATTTTTTAAACAATAATATAAATTCATAATCCAATTTTACGATTCCGTTTCTCGGATACGGGAATGATCCCATTATAGTAGCCCCGCCAGTTGTATTGCACGTTGTTACCTTCTGCCAAATGATGGCCCCCATATAATCAAACCCAATATTCTCGCAAAACTTAATGATTTCTGTTCGTATAGGGATAATCTTATATCTGCCATAGTATACAGAGCGTGCAAATTGATCGCCGATATTAATGCAAAGACGGCATCCACTATGTAAAACTCTATGACATTCTTTCCAAACCAGGTTAAGGTTATTAATATATTCCTCATAGGAATGGTCATAGCCAATCTGGTTCTCATGGCCATAGTCCTTTAGCTGCCAATATGGAGGAGATGTAACTACAAGATGAACAGATTCATCTTTCGTTTCCTTCATCCATCTTGAATCGCCTATAACAATCTTATGCATAGTTTTCATAAAAATATCGCCTTCATATATTTTAGTAGTATTAAAGTTTTAACTCTATTTGATATTTATTTCTTTTTGTCAGTACCAGTAGCTTGGTTATTTGATGTAGTGTTTGATGAGCTTCCGAATAAAATAGATAAAATAATACCTGCTATAAAAGACCAAAAACCTATGGAGTCTATTATTCTTAAATATTTTCCTAATTTATTTTTAGTTATATCATTTCCTTGTATTACAGACTCTAAATAAGGCTTGTTTATATCATAAAACTAAACAACATATTATAGTAACTAAAAATGAGAACAAGCCGAGATAGCAAGAGATCATTCCATAGAGATTAAAACTAAAACTAGTGATTAATGTTACTAAGAGACCTATACCACCGCAAGATAAGGAAAAAAGGCTTTTATCACGTTCCATGGCGCTATTAATCCACGCATTACATAATGCAGAGTAATATGTAGGATCTTTTTCCTTATTAGTCACTTTATTTGTTTACTCACTCCCATTTTCGGTCTGTGGCTATGATCAACAGTTCCTGGCCAAGGTCATATACATCCCGGACTTTACCCCTGGTCAGTAACGGATATTCTTTTATATTCGTCTCTGTGACAATCATTTTTCCTCTTTTCCTGACCGCTATACGCTGATTCATTCCCATTCTATGGTCGCTGGCGGTTTGGAGCTGATGTCATAAACTACCCGGTTGACGCCTTTTACTTCATTGATAATGCGGTTAGATATGGTAGCCAGTATTTCATAAGGCAAGCGGACCCAGTCAGCGGTCATGCCGTCAAGGCTATTAACCGCCCGGAAAGCAATAGTATTTTCATATGTTCTCTCGTCACCCATTACTCCTACACTTTTCAAGGGCAAAAGAATGGCAAAAGACTGCCAAATTTGGGTATAGAGAAGAGCTTTCTTAATTTCTTCGATGATGATCGAATCTGATTTACGGAGAATTTCCAGTCGTTCCTTAGTCACTTCCCCGATGATCCTGATGGCTAAGCCAGGCCCTGGGAATGGCTGCCTGGTAATAATTTCTTCGGATATACCCAACTCCCGTCCCAGTAATCTTACTTCGTCTTTAAAGAGAAATCTTAAAGGCTCGATCAATTTGAAATTCATTTTTTTCGGCAGGCCGCCAACATTATGATGGCTTTTAATTACTGCCGAAGGACCTTTAACCGAGATACTTTCGATAACATCAGGATATAAAGTGCCCTGCGCCAGGAATTTCGTGCCTTTTACGCGCCTGGCCTCTTTTTCAAAGATGTTGATAAATTCATGACCAATGATCTTCCGCTTTGTTTCCGGATTAGTTATTCTTTTTAGTTTGCCTAAAAAGTATTTCTCCGCGTCTACATAGCGCAAACTTAAACCCAGATGTTTTTTAAACACCTTTTGTACTTTATCTGCTTCGTTGGCGCGTAATACACCATTATTGACAAACACACACGTTAATTGTTTACCAATTGCTTTGTGTACCAAAACAGCGGTAACACTAGAATCAACGCCGCCGGAAAGACCGCAGATCACTTTGCTCTTGCCCACTGTCTTCCGGATCTCTTCTGTTGCTGTCTTGATAAAGGAATGCATGGTCCAGGTAGGGAATTCTTTGCAGATGCGTAAGACAAAATTATGCAAGATCTGGGTGCCGTTGGGCGTATGCATTACTTCCGGGTGGAATTGCACGCCATATATTTTCCTGAAAGGATCATATATAGCCGCTTGCGGCGCATTGGCAGTATAGGCAATGATAGAATAGCCAGCAGGCAACCTGGTAATTTTGTCACCATGGCTCATCCATACTTTTTGTTCTTTGTCCAAACTATAAAAAAGGTCTGTGGGTTTGTTAATAACAAGCTGGGCTGCTCCATATTCACGTTTGCTGGATTTATCTACTTTTCCTCCTAGCAAGTGAGCAATGATCTGCATACCATAACAAATACCCAAAACAGGTATCCCTAATTCAAAGATTCGTTGATCCGGTATAGGCGCCCCTTTGGCATAAACGCTGGCTGGCCCGCCGGACAAGATCAATCCCTTCGGATCTTTGGCACGCAACTCTGGTAAAGGGATATTAAATGGCCATATTTCGCAGTAAACATTCTGCTCCCTGATCCGCCGTGCGATCAATTGCGTGTACTGCGACCCAAAATCAAGAATTATAATCATGTTAGTTATTCACCCTTAAAAATTGACTAAAATTATTTTTACAGGTACTGCCGGGAAATGTCGTTTAAGTCTTTCGATGTCGAATATAAGTTGTTCGCCATAAGACACCCCGGAAGACATATCTTTGTGTAATGAATGACAAGGGACAATTTCGATTCCTACATCCGCTTTGTTTTCATTGAAAAAGTATTGAAATTTTGCCATGTCATAGAACATGAAAGCATATTTTCCAAATTGCACCTCAACAAGTACCTTGCTTTTAACAAAGTCAACCTGCTTATAACAACCTTCAACTACCGTTGAGTAATTTGGTAGTTTTATACTATAACGAACTCTAAGTTCTTTATATTTTAATTTGTGAAATTTCTGACTAAAACATTCGTTTATCTCGATTGGCGAATAAAGCATTTCTCCCTTCATTGTCTTTTCTTTGCTAATTTTGTTTTTGCTAATTGATTTTATACTTGCTATTACATTGTCAATTTCTTTTTCAATATCAGGATATCTAACTTTTAGAATCTCACTGCCGCCTAGATGGGAGTACTCATATACTTTTTGCATAGAGTCTACCTTTTTTAAGATTTGATCTGTTCTTATCAAGTAACAAAAGCTCTTTTATGTTAATTTTCTCTATGTCTTTTGAATAGATTGGCTTATTCATTGGCCTGGTTTTAAGAATACCTCTGGAAGCTAGTAAAAGCCTATTTCTTGCTATATCTATGTATTCTTGGTTTAATTCTGCGCCAGCACATTTCCTTCCGTGCATCATAGATGCTATTAAAGATGAACCAACCCCTGCGAAGGGATCTAAAATCCAATCATCTTTATCGGTCATTGATAGCACAAGTCTTTCAACTAGTTCAACTGGAAATTGACAAGGATGAATTGTTTTTTCAGGATGATTACATTTAACGTTTGGTATATCCCAAACATCTCCTGGATTCTTCCCTAAAGGGTTGCAAGATAATTGCCCCTTTTTTGGGCCTTTAAAATATTTCTTTTCAGGGTATTTTTGAGGTATTCTTACAGGGTCCAAATTAAATTTATATTCATCCGTTTTTGTAAACCACATAATTGTCTCATAACGTCCGGAAAACCTTTTACTACAATGTAAACCGTGATTAAAATGCCATATTATTCTATTTCTCATCTGCATTCCGATATCTTGAAAAATTGGGTATAGTAATATATCAAGAGGAGCAATCATTCCATTTTCTACATAATTTCCAACCTGCCAACAGATATGGCCGTCATTTCGCAAAACCCTATAGCATTCCTGAATGACATTTCTTTGTAACGCCAAATATTCATTAAGTCTAATAACAGATTCATAACTTTTACCGATATTATATGGTGGAGAAGTAACAATCAATTGAATTGCATTATCTGGTATTTGCCTGAGAAGTTCTAAGCAATTACCAGGGTAAAGAACTATATTGCTATTTTTACTGAAAGTATCTTTTATTTTTACTTCTCTACTAATCATGATTTGGCCAGATAATCCTTTTTGTGGTTTCGCTAATAATATCTACCAAAATATCTCTGACAGCTCCTGCTGTAGTTTTTCCTGCCTTTGTCATAATTTTCTTTATCTTATTTGCTGCAACTTGAGCTTGTGGTCCATTTTTAACAACATTTCTAAAACTTTCTTCTAAAACTGCCTTATCAGTTGCGTCAAGTTTCCCTTCTTCCATTGAAATAGTTAAAGCTGCCTGAATTGAGGTTTCTGTCCAAGGAAAAGCACTACCACAGTACTGACAATATAATGGTTTAATATATTCTTCAAAATTAGGAAGTTCATCTTCAATAATCTCTCCTTTTATTGGCCGATCACATTTTGAGCACGTCGTAATAGTTTGCTCTCCGCATTTTTCACAAAAGTTTGTGTTAAGGTGCGGAGCTCTTTGAAAATTACTATTTATTACATGGCCATTTAAACAGATTTGAGCTATATCATAACTCATAAAAACTCCTGATAAGGTTTCTGAAGCTGAGCTCTTTACGTAGCGAGAATTAATATTTTTGAGCGAGACTATGAATGAGCGACGAAGCTTATCTACACCGTGATAAGTTAGGAGCGAATGAAGCCGTCGTAGCCGAAAAGATTAATTCGCAGTAGTAAAAGAGCTTACTTCAGAGACCTGGGGTTACTTGCCCATGCCTATTTTCTGTGCTTTTTGGAACTGCTTACCTTCGTGCTTAAAGTCTGGAGCAATAATAATCTCTACTAATTGCATCTCTTTGATATTTTTAGCTCCCAGAGAACCCATACTTGTTTTTAGTGCCCCGACCAGGTTCTGACTGCCATCATCTATCTTGGCTGGTCCTAACAGAATTTCCTGTAAAGTACCTGAAGTGTTTATCTGAATCCTGGTGCCGCGCGGCAAATAACGGTCCGGTGTGGCCATGCCCCAATGGAAGCCTTTACCCGGAGCTTCAATGGCCCTGGCCAGGGAAGAACCGATCATGACTGCATCAGTCCCGGCGGCAAAGGCTTTACAAATATCTCCGCTATAGCTCATCCCCCCATCAGTAATGATCGGCACATACCGGCCGGTTTTTTTGTAATAGAAATCCCGGGCCGCAGCGCAATCTACAGTAGCCGTGATCTGGGGTACGCCAATACCTAGCACTCCCCTGGACGTACAAGCAGATCCTGGGCCGATACCAACCAGCAGCCCATCAATTCCGCTTTCCATTAATTCCAGGGAAACATCATAGGTCACACAATTACCGATCAAGACCGGTATTTTTAGGCTTTTGCATATTTTAGCAAAATTTACTTCCTCGTATTCACTGGACACATGATGCACCGTAGTCACTGTAGCCTGGATCACAAAAATATCTGCTCCAGCCTCTTGGGCGATCTGTCCAAAACGTTCCGCTCTTTTCGGGATAGAAGATACGGCGCAGGGTACCCCGGCTTTTTTAATCTCCTTGATCCTTTTACTGATCAATTCTTCTTTGATCGGTTCTTTATAAATGCTTTGAATGATCTTGGTGGCATCAGCCGGCGCTGCCGCCACGATCTGTTGAATGATCTCATCAGGGTTTTCATAACGGACCTGAATACCTTCCAGGTTAAGAACAGCCAACCCTCCTAGTTTTCCCATTTCGATCGCGAATTTAACATCTACGACCCCATCCATAGCGCTGGCGATAATAGGAATATTAAATTTTATATCCCTTATTTTCCAGGATACGTCAATCTCATTGGGATTAATAGTGAGAAGTCCCGGGACCAGAGCCACGTCATCGAAGCCATAAGCTTTCCGTGCTTCCCTGTCTCTGCCGATAAAAAAAGCCATATTAACTTAACCTCCGTTAGTTTTAATAATAATTTCTAAGCACTAATATCTAATTTCTAAACAATTTCAAAATATTAAATTCTAATGACCAAAACGTTTTAAAATTTGGATTTATACAATTCGATATTGTTTAGAGCTTGGGATTTCGAATTTGGAATTTGACTCTCATTTGTGTCCGGTTGACCCAAACCCGCCTTCATTACGGCTGGTTTCATCCAATTCATCAACAACATTCCACTCTATTTCCTCCACTTTTTTTAAAACTATCTGGGCTATCCGGTCTCCCTTTTTAATCGTGACCGCCTCATCGCCGGATGCATTAAAGACAATGATCCCGACTTCCCCGCGGTATCCGGCATCGATAGTGCCTGGAGTATTAAGAACAGTCAGCCCCTTTTTCAAAGCCAGGCCGCTTCTGGGCCGGACCTGCAATTCATATCCTGCCGGAACAGCAACTTTCAATCCAGTCGGGATTAATCCCCTGGCGAGTGGTTTTAGAACAACTTCCTCTCCCATATTATACAGATCCATCCCGGCATCTCCGGGATGGCTGTATTGAGGGAGAAGCACATCAGGATGTAGTTTTTTGATTTTTACGATCATTGTAATTTAAACTCCAGCTGGAGCCATCTCCTTTTCGGTTTCCACCTTAGCTTCTGTGGATTGCTTAGCTTGTGGTGATACAGGTTTGGCGGTTTCCTGCGGCCCAAAATTAGCATAACTTTCTTTTTGGCTATGGCGATCCCGCAGTTCACCGATCTTGGATAGGTTCCAATTATCAGTCCGGCTATAATAACCGACGATCCTGGTAATACCATAGACATCTTTTGATCCGCAAGAAGGACAATCATTAACTAGCCCCCGGTTCATTTCCTGGCAATTATTACAGATGGTAAATTCCGGGGAAATAGTGATCTGCGCGGCAGAAGTGTTATTCCAGGATTTGGTCACCAGGCTTAAAATAGCGCTGGGATCCGGTTTATGCTCTCCGATGAACGCGTGATTGATCGCGCCGGCTTCGATAATACTGTGGAATTTACTTTGCTTGATGATCCGGTCGATCATGGAAACAGGAGCATTGGCGGCCAAATGAATGCTATTGGTATAATAATACTGGTCCTGCTCGATATTGCCTTTGATCACGCTGCGTGATTCCGGATACTCGCGCATGTCGATCTTGGCGAAGCGCCTGGTCGCTGATTCAGCGGGAGATTCTTCCAGTACAAACTTTAAGCCATGCTTTTTTTCATGTTCCTTAACCTTTAGGAACATATGGGAAATAATCTTCAAACCAAGTTTGTACACATCCTCATCTTCGTGCAGTTGCTTGCCAGTCAGAAACTGAACACACTCATTCAAGCCATTCATACCAATGATGTAACTGGCCTTATCCAGGTTGATGTACGGCTTCCCGTCAGCCGCTGGTTTGCCTACCTGCCAGAGCGGCAATCCTTTACGGTTCATCAATTTCGAAATAAAGGACCGTTTCTGCAAATGCGCTTGTACCGCCAGGTCCAGGACTTTATCCATTTCTTCCAGGGCCTTATCAGTGTTTCCCTTGCCGGCTTTAAAAGCCAGCTGGGGCAGGTTAATGGTCACATTCTGGAAGCCGCAGAAACGCAGGCTTTCCGGATGATTGATCATATAGGCATCTTCGGCCTTGCTCAGGTCCAGTGTGGTTTTTAAGCGGCAGCACTGCGACAGGGTGACCTCATCGCGGTCAAATACAAAATAAGGCGAACCATTTTCGCTGGCAATCAGGCAGGCATGTTTGAGCAATTCAAACTGCGCCGGATCGTCAAAAGACGACTGGTTGATATGCAGGTCCATCTTCGGGAATTCAAACATATGGCCATGCGCGTCACCGGCCCGCCAGACATCCATCATGGCTTTGGCAAAAGCCTGCACTTCTTTTTCGTATTCAGAGTATTTTTTGCCGGTATACCTGCCACCCGGACCGATAGCTTCGATATTCTTGAGGTACGACGGCACGCTCAAATGGATATTGAAATCAATAAATAAGGTTTGGCCGCCGCGGCTGAACGCATTCTGGGCGCAGGAGAAAAGTAAATACTGCGCTTCCTGTTTCATTTCTTTTTCACTCATACCGACCAGGTACGGCGCATAAAGGACATTAGTAAAAGCTACTCCCAGCGCTCCGGCATAATACGCCTGCATGCTGGCCAGGAAAGTATTTAAATGCCCGGTAAGTGTCCGGGCATGTTTTGCCGGCACGGAACGGATATTAAGATTTTCCAGGTCCAGGCCATATTTCTTGATGTATTCCAGTGAATGGCTGGAACAGTAGACCCTGGTGGGATATCCCAGATCGTGAAGGTGCATGGCTCCTTTCAGATGGGCATTAGCAACTTCTTCTGAAAATATTTTTTCCAAGGCATACTGTTTAAGAGTATTCTCGGCGATAGCCAGGTTAATGGCTTCCGGGCTGTTAGCCGCGATATTGGAATTTTCATCACTCTTGGAGAAGATCAGTTCTTCCAGGTCGTAGATCGGGATACCTAAAGCCCGCTGTCTTTTTAATTTTCCATTACGATAACCGAGATTGAAAAGCTCATTATCTACCATTTCGCGGATAAAGGAAGTAGTTACCTGGCGGGAACCACTGGCCAGGATCTTCTGTTCCACTGCGTCAGATATTTTCTTGGCCAGTTTTTTATCGATGTTAGCTTCCTTGACCAGGGCGGCGCAGATAGCTTCTTTGTTCCAGGGCAATATTTCTTCATGAGCCGGGGTTGTGACCATGAGCGCCAGGTCGGTAGCATTGGTTTTGGCCGCTACTTCTTTCCTAACCTTAAGCACTTTTCTCATGCGGGCACGTTTGTGCCGGTATAAGATAAATGCTTTAGCAGTGGCAGCATGGCCTTCTTCGATCAATACTTTCTCGACAGCGTCACCGATCATCTTAGTGGTAAGGATTTTTTCATTACGGTATTTCTTCTTCAGGTACGAAATTACCTCATCTGCCAGCACATCGGCTATGCGCCTGTTCTTGCCGCCTACTTCCTTGGCTGACTTAAAAATACCATCGACAATATTTTCCTTACTAAATGGTTCGGTGATGCGTTCACGTTTGCGGACTTTTACGGAAAAAACAACCCCTTTTCTCTTGGCCATGTAGCGTATTGCCCCCTTTCCCGTATTATTTGTTATTATCTGATCCGGGCGTTGCTAATGTACTGCTTGCAGGCTAATTCAGTTTCTTTCAGGTAGTTCATGGTATAGGGAACCAGGCGGCTCAAGCTGTTATCCAGTGTTTCTTCCGGGCTGAATTGTTGGATATAAAAACGCTTGGTTCCTTGTAAATACATAGCGATCTCTACCAGGTCATTCTTTTCCAGCATATTAGGCACAAAGGTAGTGCGAAATTCATGTTCTACCCCGGAGGTGCGTAAAAGCCCTACGCTTTGCTTAATGCGGTCCAGGTTTACCTTAATGCCGCATAGTTGCTTATATTTATCATTAAGCGGCGCTTTGATATCCATTGCTACATAATCTACCAGTTTTTGCTTGATCAGGATTTTCAGCATCCGGGGGAGGTAACCATTGGTATCCAGCTTGATCGGCAGTCCGATCTCTTTAACTTTTTTAATAAGGTCAAAAAGCTCATGATAGAGGCATGGTTCGCCGCCGCTGATAACGACACCATCAAGCCAATTCTTTTTTTCCTGTAAGATCTGTAAGACCTTCTCTGGGGGGATATCGGCAATAGCTTCATTGCTTTTGACTAAAACACCATTATGGCAAAACGGGCAGGAAAAATTACAGCCGGCGACGACAATAACCGCGCTGATCCTGCCCTCCCATTCAATCAGGGAGTTATCGATAAATTTTTTAATCTTTAATTCACCCATTGTTTTAACCCAAATCCTAAATACTAATATCTAAATACTAAACAATTCCGCATTTATTCTAATTTAAGCCAGCTTCAAATTACTTTACAATTCAATAGCTGCTTAATTTTCTCAATTTTATTTACCGTACTTTTACCATTCTTTTTCAATTCATGCTCCCAGAATCTATAAACCATCCAACCTATTTTTCTGAGAGAAACTGACGCTTTTTTATCTCGTTCTTTATTTCTGCTTATTTTGTCTTTCCAATACTTTCTATTACTACTTGGCAGTCTTAGATGTTTTGGACAGCCATGCCAAAAACACCCGTCTATAAAAATTGCTATTTTCATTTCATTGAACACAAAATCTGGAGATCCTATTTCTTTTGAATTTCTTCTCCATCCTTTTATATTTAAACTCTTAAGTAATTTTATAAACTTCAACTCTGTCGTTTTATTTCTGTTAGAGCGAACACAAGACATTATCCTAGAACGCTCTTTTACTGTTAAAGTATCCATGTTTATTTAATTATTTGAATCCAGGAATTATCAATTTTAAGAGTTTTTAATATAGTTTCTTTATCCAGATTAGGAGGTTTTTTTATGCGGATTGCCACTCTTTCCCTAGGAACTTTCTCAACCACTGTGAATTGAGAACCATGAGGCTGCCAGGTAAAAATATGTTCCTTAGTGTTTAAGTTATAACCTTCAAGGTTTTTGTTTTTATTCCATTTCCAATAATATTTATCTATAAATTCTACAGTTTCAAATTCAAACACGGAAAGATCAAGCAAATCATCTGATTTAATTAAAACTATAGTTCTTAGATGCTTAAAAGACTTTCTAACGTCTTTGACTCTCGCATTCCAAATAGACAATATCATTTTCCCTAATTTATTGGGCTCACAATTATTAATTTTCCCTTCCCCAAAAAAATATAAAGGAGAATTATGTCCAGATATTAATCTAACAAAGCCTGTTTCGAAAGGATTGTTGCTCTTTACGGTTTTCGCCCCCCAGGCAGTCTGACCAAAAACAATATCGTCAAGTCCTACATTCGAAGGTTTCCATTGAGCGCCTATTAATCCAGCAAATATTTCTTCCCAATCTGAACCTTCAAGCCTAGAAGTGTTTCTAGATGCTATAAAATAAATGATCTCTCTCCCTAATTTCAATGCGAAATTACCAGGAAAGTTATTTAGCTTGTACGGAGAGGCATATTTATCTACTTTCCTTAATTTTGGATTCTTCATTTTATGCCATCATAACAATATGACTGATTGTTTATTTCATAATAGTTGTATTTATAATTAGATTTGCTATTTTTAAGAGCCCTTAAAACATTTTCAAGAACGGCTTGAGCAACAGGGACCGGCAAGCTATTCCCAGCCTGTTTTCTTGCTTGCGAATCATTGCCAATGATAGCAATATGGTCTGGAATGCCTTGCAGTCTAAACATTTCTCTAGGAGTTAATCTCCTTTCTCCATTCACTAAAAGATAATTATATGAAGCGCCAGCTCTTAAAGCGCAAGAATATGGATAAGCGCTTATATGCCCTGATTTATTTTCATGCCATATAGTTGGCTCATCCTTAGGTTTCATTTGTTTGAGTCTTTTTAATCTTATTGTTTTAGAGGCATAATATTTATTAGCTACATTTCTTTCAAGTATTTTAGAAAGTTTCTTCATAGGAACTCCCCCGGTTGGCCATTCAAAAGACATCGGTTTTCTGAATCCAACAATGAAAATCCGCTCCCTCTTTTGAGGTAATCCAAAATCTAACGCGTTTAGAACTTTATAATCAACATAATAATCTAATTCTCTCAAAGTTGACATGATTTTTCTTAGAGTTTTCCCTTTATTATGTTTTTCCAATAATTTTACATTTTCTAATATAAACGCTTCAGGTTTTTTATCTTTTAATATTCTAGCTATATCAAAAAATAAAGTTCCTCTTATATCGGAGAACCCTTTTCTATGCCCTATAATACTAAAGGGTTGACAGGGGAATCCGGCCAAGAGGATATCGTGATTTGGGATCTTATCTGTATCAATTTTGGTTATATCTCCCCAAGGTTCTTCTTGGAAATTGATTTTATAATGCTTTTGGCAATAAATATCTATATCACTAGAAAAGACACATTTTGGCTTTATATTCATTTTTTCACAAGCATTTTTGAAGGCGATTCGAAAAGCTCCAATTCCACAAAACAAATCAATGAAACTTAAATTATTTTTCATCGTTTCCTTGCCCCTCATTAAATAATCTTAGCGCCATTAAAACTTTTATCGAAAATCTTTTCTAAATTTAATCCATTAGGTTATAAGTTAACTTCTTATTTCAAAAAATTGCTTGAATTCCTGGCTGGTAGGCACGGTTTTTTTCCAGCGGGCCAGTTCCTGCCCATCTTTTTCCAGAATTGTGGTCGGGAATTCCAGGGCATCGGAATAAGCCCCCTGGCTCAAACCATCAACCGTATCCAGGTCAATATAGATGATCTCAGCCCGGTCGGCTAAGCCCCAATGATTTAAAAAGAAATTGAATTTTTCTTTGACCGCTTTGCAGGCATCACAAGTGGTTTTGCCAAATATTTTGATCTTCACCCCGCCCTTCTTTCCCGGGTTATTAGGTGATTTTTCTTTTGATTCCATAATAATACCACTCCTGTACATAATTATATTTTATATTCTTTATGAAGGGCGGGATTAATTTCCCTCTTCGTTTTTCCCGGTTAGTTCCTGGTTATCTTTTTCTTTTTTTAATTTTTTCAGTTCTTGCATAAAGGTGTTAATATCCTTAAAATTGCGGTGCACGCTGGCAAACCGGATATACGCCACTTCATCCAGCTCTTTCAGCCTTTTCAGTACTTTCTGCCCGATAGCTGAGGAAGGCACTTCCATAAGGTAGTAATTATGCATTTCATATTCAATTTCGCTAATGATTTTTTCAATTTTGTCGATGCTGATGGGTCGTTTGTCACAGGCCCTCAATAATCCGGCCCGAAGCTTTTCGCGGCTGAAAGGCTCCCGGCGGTTGTCGCTTTTAATGACCATTAAAGGTACTTCTTCCAGGCGTTCATAGGTGGTAAAACGCTTTTGGCAGGCCAGGCACTCTCGTCTTCTTCTAATGATGGAAGCTTCTTCCAGCGGGCGGGAGTCGATTACTTTATCATCAAGCGAGCCGCAAAATGGGCACTTCAAGAGAAAGTCCTTCTTTCCTGATCACTATCACGATACACCTTATATACTATATAAAGGAGTAAAAAGAGTGTAACATACTATATCTTGTATTGTCAAGGAAAAAAATATAGGCAAAATTATTATTTTTATCCGGTTTTTAATTTCCAGTACTTATTTACTAATTTATCCGATATTTCGTACGAAAAACCCTGCCGGAGCAGGTAATTCCTGGCCCGCCGGGAGCCCTTTTCGGCAGGAGCTTTCAGATAACTGCCTAATTTTCTCTGCAGAGCTTTTTCGGCCAAGCCCTGGTCATCCAATCCTTCTTCAGCTATTATTTTGGCAATTTTTTCTTTGGCCAGTTCCTGGGTAATACCTTTTAGTTTTAATTCTTTCAAAAGAATGCGCCGTCCGCGCGGCTTTAAGCGCAATCTTTCACGGATATATAATTCAGCAAAATTATCGTCATCAAGGTAGCGCCAGGAAACTAATTTAGCCAATACCTCATTGATGACTGCCTGTGAATAATCCTTTTTTTTCAATTTATCCTGCAGCTGCCGGCGGGTGTAATTTTTCCGGCCGAGCAGGTAAAGACTGTAGCGTACTGCTTTAGTAATCAATTGTTCCATAGGAAAAGAGTTTTGTCTTTAAGAATAAGGTCCTTAAACTCGACTAGTGTTTCCCCGATCCAGATCCAGATTGACTTGCAGGTCAGCAGGCTTTCCCTGGCAAAAACAGCTACCTGAATAGTATCAGGGACCATCAGCTTTAAAATGAGAACAGCCACTATGATATTAAAAAGGGCTACTAATGTCAAGGAAAAAACACGGCCGGTTTTTTTCACGTCAGATTGTCCTAAACTAAAAGCATAGATCAGCAAAGCGATATGAAAAGAAAAGGTAAATCCCAGGGCGAAGATGATGTAGCTGAAGAATTTCCGGTCGAGGTCAAAAGCCTGCAATATAGTATAAATAATAAACACGATGAAAGTATACAGCGGGAAAAAATAAGGAGCTAAATTAATGAGAAAATTAGTCTTGGTCAGCGCCACCTTCCCGCTGGTAGCTTTAACCGTAAAATCCTTGACCCTGCCCCCGAACATCAGGCTCCAAAGAGCATGGGTCAATTCATGGCCAAAAACATAGGTGCGCATCGGTTTAAAAAAGATAAACTGGAAGACTAAATAGCTTAAAAACCCGCCAAAAAAATAGTATTGGACGCCTCCCTGATAGTTAGTGAAAGCGCCCAATTGCGTTAAAAATGCCCTGAATGCGGCCAGGACCAGCGGCCATAACAGCAATCCGGACAGCAATTTAATGAGCTTTTTAGTTTTCATTCCTTATTTTTTTGCCTATCAAGTAAGTTGTTAGGTTAGGAAGTAAGCTTGGTCTGAGGTCTATGGGTGTTAGGCTTTAAACCAATAACTTTAGACTTACTTCCATACCTACTTCTACACCCAATACCAAAAATCCAGTTCTAATATTTCAACAGTTCCTTAATTTCCTGCGCGGCAGCATTCATCTGTTTATGCAATAATTTTGTATCAAACTGTCCCTGGTTCTGGCCGATATCCATATAGATCTCGAATAGCCGGTTAACCAGCACTTCTTCTATTTTACCCCATTGACTTAAAACTGGATAATACTTGACTTGCTTCAAAATATCATTAAAAGCCACAAAGCGCGGATTAGTTAAAAAATAATGGGTGTTAAAAGCTTTCTTGACCGCCGGTATGGCGCCGCAGGATTTAGCATAGTAGATCTGGGCTTCGACTCCAGTAAGAAAACGCAGGAATTCCCAGGCTTCTTTAGGATAAAGGGAATTTTTCATGACTCCCAGGGCGCTGCCGCCGCCAAAGGAAAAGCTCCCTTTGGGGCCAGTTGGGAAATTGGTAGCCAGGCAATGCTTGGCAATGTCAATATTATAAAAAGATTCGGTATAAGCCATGCTAAAGACATCAATGACATTAGTAACGCAAATAGAATAAGCTCCCTGGAAATATTCAAGGGTAAGCTGGGCGCAGTCCAATCCCAGGCAATGAAGAGGAATCAACCCCTGGCTAAATAGGTTGAAGAAAAACTCCAGGCCCTTAAAAGTCGCTTCGCTATTAACTACTACTTCTTTTGTTTCTTCATTGTAGATGTCTCCACCTGCCGCCCAAACAAAGGGCATCACATTATGCAATAACTCCCCGCATTTGGCACCGCCCCCCATCCCCAGGGCTGGCACCTTTTTACCTTTTAACTCTATATTATTGATCTTGGCGCAAGTATTGACAAAACTATCCCACGTAGATAAGTCCTTTACTGATAAGTCTTTTTTTTGCATAATATCGTCGCGATAATATAACCCCCGGACATCTATGAACCAGGGTAAGGCGTATATTGCGCCGGTCTCAGGCTGGACGCAGGTTTTAAACATGTTATTATCAAAGGCTTCTGTCCCGCCGACTTCTTTTAGGATATCGTTAAGACCCAGCAAATAACCCTGCTGACCAAGATAGCCGATCCAGGTAGAACCTATCTGCACTACATCCGGGGCCCGGTTACTTCCTTTAGCGCTTAATAACTCCTCCCAGACAGTGTTCCAGTGTTTAAGTTCAAGATTGATCTTGATCTGCGGATGATCTTTTTCAAACAAGTCCACAAAAAGAGTGATCACATCGTTCATATAGCTGTTATTACTGGAGATAAACCAAACATTCAGGATACTGCGCTCGTTCATGATGCCTCCGGTCAGGTTTTAAAGGTCAGCAGGATACCCCAGATGATTAAAAAAGTTCCGCAAACCGTGGTTAATATTTTTTGTCCGATCTTTATCTCCCGCTTATAGCTCTCTACCATTCTGGATGATAGGACTCCCAACAGCAGGATGATGATCATGTTTCCCAAGCCAAAACAGCCGGCATAGATCATACCTTGCCAGGGAGAAGCTGCCTTAACCGCGATATACGTCAACACACCGATCAGCGGAAAACATGGAGCAAAACCAAGTAATATACCTAGAATAAACACACTTTTATGGTTTTTGTCAATGAAATATTTTATAAATCGCCCACAAAACGGATCTGAAACATCACGGCCAAGAATAATAATCAGGCCAGTTATAATAACAATTACCGCCGCGCCAGTCCTGATCACCGCGGGTAGAAAAGAGCTGTGTTGAAATATATCCAGTAACCGGATCGACCAGCCAGCCAGCCAGCCCAAGATAAGATAAGCTGCTATTCTGCCAGCGACAAATGAAGCCGTAGCCGCTATCCCCTGCTTCTGCTCAGTAACTGTTGCTGTTAAGAGAGGAAATAAAACCGGAGCACAAGAAAGCAGGCAAGGGCCTGCTCCATAACTGAAGCCAGTGAGAAACATCTTCAGATATTCAGCCAGCATGTTTACTCACTTTCCTTAAAAACCTGGGCGCTAAAAGTGTATAATTCTGTATCTTGATCTTTCCAGGCATCTTCCGGCAATCCAGCTTTCTGGGAACATAGTTCTCTCATAAACTGTTCTTTGGTCCAGCCTGTTTCTGTCGCTACCTGTGGTAAAAATACGCCACCGCGTCCGCCTTTCCTGACAATTACACCATGAGTACCCAATATAATATCATCTGGTTTATGTATTCGTTTCGGAACGCTCAGGACCGAGATTTCAATTTCCAGCTGGGATAATTCATCTTTAGTTACTGGCGTAAACCGCGGATCGCCGGTCGCTGCTTCGATAGCCATTTTGCTTACGGCCCGGAAAAGCTGTTCCATGGGCATGATATAACCAATACACCCGCGCAGCTGCCGGCCTTTATTCAGGGTCACGAATACTCCCCTTTTTTCTTTTAACAAAGGATCAGTTACTATAAATTCAGGCACAGTACCAGGACTAATATATGATTCTATGGTTTTCCTGGCTATGGTTAATAGCTCCTTTTGCTGTTCTCTTGTGAGCATCCGGTCCTCCTTATTGTTCACTTTGTTTTCCCTGCAAATCACTGCTGAAGCATACCCGACAACGCGGTCCAATTCTCCAGTTACATCTCCGCTGGTAGCATATTTTAATACCTGTACTTTAGCCGGTCCTTTTAAACGGGCTACTTCCAGAGCAGTAAGCACCGCGCCCTGGCCGCAAAGTTCGCATGATCCTGCAGCCAATCCGGCGGTTAAACCTGCAAGATCCTGCTTTTCCAGCAACGCCAGCGCCAGCCTATCCATCGCCCTGGCTTTTTCTTGCGGGTAATAGTGGCTCAGATCGGTAGAAGCGATTATTAAATACTTTTTCCGCGGGTCACAATTTTTAACTATAGCCTGGGCCAGCAAGGCGCAATTAGCGAGCGTAGGATCACTCAGCAGAATAGGCACGATCTTAAAATCACGTAATGTTTTTTGCAAAAAAGGCAATTGCACTTCCAGGGAGTGTTCTGGTTGATGGGCCCGGGCGGAACAAGCGAATAGTTTATTTTCTGCGGCAATAGCTTTGGCTAGTGAAGTGTCTATCGGCACTTTCCCCAACGGGGTCTCCCAGCTGCCTGCAGGAATGATACTAGCCACATTCAGGTACTGATGATGGCTTGGGCCGATCAGAATCACCGTATCATAAGATTTATTGGCCAAGAGCTTATAGCCAGAGGCAGCGACAGGACCGCTGTAAATATACCCGGCATGCGGCACGATCAAAGCAATAATCTCTCCGGTAATGTTTTGCTCTGGTGCGGCTTTTAAATACTGGTCGATAAGCGCGCTTAGTTTGCTCGGGACAGCCGGGTAAAAAGTACCAGCGGCTGCTGGTGGCCGGCAGATTTCATTGCTCTTGCCCGTACAACTGGTGAATAAAGTGACCAGGGCTAAAATAATAATCCGGTTTTGATATTTCACTGGCCCCACCTGCCGGCAATAACTGCGCCGCAGTACGCACATGAACCATTGGCAAGGTGCTTTTCCAGAATATTATAGCCAACCCGTTTTATGACCGTTTTCCGGCAGTGAGGGCAATAGGTATTTTCTCCGGGATGGCCAACTACATTACCGATATAAACGTAATGCAGGCCTTCCTTGAGCGCAATCTCCCGCGCCATTTCCAGGGTTTTTATGGGGGTGGGAGATGAATTTTTTAATTGATAGGTAGGATAAAAGCGGGAAAAATGGATGGGCACATCAGGCCCGAGATTTGCCACTATCCATTGACACATTTTACGAATATCCTCCGGCTGGTCATTTTCTTTAGGCACGATCAAGTTAGTGATTTCCAGCCAGATCCCATTTTGTTTAAGGATGACGAGTGAATCCAGAACCGGCTGGAGACGGGCGCCGCATATTCTCTGGTAATAATCTTCTCTAAATCCTTTAAGATCAATATTAGCGGCATCCAGGTATTTGCACAGTTCTTTTAATGGTTCGGGATTAATATAGCCATTAGAGTGATAAACATTTTTAATACCCCTCTTCCTGGCTAATTTGCAGAGATCCAGCATATATTCATAAAAATTGGTGGGTTCAGCATAGGTATAGGCAATTACTTGGCATTTTTCCTTGATCACCTGATTGATTATATCCCGGGGTGACAAGTTGTAATTATTTGTTTCCAGCGGGGAGACCTGTGAAATTTCCCAATTTTGGCAGAATTTGCAGCGCAGGTTACAGCCCGCGCTGGCAATGCTGAAAGCAGCAACGGCAGGATAATAGTTAAAGAAAGGTTTTTTTTCAATTGGATCGATGTGGATAGAACAAGGAGCGCCATATCCTAAAGCCACTAAAGTGCCGGCTATATTTTTTCTGGCCCGGCAAAAACCGAGTTCTCCCCGGCCGATCAGGCACTGCCAGGGACAGAGCCGGCATTGCACCTTATTCCCCGGCAATTTATCATAATACCTGGCTTCCTGGTTGTTTAAAAGCTGGCTGGAATAGACCTGCCAGGCGGCTATACTAATGCCTAACACGATCAGAAATACTAAGAGGAGGTAACGGAATATTCTTCTTTGCTTCATTGCATTCATGATAGGCATCCATACTGTTTAAATCTTTCAGGAGTTTTCCCAATGCGCCCCTGTTAGAATATCTTATCACAAAAAGCGCGATATGAAAACTGTTTTATTGATATTCGACGCGCAAACTGCGGTCTAAAGCCATTAGTTTTTGCTATAGGCTATAGGCTATAGGCTATAGGCCATAAGCCATATGCGTTGTTCTTGTAGTAATAACCAACTGTGAATTTCGCAAGTTGACAGTTGGGTTAAAGTAAGCTGAATGTCCCTGATTTTGCCACCTTCAATGCGGGTTTGAAGGTGGCACAAGTAAATGTGAAAAGGCTGATGAATTAATTCCACCAGCCTCTTAACTTCAAAAGGAAACTATGCAACTCCGTCACCTATAGCCTATACTTTTTTTATTTTTAATATTGTTTGTTCTAATTGATCTAAAAATTCTCCTATTAATATATCTACCGATTTATAGTCTGGCCGTTCAAATATTTTCCAATCCTTATTATTTAACATATAACCAGCTTCGTCTTCATATATATAAATATCAATAACAGAATCAACCAAACTAATTTTCGCATGATAATATAATTCATCTCTTCCTTCTTGAGTAAAACTAATATCATCTTTGAAATATTTAATGAGCAAATTCTTACATTTTTCAATAACTATTTCTTGAAATCTTGTTTTATTCATTATAGAGACCCGCCCTTCCACAAATCTATGTGTGCTTTCCCGGTAAACCTCTCAAGCCATTTCCCAGCTATTCTAAATACCCGCTCCCCACCTTTTCTTCCTACTCCTATTCTTAAATATTCATTTGAATTTACTAAACCACCTTTACCAAATAAAGCCCCTGGTGTTGCTTTTAAAGCTCCCGCGAATCCCATTGATGCAGTATCTATCATCAAGTCACCAATCCAACTTGATTGTAGCGCTTCATTATTAACTGAAGGCACCCTCCAGTAATCGCCACCCCCATCCATTATTATACTGCTTTGAGAAGCACTGGCATACATCGGGAATTGACTTATATCAAGACTATTAGCAGCTGCTTCAGTATACATCTTAGCTAATTCGTGGGCTCTTTGCGAACTTTGATACGCATTCATTCCCTGCTGTATCCCCCATATCACTCCCGCAGTAGCCGCACCCATAGATGCGCCTTGATAAGCGGCTTCCCAAGCGTTTGCTCCGCTTTGGCCGCTCATGATGGCCACGGCTCCGCCAGAAGCAAAACCAGCTCCAGCTCCTTGCGCTAATGTGCCAAAGAAACCATTCCCTACTCCGGCGCCTATGCCCTGAGCCACTCCTTGGCCTATACCGGAAGAGATCAAGCCAATCGTGCCCGCATTCATGGCATCATCTAAGTGTCCGCCTTGTAAGCCAGCCTGCGCCATACTGCTGCCAGCGGCAAACATCATTGCCGCTCCAGGAGAAAATCCGGCAAACATAGAGGCATAGCTTGCTACTTGCAAGGTAGATACCAGAAAATTATCCAGTCGCCAATGACCTGAGGGATCAACATAAATCAGTGGGTTGTTTCTACAATAAGCATAACGATTAAGGGATTGTTTTTGAGGGACGTTTTTGAGGGACGGAGTTAAGAAGTCAACTTAAAACCTTTTGCTTTTACCAGACTC
>CAYTYR010000018.1:0-35235 GCA_964441745.1 uncultured Clostridia bacterium
AAGGAAAGATGGCCTGAAAACGCAAGCGCAGCAATTGTACAGCAATTTCTCGTCTTTAATGAAAGCATAATTTTTTTTAGCCGCGCTGGTCAATATTTAGGCAAAATATGGTGAATTTATAATATAGGCAAGTCTATACTTGATTACAGATTACGAATTGAGATTACACAGATTAAAAACGGATGGATCAATTATGATTACGGTGTTGATCGCGGAAAACGAAAGAAAGATCCAGGAAATAGTCAGCCAGATGCTCAAAGCTGAGGGCTATGGCGTAGTAGAGGAAAAAAGCGGGATCCTCTATAAGACCGTTATGGCTAAAGTTGAAAAACAACTAATCGATTTTGTCCTGGAACAAACCGATGGAAATCAATTGAAAACCGCCAGGATATTAGGTATAAATAGGAATACCCTCCGTACTAAGATCAAAAAGCTGGGAATTGACATCACGAAATGGAAGGCAGCGTAGATGAAACCACAAGGATTGTATGATCCGCGATATGAACATGATTCCTGCGGGGTTGGCTTTGTCTGTAATATCAAGGGCCAGCGCTCCAATGAAATAGTCAAGCAAGGATTAGAGGTCCTTAACCGGCTGGCGCACCGCGGGGCTACGGGCTCAGACCCCAAAACCGGTGACGGAGCCGGTATCCTGATCCAAATACCGCATGAGTTTTTTAACCAGGTTTGCCTGGGCACCGGCATAAATTTACCTGCTGCCGGGAAATACGGCGCCGGCATGGTGTTCTTGCCTACAGATCCCGAAGAAAGGGAATACTGCAAAAAGAAATTCGCCGCGATCGTTCAGAATGAAAAATGCGACTTGCTGGGCTGGCGCGCAGTACCGGTAGATAATTCGGTCATTGGCAAGACTGCCCGCGAAACTGAGCCAGTGACCGAGCAGGTATTTATCAGTTTAGCTGGTTCTAAAGCCGGACAGGACAATCTCTATCTGGAAAGAAAACTCTATATTATCCGCAAACTGGTTGAAAATGCGATCCGCGATTCACGCCTGCAACAGAAATCTTTTTTCTATATTACCAATTTGTCCAGCCGGACTTTCTCCTATAAAGGCCTCCTGATGCCGGAACAGGTCGCGGCATATTTTGTCGACCTGAAAAACCCGGTCCTGCAGAGCGCGATCTGCCTGGTGCATTCGCGCTACAGCACTAATACTTTCCCGACCTGGGACCTGGCCCAGCCGTTCCGTTTCCTGGCGCATAATGGCGAGATCAATACCCTGCGGGGCAATATCAACTGGATGCGGGCTAAGGAAGGATTGCTGAAAAGCAAATTATTCGGCGACGATCTGAAAAAGATCATGCCTACCATCGTGCCTGATGGCAGTGATTCCGCGTCTATTGATAATGTTTTCGAATTAATGGTTTTATCCGGGCGGTCTTTGGCTCAGGCCATGACCATGCTGATCCCGTCTGCCTGGGAACACAACGATTTGATGGACCAGCCATTAAAAGATTTTTATATGTACCATACCTGCCTGATGGAGCCCTGGGACGGCCCGGCAGCGATCGCTTTTACCGACGGCCGGCAGATCGGCGCGGTATTGGACCGTAATGGCTTAAGGCCGGCACGGTACCTGGTGACTAAAAATGACCTGGTGGTCATGGCGTCTGAGGTGGGAGTCGCAGATATACCACCGCAGGATATCCTGTATTCGGGCCGCCTGGAGCCGGGGAAAATGTTCTTTATCGATACTGAAGCCGGCCGGATCATTGACGACCGGGAACTGAAAGAACAAATGTCCGGACGCAACCCGTATGGCGAATGGATCAAAGATAATATGCTGGAACTGGATAGCTTGCCGGAAGCAGTGATGATGCCCCTGGACAAGAGTGCCTATTTAAAATCAACAGACATATTGACGGATCTGAAAGCGTTCGGCTACAGCCGGGAAGACCTGAAAACTATTATCAAGCCAATGGTCGAGAATGGCCAAGAACCAGTCGGGTCCATGGGCAATGATACGCCGCACGCGGTGTTGAGCAAAAAACCGCAATTACCCTATACCTATTTCCGGATGTTGTTCGCCCAGGTAACTAACCCGCCGATCGACCCGATCCGGGAAGAGCTGGTCATGAGCCTGGAAAGCTTTATGGGCCCGCGGAAAAATTTACTGGAAGAAGTTCCGCAGAATTGCCGCAAGCTCAGGGTATCCCTGCCAGTCATTACCAATGAAGAATTATCCAGGATACAATCTATTAAAGAACAAGGATTCCGCGCCAAACGGATCTCCATCCTGTTTCCGGTCAAGGGGATAGAAGCGGAAGATGAAAAAGAATTCCTGAAAGCTCTTGATCGTATCTGTGAGGACTCGCGCGTTGCGATCAGTGAAGGCTTTACTTTCATTATCCTGAGCGACCGGGGAGTCAGCCGGAATAAGGCGGCGATACCAGCTTTGATCGCTACCGGAGCGGTCCATCAATACCTGGTCAAAAAGGGCTTGCGCGCGCAGATCGCTATCATTGTGGAAAGCGCTGAACCGAGGGAAGTTAATCATTTCACTCTCTTATTAGCCTTTGGCGCGGGAGTGGTAAATCCTTACCTGGCTTATGAAGCTATCGAGCACCTTATCCTGGAAGGGGATGTGCATCTCCGCCTGGATAAAGCAGTGGATAATTATATCAAGGCAGTTAATAAGGGTATTAAAAAAGTTCTTTCGAAAATGGGAATATCAACTTTGCAAAGCTACCGTGGCGCCCAGATCTACGAAGCCCTGGGGCTGGCTGATGACGTGATCGAGAGATGTTTTGCCGGCGCTGTTTCCCGTATCGGCGGGGCAAGTATGAAAACCCTGGCCCGGGAAACTATTTCGCGCCACCAGCAAGCGTATCCTTTGCGCGAAGAATTCAAAACTCCGTATTTGATCACCGGCGGGTTATACCAATGGAAACGGGATGGGGAGTTCCATTTATGGAATCCGGAAAGCATTGCCGCCTTGCAAGACGCAGCGCGCAACGGGGATTACCGGAAGTATAAAGAATTTGCCGGCCTGATCAATGACCAGTCGGGACATCCGACTACTTTGCGCAGTTTGCTGAAATTTAAAAAAGCTAAACCGATTTCCGTGGATAAAGTTGAACCAATTGAAAGCCTGGTCAAACATTTTGTGACCGGAGCCATGAGCTTCGGTTCGATCAGCAAGGAAACGCATGAAACCATGGCTATCGCCATGAACCGTTTGGGCGGTAAGTCCAATACCGGGGAAGGCGGAGAGGATCCAGCCAGGTTCGCGCCCTTACCGAATGGGGACTCGGCGCGCAGCGCGATCAAACAAGTCGCCTCCGGACGTTTCGGCGTGACCACTAATTACCTGGTCAATGCGGATGAAATACAGATCAAGATCGCCCAGGGCGCGAAACCAGGAGAAGGCGGACAGTTGCCGGGGCATAAAGTCAGCGCGATCATTGCCAAGACCCGTTACACTACTCCCGGGGTTACCCTGATCTCGCCGCCGCCGCACCATGACATTTATTCCATCGAAGACTTGGCTCAGTTGATCTTCGACCTGAAAAATACTAATCCTGCCGCGCGCATCAGCGTCAAGCTGGTCTCAGAGATCGGCGTGGGGACCGTAGCCGCGGGTGTCGCCAAGGGCCATGCTGACATGATCCTGATCTCCGGCGGGGATGGCGGCACCGGAGCATCGCCATTGAGCTCGGTCAAGCATGCCGGACTGCCCTGGGAACTCGGTTTGTCGGAAACGCACCAAACCCTGGTGCTCAATGACCTGCGGAGCCGGGTCCGCCTGCAGACTGACGGGCAAATGCGCACCGGCCGGGACTTGGCTATTGCCGCAATGCTTGGAGCCGAGGAATTCGGTTTCGGTACCGCTGCCCTGATCGTCCTGGGCTGCGTGATGCTCAGACATTGTCACTTGAATAATTGCTCAGTCGGGGTTTGCACCCAGGATGAGGATCTGCGCAAACGGTTCCGCGGCCAGCCGGAATACCTGGTGAATTATTTCCGCTTCGTAGCTGAAGAACTACGGGAGATCATGGCTGGGCTGGGTGTCTCTACCTTGGATGAGATGGTCGGCCGGACAGACCTGCTGGAACTGAACAAGGATCTGCTTGACTGGAAAACCAAAGGTCTGGATTATTCCCGGCTGCTCTATCAGCCGAAAACCAATAAAAATGTTGAAACGCACCAACTCATCAAGCAAAACCATAATATCGACCAGGTTCTGGACCGGCAATTGATCATCCTGGCCAAACCAGCCCTGGAAAATAAGGAACCAATCAAAGTGGAGCTGGCGATCAAAAATACCAATCGTACGACCGGGGCGATGTTGAGCGGCGAGGTTTGCAAAAAATATGGCGAAGCCGGTTTGCCGGAAGATACTATTAATTTTAAATTCAAGGGTATGGCTGGGCAGAGTTTTGGCGCGTGGCTCGCTAAAGGAGTGACCTTGGAACTGGAAGGCTTGGCTAATGATTATGTCGGCAAGGGCATCTCCGGCGGCAAGATCATAATTTATCCTGACCGGAAAACAGATTACCGGCCGGAAGAGAATATTATTATTGGGAATACTACTTTTTATGGCGCGATCACCGGGGAGGCCTATATTCGCGGCCGGGCCGGGGAAAGATTCTGTATCCGTAATTCCGGGTTGAACGCGGTAGTGGAAGGCGTTGGCGACCATGGTTGTGAATATATGACTGGCGGCAGGATCGTGGTGCTGGGCAGTACCGGGCGCAATTTCGCGGCTGGTATGAGCGGCGGTATGGCTTATGTGCTGGATGAAGACGGTAATTTCCCGGCCCGGTGCAACCAGGATATGGTGGAATTGGATGTGATCACCGAGGAAGACGCGGTCACCATCAAACACTTACTAGATAATCATATAAGATACACTGGCAGTGAATACGCGCAAAAGGTACTGGCAGATTTTGAGAACCAGCGTGGAAAATTTGTCAAGATCATGCCGCTGGAATACAAGAAGATACTGGAATCCAAGAAAAAAGCAGACAAGTTAGATCTAGAGCAGTCTTACGATGGTTAATGAATACAAATTCCAATATCGAATATCTAAATCCTAAACAATTTCAAATCTCAAAATTAGAAATGTTTAAAAGATTAGGATTTAAAAATTAGAGTTTAGAGTTTGTTGTTGAGGTGATTATGGGTGATCCGAAGGGTTTCTTAAAAGTTAAAAGATTAAAAATAAAATACCGGCCGGCGGGCGTGCGGACAAAAGATTACCGTGATGTGGTTGTCCCGCGTAAAGAAGAAGTGACGCAGGATCAGGCTTCGCGCTGTATGGACTGCGGCACCCCATTTTGTCACTGGGGCTGCCCGATCGGTAATCATATTCCTGACTGGAACGATCTGGTTTTCCATTCCCATTGGGAACGGGCCATTGAACTCCTGCACGCGTGCAACAACCTGCCGGAAATTACCGGCCGTTTGTGCCCGGCGCTGTGTGAGTTTGCCTGTGTGCTGGGTATTAATGATGACCCAGTCACGATCCGCGAGAATGAACTGGCAATCATTGAATATGCTTTCAAGATGGGACTGATCAAGCCACAGCCACCGCTGAAGCGTACCGGCAAAAAAGTCGCAGTGATCGGTTCCGGCCCGGCAGGGCTGGCAGCGGCTGACCAGTTGAACAAAGCCGGGCATAAAGTAACGGTTTTTGAAAAAGACGCCAAGCCTGGCGGCATTTTGCGCTATGGCATACCTGATTTCAAGCTGGAAAAGAATATTCTGGACCGCCGGCTGGAGATCTATGCAAAAGAAGGGATTGAATTCCGCACCAGTGTAAGCGCGGGGAAAGATTATCCTGCGGCTAAACTGCTAAAGGAATTTGACGCTGTTTGCCTCGCGGGGGGCTCGCGCCAACCGCGTGATCTTCAAATAGACGGGCGGGAAATGAAAGGCATTCATTTTGCCATGGATTACCTGACCCAATCCAATAAAAAGGTAGGCGGGGAAAAAATACCAGCCAGCCAATTGATCGATGCTAAAGGCAAGAAAGTGGTAGTGATCGGCGGCGGTGACACTGGCGCTGACTGTGTGGGTACGGCGCATCGCCAGGGAGCCAGCTGTGTGGTGCAGATCGAGCTGCTGCCGAAAGCGCCGGAATGCCGGACCGGGCAATTCCCCTGGCCCAAATACCCGATGTTGTTAAAAACTTCTTCCAGCCATGAGGAAGGCGGGGAAAGAGAGTGGGCCATCCAGACCAGGAGATTCAGCGGGGAAAAAGGACAGGTCAAACAGCTGGAATGCGTTCGCCTTGATTGGTCACAAAAAGATGACAAGGGATGCGCGTCACCTAAGGAAATAGCCGGCAGTGAGTTCAATATCCAGGCAGACCTGGTATTGTTGGCGCTGGGTTTCCTGCACCCGGAACCAAAGGGATTACTGGAAAAACTGAAAGTGGAGCTGGACCAGAGAGGTAATGTCCTGGCTGGCGAAAACCACCAGACCTCAATCAAGAAAGTATTTACGGCCGGGGATATGCACCGGGGCCAGTCCCTGATCGTCTGGGCCATATCCGAAGGCCGGACCGCGGCTTATCATATAGATAAGTATCTGCTGGGCAAGACGAATCTTCCCAAGATGTAAAATTTTCTTACTTGCTTGACAAAAGCTTATTATGGTATATATAATACTACCATGGTAAAAATGTCTGATATCTTCAAAAAGATAGAGGAAAGAAAAAAAGAAGACAAGGCCAGTCAATCACCGCCTGTCCCGGCCACATCTCCGCCGGCTACTCCGATCAGCGCTCACCATGAAACCATTTTTCAACCTGCTCCAACTGTTGTAGAACAAAAAATAGATCCGCCACCCGTCAGCCAGGTGAAGAAGGACATAGATGTAGCTGCCTTCACCGAATGTGAAAAAGCCTATAATGATGCGCTGGCCTTAATGCAAGAAATCATGAGAGATGATGTGATATACGAGCTCATCGATATTCACCGGATAACTGCGATCATAGACAAGCTGATCGATCTATCCAAGACACATCCGGAGAAAATGACCGAGCTGGCTTTAAATCCGGATATGTGCACGCAAGCATCGTATATTTATTGCCATATGGTCAATGTCTGTATCCTCTCTATACTGCTCGGATTGGAATTGCATTATGAACCTTACCGGTTAAAAGAGATCGGGACCGCGGCTTTACTGCATGATGTGGGGATGGTCTTTTACCAGTCGATAATAAATAACCCTAATAAACTGACCCAGGATGAATTCGAGAAGACAAAAAGTCATACTATATTAGCAGCCAAAGTGTTAAACAGCATTAAAGGCATTGATGATATAACTTTTGTAGCAGCGCGGCAGCATCATGAACGTATGGATGGCAGTGGCTACCCGGACGGGCTCAAGGGGGACCAGATCCATGAATACAGCCGTATCGTCACTATCCTGGATATATATGAAGCCATGATGCACCAGCGGACGTATCGCGCAAAATTCCAAGCCCGGGAAACTATTCAAGAGATCTTAAAGAATAAAAATTATTATGATAGCAGATTGATCAAGATATTAATAAACAGGATAGGTATTTTCCCTATTGGCAGCCTGGTCGAATTGAACACCAAGGAATTGGCTAGGGTGGTTAAAATAAATTTTGATAATATCCTGCGGCCGGTAGTGAAGATCATTACTAATAGTAGCGGTGAAGAAGCAGCAGCAGCAGAAGAGAAAATAGTTAATTTGGCCACTGAGCCGGCACTTTGGATCAAACATATGGAAGATAAGGAATAACGCAGTTATTGACACGGAGGCAAGATGACTGGCCTGGAAAAAGTATATGAAAAGAATGAGGATGTTGTTTTTCGCCAGATCGTCGACGAAGTAATCCTCGTGCCAGTCAGGAACAAGGTAGCTGACCTTAATTGTATTTATACCTTGAATGAAGTAGGGGCTTTTATCTGGAGCCAGATTGATGGTAAGAAAAGCCTGGCCAAAATTAGCGAATTGCTGGTTAACTCTTTTTCTGTAAGTAAAGATACAGCGCAGGAAGAGGTGTCTGCTTTTACCGGGCAATTAGAAAGCAAAAAACTAGTTGAAGAAATCAGGACTTGATAATGCCTTGTTCGCAGGTCCAGGAACTCAGTTATGCGGATTTTTCCGCTGCTCTGCACGACAAAGCCGCTCGCTCTAGAGTACCCCTGTGCGGGGCCTTTACCTTAACCCAACGCTGTAATCTTAATTGTGTCCACTGCTATGAGGCGGTATACTCCGGCCAAAAAGAATTAACCACCAGCCAGGTGAAGTCGGTCCTGGATAAACTGGCAGAAGCTGGTTGTTTGTATTTGTTGCTAACCGGCGGCGAGCCCTTGCTCAGGAAAGATTTTTTAGATATTTACCTGTATGCTAAAACCAAAGGGTTTATCATCACTCTTTTCACCAATGGCACATTAGTCACCCCGGAGCTGGCGGATGTTTTACGGGGTTATCCTCCGTTCCAGGTGGAAATCAGCTTATACGGCATCACCAGCCAAACCTATGAGAAGGTGACTGGCAGCGCAGAAGGACTGGACCTCTGCCTGCGCGGGATCCATCTTTTGCTGGACCGGGCAGTTCCCTTGAAATTAAAAACCACAGTTACCACCCTGAACCGGCCGGAATTATGGCTGATCAAAGAATTTGCAGAAAGAGAACTCAAAACTGATTTCCGGTTCGACGCTGTGATCTGGCCCAGGATAAACGGACAGAAAGAGAATACTCATTGCCGGCTTTCTCCTGAGCAGGTTGTACAGCTTGATGTAGAGGATCAGAAGCGCTACCAGGGTTGGCAGGAATTCAATGAAAAGTTTGGCCGGCCGGTATATTCTGAAAAATTATTTCACTGCAATGCCGGCAGGATTTCCTTTGATGTTGATCCCTACGGCCAACTTAGATTGTGCGATATGCTGCGTTCGCCTTCATATGACCTGCTGTCAGGCTCTTTCCGTGAAGGATGGGATAAATGTTTTGCCCAGATATCTTCTGTGTCACGCCAAAAAAAGGATGAGCCCTGCGGACAGTGCCCGGATATATCTTTTTGTGATATTTGTCCGGCCTGGTCCCGTTTGGAAGGAGGTGAAGATGATTTTGTGGTAAATTATCTTTGTCAGATAGCAAAACTCAGGGCTGAAGAATTCAGAGGAGGAATAAATGGATAAAAAAAAGTATCAAACACCACAGATCAAAGAGGTAAAGCTGTCACCTGAAGACGCAGTTTTATCAAACTGTAAAAACACCGGGACCGTTAATAGCAAGTCAGGGAGATGCCAGGAAAAAGCTGCTTGTACTAACAGGATTGTTGGCTCTTAAATTAAATTATGGTGAGAACTATTGGGTATTTTAAAAGTGACAATTGGCGGAGTTACCGTTGCTTTGGTCCCTGCTGACAATCAAAAGGTTGATATTAGCAATAGATATAAGTCTTTTCAAACATCTGATAATCCTCAAGCTGTCCTGCGTATTCATCAAGGCCGTTTCCCGCTGATCAAATTGGAAAAATTATTTTTTGATTCTGGCGGTGTCTGGAAATTTGGCCTCACCCAGGACAAACACACCCTGCATTTTTATTCTTTGGATCTTGGCCCCCAACCTTATCAAACAGCGGTCTTAAAAAAAGATTTTACCGCCGGGGATATTTATTTAAATCCCCAGGCCCGCCAGTTAAAATTAAATATTTACCCTTTTCAATATCCTTTTGATGAAATATTTTTTATCCATCTTTTTTCCCAGAAGGTAGGAGTAGTGGCGCATAGCTGCGGCATTAATGACCAGGGGAGGGGAATCCTTTTTCTCGGAGCTTCCGGCGCCGGGAAGAGCACAATGGGTGAGTTATGGCAAAATGAAAAAGGGGTTACAGTCCTCAATGATGACCGGGTACTGGTCCGGGAATGGCATGGGAACCCGTATATCTTTGGTACCCCTTGGTATGGCAAAAGTAAAATATTCTGTACGGATAAAGTGCCATTAAAAAAGATATATTTTCTAAAAAAAGCCAACAAAAACTACGTGAAAGCGCTGGATCCGGCTGACACTGCCTCCCGGATAGCGGCTACTTCTTTTTTGCCTTTTTGGGACAAGAAGGGAATTGATTTTGCTTTGTCTTTTTGCATAGGAATTGCCGGGAAAATCCCGGCCTGGGAAATAGGATTTGTGCCGGATAAGAAAGTTGTTGATTTTGTCAGGAGCCAATTTAAATGAATCCGCCACTGGATTTCACTAGGATCTGCGAAGAGGTAATAGCCGAAGGCAATAAACTGAAATTTCTGGTCTCTGGCGGCAGTATGCGCCCTTTTTTGCGCAGTGGCGATACGGTACTAGTTGAACCTTTTGACCTGTCTGCGGTCAAAGCCGGGGATATTGTTTTTTATAAGACTGCAAATGGGAAACTTCGCGTTCACCGGGTGATCAGGAGGCCAAAACAAAGGCAGGAGACAGTCCTGTTGACTAAGGGTGATGCCTTGTTTCAGGCAGATCCGCCGGTACTGTATAAAGAGGTATTAGGAAAAGTTATTGCCATAGAAAGAAAGGGGCGATATAAGAGCCTGGACGGCGGTACAAATAAGATACTTAATTATTTCTGGTTAGGCCTGGCTCATGTCGGGCCGTTCTTTTACCCACTGGTCAGGAAGATAAAAAAAATAGCACAAATAATACTATTTGAGAATAAAAAAGACCAGGATAACAGAAAGTACAAAGAGATACTGGCCAAATTTCCCGGCTCCCGGAAAGATCCGGATAAAATATTTTTCCCCGGGTTTAAGTGGGATTATTTTTTACAGAGAGCTCTGGCGGAAAAAATAGCACCGCAGATATTCAAGGAATTAGAATCATTGGGGATAGAGCATATCGATATCCCAACGCCGGTACTGGAACAATTCAAGAATAGTTATTATCACACGCTCACCCGCAATGTTCTGATCTTTAAAAGAACCGCAGAAATTTTAAGAGCTTTCCAAAAAGAAAGGATCAAAGTCCTTATTTTTAAGGGGCCGGTACTGGCAGAATTACTGTATCCGGATATTGGCTTGCGGCCTATAACTGATATAGACATTTTGGTTGCATCAGAGGATTTGGCCGCCGCTGACCGTATATTAAGTAAATTAAATTATATTGCCCCTTTTGAAATCAAGGACTTTTCTGTCCTGAAAGCTAATGCTTACCGCAATAGTTTATTGTATAGCGATCGAAACACTCCTCCCCAATTCATTCATCTTTATTGGCATCTCTTGAATCTATTCCCTTATGACCGGCAGATCCTGCAAAAATTTGATATGAATATGATCTGGCAGTCAGCTGTGCCTATCAGTGTCAATGATGTGCCGGGGTTAACTTTGTCTGATACACATCAAGTCATTTATTTATGCCTGCATGCTTTCCAGCATGCGTATACGCCGGGGATACTGTTAATGGAGATCAATAAGTTCCTAAATTTGAAAAAGAATTCCCTGGACTGGAATGTACTGGTGGCAGCATCTTTTGCTCTCGGACTGAATAAATATGTTTATTTTGGCTTGTACCTGGCATGTAATCTTTTTGGCGCTCCGGTACCGGGAGAATGCCTGGAGAAGTTGAAGCCAAATAAATTAAGTATATTTGAACGCCGGGTTTTAAGCGGGTTCCGTAAACAGGGATTTTATGGTCGACAGGTTAATTTAGGATTGGTGTCTTTGGGCATGAATGAAACCTGGAGCAACCGTTTAGCTTATATCTGGGGAGCTATCTATCCCAGCAAACAGGAAATGGCTCTGATCAGCCAAAAAGGGGTTGATAAAATCAGGTTCCCTGATTATGTCCACCGTATGTTGGGCGAAAAAAAGTATCGTGGCATGCTGTTTATCAATCATATTATGAAGCGGCCAATCAATCTCCTTTCCGGTTTGCAAAAAATGAGGAGTTATCGATGTTTGATGAGCCAGATAGCAGGCAAAGATATAATTATCAGGGCCGCTGAATTAGACGATAAACAATCACTGCGCAGTGTATATGCTGCAATGAATGTCCCGGAGATAGAGCAATTGATCCGTGACCTCAAAAAAGAAGGGTACTGCCTGATAGCGCTTAAGAACAAGACCATAGCTGGTGCTTTGACCATTTCCAAATACGAAAAAGACGAAAAACTCTGGCTGATATTCGGATTGGAAACGAAACCGTTGTTCCGTGGCTTGGGCATAGCCAGGAAACTGGTACAGAAAGCGATTGAGAGGGCGGATGCAGCCGGAGCCAGGGAAGTTGGTTTGTTTGTTAACAAAAAAGCTATCCCGGCCTTGAATTTGTATCATCAAGCCGGGTTCCGTGTATCTCCTGCCCCATACCGGAGGTCTACGGATGAATTATATCTGCATTATTCCTGCCGGATTTAGGGCATAGGATGCTGATTTTTTCAGCAGACCTTTAAAAATGAGAGAGACTACCTTCTTGCAGGGCTTTTTTGAGGCTGTATCGGAATAATATCAGGCTCAATGGCAATAAGAATACGGAAAAAAAGATCAAAGCCAGGATCTCCCGGTACAATTGGTTTACCGCATATCCCTGCCACACTGCCAATTCAATGGCCCGAATAGCATAGGTAATCGGAAAGAACATCGCTAGTATCTGCAGCCAGCCCGGCAGAATAGCTACCGGGAAATAAACTCCGCTGATCAAACCTTCAATTCCATTAACCAGCCAGCCGATAGGGTTACCTTTTTTAAAAACCATAATAAAGCAAGCCGACAGTATGCCCAAGCCGCTGAAGGAAATAACAGTCAAGAATAAGATCACTAATGAGGACAAAATATTTATATTCGAAAAGTCTAGCTTAAAAAGAAAAACTCCTAAAAGGATATACACCATTACATCCAGGCTGGCCAAGATCAGGTTCCATAAGGCCATGGAAAAGAGAATAGTACTGACCTTGGTGGGTGTAAGCAGGGTGGCTTCCAGGGTGCCTAATAGTTGCTCATTCCTGATTTGGTTGGTAAATGACCCCAGTCCCACGCCGATATAGCCATAAAAAGCCATACTAAGCAGGATATAAGCAAAATAGTTTACGCCAAATTCCGCCAGATGCGGGACCATTTTTTGGCCGAATAATTTATCAATGAAGAAATAACTGAGAATACCGATAAAAATGCCAAAAAAGTTCAAGAACAGCGCTAATTTGTAACTAGCCATATTTTGGAAGTCTTTTTTGACAAAAGCCCAGGGTTTACGCCACATATCAGGCCTCCCTGGTAAAATGCAGGAATATTTCCGCTACAGTTGCGTTAGGGTTGCTTGTTTGCTGCCTTAACTGTGCCAGCGAGCCAAAAGCCTTGATCTTCCCCTGGACCAAAATCAGGAAGAGATCGCAAAAATCAAGATTTTCATCTAGATTGTGAGTGGTAAGAATTACTGTTTTGCCGGCAGTGCGTACCAAGTTATTTTTAATGAATTCTTTCAGTTTAAGCGTTGTCGGATAATCCAGGCTCTTAGTCGGTTCATCCAGTAGCAGCAGGGTCGGGTTATGCAGCAGTCCTCTCATCAACGCAAAGCGTTTTTTCATCCCAGTAGAATAAGATGCAAAAGCTTTATCTCCGTAATCAATTCCGAACCAGGAAAATAATTCCGTCAGGCCTTTTTTGGTTTGCGCCGGGGACAGGCCGTAAAGAGCAGAGAAAAATTCCAGGTTTTGCCTGCCGGTCAATCTCCAGTAAAAACTTCTTTCCTCATCTATCATTAATCCGATATTGCTTTTTACCAGAGCTTCCGAATTAGGATCAGTGAACCCTTGATGAGACCAAGACAAGGGAACTGATTGGCTTGGCTCGGCGGAGCACTGCAAAGCGATCTGTCCTTTATTCGGCAGGATCAGGGTGGCAATAATTTTTAGCAGGGTGGTTTTCCCGGCTCCATTGGGTCCGAGGATCCCGAGTATTTTACCTCTTTCCAGGGGAAAAGAGATATCGCTCAAGGCTCTCGTCGGGGCCGGCCGGGAAAAGTTAAATTTAGCCCATTGGGAGAAAGAAACAGTAGGGCTAAAATCTTTGGTCAAGTTTTGAATTTCCAGTATGTTTTGGGTCATAAGTTATATTTAAATATAGCACAATAAAGAATATTTGACAAATAAAAGGGTGTAAAAAGGGACGTTTTAGTTTAATTGAAAACCCTGGATTCTTCGCTTAGCTGGAAAGAGTCTACTTCTAAAACAAGTGGGTGTTGAATCATCGCTTGCATTAGCCGGGAAGGGAAATAATCATATCGGTATAAATCTGTTTTTACCAATTTAAATTTACCTTTTCCTATAACATAGGTATTACTTAAAGACATTTCTCCTGACGGTATCTTTCTGATAACCACAAATCTTTTCACGTTTAGCATATTTCTCGCACATTCATTTAAATAAGGCAAAAATATTTTTTCGTCGAACGCGTTATCCGTGAAAAGGAAGCTTTTACCCACCAGGCCCCATTTGCGCGCATAATAAGAATTTATAAGAGCATCCCTCGTAACTAAAATACTAAAGTCGGCTTTTACCGTAGAGGCCATCTTGACCATTTCTTTCTCCAGCATCTTATACTTCCAAAGTATAGGACTGCCCAATACTGCGAATAAGAGAAAAGCCGTAAGGATGACCGTGAGGCAAGCATACTTAAATTTTTTAGGAATGTTCAGTTTTTCCAAGCCATAAAACCCGAACAGATAATAAATAGTTAATAGATAAAAGAAGTTCTGTCCATGTCCGATATTGATGCCAAAAATCCCTCCGATAAGATAAAGCACGAAGGGTAAGATAAATGATATGAGGATGGCCAGCCTGAGCAGGGAATGCGTATCTCTTGATTTAAAGTAGATGCTCAATGTCTTAACTGCCCCAAGACAAAACAAAATAAACAATAGGGTACAAAATAATAGCACGGGTAGTTTTATGGCACCGCTAATAACTCTCTCCGCAATAAAACTGAAGGGTAACCATACTATGGTTGATATCAGCGTATACAGGTTATTTTGCATCCAGAAGCCTTCGCCATGGTCGAACCCACCGTGAAGGTAAAAGTAAAAAAACATTATGGTAAATCCGAGAAGGACGGTTACCACGCCAACAAAATAGTATCTAGGAATGCGCAGTTTCTCCCTCTTGAACCAGAAAATAAGGGTTTGCAGAAAAAGATAGGCGAAGTAGTGATAAAATATCAAAATGCCGAAAATATTTAAGAGCATAGTCAAGTATAGCAATTTTCTATTTTGGGTCAGCAGGAATTGTGCCAGGCTTAAAAGAGTTGCCCCAAAGATGCAGAATTCAAAGATCGAATATGTAGCTGAGGTGGAGAGCCCAATATGAGAGATAGACAGACTCGTTGCGGCAGCAGCAAGTAAACTTACTCTTGGGTTAAACAACAATAATCCCAGATAGTAATAGAGGATAATTCCAATAAGGCCGAGGAATACCGCCGGTATATGTATGCTTGTTTCTGTATCCCCAAACACCCTGGCCCAGTAATAATAAAATAGGAAAACGGATGGGATCCGGCAAGGTAAAAGAATTTTCCAATCATTGTCCCATCCAAGTTCCTCATTGGACGCTGCGCTGTTATTAGGCCTATGAAAAAAAGGTAATGTTTGGCCCCAGGCATATGTAAAATAAATTTCATCGTGCTGCAGAGGTTTATTAAGTAAAGGAATCCTGATCAACAGATAAAGGAACAGAATAGCCAGAAGGGGAATAATAGTTTTGTTTTTCGTTAGGCTAAGCATATCTTAAATATAACTATATCAGTTTTGTGTTAATATGTCTATATTATCTTGGCCAGTTTTTCTACTCCCTTGGGCGTCTTTTAAAGTGTCCATAAAGACTATTTGACAAAGCTTTTAAAATAGTGGTATATTAAGCACGATATATATTGCTGTTTATAGGGTGTGGGTCTATGAACCAAAAAGTACGCCTATTCCTGGTTTTCCTAATCCTGGCCATAGCCGGATCTAACTATGCGTTATTGGCCAGAGCGGAAAATTCCCAGACGGATGATCAGGCTAGGCTAACGCAAATAGAGTCCTATTATCAGACCGGGAAAGAGGACCTGCAAAAAAGCAATTATAGTTCTGCCATTGTAAATTTCAATCATGTGATTGAACTGGAGCGGAATTTCAATACAATTTATACTTCTTACGCCCAGGGTTTTATTAATACAGCCACCGCCAAAATAAAAGAGAACGAGGAAAAAGAACTGGTTCAAGCCGGCGATCAGCCGGCCCAAAAGAATGAGGTGGCCATATCCTCAACGCCTGCCGCGGCCAGCCCGAAAAACAGCGGTGAATATATAATCGGCACCGATGATATATTATTTATTTCAGTGTGGCAGAATAAAGACCTGGACCAGGAAGTGACCGTGACGCCTGACGGGAAAATAGCGGTCCAGTTAATTGGTGAGGCCCAGGCCCAGGGATTGACCGTCAGCCAATTGGACCAGCTGCTCACTGAGAAATTCAAAGAGTATCTTAAATATCCGGAAGTATCCGTTACCATCAGAAAGATCGGTGGAAAGAAGATTATTTTGCTGGGAGAAGTAATTAATCCTGGCGTGTATACCATGACTGATAAGAGCAGCGTGCTGGAGCTGATCGCCAAGGCTAACGGTTATACCAAAGATGCGGTCATATCCAGTGTGGTCCTGATCCGCGGCGGATTGCAAAAGCCGGTTGGTTACCGTCTTAACCTGGTTAAAGCTTTGAAGAAGGGCGATTTGAGCCAAAATATGGCCCTGGAACCGGAAGATATTATCTATGTGCCAAGAACTTTTATTTCTAATGTCAGTTATGTTATGAATCAGGTTTTGAGTCCTATATCTCAAGGATTGTATACATCCCAGACCATTCATCATTGGTAGACATCCTGCAAGTATAATAAAATTATACCAGGAGATATCTTTGCCACAGTATGATTTAAATTTGAGCGATTATATTCGCATCCTGCGTAAAAGAAAATTGATCATTGTCCTCACTACGATCGCCGCTATTTTAGCCAGTTGGTATTATGTCTCGCGTCAAGTCCCCAGTTATAAAGCCCAAACTACTTTAAAAGTTGAACAACGCAAAACCCTGGCCGGAGTGCTGACCGAATGGGTGGAAGTAAACCCTGCTGATGTCATGGAATCTTCAACTAAGGATATCAAAGGATATCCGGTGATGAAAAAAGCCGCTCTCCGCCTGGGGATGATCATCTCAGACTCTTCTGAGGAAAGAATCAATGGCGTAGTTACCGGACTGCAGGATAGTATCACTACCCAAACCATTCCCGCTACCAATATTATCCAGATCACTGCTACGGCGAATGATCCCCAAGGCGCCATGGCCCTGGCCAATACGGTGGCACAGGTATATGTGGAAGAAAATCTTTTACAGAAAAAGAAACAAGCCTTAATTACCCGGCAGTTCATTGAAGAACAGTTAAATTCTTTGGAAGACCGCCTGCATGACGCAGAAGATAAATTAAAAATATTTGAAACTAAAACCGGGAATCTTAAAATGAATTCCCCGATCCAGCGCAAGCTGGTGGACCTGCAAGTCGAACGCATCGCCTTACTGCAAAGGTATACGAGCAAGCATCCCCAGGTGCAGCAGATCGAAGATCAAATTAAAGAATTAGAAATTCAATTAAAGGGTTTTTCCCAGCAGGAATTGGACTACGCCCGGCTGAGCCGGGAAGTTGATGTCAACCAACGGCTCTATATGATGCTTAAAGAAAAACTGGAGGAAGCCAGGATCAGTGAGGCCCAGAAGGTCGGTGACGTTTCTATTGTCGATCCAGCGGTCAAGCCCATCACGGTCATGAATACTGACCGCCAGTCTGGGCTGTTTTTAGGAGGCCTGATCGGATTGGTTTTAGGCCTGATCTTAGCTTTCATTTCTGAAAACCTGGATACTTCTATCGGGACCATTGAAGATGTCGAGAATTTTACCAAATTGCCGGTCTTTGGGGTTATCCCTTCGGTGAAAAGCGGATTGGGAGAAGAGGAACCATTTTTCAAGAGGTCTTTAGTTTCCTTTTTCTCGGCCAATAAGAGGCATTTGAGCGAGTATTATATGCGTTTAATAGTCCATCATAAACCAAATTCAGTAATGGCCGAAGCTTACCGCTCCATTCGGACGAATCTTAAACTAAGCCATTCTTTTAAGACTTTTGTCGTGACCAGCGCCGGACCCCGAGAAGGTAAGTCCACAGTTATTACTAATCTGGGATTAGCTATAGCGCAAACCGGCGCTAAAACCTTGCTAGTCTCATCTGACCTGAGACGGCCGACGATAGCTAAAAGTTTCGGCTTGAGTGAAGAACCGGGATTGAATGAAGTATTAACTAAAGTTAAGACCTTGGATGAAGTAATATGCGGCATATCGGATATTATGATGGGAAGTATGCAAATGGACGATATCATGAAGACCCCGGGCATAGAGAATTTAAGCATCCTCGCCGCCGGACACATCCCGGCCAGGCCGGCCGAGCTTTTGAACTCCCGGGATATGCAAACCCTGATCAAGGAATTGAGAACCAAGTTTGATTTTGTGTTATTTGACGCTCCGCCAGTATTACCGATAGCTGATGCGATGCTGCTGGCGCCTAAAGTTGATGGCGTAATTTTGGTTTATGAAGCAGGGAAAACAGTCCGCAGCGCCCTGCTAAGAACAAAATCCCAGATCGAAGGGGCAGGGGGTAAGATAGTCGGGATTGTCTTAAATCATATTAAACCGGGAAGTGAATTGGCCTCAAACTATCCCTATTATTATAAATACAAATATGATAAGGTAAAGACGGACAAAAATCTGGCAAATACGCCAGGAATAAAACATGATCAAGGATAATTTACTGGCTGCAAAAAATGGGCAGGTGCCCCTGACCGGCATAATTTATATCTTGTTCCTGCTTCTTTTCTTAATTATCGCCGTTTATGTTTACAAACTCCCTCCTTATTTACCCTTACTGCTGATAGTTTCCTTAGGCGTCTTTCTGGTAGCTTTACTGCAACCGGATTTTGCCCTCGTGATCCTGATCTTGTCCATGTTGCTGTCACCGGAATTTTATATGGGGGCGATAACCGGCCGCACCGTGACCTTCAGGTTTGATGATGCTTTAATTTTTGTCATTTTCTTCGGCTGGCTGGCCCGGGTGGCCATTCATAAAGAGATCAACCTTTTGCGGCCAACTCCCCTTAATACACCGATAATATTATATATCACCGTGAGTATCGTCGCCTCATTAATTGGCGCCTTGGAAGGGAATGTCAGGCTCCAGCAAAGTTTCTTCTATATTACCAAGTATGTGGAATATTATGTGCTTTTTTTTATGGTGGCTAATAATCTACGGTCAGTCAAGCAAGCCAAAGTATTTACCGTGGTCCTCTTGTTGACTTGTCTGATCGTTTGTGTTTACGCCATGATGCATGTGAATAGCATGGCGCGGATCTCCGCTCCTTTTGAAGGCAAAGAAGGAGAGGCTAATACCCTGGCCGGGTACTTGTTACTGATGTTGAGCATTACTCTGGGTTTGTTCTTATACGAAGCTTCTTTAAAATGGCAATTGATCTTATTGGGGATCACGGCCCTGATCATACCGACTTTCCTTTTTACTCTTTCCCGGGGTTCCTGGATCGCTTTTTTCCCCATGGCCTTTACTTTAGTGATCTTAACCAAGAGAGGCAAGGGTATAATCTTACTGGCGTTACTCTCTATCTTTATGCTCCTGCCGCTATTGTCGCCGCAGAAGGCCCGTGATCGCGTTGTCCAGACAATGGTCAGTAATTTGTCGACGACAAAAGAATATACCTTTCTGGGGAAAAAATACACGCTTAATCAGGATATGATCAACAGGATTCGCCTGCGTGTGGCCCAGACCTTTGAGAAAAATGTTCCTGGATCAAAAGAGTATGGCCTGATGGGAAGAAAGTTTACTCTGGACCAATCTGCCGTCAGCCGGGTGGAGAGCTGGACTTATGCTTTTAATAAATGGCTTAAGCGGCCATTCCTGGGATATGGTGTCCCGGCTGGTTCTGTGGTGGATAACCAATATGCCAGGGTCATCAGGGAAGTGGGCATAATCGGGTTTAGTATCTATATGTGGATGATGGTCCGCATCTTTAGGACCGGCCGGCAAAGTTTTAATTTAACCAAAGGGAATAATTTTGCGCAAGGCCTGAGCCTGGGATTTTTAGCCGGGTTTGTTGGCCTGCTCTTCCAGTCTTTCTCGGTAGAAACATTTATCCTGATCAGGATCATGGAGCCTTTTTGGTTTCTAGCTGCCTTGGTCATGATCCTGCCGGAACTGGTAAGTTTGCCCCAAACATCTCCTGACTCGATACAAGGCCAGGTTTAAATGATTAGACACCTAAAGAAAACATTGATCAAAGCAGCAGCTATGATCTTGTCGGTTTGCCTCTTCTTATATCGAAAGTTCAGGCCTATCCCTCCCCGAATTTATTTTTGTTATAACCAATCTATTCATCAGATCTACCATTCTCTCTTCGTGGCTATTGAGCTTTCCAACCTCCAAGCTGAATATGAAGTGGCTGTACTGAGTACTAGCGCAGAGGCCACTAAGATCATAGAAACTGAATTGGCTGTCATCCCTAACCGTATTAAATTCATTATCATAAACCATCCCGGTTATCGCAGTGCAGATTTTAACGTGAACTGGTTCGTTCTTTTGTGCCGCCTGCGCATGCACCGGCCGAAAGCGGTAGTGGTCACTGATTTTTATGATAATGTATTCCGGCAGTTAGGAATTAAGACTTTTTGGGCCTATTTGCCGCATGGCTTTGTCAACCGCAAATTTGGCGATGACCCGCATTTACATGATTATGACCTGGTGTTATTACCGGGGGAGAAGGAACAGCGGGAATTAGAAGAGAGAATTGGGCCGCTTAAAAACGCGGTTGTTGCCGGCTATGCCAAACTGGATTATTTTCGCTACCACCCGGCGCAGGCAACAGGTCTATTCAGGGAGACCAAGCCGGTAGTAATATACAACCCTCATTTTGATCCAAACGTAACCTCTTTTTTTGACCAGGGCCGGGAATTGCTTGAATCCTTATCTGCCAGCGGGAAATATAATGTTATTTTTATGCCTCATCCTGACCTGGCCAGGAGAGTCCAGCCGCTATTGGCGGAATTGGCTAAATTGCCTAATATCGCCATAGCTGAAAGGTCAAAGATCAACCTGGATTATATGGCCGCGGCGGATATTTATCTTACTGATGTCAGCAGCAGCGTCTTTGAATGGCTCTATTTTAATAAGCCGGTCCTGTTCTTTAATACCAAGAAGATCGTTTGGCAGCATAACCGTTATTATTTAAGCTGGGTTTTGGGAGAGGTAGTGGAAACTGTCCCCAGTATGCTGGAGGGGATTGACCAGGCGCTAAAAGGGCCGGATAATTTTCACCAACAGCGGGAAGACATGTTTAGTAAGATATTTGCCAATCAGGATAAGAATATTTCCAAATTGATGGCGGAAATAATATGGGACAGGCTGAGGAAACCTAATGCTTAAGCGCCGGAAGATCATTAAGCAACTGGTATTGGGGCTGGGCTACTATTCAGGGCTCCTTGAGCTTCTGCGGCAAAGAAACAGCCAAAGAGGAAGAGTACCGATTCTGGTTTACCACCGGATCTTGCTGGCGCCGGAAACAAGCCAGGTATATTCTGCGTTCACTCTCAGGGGCCTGACGGTTAGCGCGGCAAATTTCGAACGGCAAATTAATTTTTTACGCCGAAAATACCAGCTACTAAGCCTGGCTGAATATGTACAGCGTAAAAATGCCGGGACCAGTCTGAGGAATTGCGCGGTCATCACTTTCGACGACGGGTTCAAGGATTTTATCAGCCTGGCTTGGCCGGTATTAAAAAAGTATGGAGTCCCGGCCATAATTTTTTTCCCCGCGGGATTCCTGACAGCGGTTCACTGGCAGCACCAATTGTATGCTATCCTGGATGAAGCCAAGACGGCAAAAGCCGAAGTCAAAGCGGGACAGGAAATAGTGCCGGTTGATCTGGGCAATAACCAGGAAAAATACCTTACTATCAGGAGATTGATCACGGCTATCGGTAACCTGGGGCCCGCGCAGCGGCAGGAAACGATCAGCCGTCTCAGTGATATTTTAAAAATAAATAAAAAGCCGACCCCGGTTGAATTGTATCTCGCTAAAGAAGACCTACTGAAGCTGATAAGGGAAGGGGTGGCTTTAGGGGCGCACTCTGTTTCGCATGAACATTTGGAAAAATTATCGCCTCAACAATTGAATGAGGAAATAACCCGGGCGATGGAATTTGTCAAAGAGCTGGCCGGTGAGGGCCCAGTCGCTTTCGCTTTGCCTTTCAGCACCGGAAATGAGGAAGTTTATAAGCGGCTGGCGGCACAGGGTTGCCTGTGTTGTTTTAGCCCTGGATCAGGGTTGAATACCGGTACGGAAGATATGCTGCACCTGAAAAGGATAGCGGGGCTGGACGTTAATTTACCTGAGTTTATTTACGATATTACAACCCGGAATTAGCAATAGGATTTGAAATTCGACTAAAAATCGCTGTGTCTTTCCGTCTAAAAAACTGCTTACATACTGCAGCGAGTATGCGCGCACTTTTTTAGACGAATATACTGTGCGCTTTTTCGTCTCGGTTTTTTAAACCTATTGCAAAATCCGGGTTCAAGAGGGTAGAATGAACGATTTCCGGGAGATCAGAAAAAATGTTACCCAGGGTTTAAAATGGGTCTCTGCTGGCCAGGGATTAAATTACCTGATCCAATTCCTGCTGTGGGCGATCTTAGCCAGGCTGTTGCCGCCTACTAGTTTCGGGGCCCTGAGCGTAGCCATGGTGGCCGCTAACCTGGTCACAGTTTTTAACGAATTAGGAATGAGCACGGCCATAGTCCAACGGCAGGAACTGGAACCACGGCATTTGAATGCAGCTTTTTTGATCTGCATTGCCATTGGTTTTTCCTTTGTGGCCATAGCGGCGGTAGCTTCACCTTTCATTGCCGCGTATTTTAAAAATCCTACTATCACCTCCCTGGTGATGATATTAGCGGGCAAATACCTGGTCGACTCTTTTGGTATTATTCATGAAGCAACCTTGAGAAGGGAATTGTCTTTCCGTAATCTATCAATTATCGATATCTGGTCCAACCTGGTTTATAGCGGTGTAACTTTAACCCTGGCTGTATCCGGCCTGGGTATAGTTTCAGTTGGCTGGGGCTACCTGGCCAGCAGCCTGGTCCGGGTATCACAGCTCTGGGCAAAAAGCTCGTTCCGGCCAAATTTTACTTTTGATAAAACCGGATTTAAGGATCTATTCCATTATGGCCGCAATATTATGGGTTATAAGTTCATTAATTATTTTACCGGTAACCTTGATGTGGTCCTGGTAGGAAAATTTTTAGGCACTTCTGCCCTGGGCTTCTATTCACTGGCTCTGGCGCTGGCCAATTTTCCCCGGGTAAAGCTTTCCCAGTTAGTTTCCAATATTGCTTTCCCGGCATTTTCACGGATGCAAGCAGATTTTGAACAGGTCCGCCAGGGATATCTTAAGATCATTCGTTATATGGCGGTGATAAATTTCCCGTTACTGGTCGGCTTAATGCTGTTGGCTCCGCAGTTTGTGTTACTGGTTTATTCCAGCAAATGGCTGCCGCTAGTCCTGCCTTTACGGATCTTATGTGTCTACGGTATTTGTTTCGCTTTAACAACTTTTATCGGGACCGTCTTCGAATCAGTCGGGCGGCCGGATTATTCACTGAAGTATTGCCTGATCAGCCTGGGCAGTGTAGCTATTGCTATCATGAGTGGCGTAAAGCAGGGATTGGTAGGGATCGCGGTGGCTTTAGCCGTCTATGCTATTGCGATGAACATTATCGGACACTTAATGGTAAAAAGAGTAATTCAACTGCCATTTCGCCACTATCTTAAAGCTTTAGTCCCCGCCACCATATCTTCCGTTATTATGGCCGCAGGTCTTTTAGTATTGATTTGGCTCCAGCATAACCTTATCCCTCTACCTAATTTGTGGTTTGTGCTACAATCGCTCTTAGCCGGGATATTATTTTATGCTGGCGGTTTATTCTTATTCAGCCGGCAAACTTTTAAAGAAATGCAGGAATTAAGCAGGGAGTTAATTAAGACCCGGGAAGGTGTTTAAATGACCCCAGGAATATTGACCAAAATCTATCGGATGACGATCGAGGCTATTAAACGACTTGACCAATTGACCGGTTATCGGATAGGCAATCTGGCCAGGAGATTAACTAATGTAAATACGCCCGGATACTGGGACCGCTATCTAAATGCACGAGGTGATTTCTGGCGTGATTTCCCTTATCAATTCTTGCTGGAGGAGTTGCCCAAAGGCGAGCCGTTTTCATTATTGGATATTGGCTGTGCTTTAGGCGATGGCTGCCGGCTGCTAAAAAAACACTTCCCCCAGGCCGAGATCGTTGGCGCTGACCTGAGCCAGATAGGTATTGAAAAAGCGCGCTCCAAGAGCCGGGATATTGAATATTTTACTTTTGACCTGAACAAGCAGGAAATCCTTAAAAAATATGATTATCTTACCCTGATCCATATCCTGGAACATTTTGATGACCCTTATCCCATTATAGATAAATGCCTTAAAGCAGTTAATCAAGCAGTCTATATCAGCACACCTTATGGTGGGGAATTTACCAATCCCAGATTATATTGGAAAGGGGAACACCGGTATTTATTTAATGAGCATACTTTTGTTAACTATGACTGCAAAGTCCTAAAAGTTACGGAACGGATAGAAGTGGTAGGAACAAAATACATTTTATATAAGATCGTCCCGCAGAGGTAAGTGATTGATAAAAATAATAAAGAGACTCATTAGGGAAAACCTCATTCCATATACGAGTTGGCTGCCGCGTTATTATAGTTTTTTTAAATTTGCGCAAATAGCTCCGGATGCGGAAATATTGGATATCGGTTGCGGCGAAGGGTATGTTTCCATAAAACTGGCAGAAAAGTGTAAAAAAGTCGTGGGGTTGGATATCCTGCCCAGGGACTTGAAACTGGCTGAAGATAAAAAAACCCGCAGCCGGTACAAAGAAAAAATAACTTTTATGTCCGGCGATGTTTTAAATTTGCCATTTCCCGACAACAGTTTTGACCTGGTCTGCCTGTTGGATGTCCTGCCGCATATCAAGCAAGACCGGGAAGCTTTGGCTGAAATAGGCCGGGTGCTTAGGCCGTCAGGACGTTTGGTGATGACCACTCCCTGGCAGTATCCATGTGCCGCGGGCTTGTTTAAGGGGCAAACAATGATCCGGAAGATTATTCCCAGGATGCTTTATAGCGATTATCACCAACCGGGATTAAAATGGCTGCAGATGGATAATGAGGCGGGCAAGAAGCTGCTCAATGCCTATCACCTGTACGATAGCCAGCAGTTAGCAGAGATCATGCCGCCTGATTTAAAAATATCCCGGCATGATTATTTTCTCAATAAATACTCGGCTTTAGCCACTGATCTCACTTATGGAGTAAAAGGATTTTGGAGTATCCGTTCGTTGTTTTTCTGGCTGGCGATGCGGTTAGATACACATTTCAGCAAAAATGAGCCAGGATACTCAATCATCGCGGAATTTGTAAAATTATAGACAGGATTAATTACTATGCGGATCATCAGTCTTTCCTATCTGGATATCTGGCCGGCAGGAGAGGGTAAGGGGATACCTTCTATTTATGCCTCGCAAAAAGCCCTGGTTGACCGCGGGCACGAGGTCCATTTTATCTGTCCGTCCAGAAGTAAGGACACGGAATGTACGGATTATCAGGGTATCCATCTTTATCGTATTCGCCTGCCGTTCAATGTCAGCGCTAAATTGTTTGCCGGGTATATCCGCACTGACCGGTTTTTCAGCCGGATACAGGCTACGCTGCTCTATAATTTAACCTGGCTGTTTTTCCTGATCTATGGTTTTGGTTGGGCCATGAAAATAGCGCGCCGATCCAAACCGCAGCTTATTTATTGCCATGACCTGTCTCCGGCGCCTGCGGCCTGGCTGCTCAGCCGCATCTATGCGGCTAAGTTCATCCTGCGGATTTATGGTACGAGGGACCTGTACTGGCGGTACCAGCGTTTTTGGAGCAGGCTGAAAGAAGTTCGTGATTTCCTGGCGTTTAAACTTCCTGCAGATCACCTGATCATCACCAAGGATGGGACCAAGGCAGATGTCCTGGCCCGGCAATTGGGAGTCAAAGAAGAAAAGATCAGTCACTGGCGCAACGGAGTGGATTTTGGTTTTTATCTGCCCGATCCGGAAATAAGAAATAAAATACGGGCCAAGCTCGGATTACAACAGGATTGGAAAATCATTATCTCTACCTCGCGACTTTACTATTTTTACAATACAGATATGTTAGTCTACCAGCTGCCGGAATTATTACGGCAGAATTCCCGGTGCGCGTGTATCATCGCCCATAGCGGGCCAGACCAGGAGAAGTTGCAGGATTATGTGCGCAGCCAAAAAATAGCCGACCGGGTCATCTTCACTGGCACGGTCGAAAAAGCAGATGTGCGGGAGTTGGTCCAGGCCAGCGATATATATATTAATATCAGCCAATACAGCAACTGCAATAATTCTCTCTTTGAGGCAATGGTAGCCGGTAAAGCGATAGTGGCTACGGAAAATGAAGAGATCAAAGAACTGATCACTTCAGGGGAAAACGGCTATTTGCTCAAAGAAGAAGAATTAGATGATTTGCCGGAAATATTGAGCCGGCTCCTGCGGGATGAGCAAACCTTGTTAAAATATCAGGGCAATATCAGAAAAACTGCCCGGGAAAAATTATGGACCTGGGAACAGCGGATGAAGGAAGAAATAAAGTTGCTGGAAGGGATAGTGCAATAAATGAGCTTTAAGAATGTATTATTAGTCAATCCTCCATATTCCGGTAACCGGGTGCGGGTAGTATTTTCCGCCGGTTTAGGATATATAGCTGAATATTTAACACAGGCAGGAGTGGCTATTACGGTTTTGGATATGAGCCTGGGATACAGTTATAGAGACTTGAAAAAGAAGATCCTGTCTGTTGCTCCGGACCTGATCGCCTTTTCTGTTATGACGTATCATTACCAGGAAACCTACCAGCTGATCAGGAAAATAAAAAAAGATTTTCCGCATATCCCGATCGCGGCCGGCGGCCCGCATATTTCCCTGTGCCGCGAGGAAGTTTTACAGGCGTGCGACGGGTTGGATTACGGGATCGTGCTGGAAGGGGAAGAGACCATGGCAGAACTTTGCCAGGGGAAGTCCCCGGGTGGGATCAAAGGATTGATCTTCAGGGACCAGGGTCGCGTGACTTATAACGGTGACCGGCCTTTTATCAAGGACCTGGACCAGGTTCCTTTTCCAAAGTATAAGGCATTTGAACTGGAACGCTCACTAAACCGGGAAGTGAATGCTTTGCCGATCATCTCTTCGCGCGGCTGTCCTTTTGATTGTATATACTGCCCGGTAAAATGCTCCATTGGCGAAAATTTCCGCGCCCGCAGTCCGGAAAGCATCTTGACTGAATTGTCTTATTGGTACGAGCGAGGCTGGCGCAGGTTCAGTTTTGGGGATGATAATTTTACTTTGGTCAAAGAGCGAGTGCAGCGTTTCTGTGAACTGGTCAAAGCCAGTAGCCTTTCCGGCTTGAAACTCAGCTGTGATAATGGGATCAGGGCAGACCGGGTTGACCGTGACTTGCTGCGCCTGATGAAAGAAGCCGGTTTTTACCGGATCGCCCTGGGTGTGGAAGCAGGGAACGATAAGATACTGAAAATTCTGAAAAAAAAGGAAAGTATCGTCACGATCAAAGCACGGATACGGGAAGCTGCCGAACTGGGCTATGAAGTGGACCTGTTTTTTCTGGTCGGTTCGCCGGGAGAAACTATGTCTGACCTGGAAGATTCTTTCCGAATCGCCCTGGAATCGCCGATAAATTGCGCCTATTTTTATAATATTATTCCTTTCCCGCATACTGAGTTGTATGACTGGATAAAACAGAGCGGTACACTGTTAGCAGACCCGGCAGAGTACCTGAATAATTACCCGATCTATGAACCCCGGCCGCTTTTTGAAACCAAAGAAATGCCGTACGCGCAGAGGAAGAGAGCGCTGCGCCGCGCTTTCCGTATCATGAGCCTGACCACGCAGCGCTCCTGGTCCAGGAGGCTGGTAAAGCTTGGCTGGCTGGGAGAAATACTGGCCTATCTTTATACGCGCGGTTTTGTACAAAATATAATTTTACGGCACAAGTTTTTCAATAACCTGTTATACCGGATAGCAAAAAAGGCGGTTGCAGTCTCATGAGCAATACCATAGTATCAGTGATCATAATCAGTCGCGCTAAAGATGACCTGAGCGGATTATTACGGGATATTGAAACTCAACAATTATCCTGCCAAACCGAAGTGATCACCATCATTGGTATCGCTCCTCCCGGCAAAGCCAGGAATGAAGGCGCTAAAAAAGCCAAAGGAGAAATATTGGCGTTCCTGGACAGTGATATCCGGCTGGGGGATGATCTTTACCTGGCAAATTTAGTCAAGGCCCTGGCTGTTGATCCGGCACCTGGCGCGGCCTGCGCTTCTTTACGCTTACCGCCGCAAACTTCTGCTTTTCAAAAGTGCTATGCCCGGGAGATCGCCCATAATGAAACACCGGTAGTTGATGTTATGACTGAGGTGTATGTCGTACCTTCGGCCTGTTTTGCCATACAGGCAGAAGTGTTTACTAAGCTCGGCGGGTTTAATGAAGCAATGATCAGGGGGGAAGATTCTGAGCTTACCGCAAGAATAAGAAAAGCCGGATACCGTACCGTGCTGGCCCCGCAAACATGGTGTTTACATCCCTGTCCGGATAATTTTTGGCAACTGGCCAGGACTAATATTCGTAACGGGGCAGGCGTAGCTTTTGTGGATACCAGGTATCCGCAGTTAAATTCAGATATCCATCCCGCAGGCATAACCCATTATTCAGCGCCTAAAACCAGGCCGGAACGGGCACTGAGGTTTTTCCGGACCGGGATTAAAGCCTTTAGCCAGGGGAAAATATTACTGGTTTCAGCGAAATTTTATTATGCCCTGGGATATAGTTATGGACTGGTCAAGTATAAAGTATTAAAAGAGAAGGGTGTGCTTGCGTTTAATATGAGATTCAAAGATAAACTGTTTGACTTGGTCCAGGCAAGTGGCCCGGGTTATATCCTGGATCTTGGCTGCGGCAGCGGTACTGACCTGGAACGTATCGCGCTTACCGGCCGGGGAGACAGGATTTATGGCCTGGATAATTCCGCGGTGTCCCTGGCTGAAGCTAAAACCAGATTGGCTGGCCGGCCGGGTTGCTACCTGGTGCAAGCCAGGGGAGAGGCCATCCCTTTCAGGGATAATTCTTTTGATATCGCTATTTCTTCTGAGGTCATTGAACATACTCCCCAGCCGCTGGTTTATTTTTCCGAGGCCGCCCGTATTCTGAAGGATGACGGGGTGTTAATAGTAACGACGCCTTCTAAATATAATTATATTACCTTGATCGGGAAAAGCGTTCCGGCTTCCCTGAAAAAAGTCTTGCGCCGGGCTGTTTATGCCGTTGCTCCGGGGAAAGATATCAATCCTCATTTTCGCGAATATACTCCCCGGGAGATGAAAATCATGCTGCAGTCCCAGGGGTTCATAGTTGAAAAACTCATCCCCGGTGTGATGAGGGTCCCAGCCTGGCAGCTTTTTGACAAGGTGCCGCTGTTGTTGGTATGCTGGAAGGGGATCGACTTGTTGTTGGGAACTTTACCTTTTGGCCGGCATTTAAAAGCGAATTATATCATGGTGGCTAAAAAACTGGCGAAAGCAAAAAGTAAAATACTGATCATAAACCTGGGCGGCTTGGGAGATGTTTTATTGTCTGTGCCGGCCTTACAGGCTTTGCGCCGGCGTTATGCCGGCAGCGAGATCTCCTTCCTGGTCTCGGCCCGGAACTATGATTTTGCCCAAAGCCTGGCTATCGCGGACCGGGTCTATAAATTTTACCTGGAATATGGCGGCACGATACCAGGCGGAAAAATAGCCAGGGATATCGGGACGGTAAATTCTTTTCGCCGGCGGAAATTTGACCTGGCGGTCAATATGCGCACCCTGGCCTCTCACCAGAGCGCCCGGAAAATGAAACTGTTACTGGCCCTGATCAATCCCAGGGTAAAAGCCGGGCGGGATACTGCCGGCCGGGGAGATTTTTTTGATATTAAGATCCCGGAAACAGATCCAGGACAGTCATATGAAATGGATTATGATATAGCCACAGCCGCTGCTTTGGGAGCCACAGTAACAAATAAAAAAATCACGCTCAAGATAGATGAACAAGCCAGGCAAACCATGAACCAGGTCCTGGCTCGCGAAAATATAACCGCGGCTGATATTTTGATCGGGATCCATCCCGGAGGATTACTCTCCCGCCGCTGGCCAAAAGAAAGATTCAGGCAGGTAATAGAGGAACTGCGGCAGCGGGTGACCTGTAAATTTGTGCTCACCGGCTCAAAAGATGAATTCAGGTTGGCGGAAGACCTGGCCGGGGCAAACAAGTCTCAGATAATCAATCTGGCCGGGAAACTTACTATACTGGAATTGGAAGCCCTCGTTGAACGTTGCCGGATATTTCTCACAAATGATACCGGGCCGATGCACCTGGCCGCTGTTTTAAACACGCCGCTGGTGGCTATCCTGGGACCGGGAGAGATCATCAGGTTTGACCCGAGGAATATCTCAGACCAGGCGGTAGCGCTTTACCATAAGGCTGATTGTGCTCCTTGCAGCAAAAAAGAATGCGCTTCGTTAAAATGTTTGCAGGCTATTACCGTGACAGATGTGGTTGCCGCAGTAATAGATCTGCACCAGAAAACGGAAAGAAGGTAATTTATTGCAGCTGATCGACTTTAAGGAAAGAATCAGGAGAGTATTACAGTTCCTTTTTGCTTTAGCCGTTTACCGGGATTTTAAGGCGCTGGTTGCTTTGTTAAAAGTGGGCGAACTTGGGCATCTTACTTCTTTTGTTGAAAGTGATTTCCTGTATCGCTGCGCTAAAAACGGCTGGGGTGACGGTGTGATCGTGGAAATCGGCAGTTTTAAAGGCCGGACCACCATTTGCCTGGCTTTAGGCAGTAAGATGAAGGGCCGGGAAAAAGTCTATGCCGTCGACCCGTTGCCTGACTTGTCGATACGTGAACGTTTTATCCAAAACCTGAAACAGGCGAAAATTATGGACCAGGTGGTGCCGGTGTTCCAGAAGTCTGACGATGCGGTACGGGATTTTAGCGTTCCGATCAGGCTGCTTTTTATTGACGGTAATCATGAGTACGAAGCGGTAAAAAACGATATTCTCTTATGGAAAAGCCATGTCATAGACGGCGGCATCATTGCGTTCCATGATTACCTGCCGGAAAGCCACCCGGCTTTTTTGGAAGGAGTCAACCGGGCGGTAAATGAGTTAGCGCTGCATTCAGGAGAATTCGTGGTTGAGGGACGGATCGATTCCATTATTTTTGTATCCAAGAAAAGGACTGAAAATAAGCCTTTATTCACTCAGGTCAACAAAATAAACAAATTCAGGGAATATTGCAAGGCCAAACTGGATCGTTCCTGGTTTAAATACTAGTATATGGATGTAAGAATTCCTATACTTGATTACACCGATTTCGAAGAGAGATTACACAGATAAAGAATAGGAAAGCACTATGTTATTGCTGGAAAAGATGTATGCCTATCTGCTCAAGGCCATGTCAAAGCCCGGGGAACAGGGAGAATATTCAGGCGGGCATTGGCAGGCTGCAGTGAGAGCCGCGGCCCTGGATGTCAGCGCCACAACCTCCGGCCGCTTGCTGGAAGTAGGTTGCGGCGAAGCATTGTTCCTGGCGGAATTAGCGCTGGTTAACAAAGCGCTTGAACTTCATGGCGTGGATAATTGGGAACAGATATTACTGCGGGCCAAAGAAAGACTGGCTGGTAAGGAAATAGGCGTAATAAAACTTTCCCTGGCTGACGGCGCGAAATTGCCTTTCGCGGATTCTTATTTTGAGACAGTGGTTTGTATCAATACTATTTTTAACCTGGATTCATTGGCGACGGTGAATAAGGTTCTCCAGGAGATATCCAGGGTTTGCAAAAAAGGCGGCAAGGTGATCATTGATTACCGGAATGCCCATAACCCGTTATTGTATTTCAAATATAAGCTGGCTCCGTATTATGACCATACGGTGAAGGATTTACCCTTAAGGACATACCGGCTGGCAGAACTCCAGCCGCTCCTGGATGCAGCCGGCTTGAAGATAACCAGGAAGATACCTATCGGCTTCCCGCGGACGGGAATCGCTCCGATCATGATCCTGGAGATAGAGAAAATATGAAGATCAAACGCTTATCACAAGTAGGGGCCCCGTTAAGCTGGATTGATTTAGGTTGGGGATTCCAGGGAATGATCTATGACCAAAAAGTGGCTTTTGCCAAAGCCCTGGCTGAATTCTTGACGATTAAAAATATTTATTTGACGAATTCCGGGCTGACTGCTTTTTATCTTATCTTGCAGGCGCTGCAGGAATCCTCGTCTAAAAAAGAAGTGATCTTGCCGGCTTATACTGCTCCTTCCCTGGTGTTGCCGATCATCAAAGCCGGGCTGAAACCGATACTCTGCGATATTTCTGCCAAAGACTTTAACCTTGACCTGTCGCTGGTACCGGGAGTTGTGACCAGTGACACCCTGGCTATTGTCATGCCGCACATGTTTGGTTTAGGAGTGGCTGGCATAGAGAATTTTAAAAAAAGCCGGCCAGATATATGTGTCATTGAAGATTGCGCCCAGGCCTGGGGGACAAAGATCAATAACCAGCCTGCGGGTACTTTTTCGGATATTTCCTTTTTTAGTTTTAACCGCGGGAAGAACCTGCCTACATACGGCGGCGGCTGTATCGCTACCAGGAACGACGAACTGGCAGCCAGGATCGAGATAAAACTCGCGCAGTTACCGCCGCTGGGATTAGGGCCGAAAATTTCCACCCCGTTTAAGATCATGACTTTTTCCCTGGCGAATCAGCCATATGTCTATGGCCTGGGGTATTCTTTGATCGCGAAATTCAAAGATAATACTTTGCCCCAGGATTTTCCGGTCGGGCCATATTCTTCTTTCCAGGCTGGGGTAGGGATCGCCTTATTAAAAAAAACAGGGGACTTCAGCCAGCAAAGATTACGACATGCCCGCACCCTGATCGAGGGGTTGAAAAACACCACAGGGATCATTACCCCGGAGATATATCCAGGCACAGAGCCGGCGGTGCTGCGTTTGCCGGTGCTGTTTAAAGACGTGGCGCTCAGAGACAAAGTTGAAAAAGCGCTTGATCAGAATAAGATCGATACTTCGCGTTTATATGTAAAACCGATCCATCAGTTCTTTGCTTTAGGTTATGGGAAGGAAGATTTCCCCGTAGCTACTGATTTTGCCGGAAAAATGCTGACCTTGCCGGTCCACCCATTAGTCACAGAGACTGATCTGGAAATAATCCTGAAAATAATACGGGAGTCAATCGCTTGAACGCACTAAGGAATTGGCGGAGATTTTTAAATAAAAGCCTCAAGCAGCCGGGATATGCCTTAAAAGTATTTCTGAAAAGACTGGCCGGCTTTAACTCGTATGTCTTTGGCGCGGGGAAAAGCAGCTACCCAGAAGCAGTCACTTTATTTTTAACGCACCGCTGTAACCTGCGCTGTAAAATGTGCGGCCAATGGGGCGAGGGAGGAGTGACTAAAAAAGATACCTCCCAGCACATCCGGGAAGAGTTATCCACGGCGGAACTAGGAGCAGTGATCGATGACCTGGCGAGTTTCCGGCCCAATATTACCCTTTTTGGCGGCGAACCGCTGCTGTACCCTGGGGTAACGGACCTGATCGGCAGGATCAAACAAAAGGGCATGCATTGCCTGATGATCACCAACGGGTCCCTGTTGGAAAAGGTAGCCGAGAAAATAGTAGACAGCGGCCTGGATGAGTTAAATCTTTCCCTGGACGGGAAAGGCGAAGAGCATGACCGGATCCGCGGTTTGCCGGGGTTGTTCGGCCAGATCATGGCTGGTTTGCAAAAAATAAATTATTACAAAGAACAGAAAAACCGTAAACATCCTTTGATCAATCTGCAATGCACGATCAACCGGGATAATTACCAGCATTTGGAACAATTGACGGAAGTAGCCCGGCAGGTAAAGGCCAATGCCCTGACTTTCCATAACCTGATCTTCCTGGACCGGTCAATTATTCAGGAGCAGGAAAAATACAACCAGGAACTGGGTTGTGAGGCAAAGGCTTGGGAAGGATTTGTCTTTGAACCTGGGTTAGATGTGGAACTGCTATTTCAGAAGATCACCCATATTCAGACTGGCCGCTATCCGTTCAGCGTTGATTTTTATCCCAATTTCAGCCGGAAAGAATTCCTGGATTATTATCATAATAAAAACTATCGTCCCGCTGGCGGTTCTGTCCGCTGCCTCAGTCCTTGGATGGTCGCTTATATTTTCCCTGACGGGCAAGTTAAACCTTGCTTGAATTTTAGTTACTCGTACGGTACTATTAAAAGCAGTAAGTTTAGTGAGCTCTGGAATAATCCAGCGGCGATAAAATTCCGCCGGCAGCTTAAGGATAATAAAATTTTCCCTGTCTGTGCCCGCTGCACAGAGCTCTATAGGTATTAATAATGAAGAAGATTAGAATTGCACAAGTGATCACCAGGATGGATTGGGGCGGCTCGCCGGATATTGTGCGGCTGCTCTGCCAGGGTTTGGACCCGGAAATCTTTGAGATCACCTTGATCTTCGGGCGATCTGCTCATATCTCGCAGATTAATCAGCAATTTCTGGAGCAATTCAAGGATAGGACAAAATATGTCCAACAGTTACAGCGGGAGATCAATCCTTTCAAAGACCTGGTCGCTCTGTTCAAGATCTATGGTATTTTCCGCCAGGGAAAATTCGATCTGGTGCAAACCCATACAGCCAAAGCCGGCATCCTGGGGCGTTTAGCAGCCCGGCTGGCCGGAGTAAAAAAGATCGTTCACTGCTCCCACGGGCATAATTTTTATGGCTACTTCAGGTTTTGGGGCAGCAAATTGGTGATCACAGTGGAAAGATTTTATGACCGGTTTTCCGACAAATTTATCGCGCTAACTGAATTAGAAAAAAGTGACCTGGTCAATTATCGCGTTACCTCTCCTGGAAAAGTGGCAGTGGTCC
>CAYTYR010000019.1:0-33784 GCA_964441745.1 uncultured Clostridia bacterium
AAAGAGATCAGGCCCCTGGCTGGCCATCTTTCGATCTCAAAAGAGTTTCTTTTAACCAGGACATTAAGCGAAACCAGGTCATTTGGCTTGAAATTAAAGATATTAAAAGGCAAAGATATCTCTATAAACTTGTCTATCGCTACTGTAGTAAAGTCCCCTACCTTGGTATTAGAAGAATCATGGACTTCGATTATCGATAATGTTTTAGGCGCATTAGGAGACAGGTTTAAAACAATAGTATAAGGTTTAGGCTCTAAAATATTGAACTCCAGTAATAGATTATCTGTTTCACTGCTATTAAGGATAGCGTTCAGATCCAGTCTTAAATACATATTATTAAGGTCAAATCCATAGTAGATCAGGTTTACTATAGTATTTGCCCGGTACATGGTTCCGCCGGTTTTTGATACTTCATAAAGGCCGGCATTTTGCCATTCATAATAATTAGTGACTTTCCCGTCGATCAGCGGCGAGATCAGGCTTAATGGATATTGCGAAGGTTTGGATTTAGCTATGCCTTTAATAGCTACGTAGAGCCAGTCAGGAACTTTTTCATTGATGAGTTTGTATACGTTCATCAAGTGGAGCCTGAACAGGAGGTCAAATTCCTCATCATTAGCGCTGGAGTGGTCATCCCCGTACCACCAGCACCAATCACTGCCTTCCGCTATATAAATCTCTTCCCAGGCTTTGGCAATGGCCGGTTTAAGCTCTTCTTGCGGGTGATCCTGGGTGAACTTGGCCAAGGTGTCTCTGGTGCGTCCCAGGTAATCCCAGGCCGTATTATCTTCATAGTGCCCTATCCAGACGCCAAAATTATGATTGATCCAACTGCCGGCAAACAAATTAAAAAGATTATATTGCGGCGGGTTTTGTTCCAGGTATTCGCTAAACGTGACGCATCTAAAACCAGGGTCGGCAGATAGTTCGCGGTAAATGGCTTTTAAGAAATGCTCCCCGTCATCAGGATAAAATTCCCAGGCATTTTCCCCGTCCAGGATAATGCTGAGCAAATGAGGCCCCGGCATGTTATTTACATTGTCCCTGATATGGCGTAAAGAACCCATGAAATTATTAACAGCATCGCGGGTGGACATATGGGAATACGTGAAGCCGATCAGGTCAGACAAGGTTTTATCCCGGAAAACAATATTAACTTCCTTGTCCTGGTTCTTAGCCCGGTATCCTTTGTATAAGGCGTCGCTGTGCACATCATTGCTAATAAAATCTTTGCGCAAAACTATTTTTAAGGTGTTGGCCAGGATATCCTGGTCCGTCCCTATCCATTTAATGCCGGCGTCGGCGACTAGCGGAATAATATCTTCACTGACACTGCCTTCAGACGGCCACATGCCACGGGGTTTACGCCCAAATAATTTTTCATAATATTCAACTGCCCTTTGGATCTGGACGCTGGCATCTTCGGGATGGCGGAAACCGTTCTTGGGCAATATAATATCCGGCGTAGCGATCTTCGCTGAGTCAGTATTACACAAGAGCGGCAAAATCGGATGATAAAATGGTGTGGTCGTAACTTCGATCTGTCCCTTATCCTGCAGCTCTTTATATTTTCCGATCACCTGGGCCATGATCTCGCGGTGTTTCTGGACTATATAGAACTTATCATCTTCGGAATAATTTTTTCCTTGATCAATGATCTGCTGCAGTTTCTGGTCATGTTTGCGCCAGTAAGGATCGATCCAGACCAGGTTAAATAAAACCTGCAGGTCCAGGTAATCCTGGGCATTAAAATACCGTTTGATCCGGCTCAGTTCCTTGGCTGAGGTGTAACGTCCCCTCTTGTCCAGTAATTCGGCGTACCGGGCGAACGAATAAACCATGGTGCTCCAGTTCGCCATGAAAAAATTGGCCAGGATATAATCTTTATCTTCTTCTGTTAATTTTGCCGCGGGGATCAAGGTTTTGTCCAGGAATTCATCTGAAGCGTTATTCTTGACATAATCTTCGATTTGGACCAGCAGGGATGGTACCATGTTGAAGGTTTGGTGAACTTGGGGAAATTCTTCCAGGATAGCAGCCATATCATAATAGTCTTTAGTGCAATGCAACCGTACCCAGGGCAAACTGTATTTACCAGTGAGATCGTTTTTATAATAAGGCTGGTGCATGTGCCATAAAATGGCTACATGAAGCGGTTTGTTTTCCACGGTGTTTTTACTCTTTCATTCTGACCAGATTATAGGCATTCTCTTGCATTTTCTTGAAATCTTTAGCTGTTAGATGAGCCGCGGTTAGGGTGCTCTTAATTATATTTTCGTTCATCAGGTCATCCGGTGCATGGGTGTCAGTATCAAAAACCAGCTTGGCCCCGTAAATATGAGCCAGGCTCGCTACCTGCTTATTGGTTTTATTATGACCCCTTCTCGTCGTTATTTCCAAGCAAACCTTATTGGCCCTGGCCAGCTTAACATCGTTTTCGGAAATATTTCCGGGGTGAGCCAGGATAGCAACTTTGGCTTCAATAGCGGCGCGATTGGTGCCTTTTGGCACCGGTTCAACAGTGGTTTCTCCATGGACTAGAACGATCTCGGCCCCCAGTTTTTTGGCCATTCTAAAAGCCTGTGCGATCAACCGCGGTGGGACATAGGTTAATTCTGCTCCGGGAATAACGTTAATCTTATATTCCCTGGTCAATATTTTGCTGACCTTAACTATCCTCGGGATGATCAAATCAATATTAGAGAAATCAATATGGTCAGACAGGCAAATAGTTTTATAGCCGGCAGCAGCCGCCCGGCAGACTAATTCCGACGGTATTAGTACTCCGTCGCTGAAAAAAGTATGAGTATGCAGATCGATCATTTTAACTCCAATTCGCATATTGCTTATGGCATATGGCGTATAGCAAAAACATTTTCGGTTTGGTCTTTGCTATTAGCTATAAGCTATAAGCATCTTTTCAGTTAAGCGCCCCCGACAGGAGTCGAACCTGTGATCTTCGGTTTAGGAAACCGCCGCACTATCCAACTGTGCTACGGGGGCGTCGGCGCAAATCCTAAAGCTGCGCCTCCCCGTAGGGGGAACCTCAGGTTCCCCGCTCTCGGCGCTCGCTCGTGAAGTGGGGTTTTCTTAGCGGAGGTTTCAATCTCGCCTTCGCTGTCACCCCCTCCTATTCTATGCTCTTTTCAAAGTCCTTGTTTATAAATGTTAAGGGCGATATTATATATTTAAATCTCACTGTTACGCCTTGGGGTGTTTAAAAATATCTTAAACTAAGTATAAATAATAACAAAATATTCCGACGATGTCAATAATAAAAACTAGTTCAATAATTTTTTTGATAAGGCATGCAGTTCGGTGTCAGCCAACGCTGATACTTTCTTTTTAACTACTCGCGAAAAGTATTCTCTTTCCGTCTTAGTTAAGGAGCTGTTATTAAGTTTTTTCAAGAATAATTCTTTTTGCTTAGAGGAAAATATCTGGTCCAAGTAACGATCCAAGTTTGTTTTTTCTTCATCTCGCTTTATTCGTCTTTTTTTTGTACGGAAATACCTGTAGTTATGATTTTTCCGGCTAAAAAGGCCTAAAATCTTAAGAATTATGTTTTCTATGGTATATCTAATGTCCATTGATCACCTGTATTGTATAAATATGTACAATTATTGTATTAATATATACAACTTTATTGTTTTTGTCAATAAAAATAGGAGACAAATTGATGTCCCCTACATAAGCTGAAGACTGACTCCAGACTCCAGAAGAGCAATTACACTTGAATCTGGTGTCTGGTTTGCTGGTGTCTTGCGTCCTATAATTTGATTATTGAATAGATATCAAAGCCTTTAAGCTTATCACGGCCGTGCAGGGACCCAAGCTCAATGACAAACCCGATACCAGCTACTTTGCCGCCCTGATTCTTGACTAAATTGGTACAGGCTTGTACTGTCCCGCCGGTAGCCAGTAAATCATCGATTATCAGGATCATATCGTCCTTATTAAAGGCATCTATATGCATTTCCAGGGTGTCAGCGCCATATTCCAGAGCATAGGTTTCTTTCGTGGTTTTATAAGGCAGCTTACCTGGTTTCCTGACCGGTACGATCCCTATGCCTAATTTATAAGCCAGGGCTGAAGCAAAAATAAAACCGCGGGATTCAACGCACAAGATCTTGTCTATTTTCTTACCCTGGTATTCTTTAGCCAGAAGGTCGATCACAGTTTTAAATGCTTGCGGGTCCCCGATCAATGGGGTAATATCTTTAAAGATAATCCCCTTCTTCGGAAAATCAGGTATGTCCCGGATAAATTTTTCTAGGTTCATCATGACTAATTTACCAACCTTGATTTATATTTGTCCCTGCTAATATATTTACGCAGTTTACTCAAAGCTTTCTTTTCTATTTGCCGGATCCTTTCACGTGAAACCCCAATTTTTTTGCCGATCTGGTCGAGAGTCATAGGCTTTTCGCCGCCGATGCCATAACGGTACTTTATGATCTTTACTTCTTTATTGTCCAGGTATTTCAGGCAGTCAGCGATAGTCTGTGGAATCTTGACGTTTTCATCATATTGTTTTTCCGGATCAACAATAGTAGTATCATTGATGACATCGCCGAGAGTAATATCAGATTCTTCATCGATCGGCGTATCCAGTGAGGTAGTACCCAGCGACAGCGCGTGGGTTTCAATAATATCTTTTAGTTTATCCGCTGGGATCTGCAGATGGCGGCTCAGGTCGCTCAAGGAAGGATTTTTGCCTAGTTTTTGCGTCAGCTTTTTATTCATTTTCAGCATGCGCTGGATCTCTTCGATCTTATGGATAGGAATGCGGATGGTTTTGGTCTGGCTCGAGAGAGCCCGAGCAATCGCTTGTTTGATCCAATAACTGGCGTAAGAGAAGAAATATCCCTTGCGGTAATTAAATTTTTCTACGGCTTTTATGAGTCCGATATTGCCCTCTTCGATCAAGTCGGGGAAAGATAATCCCCGGTCACGGTATTTTTTAGCAATACTGATCACCAGGCGTAAATTGCCTTCGATCATCCGCCGGCGAGCTTCCATGTCCCCTTTTTTCAGTCGGTTTGCTAATTTCTTCAGCTCTTCATTGCTGATCAAGGGAAGCTTGCGGACCTGTTTTAAATAGATCTTTAGAGTATTGTCATTTACTACTGGCATTTTCTCCCCTATATGGCCAAAATGAAACTGACCTATATTAGCGTATTTGCCGTCTTTATGCAAGTAAAAAATAATTAGAAATGATTACACAGATTAAAAAAGATGATTACACAGATTAAAGCAATACTAAAAAGTAATGACGAAATCCCGGTATTTATTCTGACTTACTGACCATTCAATTTTCAGGTCAGCTATATATTCAGCCATATTTTTGGTTTGCAGGTCATTAATCAGAGCCTGTAAATGTTCTTTTTCCCCTTCAGCTTCTATCTCGACATCCCCATTAGCCAGGTTCTTGACGAAGCCGGACAATCCCAGGTTACCGGCCAGCTGGCGCGTGTAATACCGGAAGCCTACTCCCTGGACCGTTCCTTTAACAATGAGACGCACTGCTTTTAATTCGTTGCCCATGGCCATTTCTCTAATAGCGGCTTAAAAAGAAATTCCGAAAAGTTTAAGCCAAAGATAAAGTTATCAAAATCCAGGTTTCGATAGCGCTGCAGGTCGATCAAACCGATCTCTATCCTTATTTTAGGTGAGATCATTAGCCGGTACCCAAGATTATAAGTTTCTCCTGCTTTGTCAAAAATGATTTGGGTGCGGGCAGTAGTTTTAGATAGGCCTAATATGATCCGCCATCGTCCATTTTCCTGTAGTTTTAGTCCGCTGGTAGCGTATATATTATAAAAATTAACCAGGAGTTTGTCAAAGGAAAGATATAGGTCTTTATCAAAAAAACCAAAGCTGGCGGAAAACGGATACTGGCTGGAGGCTAAAAAATTGAATTTACCATGCGGAATAACCCTGCGCTCTTGTTCGGGATCGTCACTATTATATTGTTCAGCATTGACGCGTAGACCTAATTCTAATCCTGGAAGCAATCCGGCATTGAACTTAAAAAGATATTTATGGACTGCCAAAGCATAGTAACCATTATCCAATACGGTCGCGGCAGGAATAGTTAACAATCCCGTCGGGCCATCGATGGTCGCTGATCGATAAAAAGAGGCGTCAGTAATATCGGCGCAAAACAGGAAAGCAGGCAATAATATGATAAAGAAAAATAAAAGGCAGAAAATTATTTTGTTCAAGTTAACTCCGCTTAAATAAATAATTTGATCGTGCCAAATTCTCCGTCATATCCGGGATTGATCTTCACTTCCCCTTTTCTCATCATGCTAATTCCAGCCGCTATTTTTTCTTGAGTATGGTTGCTGATCTCAGCAATGCTGGCGTCCATGAGAATAGCGAATTCAGTGCCAAAGGTGTTAATTAATTTGACATATTCTTTTTCCACTTTTTGGGTATTTCTGCCGACACCCAGGGCTTCAGCAATGATCTCCTCCAGGGGAATAAGGTGCTTAAAGGGGATAGCTTGGAGCGGTTTAATGTTTAAAGCCCGATCAGCCAGTTTTTCCACCCGGTGCAATACTCCGACTGTTACTGGCTTTTTGCAGGCGGGACACTGGAGATTTCGCGCGATCGTTTCCTGGGGATGGGCCCGGTAAGCGCAGAGCCGGTGGCCGTCGAAGTGATATTTCCCCTCTTCCGGGAAGAATTCTATCGTGTACAGGAATTTTGCCAGATCCTTCTTTTTTATAGCCGTGGTAATATCATTATAGATCTGCGGTGAATCCGGTAGGTTGAAAACATTTGCTTCCCGCCCCAGCTTACGCAGTGAATGGGCGTCAGAGTTGGAAATAAGGCTAATATGGTCAAGACTGGAAAGCCGCCAGTTCATGGTTGGGTCACTGGACAATCCGGTCTCCAACGCAAAGATATTACTGGTTTGCGCGCCAAAACATTCCTTTAAACTATCAAATCCTGAGGCTGAGCCAAAGACGCCGAAATGCGGTGTCCAGGCATGAGCCGGTATGACCATACATTCAGCAGAAGCTGACAGGACCATCGCTGCCAGTTTTTCCGGATCCAATCCCAGGATCGGCCGCCCATCAGCAGCCAGCTTGCCATAACCTGAGATCTGCTTAATGATCTTTTCCACTGTTTCAAAATCAGGAGCCAGGATAATATTATGGACTTTGTAGCATTTCCCCTGCCGGTAGAAAATATTTGATACTTCCGCCGTCAACAGGAATTTAACCCCGGCATGTTCAAATGTGCCTGGTCCTGACGGCTGCAGCGTGCTTTTCAGTTCTTTGAGCCATTCCGGGTGGGTAAAGTCGCCTGTACCCATTACCTGGATACCTTTGATCTTGGCCCATTTGGCTATTCCCGGGATATTCATCTCCGGGCTGGTCGCCCGTGAATATCTTGAGTGTATGTGCAAGTCAGCAATTAGTGGCATTTATATTAAGCCCTTCTCTTTAAAACTAAAATAGCTGTTTTTAGCTACGATTACATGGTCGATCACTTCAATGCCCATTATCTTACCAGCCTCTACGAGACGCTGGGAAATATGGATATCTTCTGTCGAAGGATTGGTATCGCCTGATGGATGATTATGGGCGATAATGATCTGTGCGGCGGTATTCCTGACCGCTGGTTCGAATACTTCCCTGGGATGCACCAGGCTGGCATTGAGAGACCCGATAGAAATGATCTCTTTCTTTATTTCCTGGTTCCGTGTATCCAGGTAAAGGATCACAAAATGTTCTTTTTTATTATCACGGATATCTTTTAGCTGTCCAAAAACATCTTCCGGTTTCAGGTATAATTCTGCTTTCTTATCTTTCAATAATCTTTTGCCTAATTCGAAACAGGCCACTATTTCGCAGGCTTTAGCCGGGCCCAGGCCATTATATCCCTGCAAGTCTTGAAAAGTCAAGTGTGGCAATTTATCCCGGCCATACTTTTTTACTATTTTATTGGCCAGTTCGACTACATTTTCCCCTTTTTTACCGGAGCGCAATAAGATTGCCAGGAGTTCCGTAATGGAGAGTTTTTCCGGTCCATAATGGATTAGTTTTTCACGCGGCCGATCTATGGCCGGGACTTCATTCATTTTCATTTTTCATGACTCCATAATAATGAGCGCCCCAGAAATAAAAGCAATTTTCTTGCCTTACTCTGGGGATAGCCCATTTATATATTTTTGTTAAACAGAAGTAAAAAATTACTTTTTCAGTTGCTTTGTAGCCGTGATAGTTGCCACCACCCGACGATTTTCCTGGCGGCCTTCGCTGGTTTCATTGTCAGCGATCGGATTTGCTGAGCCATATCCTTTGGTGGTCAAGCGGGCGCCATCAATGCCAAAGTTATTGACCAGGTAATCACGCACGCTATCAGCGCGTTTCTGGGAAAGAGCATTATTGAGCGCATCTGACCCTTTGCTGTCGGTATGGCCTTCGATTTCTGCAGTTATCGAAGAATACATCTTCATGAAATCTGCGACGGCCTTGATCTGGTCGTCAAATTCCGGTTTCACGTCAGATTTGTTGGTATCAAAAACGATATTCATGGCAATACTTACTATTTCTGAGAGAGTGACTCCATCTTTATCAACCAGGTTGCCTTGTGGCGTATTTGGTTCTTTATCCTTTGAATCAGGAACGCCGTCTCCATCGGTGTCAGCAGGTTTACTGACTTCTTGTACCACCGGCGCTGGTGCCGGCGCTTCGACTATCGGCGCCGGTGCTGGTGCCGGTGCCGGTACCTGTACTACCGGCGCTGGTTTACTTGCGCCAAAGTAATAGGTAAGCATTAACCCGACATTAGTTGCGGTTACTGAATTGGAATAATCACCGTTATCAGCTGGCTTAACAAAGGCCCAATTCTCGCGGACTAGCAATCCTGCTGCAAAACCAGGAGTGAAAAAATATTCCAAACCTAAGCCAGCCTGGGCTGCGAAGGAATCATAAGCCTTGGCTTTAACGTTCTGTACAGAAGCCTTACCGGCGCCTACTAAGAAAATCGGGGTCAGGTGATTTTCCGGTAGAAAAGAATAAACAGCAGATAACAGGATCGGCTCAGTGCGTATAGGATCGGCGGTGCGGACATCTTCATCTTTATCAAATTTAATATTATCATAGGAAAGCATTAATCCCCAATTTGAGGTTAAGCCGTAACGGAGCCAGCCGCCCAGATCCAGACCAGGATCATGTTCCCTGTCAACAATATTGCCCTTGGCAGGTATTGCCATTCCAGCCGTACCACCTATTCCCCATAAACCAGCGACATCGTCAGCAAAAGCATTAGCGGCAAAAATAATGCTTAGGCTGAGCAAAGTAAAAACAAGCATAAAGCATTTCTTACTCATATGTTCCTCCTTCTTTTATTTTAGTACGACTTAGAGACAAAGCAATATTTTAGAGCAGGTAAAAGCGAAGTTTTTTGAGCAAGGATATCTAACCAGAGGAAGTGGAAGGTTTTTCCTACTTTTTTAAATAAGATTATATTTAGATTAGCAAATAATAGTTTACTATGTCAAGAGATTTGCCGTAGTTAAAAAATATTCAGTTGAGTTTTTGTCTCGGGGCCCGCCACCAGAGCTTTGGCGGGCACGCGCCCGAAAAGAGTCTCAGTTTCTGATCCGCCGATCCTTTTGGCGGAGAACCGGGAACCTCACGGACCCGAACCGTGCGTCCGCCCAGCAATATTGGCGGACTACGCCTCATAAGTACTTAAGTATTTATATCGGGGCGCCCGGAGTCGAACCGGGAACCTCACGGACCCGAACCGTGCGCGCTAGCCAATTGCGCTACGCCCCGGTATAAATACTTAAATCATCCTCCAACAAACCCTTTAAATATACCAATAAATCCCAGACAAGTCAAGAGAACAATTACCCCTGCCCCTACTACCCCCAGAAATACGCTGGGTAACGCATGCCGGAATTTAATACCAAATAAATAGGCAGCGACACACCCGCTCCATGCTCCGGTCATAGGCAAAGGGATGGCTACAAAAATAGCTAATCCGATAGCTCCGTATTTCTCTACGGAGTCGCTATGCTTGCGGGTACGCGCAAAAAGCCAGGTAAAAAACCGGTTAAATATAGTCCAGCGCATCAGGAATTTGCTGGCTGAGTCCAGTAATAGTAATGTGGGTATAATAATTATGCTGTTACCCAGCACCGAAAGCCAGAAAGCTTTGGCGTAAGAGAAACCGAAAGACAAAGCCAGCGGGATTCCCCCTCTTAATTCACTGATCGGCAGCGCTGAAACGATCAAAACCACTGTTTCCTGCGAAAATGTACGTTTCAAAAACTCAATGATCTGCGCGGTCACTTATTCTCCTTTTTCATCGTTCCAGCCGAAGGCCCCGATTAAAGGCACAAAAACGACTTTCCCGTAATTAAATATTTTTAGTTCCCCTTTATGTTTTTCCCCTACTACCAGGTCCTGCCCGAAATTTGATCCCAGGGGAATGACAATTTTTCCGTTTTCCTTAAGCTGGTCGAGCAAAGGCTGGGGAATGTTCGGCGCGCTGGCCGTGACTATGATGCGATCATACGGAGCTTGTTCCTGCCATCCTTTACTGCCGTCGCCAACATGCAATTGGATATTTTTATATCCTAATTCCTGCAATATTTGCCCGGCGGCCTGGCTGAGTTCAGGTAATCGTTCTACGCTGTGCACTCTATCCGCCAGTTCTGCCAGGATAGCCGTCTGGTAGCCGCTGCCGGTACCGATCTCCAGGACTTTCCCGTTATCATACACTTCCAGCAATTCAGTCATCAGCGCTACGATATATGGCTGGGAGATCGTCTGTCCCCGGGTCAACGGCAAAGGGTGGTCATTGTAAGCTTCATTCAATAATTTACCGTCCAGGAATTTATGCCGCGGTACTTTTCGGAAGGCATCTATTACCTGCTGGTTTTTAATACCCCTTGCTACGATCTGTTTACGCACCATCTTTTCGCGCAAGGCGACATATAGGTCAAATTCTGCGCTCAAGGTTTTACCTCACTGTAAATAATCTCACCAGATGGATAATAATAGTTTTAATTCCGCCGAAACCTAAAGCCAGGACTAAGCAGCTGATCAAACTGCCGGCTGCCAGTAACATATAGCTTTGTTTTTTATCTATTTTCAGCAGGTGTGCCAGCAGTACTCCGGTCCACATTCCGCCGCCTAAAGAAGGCATGGCTGATACCAATACCACTCCCCATCGTCCAAACTTTTGCGCCCTTTTCAGGACCATTGCCTGCAAATTGCGTTCTTCCCTGAAGATCATTTGCTTTTTATATCTTCTCAGGTTCCAGCGTTTTCGCCATAAGCGCCAGCGGACAGTGATGAATTTGATCTTTTGCGGTTTTTCATAAATATAATAAAATAATGGTACCTGGGCTATATCCATAACAAAAATAAAAAGGACTGCGATGTACCACTTTACGAACATAGCCACGGCTATCGGAATAGAGATCAGCCGGCTGGCAACAATATGGGTAATGATCAAGGCCAAAGTTTTAAGGATGAATTTATGGATCACTCTTATCTCCTTATGCTAACTTTGTTCAGGCCATATCCGTGTAAAGATTAGCCACTGCTCAGGGTGCGAACGAACTTGCTTTTCCAAAATGGCAGCATAAGACTGGGTAATACTTTTTATTTGTTCATCTTCTGAAGCTTGTTTATCCCACGATAAAGGTTCTGCGCAACCTATACTAAACTTATTATTGCCTTCCCTGACACAAAAACTAGGCAGGATCGACACCTGGGTTTTGACCGCAATCTCTGCTGGACCGCAGGGAAACCTGGTTAATCGCCCGAAAAACAGGACTTCTATCCCGTTGCTGTCTCCTCCTACACCCCAATCCCCTGCCATCGTCAAAATTTCGCCTTTTTTAAGGCCTTTAAAAGCACTTTTAAGACCCATACCTAAGGATACTAACCTCGTCTGGCGGTACGAACGGCTATTAATGAAAAGGTCATTTATCCTTTTGTCAATATGCGGCTGGTAGATCAGGTTGTTGACAAAACCCAGCGCATCAAGAGCAAAAGCGGCAATTTCCCAATTTCCCAAATGAGCTGAGACAATAATGAACGGCTGCCGGTCACGGGAGAAACGGTTAAACATTTCAACTGTGTTTGGCGCCATTAATGTTTTAGCCTGGTCCAGGTCTATGGAATTGATCGAAAAAAATTCAAAGAGATACAGATAAAAATTAATAAATACAGCACGGGCTTTTTGCACCCTATCCCGCTCGCTTATGCCCGGCGGTAATATAGGCTTGAGATTAGCTAACACATTTTCCCGCTGCTGCCGGCTGAACAGGTACGCGCAATATCCCAGTATCCGGCCCAAGCCACGAGTGCAGCCGGGCGGACAATGTCTTGCTAAAAATCTTAGAAAAAGATAGATCCAGTACATCATTGGTTCAACAGTTCCAATATAGCGTTTGCCGCCATCAGCGAGGCATTAGGCTTGGCGATCTTTCCAGCGTTCTCTTGCATGGTTTCCAGTTTTTCAGGATGGCGGATCAGGTATTCAATAGTTTGTTGCAGGTTAGTGATATCGTCCATCCTGATCGCGACATTATGCCGGCACAAAACCTGGCTGTTTTTTTCTTCCTGCCCGGGAATCGGGTTAATAATGATCATGGGCAAGTTTTTAGCCAGTGCTTCCGAGGAGGTCATTCCTCCCGGCTTAGTAATGATCAGGTCGCAGGCATCCATGATCTTGTCAATATTTTTAGTGTACCCCATGATCCGTATAGTGGAACCAAAATGGAAAGTTTTGCGTTTTATTTTCCGTCTGAGTTTCCGGTTGGTGCCGCAGATAACAATGGTCTGGATTGGCATCCGCACTTTGGATAACTGGCTAATGACTTTGTCCATCGGGCCCAATCCCTGGCTTCCACCCATGACGAGAATAGTCGGCAGCCACGGGTTAAGTTTCATCCTTTGCTTGGCCGAAGTTTTATCCTGGTTGATGGCGAATTTCGGGTCGATGGGAATGCCCAGTACTTTTATTTTTCGTTCCTGTATCCCCAACTGGACCAGGTCCTGCTTGGTCTGGCCCGTAGGGACCACAAACAGGTCTGTAAACGGGGCATACCAGTAGGCATGAGCCCGGTAATCAGTAACGACAGCGACGAGCGGTTTGCGCCAGCCGGTTTGCTCTTTATAGGCAGAAATGAGCAAACATGGCGCAGCCTGGGTACAGACGACAACATCAGGATTATAATAATCCAGTAGTTTTTCAATTTTTCTCAATTTTAACTTGCCCAGCATATTACGGAGGGTTGCCGTAGCTTGCACAATATCCGGATTATCATAGAGATAATCCCATAATTGCGGAGTCCGTTTAATGATACCGGAATAGGTCTTGGAGAGGACCGTGCTCAAGATCGGGTATGTATAGCGCAGGGAGTCAATGGCTTCAGTATAGATACGTGGATTGATGTTACTGACCGCTTCCTGCAGTGCCTTAGCCGCAGCTTCGTGGCCAGTGCCGGGATGAATATATAAAAAAAGTATCTTTTTCGGAACCAATAGTTACCTTCCTGTTTGGTCAACAGCTTAAAAATCGGGGTGGTCCGATGTCCATCGGACGGTCTCTCGCACGCGAACATCCGCCCAGCAATATTGGCGGACTACACCCCTGCCAATTATATTAATGATTTGAGGATTTTTTAAATCGGGGTGCCCGGATTCGAACCGGGGACCTCTCGCACCCCAAGCGAACGCGCTAGCCATCTGCGCTACACCCCGTTTTCAAAAATCCTCAAAATAACTCTTCCTATTTCTCCAACGCTGTTATTATACTGCGCAAATCACGCTTTAATTCCTTGGTAAATTTATGCCAATCAACTTTGCTGGCTGATTGTTTCTTTTCCTTGGTTTCTTCCAGCAATTTCTTCTTTGCGCCAGCGATGGAATACTTTTTCTGGTGCAATAATTCTTTCACATAGAGGATCTTTTCAATATCCTCTTTCTGGTAAAGCCGGTGTCCCCCGTCGCCCTTAATAGGACGGATCAGGCTGAACTCCTTCTCCCAATAACGCAGGACATAAGGTTTCACTCCAGTGATATTGGCGGCTTGCCCTATAGAATATAGTTTGTCTTCCACTTTCATGTTAGCCTCAAGCTTTTAAGATTTTTGGCTCATCTCCCTATCGAGTGGGTAAAAAGAGAGCCTGTTTCTTCAAAAACGCTTGAAATATCAAGGAAATTATGTGTTTAAGCTTGTTCTTTAAAATAGTGTAAACGCTTTATGTAAAAACAACGTTTGATTGATACCTATCTGGTTTAAGGTTTTGTTCCAGAGCAGGAAGCCCAGAAAGTAGTTAATGATGCCCGAGTCATTTGGCTAAAGAGCCTATGGATTGAAAAAAAAGAGTACTTACGTTTGAAAGTTTTAACCCGTATATTGATAGAAAATGGTTAATTCCTATTGCTTTTACCCACTCACTTTGGAGAAGACCCAGATTTTTATATGTTATCATAAGAAATGCATAATGTCAACTGGAATGCCTCACCCCGAGAATCGGGATTGGTTTCAGGCTTGGCTAAAATCAGCCTGGAAAGCTGAAAAAAGTTGACTATGAGTACTGCCGGTCAGTCAAACAATGAAGCGGCGGGCTGTTATTCCGGATTTTGTGGAAACTACCCGCAGAAATCCAGATGTTCTGCCGCGCCTCTCCGCTCAACCGCCTTGCTGCCGTCTTATCTCTGTTACTAATCTGCCGTCGTGACTTTTCTATTCGTTACGGTAAACCTGACCCTAATTCCCAACAGCGTTGCCGCGCTTCTACATATAGATTAAATGTTTCCCGTAGAGTACTGCAGACCCGGAGAATAGTCTGCCGCGAACGAATCATTACTTTACCCGCCATTCGTATAAACTCATACCGGATCGTCCTGATCGTCTTCTTACGCCAACTTTGGGGAAATAAAAAGATCTTCGAGGCAATGAATAAATTGTAGGCCAGTATCACCAGGCCAAACCAGACGGAATTACCGTTGAAATCACCGCACGGCACATGCTTAAGACTAAATCCCAGTTTCAACTCTTTGTTGTAATTCTCACTGTTGCTGCGCCCATTGTGCCAGCGGATTATTTCCACCGCGTTCTTTTCTTCGGCCAGATAGTTAGTCGCTATCCCGTGATAACAATACGTCTCCGTCTCTTTAAATAAATCCGGCTGCCGATTCAGCCACCTCTGCACGATGATCCGAAAAGAATGATCTGTTTTGTTCGTGCTGTGCACAAATTCCGCATATTCCCGATCACTGCCGGCAAAGCCTTCTTCTCGGCTTATCTTCTGCCACTCTACCTCTTTAATGTTTCTGATCCCTGCTTTTACCGCTGCGTCTTGATCCGCCGTGATACAATAATATGATCCTTGTCCCCGCACATAATTCATTAACTGGCTATTATATCCCGCCGAATCACTGCGGAAATCTTTTATCCGTTTACCCAGTCGACTAACTCTCTCATATATTCTCCTGGTAAAGCCATAATTGTCTGTCGCCGGCGAGACATTTCCTTCCCGAAACTCATACCCAATACAACAGCCTAGCTCAGGGATAAATCCCGCCAGCGGCATATACCCGCGATTCCCCTGGTAATTCCACTGCGCTCCTTCTTTTTCCCCGATCACTTCAAAGGCGTCTATATCCAACGTCAGCTCTTTTTCCGTCCGCTTGATCATCTTCTCGTTGAGATGATCATTAACCTTGTTTAACAACTCTACCTTGCGCTCGCTGTCTCGTTTCAGCCATTCTCCTACCGCAGCCGGTGAAGGTACTTCCTCTATCTGGCCAATCTTCCTCATCCCCTGGTCACAACCTATCCGCCGGATATCCTCTATGTGCTCTCCTCCGTCTATTAGCGTTAATACCACCGGATAGATATGCCAGTGCGCTTCATACCCATTCCCTGACCCAGGCGCAGGAAACATCCTCCGGACATCATCATACACCCCGCTGCTTTTGTACAACTCCCCATACACCCCTAACCCAGCTCTCCCAGTTACTGTTTCTTTTTCGCTAAATTCTAACTTGAATCTTGTCTCTTTTTGTGGCCTACTATCTTCACCTCGCTTTTGGGTGTTTGTTCGTCACAAACATTATACCATTAGCGAGGCCTTTTTTTACCCTTTTCCCTCTGCCCTTCTTGCCCTATCCAGATCTTCTTCCTCTTTCATCATTTTGATGAAGTATTTTCACCCGTTTGTCGTCTATTACTGTTTCTTAATCCCGATTTTAGAGGTATTATCTAACTACGTCCCCTATTACCATTACCCTATTACCTCAAACGATTTAATAAAATATTCTAATATAAGGCCAGGTCGTTAGTCCAGGCTCTGGTCCCGGCAGATAATATTTTATTGGCATATAAATTGTTGGTGGCGTTCGCACGGTTGTCCATCCAAATGGCAAACAAACCGCCGCTGCCGTCAGTTGCTACAGCAGCTCTGCTTTGATCCAGGAAATCGGCTCGGCAAAGTTGTATGCCGCCCTGGGTCCAATGATTTGTGTCAGTGGCGCTAAGCTTCACTCCCATGAGCCTGATATCATAACCACTGCCAGTATCATAACGGTCACGGAAAACAATATATTTGTTATCTGAAGAATCTATGGATATCACTGGCAGTTCTTTTTGCAGGTACATTGCCCCGGTTACAGAGACCAGGACAGGACCTGAGATCCTGGCACCGCTGGTATCGTATTTCTCGTATTGAACTGTGAAATTGGTATTATAGGCCGCACAGACACAACCAACAGAATCAACGGCTATCCTGGTATTGACTGCTGATCCTATCCCTACAGACATTAATTGATCGCCATTGGCATCGATCCGGGCCATGGCCCCGTCACCGCTGGCAACATAAATATAGCTGCCATTGGCGGCAATACAGGGATCATTACCCACGCCGCTGTATTTATCGCCCCAGAGCTTGGTGCCGCTGGTATCAAACTTGGACATATACGAGCCTGTGCCCTGAGGGCCATATCGCTGGTAAATCACATATATATTGTTACTGCTGTCAATAGCCAGGTCATGCAGGCACCATTCTGCTGAATAAGATGCTGAATCAGCTTGTTCGTCCCATATAAAATTACCGTCACTATCAAACTTAAGCAATCGCAGGTCACCGGTACTGACGGCGTAAGATACAAATATATTACCACTGCTGTCACAGGTTACTTTCGGATATTGGTCCCAGACTCCAGCCAATAATACTGACTGGTTTAATTTCTTGTCTCCCCATATCCTGGTTCCGCTGGTATTGTATTTGGCGCCATAAACATCGATGGCCCCATTGCGGCTGTCTATCCAGACAATGACTATATTGCCTGAACTATCCCTGGCTATACTCATATCTTTTTGGCTATAACTGACAGAGCTGGCGGTAACGATCATGTTCACGCTTTGCTGTGTTGTCCCGTTTTTCCCGTCTGTAACAGTGCAGTAAATTGTATAGGAGCCGCTGGCAGCTGGGGCAGTCCAGGTGATTTGTGAACCAGACCCTGTGATCGTACCACTGGCCGCGCTCCAGGTATAGGTCAGGGTGTCATTATCCTGATCCGCAGCGCTGCAAGTAATGGTTATACCAGAACCTGTGGAAACACTGACAGAATCTGCCGTTAATGACGAAATTACCGGCGCATTATTAGGAGTAGCGCTTTCAACGCTTGCTTCCTGCTTTTTTACTTTTTCGTCTTTTAGTTCCTGCCCCTTTGCTTTAATCGCCGAAGCAAGTCCGAAATGGAATCCGCCATAAGAATTAACTACGGAGAAGGATACTAATAAACCTGAGAGCAATACTAAAGAAATGATCTGATAATACTTTTTCGTTTGACGGTTCATTCTACATCCTCTCCTTCGTCTTCAACTTCTTCATAATTCATTTCCTCATCTTTATTTCCAAAACTCCCAAAATGGAGATAAAGGCCAATATTTCCGACAAACTCAATGCCGTTGATATTAACACTTGAGTCGTCACTATGAGTCAGCGAAATAAATGTCGGGGCCAGGTCCAGTAACAATGAAAGCCAATTAGTGATGAAGTATTCCCCGCCGATGAATAAAGCTGCTTCATAACCGGTTCCTTTGGTATCTTCAGTATCAAGGCTGATATATCCGCCTTCCAGGCCGGTGAACCCCCTCAATTTAGTATCTGAATAATAATTCCAGTAGCTGCGGCCGCTGTAGGCCTTGGCTTCTGGATCAGACACAAATCTTCCTTCCAGCGACATCACGGCAAAGTCATATTTCAAAGAAATATAAGGATATCCTAAGCCGATGCTTAAACCTTCGGCATAAGAAATTGCAGAAAAGATCATCAACAATAGTGTCAGTAGTATAATCCTTTTCATTGCTCTACTTACCCCCTACAAACTATGCTCAGGTTTAGGCTGCCGGGTCATCAGGTCCAGGACTGCTTTTTGCGGTTGTTTCCGTTCGAACAATACCTGGTAAACTTGTTCTGTAATAGGCATAATGATCTTGAACTTCTTGGCAAAATGATGCACTGCCTGGCAAGTCTGGATCCCTTCAACGACAGTACAGATCTCTTTCATTGCTTTTTCATACGTCTTGCCCTGGGCGATCTTCTCGCCACAACGGCGGTTCCGGCTATGCGGACTGAAACAAGTCGTGATCAAGTCTCCCAGTCCGGACAGGCCGCTGAATGTTTCCGGTTTGGCTTTAAAATACTTTCCCAGTTTCATCATTTCGAATATACCGCGGGTGATAAGCGCGGATTTGGTATTGCTTCCCAAGCCCATACCGTCGCTGATACCGCAGGCAATGGCAATAATATTCTTTACTGCCCCGCCTAATTCCACACCCAGTATATCCGTGGATGTATATGTCCTGAAATAACGGCTTATGAATACTTCCTGCAATGCTTTAGCTGTTTTCAGGTTCTTGCTGGCGATCACTGCCGCTGCCGGTTTCTTGGCGGCTATTTCGTTGGCAATATTCGGGCCGGACAATACTGCGATATTTTTTGCTACCTGCCTGGGGAGTTCATCGGCCAGCACCTGGGACATGGTCTGGAAAGTTTTGTCTTCCAATCCCTTGGTGGCGCATACTACGATGAGACCGCGCTTTAACTCGATCTGGCTGATCTTCCTGGCCGTGGCGCGCACAAAAGCGGAAGGAACGACAATTACCGCAATATCAGCAGCAGCTAGTACCTCATCGAGATTAGACGAGATGGTAATATTTTTAGGCAAGTTAACATCTGGAATAAATTTGAATTTTCTGGTCCGGGATAATTGCGCGGCCAGTTTTTCGTTTATTTCCCAGATCGCGATCTGGTGACCGTTTTCATGCAACATCTGGGCGATAGTTAAACCCCAGCTGCCCGCCCCCAAAACAGCAATTTTCTTTTTCAGCATAAATATCCTCAATGTTTTTAATCTGCGCTGCGTCCGCCTCGTTCTATTGGCGGATAATTGTTTTATTATTTAAAACTGAATCTGTGCTCCTCGTGGTGCCACAGCCGCTTGATATTCGGGATATGCTTTAGGTCGATCAAAATAGCGATCACCAGTACAAAATAGAATAACTCGGGTTGTCCCGGATTTAAATACCAGACCAGCAGAGGCACGGCTGATGCGGCTACGATAGAACCAAGTGAAATATACCTGGTAATAGTTACGGTTAGGACAAAAACTAAAAAACCGGCCAGGGTAGCGATAGGCGCCAGAGTTAATAATACTCCAGTACTGGTAGCCACTCCCTTCCCGCCTTTGAAGTTCAGGAAGATCGTCCAGTTATGTCCGCAGATCGCGGCCAGGCCAGCCAGGATCCTGTATATCTCCGTGCATGATCCAGGCGCGAACCTCGCTGCCAATAATACCGGCACTATTCCCTTTAGCATATCAATGAACAGCACGCCAACTCCCGCGGCTTTGCCAACGCAACGGAATACATTAGTGGCTCCGATATTGCCGCTGCCAACCTGCCTGATGTCTATTCCTTTAAGTAGTTTAACAGCCAGGAAAGCGGTCGGGATAGAGCCGATCAGGTAGGCGCCGGTGATGATCAGTAATGCCTTTAAAATCATGCTTTTTTCCTTTTCAGGCTCAGGACAAATTTCAGCGGTACGCCGTCAAGCTCATATTTTTCCCTGATCCTGTTTTCCAGGTAGCGTAAATAATTCTTCGGGAATTCTTCTACTTCATTGGCTAATACCCTGAATACCGGCGGTGAGCTGTCAATCTGCTCCAAACTGTGGACACGCATGATCCGGCCCTTGATGTGCCCGACCGGGAACCGGCTTTGGGCCTCGAATAAAATTTCCTGCAAATCTTTTTTATCTATCTTGGTCTGGTATCGTTTTGTGAGCCCGATTATTTCCGGGATGATCGTATTGATCCGGTCTTTGTTTTTTGCCGAGATCGGCAAGATAGGAGCATAATGGAGGAAGCGCAGTTTCGTCCTGATATATTTGGCATATTCGTCAAAAGTGTCCGTGGTTTTCCCGACTACCGTATCCCATTTATTCAGGATAATAATACAGGCGCACCTACGCTCTTCAGCCATGTCGGCGATACGCTGGTCCTGGCTGGTAACGCCATTTTCCCCGTCGATCACCACCAGGGCAATATCCGCTCTTTCCATGCTCCTGATCGCGCTTAAGATGCTCAGTAATTCCGCTATATTTTTTTCTTCTTTGGCTTTTTTAATACCCGCGGTATCGATCAGCGTGAATTTCTGTCCATCCTGTTCAAAGAAGGTGTCGATAGAATCGCGGGTTGTCCCCGCGACCGGACTGACGATCACCCGTTCTTCTTTCAAGATCGCATTGACCAGGGAAGATTTTCCGGCATTCGGTTTGCCGATGACCGCCACTTTAACCGAGTCTGTATCTTTTGGCTCTACGGCTTTTCTTTTCTTCGGCAATAACTGGCAGGCTTTGTCCAGCAGCGTATTGATATTGAGCCCATGGCTGCAGGAAATGTTCAGGAACTCGCGGAATCCCAGGCACGCGTAATGATCATAGAAAATTGTCTCATCATTGATCTGTGTCGGATTGTCAACTTTGTTAATGGCCAGGATCACCGGCTTTTTGGATTTATGCAGGATCTTGGCAATGGCCCGTTCTTCAGGCGTAGCCGGGATCCGTGATTCTACCAGGAACACGATCACGTCAGCGCTATCGATAGCCATATGCACCTGGCTTTTGATCTCTTTCAGGAACTGGTCAGTCTCGTCATAGTGATACCCGCCGGTATCGATGATCGTGAGCGGCTGTTTGTTCCATGTGGTTTCGCCGTACAACCGGTCGCGGGTCAGCCCTGCGATTTCATGCACCAGGGCTTTTCTCCTGCCGATCAAACGGTTGAATAAGGAAGATTTACCGACGTTAGGACGGCCGACGATCGCTATTACTGGGTTCACTTTTTACCGCCCTCGTTGTTAAGAATTTTAATTCCTGCTGCCGCGTAATTGATACCGCTGGCTACGGTAAAGAACACGGCTCCCCACCAAAATATACGATTCACGTGTTCGGGAAATTGCAGCAGGCAGAAAAAAATAGTCATCATTTGAAAAAAAGTGGTCAGCTTTCCCAGGATACTGGGTGCAATGCTTTTACTGCCCGTAAAGATATAGGTCAAGAGCCAGCCGCCAAATAAGATCACATCCCGGCTGATCACAATGATCATAACCCACAAAGGTATTACATTCCTGATGGCCAGGGTAATAAAGGTGGTTACCAGGAGCAACTTATCCGCGGCCGGGTCCAGGAACGTGCCCAGCGGAGTGAGCATCTTTTTTTTGCGCGCGACCAGGCCATCCAGGTAATCGGTGAAAATGGCAAAAACAAAAATTATGATGGCGATAGTGTTCAGCTCTTTACCATTGGACAACGTCACAACCCAGGCCGGGTTGAACAACAGGATAATGAATATCGGAGTAAGCAAGATTCTGAGTATGGTCAGTTTGTTAGCTAAATTCATAAATTCCTCGCGGGCAGGTATTTTTTGATCACATTACATGTTTTCTGATCCACCAGGGCTTTAATGGCGACGCCGCCTGGCTGGTATTCTTTTTCCAGGATATTGCCGCCGGCTAATAGCTTTCCCACCAGTTGATACTTTTCATACGGAATGATAAAACTTTTTTCAACCAGGTCTTTGGCCAGGAAAGCCATGATCCGCTGGTACAATTTATCCAGGTGCGTCTTTTTGGCCGCGGAAATAAAGATCCCGTCCGGATGATTCCTCATTAACCGCTGACTGCTGGATTTATTTTTCAAAAGATCGATCTTATTAAAAACATTGATCAGAGGCTTATCCTGCAGTCCGAGATCAGTCAGGACCTCATTCACCGTCTTGATCTGCGCTTCATATTCCGGATGGCTCGCGTCAATGACCTGCAGTAACAGATCTGCTTCCACTACTTCTTCCAGGGTCGCCCGGAAAGCCGCTACCAGTTGGTGCGGCAATTTACGGATAAATCCTACCGTATCGGTAAAAAGGACTTTTTGCCGGCTCGGCAGTGTCAGCCGCCGGGTGGTCGGATCCAGCGTGGCGAACAGCTTATTTTCTACAAAGACATCGGCTCCGGTCAGGGTATTCAGGAGCGTGGATTTTCCGGCATTGGTATAACCGACCAGCGCAATTATCGGTAAAGGGATATCCTGCCTTTTTTGACGCTGTAAAGACCGGTATTCTTTGAGCTTATTGATCTCTTTGTGCAGTTCGGCAATTTGATCTCTGATCCGGCGGCGGTCATATTCCAGTTTGCGTTCGCCAGGGCCGCGCGTGGCTCCCATACTGCCAGCTCCGCCGACTTGCTGCGCTAACGCCACTCCCTGGCCAGTCAACCGCGGCAGGAGATAATCCATCTGGGCTAACTCTACCTGTAGTTTTCCTTCCGCCGTATGCGCTCTCTGGGCAAAAATATCCAGGATCAATTTGGTCCGGTCAACTATCTTGGCTTTAACTACTTCTTCCAGGTTACGCTGCTGTGCCGGGGACAAGTCATCGTCGAAGATGACGGTTTGCAGTTTATCTTTTTTTACATTCAAGGCCAGCTCTTCGGCTTTACCCTTCCCGATCAAAAAAGCTGGATTGTAATGGTTAATATTCTGGATAGTCATGCCGACAACGCTGGCGCCAGCTGTTTCTGCCAGTCGTTTTAATTCTGCCAGCGAATTTTGTACTTCGCTAAGTTTTTTATGCCGGTCCCTGATCCCTACTAAAATAGCCGGTTCTTTATAGTTTAACATACTCGACCATTCTGCGCAATGTTTTATTGTCGAGAGTATCCTTCACCGGGAACCATTTGATTCCCTGGGTGTGCTTGAACCAGGAAAGCTGTCTTTTGGCGTAATGCCGGGTCTCCAGCTTGGTCTGCTCAATGGCCTCCGGCAAGGTGATCTTGCCTGCCAAAAACAGGCCTACTTGGCGGTACCCCAGGCTCTGTAAAGGTTTCAGTTTCGCGCTATATCCTTTTTTTAAGATCGAGCGGACTTCCCGCACTAATCCCTGGCTGAACATTTTATCCACGCGCTGGTTGATACATTCATAGAGCTTTTGCCGGTCGCGGTCCAGGCCGATGATCTTGGCCTGGTAACGCGGCGTGATAGTTTGCTGCTGCCATTGGGAGAAAGGTTTACCGGTCTGGTGATAAATTTCCAGCGCCCGGATCACTCTCTCTACATTATTAGGATGAATCCTGGCAGCCGCTAGCGGGTCAATTTTGGTTAATCTTTTATGTAAACGCTTCTTGCCGTATTTCTTGGCTTGTACTGCCATCCGCCGTCTAAATTGCCGGTCCTTCGGCGGCGCTTCGCTCAATCCTTCCAGCAAGGCTTTCAGGTACAATCCAGTACCGCCTACCAGGATAATATTTTTCCCCTTCTTTTCCAACTGCTTGATCTTCTGGCCAGCCAGCCTGGTAAAGACGCCGGCATTGAATTCTTCGTCTGGTTGGCAGATACTGATGAGATGATGCTTGACCTGGCTTAGTTCCTCCCTGGTTGGTTTGGCCGTGCCGATGTTCAGGTATTTATATATTTGCAGGGAATCAAAAGATATTATTTCCGCGTTTAATTTCCTGGCCAGTTTAACCGCGATGGCGCTTTTGCCGCTGGCGGTGGCCCCGACAATGGCAATGATCATGTGCGTTCAAACCTCTTATTCAGTTCAGCCCGTGAAAGCTTGATCAAGGTCGGCCGGCCGTGCGGGCAAGTATAGGGATTAGCAGTGCTGGTCAGCGCGTTGATGATCGAGCTGATCTCATTTAACTGCAAAGTATCGCCAAATCGCACCGCCGCATGGCAGGCGGAGAGCTTTAAAATATTGTCCAGCACGGTTTTTTGTATTTCTGCTTTTGCGGGCGTGTCTTTGATCTCCTGCAGTCTGGATAATTCCCGCACAATATCCAGGATGAATTGCCGGTCTCCGGCTTTATCCAGGATCGCCGGCAAAGCCCGGACCAGCAAAGTAGTCGCGCCAAAATCTTCAACTTCCCAACCCAGCTGGGACATCAGGTCAGAGTAGCCTAATAACAAATTTTTTGACGGGAGATCAATTTCCAAGGTTATCGGGATGAGCAGTTTTTGCGACTGAATAGTTTTTTGTTCAAATTCCTGTTTGAATTTTTCATACATGACCCGCTCGCTGGCCGCATGCTGGTCAATGATCATCAGTTCATTGCCTGAAGAAGCGATGATATAAGCATTGTCAGCTTGTCCCAGTATTTTCAGGTCCCCGAAAGCTGTGGTTTTGATCATCTCTGCCGGTTGGGCAGTGTAGGAAAATATTTGTTCTTGTACCGCCAGCAATGTTTGCGCCGGCGCGGTATTCGTATTGAGCATGGCCGTGATTGAATGCTGGTCCAGTGGCAGTGGATACCTGGCTGCCGGATCCTTCATTTCACGGATCACCCCTGGCTGATGCAGGGCGTCCCGAATAGCCTTGGCGGTCAGATCATGGATCGCTCCTTCATTAGAGAATCTGACTTCGCGTTTAGCCGGATGAACGTTAACATCAACCAATTCCGGATTTATGGAAAAGAAAATAAATACTGCCGGATATTTCCCGGCAGGCAAAAGGTTATCATAACCAGCGATTAAAGCATGGTTCAGCAAGCGGTGACGGATCGTGCGTTTATTGACGAAGAAATATTGCTGGTTTCGGCCGGAAAGTTCTGCCGTTGGCAAGGTGATATAACCGGAGATCGAAAGAAATTTCTGGTCCAGGTTGATGGGCGCTAATTGTTTTTGGATCTCCCTTCCCAGCAGGTCATACAAGCGCTCTTCCAGTTTTTGCGCCGGGGCCAGCTTAAATATCTTACGGTCGTTGTTGATGAGACTAAAAGCGACTTTAAAATTAGCGATAGCCAGTTCTGTGACCAGGTTCAGGATATGCGAAAATTCCGTGGCGTCACTTTTCAAGAATTTTAGCCGGGCCGGGGTATTGGCAAAAAGGTTTTCGATCGTGACCGTGGTCCCTGGCTTAGCCCCTTCTTCACCTTTGGTAATGATCTTCCCGCCTTGTATTACCAGCTTGGTTGCTCCGACGGATTCGGCCGTGCGGGTGACCATCGTGGCTTTGCTGACGGCGGCGATACTGGGCAAAGCTTCTCCCCGGAAGCCCAAGGTATCCAATATATCCAGGTCATTGAAAGCCGCAATCTTGCTGGTAGCATGCCGCTGGAACGCCAATGGTACCTCTGGTCCTGTTATCCCGCGGCCGTTATCCGCTACCCGGATCAATTTCTTGCCGCCGTTCTTGATCTCGATCTCAATAGCCGCTGCCCCGGCATCCAGAGAATTTTCCAATAATTCCTTGACTACCGCTGCCGGTCGTTCGATAACTTCACCAGCCGCTATCTTATTAATGACCTCTTCCGGCAAAACTTGTATATGTTTCTCACTCATGAATAATATCCTTCAACTAGTTTACTGCTTTTCGTTTTGACTGGCTCTCTGTTAACGCACGACGCATAACGCACGACGTACGACTCCTTTATTTCTTGCACTCTTCCGTGCATAGCGTAAAATAAAAACATTTATACCCATAGCAAATATCGCTAACCCCCAGGATGCGGCGGTCATAGCACATCTCAAAGTCCTCAGCCATCCTGGTAATATGTTCTTTTACTTCAGCGGCAATATGGGTGAAGTTAAAAGTGATCAGGAAAGACCCTTGCTTCTGATAGATCCTTTTGGCCTTGCCTTTAAAATGAATATTATGGAATCCCGGCATATTAACGGATATTTCCAGCTCGACATTTACCGGTAAAGCGACGAAGGTGGCAATTTGCATGCCTCCGGCTGACAGATTGCCCATAAATCCGGGTATAGGATTGTCGATATGCAGTTGCGGCGCTTTGATGGTGATCGGTTCCAACAGCGAAGTCAGGACCGGAACGCGCTTGTGTATCCTTCTTTCCGGATGATGTTTCAAGCGATGATACGTCATGGGCTTCTCCTTTTATAGATGAAGTTGTATTTGAAAAATTACTATTTTGCTGTAATTATTACCAACCGCCGCCACCACCGCCGCCGCCACCTCCGCCGGATGAGCCGCCACTGCCGCCGGAACTCGACCCCGGAGCTATTGAAGATGAAGAGATAGCGCTGGAGAATGAGCTGCTAAAACCGGCAGCAAATCCTGTTGCGCCCAGAGTATTCCAGGCGGTGCCATGGTACCAATGAGGATGATAAGATCCGTCTCCTCCGAGCGAAGCTCTTTGCAAAACGTCGGCAAATTGTTCCGCCCAGGCCTGTTCTACGTCCAAAGCTATAGCGTAAGGCAAATATTTCTCAAAAAGCTCCAATGATTTCTGCGGCGGAATTAATATATTAAGCCGGTCTTTTTCTGCTGCTGCCAGGTACATTTTGAATCCCGCGATCTGGTCTATGAGCTTTCTGCCAGCCAGTGTTGGCGCTTTAAGCAAATGATAGAAAAGGATGTTTATAAAAATACAAACTGCCAGAATGAAAAGTATTCCGACAGAACTACTTTTGACCAAAACGAAAAGACCAAAGATTTCTCCGGCTATAAAAGGTATCGAAAAGAGAGTGATGAATAGAGCGCTACCCAGAGTGGATATTTTGTGCGTCCTTCCTTTGATGACCCCCTTCCATTGCGCGAAGGCAGAGCTTAACAAAAAAAACACTCCAATAGTCCACCCGATCAGCCAGACAGACATAAACAAAGTCACCGGGAAAGCCGTAGTTGCTTCCAAATAGCCGCTTAATAAGATAATAAGCACTGAGATGAGCAGCCCGGGGATGAAATATTCTTTATTGGTAAAAAAATATACTTTCTCAAAATTGTTTTTCAGGCTGCCGCGTAGATGTACGATCATTTTTTGTATTTCATGATGATTACTGTTTTTTAATTCCAGCCTGAATCCATAAGCCAATTCCCTGGCAATAGCTAATTCCTCGGCACTAAGGATCTTTTTATCTTTGCCTATGGTGCTGATAGAATATTCATCCTTTTCATCATTGATCCTGATAAACCCTTTGATGGCCATATTCAGCAGCGCTGCCGTGAAAGCCTTATTGTCGTAAGACATTTTCGTAATATAGCGCATAGCTGCCGGTGAAAGCTTTTGCGGCGGGTTGTATAAAGGAATGATCGTGCCCTTCTCCGGATCTTTTCCCACTTTGGCCCAAACCAGCAGGTAATAAAATACAAGTATTATTACTCCCGCAAGGCCGGCGGCAGTTCCCTGATTATCCTTATAAAAATAATTAAGTTTCATGGCGGTTGACGGCTCTTGCACATAACCTTTCGGCCATTCCAGCACGATAGTCAATCCTGCTTTGGGAGCAAGTGCCTGCGAAGTTCTGAAGACAATGTTTCCCAGGGAATCCCTGGCGGTAGTGAAATATTTTTCTGTTGAGCCCTGAAACCCGGTAAACCCGTCAGTTGCAATAATCTTTTCAGCAGCGTCACCCGGTAATTCCACGGTAGCCGCAGCCTCTTCTATCGGGAAAGACCAGCCATTACCAGTGACATTCCAATAAAGCTCATCAAAATCCTTGAAGAATCCCAATTGCCGGTTGGTCTGATAGGTTAAAGTGTAAGTATATACCCCTGGGGTCAGTAAAACGTCTTTTTTCCCTATATAGACGCGTTTCCCGTTGCTTATATTTTGAACGCGAAATTCCTCCGGAAAACCATTACTTAAAACTTCCGATACCATAAAGCCAACTATATACTTATTGCCGATCCGGTCCCGGTATTTAGCCGGGAAATCGCGGTAGATGCCATGTTTGATCTGATCGCCATTACAATTGACTTTAATGGTTTCGGTCACAGTCATAGTCGCGTCAGGGAGGACTTTAATGGCGCTATGAAAGGAAAGGATCTTTTCTTTATTATTAGTGTTCGCGTGAACAAGAACCACGGAAGCAAGAGAGACACAAATTACCAGTGCGGATAAAATTATGTGTTTTAGTGTTTTCACGCGTTTAACCCTTTGGTGAAAAATCCATATCAGGACTTTGCCGTTCAGTGGCATATTCGATCTCAAAAAAATCTGCCTCGGTAAAACCCAGCAGACGAGCCAAAAGCATGCCCGGAAAGGACTGGATATAAACATTATAATCGCGCACAGTACCGTTATAATACCGCCTGGACATCTGGATTTCGTCTTCCACTGCGCTGATCATTTTCTGCAGTTCCAGGAAACTTTGATCGGCTTTTAGGTCAGGATACGCTTCCGCCAGAGCAAAAAAACCTTTAAGCGCCTGGGAAATACTATTTTCCAGCTTGCTCTTTTCCTTTATCCCGGCGGCCAGGGACAACCCCGAGCGCAAAGCAGTTACATTTTTCATTACCGAAGCTTCATATTGCGCGTAACCTTTCGCGGTTTCTAAGATCTTCGGTAATAAGTCGTGCCTGCGCTTTAGTTGCACGTCAATGCCAGCCCAGGCTTCACGTACCAGATATTTATACCTGATGAGTTTATTAAAAACAGTAATTAGCAGTGTCAGCAATATGATAATTACCAGAATCGCAGGGAACATCACCATTTTTATTAATCCTTTTCCTGGAAAAGCATCATTTGCGGCTTTTTCATTTTGTGCGGCGCCAGCTTAGGCACGCCATCCTCCCGGTAGCTGTTTGTTTCCAGGTCATCCAGGATTTGCTTGGAGCGTTCGATGATCGACAATGGCAGGCCGGCCAGTTTAGCGACATGGATACCATAACTTTTATCCGCGACGCCAGGGACTACTCGGCGCAGGAAGACGATCTTATCCTGCCACTCCCGGACCAGGACATTGTAGTTTTTTACGCGCGGCAGGGTCTGGGACAATTCAGTCAATTCAAAATAATGGGTGGCAAACAAAGTACGGAATCCTTTTTCCTGCAAAAATTCTACCACCGCCCAGGCAATGCTGATACCGTCAAAGGTGCTGGTGCCCCGGCCGATCTCGTCCAGGATGAGCAGGCTGCGTTTGGTGGCATTATTGAGAATATTGGCGGTTTCCGTCATCTCCACCATAAAGGTGCTTTCGCCCCGGGCAATATTGTCACCCGACCCGATGCGGGTGAAGATCCGGTCAACAATGCCGATCCTGGCTTCTTTAGCCGGTACGAACGAACCGATCTGCGCCATTAATACGCATAAGGCTACTTGCCTGATATAGGTAGATTTGCCGGCCATGTTTGGCCCGGTAATAATATGGATCAAGTTATCTTCAGTGTCCAGAGAGACATCATTAGGCACGAATTTGTCCGCTGTGGCCAGCATATTTTCCACGACTGGATGGCGGCAATCTTTCAAAGCAAGCGTCCCGCTTTCATCTACCACCGGCTTGTAATAATCATTAGCGCTGGCTATTTCCGCAAAAGATATCAGTACATCCAACTGGGCCAGGTTGGCTGCTGTTCTTTGGATCGAGGTTGTTTCTTTGGCAATTTCCTGCCTGACCTGGTTGAAGACCTCATATTCGAGCTTATTGATCTCTTCTTCGGCCCGCAGGATGAGAGTTTCGTGTTCTTTTAATTCCGGAGTGATAAAGCGTTCCGCGTTCACCAGCGTTTGCTTGCGCACATAATCCGGCGGTACAGCGTCCAGATGAGCTTTGGTTATCTCAATATAGTAACCAAAGACCGAATTAAAACGCACTTTCAGGGAATTAATACCGGTGCGTTCTTTTTCCTTCAATTCTAAATTAGCCAGGAATTCCTTGCTGGAAGATTTAGCGGTATATAGTTTGTCCAGCTCGGCATGATAACCGCGTTTGATCAGTCCGCCCTCTTTTACGCTGACGGGCGGTTCATCGATGATCGCCTTATCTACCAGTTCAGCGATTTCCGGCAGCGGCTTGATCTGGTCAATGATCTCGACCAGCAATTCGGAGCGGAGATTTAACGCGTATTCCTTGATCTTGGGCAATAAGTCAAACGAGTTTTTTAAACCGACCAGGTCCCGGGGATTGGCCGTGCCGCAGGTGATCCGGGAAATGAGCCGTTCGAGATCAGCAATTTCTCTCAGCAGTTCACGGATATTTCGCCGGTTAAGGCCGTTATTATATAATTCTTCCACTGCTTGCAGGCGCTTATTGATCTGCGCCGATTTGATCAAGGGCTGGGTCAGCCAGCGTTTTAACAGGCGCGAGCCCATGGGCGTCTGGGTCTGGTCCAATACCGATAGTAACGTGTTCTGCGAAGAGTTTTCCTGCTGGTTGCCCATGATTTCCAGATGCCGCAGAGTGCTTTCATCCAGGATCATATGATCTTCCACATTATAATAAATAATGCGCCGGAGATGGGCCAGTGATTGTTTCTGGGTCTCTTCCAGGTAATCGATGATGGCCCCTGCTGCCTGTACTACGGTCACCAGATTATCCAGGCCAAAACCTTTCAAGGTACCGACATTAAAATGCGTGATCAGTTTGACATAATTATTCTGGTAGTTAAAAGCCCAGTCTTCCCGGTAGTTCAACAATTTTTGGCAGTTTTGGCATATTTTAGCGATGCCGCTATTGGCCTTAGCTGCTGCCGGCAGTAAGATCTCAGCCGGGGAAAGCCGCGCAATTTCCGTCGCCAGTTGTTCCAGGCTGGTATCTCCCTTGAATTGGGTAGCCATGAATTCACCGGTGGAAATATCTACTGTCGCCAGGCTATAAGTATTTGCTTCAGGATCAACTGCGATGGCGCTTAAGAAATTATTATTGGTTCTCTCCAGGAGATTGTCTTCCAGGATCGTTCCCGGAGTGATAATCCGGACGATCTCCCGTTTCACCAATCCTTTAGCTGTCGAGGGATCTTCAGTCTGCTCGCAGACTGCAACCTTGTATCCAGCCTTGATGAGCTTGGCGATATAGCCAGTGACGCTATGGTATGGCACACCGCACATCGGCACCTGGTGCCGGGCGGTCAACGTGATCTGCAGCAATTTAGACGCCAGCTTGGCATCATCGCCGAACAACTCGTAAAAATCTCCCAGCCGGAAAAACAGCAACGCCTGCGGATATTGCGTTTTGATCCGCTGGTACTGTTCCATTAAGGGGGTTAGTTTGGTCGTGGTCATTTAGTGTGCCCTTACCACCTGAAGGTGATCATTTTCTTGATTCTCTGCACCAGTTTTAGCTGTTTATATGTCCGCTGTACCTGAATGACAAAATTTTTGGTTTCCTTATACAGGATCTGGTCTATTCCCAGACTCTGGCTGCCGTTCTTCCAGGCTTTGACAATATTCTTGCCGGCGTTATAGCTGGCTAACATGGCTACCTGGTCATCGCCGCATTCTTTCCTGATCTCATCCAGGTAATAACAACCGATCCTGATATTGATCTCTGGCACGTAGAGATCATGGTCATGAAAATCATTAAGTTTTAATTTCCTGGCAACTTCCCGGCCGGTCTCCGGCATGATCTGCATCAATCCGATTGCTCCGACCGGCGACTTGGCATGGGTCCAGAATTTGCTTTCCACTTTAATGATCGCGGCTATTAGTAAAGGGTCGATCTTATATCTGCCGGCATATTGATTCAGGATGTCGCCATAAAAGATCGGGTTGATCTTGTTCCAAAAGAAGTTAGTGTTGATTAACACTGCCAAGGCTATGATTATGGCAATAATAGTAAAACTGGTATTTTTTTTCATTACTTGAGCATGACTCCCGGTTTATGCGACACACTGTCTTTGATGTCAATATAATCTTTTAGCTTCTGCAGCTGTAATTTAAGCGAGACGATCCTAATAGAGGCTAAGATCAGCGCCCAGATAAAACCAACGAGTATAGAACAAAAGATCACAATGACCAAAGAGATTTCTGCCGACTCCCAGGCAAATAATTTGATGGTCACCGGGATAGGGTTTTGCATCGCAAAAATAGCGACAAAAACAGCAATCACCAGGAAAAAAACAAGTTTCAATCCCAGCATATTTCTCCCCTCTCTAATACATCCTGGATTTTATAGGATGTCTATTTATAGCAGATTTTCCGTAAAGTGTCCAGTTTTTAGCGGCAGTGATTTTTACCGGGATTATTTGCCCGAGGTATAAAGACAATTGCTGGCCGCTAGTCGCTGGCCGCTGGTTAGGTACAACTGAGGCATCAATAATGACGGTGCGGTACCCGGCAGTCTTGCCAAACAGGTTTTTGCCGTCTGTCGCCAGGTCCTCTACCAATACCTCTACCTGCTGGCCGATCAAGCCGGCGCTGAGCTCCCTGGCTATCTTTTGCTGGGCCTGGTTGGCCAGTTCCAGGCGCCGCTGTTTTTCAGTTGCGCTGACCTCGTCAGCTAATTCAGCCGCGGTTGTCCCCGGCCGGGGAGAATACTTGAAAACAAAAGAAGCGTCGAATTTTGCCTGTTTGACCAGGGACAAGGTTCTCTGGAAATCCTTTTTAGTTTCTCCCGGAAATCCGACGATGATATCCGTAGTGATCGCAAGATCTGGCTTGGCCCGGCGCAAGGATTTGACCAATCCCAGGAAGTGCGCGGCAGTGTAACCGCGGTTCATTGCTTTCAATATCCGGTCAGAACCGGATTGCAGCGGCAAATGAATATGGCCGCAAACTTTATCCAGCGAACCGATGGCTTTGATCAAAGTAGCAGACATATCCTTGGGATGGTTGGTCATGAACCTGACGCGCAGTAACCCCGGCAGGCTGTTGATCTTTTTTAGCAGGTCGGTAAAATCATTCTTACCGTCATGGTAACTGTTCACATTCTGGCCCAGCAAGGTCACTTCCCGGTAACCCTTCTGCACCAGGTTCCTGACCTCAGCTACGATGTTCTTGGTGGGACGGGATATTTCCGCGCCGCGGACGTACGGGACCACGCAATACGCGCAGTAATTATTACAGCCCTGCATGATCGTGACCAGGGCTTTTATTTTATTCGCATGGATTACCGGGAAGTTCTTTTTGATATAACCGGTCTGGTTTTTAATAGCTAATTGTTTCCGGCGGGTTTTCTGGAAAGTATTGACGAGCTTGGGCAGGTCATAGATGTTAGCCGGACTGACGACCAGGTCCACAAACGGGTATTTTTGGAAGATCTCTTCCCCCATTTTTTTGGCCGTACAGCCAGCGACGCAGAAAACCGGCTTTTTAGCCTTTTTTGGTGCCTGGTGATACAAATCCCAGAGATTGGAAAAAGCTCGTTCTTCGGCGTGTTTCCGCACGCTGCAAGTGTTAATAATGATCAAGCCGGCATCTCTCGGTTCAAAGACCTGCTGATACCCGTGCGCCTGCAGTATCCCCGCCATAAGCTCGGAATCGTAGATGTTCATCTGGCAGCCAAAAGTCAAAATAAATACATTTTGACTTTTGGCTGTCATCTCCCCTGTTT
>CAYTYR010000020.1:0-31004 GCA_964441745.1 uncultured Clostridia bacterium
CGTTTTACCGTCTATATAGTAGATTTATTCATCCACTCACTTTGGAGATGACCCTTTTTCTTTTACCCTTTACGAAAAATCCGTTCGGTAATATTAAACCGTTCAAACAATCCTTCGTTGGTGCTCATTAACCCTTCAACCTTTCCCAGCACTAAAAATCCTTTAGGATTCAGGCTTTTATAAAAATTGATCAGTAATCTGGTTTGCATTTCCTTGGTCAAGTAGATCATTACATTACGGCAGAAGATGATATCTAAATTCTTAAACGGTTCTTCCCGGATGAAATCCTGCTTAATAAACTTTACCAGGGATTTGATTTCATCTTTGATCTGGAACTTGTTGCCATCCTGGATAAAATACCGGGTCAATATTTCCGGGGGAGCATTTTCCAGGCTGGCGGTACCATAAATCCCAGCCCTTCCTTTATTCAGGCTGATATCATCAAAATCAGAAGCAAAGATGGTAATACTGTAATCATTGATTTTTTCTCCCAGCCGGTCAGCCAGGCATAAAGCAATGGAATATGGTTCTTCCCCGCTGGAACACCCACAGCTCCAAATACGCAGGATAGTGTTTTGTGTGTTATTCTTTTCGGCCAGCGCCACCGGCAAAACCGTCTTGTCAAAAGCATCATAAACCGTAGTATCGCGAAAAAACTGCGTCACATTGATCGTGATATCATCAAAGAGCTTAATATATTCTTCCGGGTGACGGTCCAGGACATTGACATAATCAGTGAATGTGGTGACCTTCCAGGCCCGCATCCGCACGCCAAATCTTCTTTTTAAATAACTTTCCCGGTACTGCCGGCAGTCAAAACCGCGTTCCCTTAATATTTTTCGCACTAACAGTTCAAAATCAGGCTCTTCAAATGGCATTGTATTTTTATATTCCTAAATTTTAAGTTATTTCCCGCACCAAGCTATTCTTTCTTAGCCAAGGGCTCTTTCTTAGTACTGCCGCCGGGGATTTCTTCGGTCAGAGTTTTACTTATTTTTTCCAGGGTGATCTTCTCCAGGTCAGTTAAGACTTTTTCCAGGTCAAGCAAGATGATCAACCGCCGGTCCAGCTTGCCCACTCCTTTTAAATATTCTCCTTCGATATTGGTAATGGTTGGTGGCAGCGGCTCGATCGCCTCATTAGGCAGGCGCAATACTTCGCTCACGCTATCGACTACGAGCCCCACCGTCTGGCTGGACACTTCAGCAACAACAACGCGGGTATTGGCGTCTGCTTCTTTCTGCACTAAACCAAACCGGTCCCGCAGATCTATGATGGGTATTATTTTGCCGCGCAGGTTAATAACTCCCTCGACAAAAGAAGGCATGCCCGGAATACGCGTGATACCTTGGGGACGGATAATTTCCTGCACCTGCCCAATGGCTACGCCATATTCTTCATTGGCTAAGCTGAAAACAACTAATTGGGAAGTCCCTTCCTGCTTTTTTTCCTGGATCATGCTGCTGCATCCTCCTTCAACCTGCCCCTGAAACTAAAAAAACCTAATAACCTTTTACCCTGATTAGCAGCGGGGAAAAAGGCTTAGGCTGGCATGATTTTTCCGGTTGCGTGCTGTGAACATTAATTAATAGCTCCGCCTAAAGAAGATTTCTTTCATCCCTCTATTAGAGAGATTTTATTACATTAATCGGTCTTTTGTCAAGCTTAATAGCGCCGGGATACCAACTTCTTTTCGTTCGTCTTTGTTTTTATTTTTTCTGCGGTTCCAGTTTTTCCTTGTTTTGCGCGGAAAATTCTTCAATTTTCCCGCTGGAAACAATGCGCGGGGTGACAAAGATCATCAAATCTACCTTGTCCACACTATCATTATTTTTCCGGAAGAGTTGTCCCAAAATGGGGATACTGCCCAAAATGGGGATTTTATACACAGTACGGGTCTTTTTATTCGAGGTCAGGCCGCCAATAACGATCGTTTTACCGTCGCGAACGTTCACTTTAGTAGTAGCCTTGCGCGTGGCCCGGATCGGGATGCCCACCCGTTCACCGGTCTGGAAACTCACTTCCGGTTCCAGCTCCAAGTTCACAATATTGCCTTCCTTAATGTGCGGAGTCACGGACATTATAATACCCACGTCAATAAATTCTGTGGCGTATTGCGGATTACCTTGGGCGTCATAACCGGAAAACTGGTTATAAGGAAATTTCTCAGTTATCTCGATCTTGGCTTTTTCATTATTTACTACCGTGATCATTGGGCTCGATAAAACCTCTGCTTTACTGGTAGTGACCAGGGCATTGATCATACCCCGGAATTTATCCGTCACTTCACCATACACCAGGCTGGCGCCTAGGGACTGCGTCGCAAAACCAAGATTAGCCGTATTTGTCGGCAGAGTATTGTATTGGGTATTGAGCGTCGCCATCTGGCCATGACTGCCTGGCTGGTAGATCCACTGAGCGCCGATCTCGTTGAGCACCCCTGAATTTACTTCTATTACTTCAGCGCTGATAATAACCTGGGGCGTTTCCCGGTCCAGGTTAAGGATCAGATTGCTGATATCATCCAGGACCCCGGGCTGGTCTTTAATGATCAAGGCGTTAAGCCCTTCCTCCACATCAATAGTCCCGCTGGTAGAAATAGATTTAGCCACTGCCTCCTTGATCTTGCTGGCGCTGGCGAACTGCAGCCTGAACACTTTCGTGTATGCTTCCCCATTGCCGCCACCTCTTCTTTCCCCGCTGGCCGCTGACTTAATATCCAAAGCATCAATAACATCTAAAATATTGTTAAAATTCTGATAAACATCAGTAATGATCAAGACCTTATTTTCCCGGTCGACACTGATCAGTCCTTGCGGTCCTAAAACATTGACCAGGGTATTTTTGATCACCAGCGGATCGACATTCTTGATGGTAAAAATACGCGTATCCAGTTTGGCCGCATCGATAGCTTTGACTTCAATAATGTTTTTGGCCGGGAAAACCTGGTAATTGAACCCATTGTTGACCAAGACGGAATTAAGCACTTCTTCCAGGGGAACATCCTTAAAATAAAAATTGATCTTTTTGCCCCGGACTTTATGTACCAGATAAAAATTAATGTTGTTCTGCTGGGAGAGGAGGCGCAGCGAGTCATCCAGGTCAGCATTTTTGAAGTCAATGGAAATCTTTTTCTGCTTCATTAACTCCCAGAAATTCGGTTCGTTAGAAACCGGCGGTGACTCAGCGGCCAAAGCTATTCCAATGTTGCCAATGGCGCAGTAAAGCAGGATGCCTATCAGTATTTTTGCTATTCTTTTCATTGAGCTATACCCCCCTGTGGTAAGACAAATCCGAATATCTAATTTCTAAATCCTAAACAATAATCAAGCGCTAAATTCCAATTTTAAACTATCTATATCTGAGCTTTTAAAATTCTAAACACTTTGGTTTTGAACATTAAACATTTGAAATTGTCTATGATTTCAGGCTTAGGATTTAGAATTTGCTCCTCTTCATCCTCCCCTTACCCGCAGCGTTATAGTTTTGTCCTGTCCCTGCAAGATCACCCGGTTCTTTAAGATCGTGAGCACTTTATATATTTTTTTCCCTTGTACCGGCAGCAAATCACCTTCACGCACTACCTGCCCGTTAATAATAGCCACGGCTTTGTTCTTGCTCCAGGCAATGCCCGAAAGGACAAGCGCTGGCTCTTCGTTTACCAGAGGCTTGGTCACTGTGACAGCGGTCCCTGGCTTTTGTTCCTCCCCGGCGCTATCCCCAATAAAAGGGTCCCGGCCCCAGGATTGGCCAGCCGCATCAGTTTTTTCCTGCGACAAAGGTTGTTCCTCCCTGCCAGGGACATTCTTTTCTGCTGGTGGAACCGCTGCAACTATTGCTATATCTGAATCAACTGGCTGGTCATCCGGAACCGGGGCCGGCGGGGAAAGAACCGCGGATTTATAAACAATGATACTGATTACCCCTAATCCCAACAGCAGGAATATTTTTTTCTTATCAGGAGGAGCTGCAGCCATACTATCCCTCATTATTTAATACATAGGTATAAACATTTATCGTTACATCTACATTAGGTAAAATGTCTTTGTTACGGAAGATTTTGATGCTTTCTACTTTAACCAAACGGGGCATTTCCCGCAAATTCGCCAGATACTCTCCCAAATTGCGGTACCGGCAGCGCAAGGTGATCTCGATCGGCAAACGATTATACATTAAATTTCCCTGCTGGTCGCCTGCTTCCAGCGGTTTAGTATTGATAGAAACATAATTAATATTAGCCTTATTAGCGACCTGCGCCAGGGCATTAAGTAATACGGGTATTTGTTTGGAGTCAGGCAGCTTGGTCTTGAAAATTTGCCATAATTCCTCCATTTTATCTGCTTCTTCACGAATCGCATTCAAATTCCTCAAAAATTCATAAGCTTGCTGGATTTCATCATTAATCTTTAACACTTCAATCTTTTTTTGTGTTATTTTAAGCCTGGTTGGCTGGATCAATAGATATTGGAAAGCCAGGGCTATCATTGCAAAAAGCCCAAAATATTTTAGTACCATTTTTTCTTTAGTACCTAACTTTTTCACTATACTTTCCCTCTCAGTAAGATATCCTGCAGGTTATAAGCCGCCGGAATTTAATCTTCTCCACCCTGGAAATTCCTCAATTTGCATTGTATTTCAAAACTAACATAATTTTTTATTTCCCCTTCTCCTTCCAGCCCTTTCGTTAAGGAATAAAGGTCAGTTTCCATAAAATAACTTGATTTTTCCAAAGCCTGCATAAATTGTGCCAGGATGGCTTCTGGGCGCTCTCCTCCCAACAGTACCATCCCTTTAATATAAAGCACCGGTAATGGTAATATAACTGGTTCAGCGGCAGTAGTACCATCTTCGCCTGGCTGCGCTGGAACAGGAGCAACGGCATTGTCCGCTTCTTTTTCAAACTTAACTTCTTCCAGGATGATCCGCCGCGGGGTAAGATTGCTCAACGCTTTTAGCATCTCAACCCATTTTGGATTTCCCATCATGAGCAGGTTTATTAAATTGCGGCGGGTACTCATTTTTTCTTTAAGCTGCCGCAACTCATAAGCTTTGGCTACTTGTTGTTTCAATTCAGTTAAGGTTACTTTATTGCCGGCAATGATTTTATTGTACGCCTGCAGAGTCGTATACAAGGAAAAATAGATCATGCTAAAAATAAAAATAATTAAAAAGCCAATTATTGCCGTCATGGCGCTGCGGGCTGTTTTAGTAGCCTGTTCCTTTAATTCCTGCGGTAAAAGATTGATCCCTTTAGTACCTTGCAGGCTGGCTCCCATGGCAATCGCCAAGCGCGGTCCAAGCTGGTCCAGTTCTTTTTTGCGGTCTTCCGGCATATCCATTTCGAGCTTATTAAGGGGCCGGCAAATTTCTACGGTTAAGCCTAAAGCGCTATTTAAAAATTCCGGCAACCCTTTTAGTTCCGCGTTGCCTCCCAGCAGCACCACCTTACTTACCCGCTTGCCTCTTGATTCTTCGCGATAATAATCCAGTGACCGCCTGATCTCATTAGCCATGCGTTCCAGCGTCGGCCGCATCAGGGGAGAGATCTGCAGGCCGCTGAGTTCCGGGGTTATCTGCTGGGGATTTTTTTCATCCGGGATACCCCAGTCCTTTTTCAAGATCTCAGCCTGGTTGATATCCAGCTCTACCTGCCCAGAATCTGAAATTAAAGTCCCCACCATCGCCCTGGTTATATTATTGCCGCCAAGGGGAATTTCCCGGTTAAAAACCAGGTGTTCCCCGCTAAAAATATTAATGGTAGTGGTTTCAGCCCCGGAGCTCACCGCGGCAATAGCTTCTTCTTCGTTAAGATAATCATTTTTGCGCAAAACATTCGCTAAGGCAAAAGGGGTAACAGTGATTGAGGCTGGCCTGATCTGGACATTCTGCAGCATAGATAAATGCTGGTCAATCACAAACTTCTCAACCGCCACTACCAGCAGCTCTATTTTTTTGGCATTTTTATCAATCACTTCACCGATAATATGGTAATCAAGAGCGGCGTTTTCTATCGGGAAGGGTATATGTTCTTTCGCTTCCCATTTGATCGCTTCCAGCAGTTCCTCTTTGGGCATATGGGGAATGAGAACTTTTCTCACCGATACCCGTTGGCCGGAAACTACTGTGATAATTTTCATTTTCTTGAAGTTAATGCCTTCCAGGCATTTTTTTAAACCTTCAAGCACTACTTCTAAGGGAACGTTTTCCTTTTTTTCAGTGCTTAAAGGAAATTCTTCAATGCGGAAGTCCACAATCGCCACGCCGCTAACGCTTTCCTTCAGCACCACTATTTTAACAGAAGTGGTCCCGATATCCAAGCCTAGTAACGGTTGTATATTACGAATAAGTTTCATGCCTAATCCTTAGAAAAAATTTCGTGCTGGAGATGGATCATAATAATTATCACTGCTAATCTCGTCCCAGATCGCCGTCATATTCGTAGTGGATAAAGTGCTCGGTAAGATTTTAGTTATAGTAGCCGGGAAAACAGTGCGGCTGTTTGAAAGCACACAACTGCGAATATATTTTTCTGTGTAGCTTGAGCCGCTCGTACTGTTAATTCGGCAGCGGCTTTTAATACGGATCCAGGGAATCTCTATTTCATCTATATCTACCCGGTTACCGTTCCAACTGGTAATATCCCAGCGGACATAATTAACGTTACTGACCGGGGCGGGAAAGATATCATACCACTGGTTTATACCTGAGTCGACATTCCTGGTAAACCGCACTGCGTAGGTAATACCATCAGTAGAGGTAGACCAGGTATAGTTTGTCGGCCGACCGACCGGCGGATTGCCCTGACGACGAACCCGAATTTCATTGATCGTATAATTTGATCCAGCCGGGAACTGGATCGTTAGCTGTACTAAAGGTCCTGGATTATTAACTGTGCGCCAGTTTGAATTCATTGCCCCATCGACCGCGTCAGCCGGAATATTCGCTCCTTGCCACGGGACATTAGAAGTAACCGCGACAATACCAAATGGCGCTGCTTTAGTACTGTCTGCTAAATTCCAGTTATCCAGAATAAATTCATAACTAACCGCGGAATTAGTAGCCAAATTTTCAGTTATCGGGCCATAATTACTTAAAGCCCCATTATTAGGCTGTAAGGTATTCCAAATCCCGGCCCAGTCGTTTTGCAGATATTGCACCGCCCTAGCCTGGGCAGCTTCGGCAGCGTAAAATGCCTGCATCTCCCTTTGCTTAACCGCTACACTGACGGTACTCTGTGAATTAATTGCCAAATAAGCAAGCACTATGCCGGAAACCAGCATAACAAAAAAAAATACAAAGATAAAGGCAAAACCGGATTCATTAAGTTTTACTGTATATTTTCCCATGTTTTTAATCTGTGCCTGTCCCCCTGATAGTTATGCTTCAGCAGAACTAGGGGGGATAATCTTTCCTTAAAATCTGTGTAATCAAGTATAGAATTATTAAATTCTATACTACAAATTACGCGGGTGGATCTCAAACCGTAATTCGAAATTCTGGCTATTCTTGGTAGCATTTAAGTTAATTGCTATTTGATTCCCGATTCTTGAAAAAGAAGTAAGCGGAGGAGGGTTCAGATTGTGCGCGATTGTCTTGCCACTGCCAAAGATATTAACCTCTGTATAACGCAATTCATAAGAGGTATAGGGATACGTTGTCGGCCAGACCATATCGCTGGAATTATAGAGATAAAAAGTACAATTCTCAGCTAGGGGAGTTATGATATCAGTATTAGCCGTAAAACTCATTCTACCTTGGTTAGTAATAGTAAAGGTGCTGGCTTTGGCGAGATAATTGCTTATTATATCCCTGGCGATTGATGTTTCGATCATCAGATCAAAATCATCCTTCCCGGTATTAAAAATCTTGATGACCGGCGGATAAAAAGTCACGGTTATCGCTAGTAAAACCGCCAAGAGCGCCATGGCTACTAATAACTCTACAAGAGTGACTCCCTTTTCCTGGGGTATAATCTTTTACCTCTTTTCCTGGTTTCTAATAATTTGCTACATATGTTTCCAGGTTTATGGAATTAGTGATGCCTTTGGACGCATTGTAAGAAACACGCACCACTACGTCTTTTATTTGTCCTGGCAGGCCTCCGATAGATGTGACAAAAATCTGGTATGAATAATCCAGGTAAGGGGCTGCATATGCTGTAACTGGCACAGCGATAACTCCGGCATACGGCAAATTTTTTATACTTTCCATCTGTCCCTTGGCCAAACCAAGAGCAATAGTATTCATTTTAGCCAGTTTACTATGAGACTGCCCTTCACCCATAATAATAACAACTTCCGCCAGGCCAACAGCTAAAAGAGCAAAAGCAAAAATTATTTCTATAATAGTGAAGCCTTGGTTATTTATTCGCATTTTTACCTGTCAATAGGCATAAAGGTGGCTACCTGAGGTTTTTGTTAAAAACTTAAGTAGCCACCTTATACACCTAACTAAATGATTCCTGTATTTAATACTAATTGCTCTGCGGGCTTCCATTTGATACAAAAATAGCTGTTGACCCCGTCGGGAAGGTTACTGCTCCGGTAGCGCTAACTGTTGGTACCTGGTTCACCCTATTCGTACCGTTAGACCAGAGTACATAATACCCGTTAGCCGTACAATAATAACCATATTCCAGATTACCGGCGGCTGGAGAGAACGGGTCAATCAATTCAGCGTTTAACATAACCGGTCCGGTTGTTCCTAATGGGGTTGCGGCACTCCACGCCACCGTCAAATGGGTAGTTTGCCATCCTGTTGTTACAGCTCTTAAAGCAGCTGTCCCGGCATTATAAAGAGCCATGGCTCCAGTATCTGTTGCATTCGGATATTTAGTTATGCCATTGGAACGCGGTGCAGCAGCATAAGCTTCAACAGCGGTTCTCAGTGTAGCCAGGTTTGACCGGACTTTAGATTTCTGACCTTCATCCTGCATGCCTCTAAAACGCGGCAAGCTGATACCGATCAAAATAGCGATGATCGCCATTACGATCAGCAGTTCGATCAGGGTAAAACCTTTTTTACTTTTTAACAATCTCATCATTTTTTTCACCTCCTCTCTCTATAAAATATACCACTTTTTCGTCTATAATTCAAGGGGTTATTTAACTACTTTCATCATCTCAAACATGGGCAAAAAGACACTTGCCAGCAGAAAACCCACTGCCGATCCGACCAGTATCAGGAACAATGGTTCGATCAAAGTGGTTAATTTTTTCACGCTGTAATTTACGCTGGTATCATAATAATCAGCGATCTTAGTCAACATCAGATCTAAACTGCCTGACTCTTCGCCTACCGCGATCATCTGGATAGTATCCGGGGGAAACTCTTCACTGATACGCAGAGGTTCAGCAATTTTACTCCCTTCGCTGACCCCGTCCCTAACTCTCTTGATCACCCGCGCGATGATCTCATTACCCACTACTTTTTCGACAATTTCCAGGCCTTCCAGGATGGGTACGCCGCTGGCAGTTAAAGTAGAGAGAGTGCGGGCAAACCTGGCAATGGCCAGCTTCCTGGCTAATAACCCAATCACCGGGAGTTTCAATAAATATTTATCAAATAAAAATTTCCCTTTAGCCGTTTTAAAATATTTTTTTAAGGCCGCAGCCAGAGCGATAAAACCACCGATGATAACGTACCAGAATTTTTTGACGATCTGGCTAAAAATGAATACTATTTGCGTGGGCAAGGGGAGCTTGACCCCGGCTTTTAAAAACACATCCACGAACATCGGGATGAGAAAGATGGATAAAAACATAATAACACCAAACCCCACGATCACCAGGATGATCGGATAAACCATGGCTCCCTTGATTTTTTCTTCCAAATCAGCCTGGTGCTCGGCAAAAATAGCCAGGCGATTCATAACCTGGTCCAGAGTACCGCTAACCTCGCCGGCATGGACCATCTGGATCATCAAGGGCGTAAAAACCTGCGGGTGCTTGGCTAGGGCGTCAGAAAAGGTACTGCCAGCCTCAATACTGCGATAAACATCCTGAATCACATCCCGAAACTTGCGGTTCTCCACTTGTTTAGTAAGCGTTCGTAAACTTGTTAATAAGGACAAGCCGGCAGCAATCATGTTAGCCAGCTGGACATTGAACAAGATCAGGTCCTGATTACTAACCTTGGTGAAGCGTTGGCCAAAACTAAGTTTTAATGCCGTTTTTTGTTCGGTAATTTCAGTGACAAAATAGCCAATGCCACTCAGCTTGATCGCCAAGGCTTCACGGTTTTTGGCTTCCATGATCCCTTTGATCTGTTTTCCTAATTCATCTCTGGCTTTATAAACAAAAAGCGGCACACACTCTCCCACAAGCACGAAATTCTAATATCGAAATACTAAACGCTTTTGTTTTGGATTTAATCAATTTGAATTTATTTCGAATTTCGGATTTAGATATTCGAATTTGTTCCTAGTCTTCCTGCGTGGCCCGGATCACTTCTTCCACCGTCGTGATTCCCTGTTTGACTTTAAGGAGGCCGTCATCACGCATGGTTTTCATGCCCGCGAGCACAGCTTCTTTTCTGATCACATCCATGGAAGTTTTTTGTACGATCAGGCTGCGGATCTTATCGTTCGGCAGCAACAACTCAAAGATACATATACGTCCTTTATAACCTGTATTTAAACATGTTTTACAGCCTTTACCATGATATATCTTGAGGTCTTTTTGCTTGGGGTCTAAGCCAGCCTGAACTAACAAAGCCTCTGGCGGCTGGTACTCTTCTTTGCAATTCGGGCAGATCTTACGGACTAAACGCTGGCCAATGATCGCCAACATTGAAGATGAAACCAGGAACGGTTCTACGCCCATATCCACTAACCTGGTGGCGGCGCCGGGGGCATTATTCGTGTGCAGGGTACTGAACACTAAATGGCCGGTCAGGGCGGCCTGGATCGCAATTTCCGCAGTTTCCACATCTCTTATTTCACCTACCATCACAATGTCAGGATCTTGCCGCAAAATAGCCCGCAGGCCAGAAGCGAAAGTAAGTCCGGCCTTGACATTCACCTGGGCCTGGCGGATCAGCTTCAGACGGTATTCCACCGGATCTTCGACGGTGATAATATTTTTGTCAACAGTATTGATCACATTCAAGGAACTATAAAGAGTAGTGGTTTTACCGCTGCCGGTCGGGCCGGTGACCAAAACGATCCCATAAGATTTATGAATAGTATTAGTATATTCTTGCAGTATATCAGAGGCAAAGCCCAGCTGCTCCAAACCTAAAAGAGCTTTAGAAACATCCAATATTCTCATCACCACGTTTTCCCCATGGATTGTGGGTAAGGTGGAGACACGCATATCTACCTGGCGGTTTTCCACCTTGATCCTGAACCGGCCATCCTGAGGCACCCGTTTTTCAGCAATATCCATTTCACTCATGATCTTAAGGCGGGAAATAACAGCTGCCTGTAGATTTTTTGGCGGCGCCGGCACTTCCTGCATCACGCCATCGATCCGATACCGAATGCGCAGCATATTTTCTTCAGGCTCAACATGAATATCGCTGGCCCCGTCACGTATAGCATTCAAGATAAGTATGTTCACTAGTTTGATAACCGGAGCTTCTTCAGCCAATTCAGCCAGTTTCTTGTTTTCAATATCATGCTCGCCAGTGCCCAGCAGTTCGCCTTGTTCCTCTTCGATCTTCTTGATCACTTCATCCATCGTCCCGGTAACGCCGTAATACTGATCAATAGCTTTCTTGATATCACTTTCCATGGCTAAGGCCGGCTCAACTGTACAACCAGCTTTTAAGCTTACCTCATCGATGGCAAAAACATTCAGCGGATCTACCATCGCCACGGTTAAAGTATCCCCGATCTTGAATAAGGGGACCAACTGGTGTTTCCTGGCGACGAATTCCGGTACCAGATTGATCGTATCAGGATCCACGAGATAGTCTTTCAAGTCCACATGGGGAATCCCTAATTGTTCACCCAGGAAGCTGATCAGCGCTTCTTCATTGATCAGGTTTAAGCGAACCAATACTTTACCCAGACGCTCGCCTGTTTCTTTCTGGACTCGCAGCGCTTCATCTATCTGCTGTTTGCTGACCAGGCCGGCTTCTACCAGGATTTCGCCTAATTTTTTCTTTTCGCCTTTCATTTAGACTCCGGTTTTTTTGGCATCAGCTAATACCTGATTTATTTTTTTAATCAATTCTTCAGGTTCAAAGGGTTTGGTCATATAACCGTCAGCTCCGGTCTTAAAACCTGTTTCTTTATCAACTTCCTGGATCCGCGCGGTCAGCATAATAATAGGAATATGCTTATACTTATCATCAAATTTAAGGATGCGGCAAACTTTAAATCCATCCATTTTAGGCAGCATGATATCCAAAACGATCAAATCAGGATTTTCCGTCCGGGCCATTTCTAATCCCTGGAAACCATCTGTCGCCAGGACAACCTCGAATCCCGCGCTTTCCAGATTGATCCGGTCTAATTCTCTGATCAAGGCATCATCTTCCACTACTAGTATTTTTTTGCCTGGCATGTTATCCCCCTTATATTAAGAACGGTTACGAGTTTCCGGTTTCCAGTTTCAGGTTTTGATAAATGCAAGTATTATTAATCCTCTATTTTTAACTCGCAACTCGTAACCTGAAACTTGTTAACTTTCTTTATTCTAACAGTTTAGCTATCTTTGCTGCTAATTCCAATGGCTCAAAAGGCTTGGTAATATATTCGTCTGCTCCAGCCTGGATCCCGGCTTCGAGCTCTTCTTTCTGCGCTTTGGCCGAAATCATAATCACTTTAATACCTTTCGTCGCGGGATTACTTTTGATCTGCCGGCACACATCATGGCCGTTCAGGTCAGGCATCATGACATCCAGCAAAACTAAATCAACTTTTTCTTTTAAAGCTTTTTCCAGGCCTTCCCGTCCGTTAGGAGCCCGGATAATTTCAAATTTAGTCGTATCAAAACTAAATTCAAATAGATCCAGTATGAGCGGGTCATCATCAACTATCAATATTTTTTTCATCTGTTTTTATCCTATAATCCTGGCTATTTCACTTACTAATTCTTTGACCTTAAAAGGCTTAGTTATATATTTGACCGCGCCTAATTCCAGGCCTTTGCGCTTATCTTCTTCCATTTTGCGGGCGGAGATGATTAATACCGGTATTTTTTGAATGAACAGGTCTGGATCGCTTTTAAGCGTTTTCAGCACCGTATAACCATCGATTTTAGGCATCATGACATCCAGCAGAAGCAAGTCTGGTTTTATTTCCTTGGCCTTAGCCAGGGCTTCTTCACCATCGACAGCGACCTTGGTATTGTATCCTTCCTCCTGCAAGCTGATCTTAATCAATTCCACCACATTAGGTTCATCATCGGCGATTAATATGGTCCCTCTTTTCTTGGTCCCGCGCACTCCCAGAATTTCGCTTACTTTACTTAAGAGTTGCTTCTTATCAACAGGCTTGGTTAAATAATCATTTACTCCTAATTGGCGGGTTTGGGATTCCCGGTCATGTAATATCGACACGATCATCACCGGGATATTTTTTGTTTGCGGATCTTCTTTAAGGGTCTTTAAAACCTGGATACCGTCAATATCCGGTAGTTTAATATCTAATAAGACCAAATCCGGGCGGCCTTCCCTGGCCCGCTCGATGGCCTGGCGCCCGGTTAAGGCCCAAATCACATGATAGCCTTCATCTTCCAGGTAGATCTTATGCAAATTCAGGATATCCTGCTCATCGTCAACCAGCAAAATGGTTTTTTGGCCGGGCAAGGCGTGATTGGGACCGGCCGCCCTGATCAAATCATCATCGTTAGCCATCGGCCGGAAAGCCGGCAGAAGGAAACAAAAACGACTGCCTTTATTCTCGCCATCGCTTTCAGCCCAAACCTTCCCTTCATGCATTTCAACGATGCGTTTAACAATGGCTAATCCTAGCCCGGCGCCGCCAGTCTGCCTGGTGGAAGATGAATCTACCTGATAAAACTTATCGAATATTTTTTCCAGTTCTCCTCCCGGAATTCCTATGCCGGTATCACTGATACGCGCTTCTACATTCCGGTCTTTTTCGAATATTTCAATTATCACCCGGCCATTCTCCGGCGTGAATTTTAAAGCATTCGTGAGAAAATTAGCTAATACCTGTATTAATTTATCCTTATCCGCATAGACAAACGGCAGGTCATCTTGAATGATCGCGGTCAAGTTTATTTTTTTCTGGTCAAAATGAGCTCTCATCCGCTCAATGATAGTTTCAGTCAGGGCTTTGAGACTGACCGAGGACTTGTTCATCCGTACCTGCCCAGCCTCGATCCTGGACAAGTTAAGCAGATCCGTAATTAAATTAGTTAAATGATCGCTTTGCTCTTCGACAATTTTTAGGAATCGTTTTTGGTTTTCATTAGTTTCCCCGGCCCGGCCAGCCAGCATGAGTGCGGTATAGCCCTTGATCGAAGTGAGCGGTGAGCGCAATTCATGTGAGACCATGGAAAGAAAATCACTTTTAGCCTGATTAAGCTCCCTGAGTTTGACTACTAATTGTTGTTCTTGTGAATAAAGACGGGCATTTTCCAGGGCAATAGCCGCTTGATCGCCAAAAGCTTTCACCAGATCAATTTGGTGCTGGGTAAATTGGCAAGTTTGCTTGGTATAGAGGCAAAAAGCGCCTTTAGCCGTATTTTTCATCACTAAAGGAACGCATAAAAGCGAAGCCATTTTTTCTTCAGAGACAATAGGTGATGACTGATAAGTGGCTTCCTGGCTAATATCAGGAATAATAACTACTCTTTTTTCCTGTACTGCTTTGCCAGTAATAGAGCCATCTAGCCTTACTTTCTCCGGGTGGTGGCTGACCTTAACCCCAAAACTGGCACTAAGGACCAGATCTTGACCATCGTCACTCAACAGCCGCAAAGTACAGGCATCAGCTTTGGCAAATTCGGTTATCGCCTTGACAATAAAATCAAGGACTTCTTTGAGATCCAGGCTGGCGCTCATCATGGTACATAGTTTAATCAGGGATTGAAGTTCTTTTTGCTGCAGCTGGGTTTCTTTCTCAGCTTGCTTCAGGAGAGTAATATCATTAAAAAGATAGATAGAGCCAGCGATCTTGCCGGCATGGTAGAGCGGCAATATTTTGACCATGACCTCAATAGCCCGGTCATTTTTAGAACGCAGGGAGGTCTGCACTAAGCGCGGGTCGCCGGCCTGCCGAAAATTAATTTCTTTTTTAAATTCATTCCTGGCTTGTTCCTCCACCAGTTCCAGCAGGTTCCTGCCCCGCAATTCCGCCGCTGTATATTCCAGGAATTTTTCCCCGCGGTAATTAATGAAAGTAATAGCCTCGGTCAGGTCACAAACTATGACCGCATCTATTCCTTCCGTCAGAACACTGACGGCAATCTCGGTTTCCTCATCCAGCCCGGTAATTTCCAGGTTCGGTTCTTCCTCTTTTTGTCCGAGTTTTTTTACGCCCCTGTTTTGTAGAAAAATACCGGCCAGCAGAACCGTAATAATACCTATAAAAAACATGAGGAATAGATTAAAGAGGTGGTTGATGGTCATCGGTGATTGTGTACCTGCTTTTTAAGCTAGTTTAGAATATTTCCGAATAGATCATTACTTGGTTGCGGCCATGAGCTTTGCCCCAATTAAGCGCCTCTTGCGCCATTTTCAGCAGTTCTTCCTTGTCATCACTGTCCCCCGGGAAAGTGCCAACACCAATGGTTACAGTTATATTGATCACGCCATTAGGCACAACAAACCCATGATTTTCGACCAATTGCCGGATGCGGGAGGCCACTGACCTTGAGCCTTCCCTGGGAGTATTAGGCAGGATCATCACTACGCCATCTCCCTCAAAACGAGCGGCAAAATCAACTTCGCGGGTATTGTTCATGACAATTTTTGCCAGCTCTTGCAGGATTGTATCCCCGACCGGATGGCCATAGGTATCATTGTAGACCTTGAAATGATCCACATCCAGGATGAGCAGGGAAAGCTCTTGCTTGAACCTCCTGGCCCGGGCTAATTCTTCTCCCAGTCTTTGATTGAAATATTTTTGCACATAAAGCCTGGTCAAATTATCAATAATCGTGGCTTCTTCCATTTTTTTAGAGAGACGGATGCTATGGATAGCGGTAGCTAGCTGGTTGGCAAATAAGAGGAGGTACTTTTCATCTTCAGCAGACAGCAGCTGTTTGGAAAAAACATTGTCGATGGTTAATACACCAAGGTACTCGTCTTTGGTTTTAATAGGCAGGTTGATGATCGGTTTCTGCCTGATGTCATCAACTTGTTTAGAAAAGAGTGCATCCACAACTTCATTTACACCCGGCTTAACCGGATATTTATATTCATCAATGGACCGGATGGTCCCCTGGCTGTCAACGGCTATTTTCCCTTGCAGTACATTTTTATCATGCTCGATTAAAAAGAGCTTCGCCCGGTCAACGCCCAAGTGTTTAACAATACTTTTCAGGATTATTTCCAGGGCATCGCCCAGGTCAAGGGTCCTGACAATTGAATTATTGATCTTGGACAAGATCAATAATTCATCAGTCAGGTTCTGGTTCCGGTCCTGCAGTAACGCGCTCTCCACGCCGATCCCAAACCTGGCGACAAACTCCTGGAAATGTTTCAGCTGATCTTCGCTCAAAGGAGTGCGGGTAACCACATTATCTACCCGGACCAGGCCAAATACGCCCCGTTCATTTTTCAGTGGCAGGTAAGCGCCTAATCCCCCATCACTCATTACCAGCGCCCGTTTACCCAAAACCAGCTCTGTCAACTCCTGGTTACCGCTCTCACTGGAAACCTTTTCCTCCAGCTCGATCAGGCCTTTCTGGTCAATGATAAAGCGGCTGCGATACACCTGTTCATTTTTATCCAGCATAAAAACTGCCGCCCGGTCACAATTAATATATTCCACTAATATTTGTAACCCGGTTTTCAAGACTGCATTTAATCCGTTTTTAATGTCCTTAAAGGCTTCTACTAATTCTTCCCAGATCTTTTTTTCGGTCATAGTTGCCTCCCAGCACAAACATTTCACTTTAATCTAACATATCTACCCATTTTTGTCAATAAATCCTTCGACTTTGCTCAGGATTAATACTGAGCGGCGCTAAACCTCGCTTTTTATATACGGTTTAGCGTCGTCGAATGTATAAAAACCCCTATCCATTTTTGCTCGATGAATAGGGGTATAAAATAAGCCTTATTTTACCGGTTTGCCGGGATTAATTTCCACGCTCTACGGTCTCTATTTTTTGAAACCGCTTGTTCATTTCCGCAAACGTGGCATCCATGTCTTCAAAAATACGTTTCAAATCATTGATCTGGTCTTCCTGTTCCACCATTTTGTTGTGCATATGTTCTATATCGGCATTGACTTTATGCACATACTTGCTGTTTTCCTCCAGGCTTTTAGCAAACTTGTCCAATTCCGGGGGCTTGGTGGTCTCTTTCGGCATTTTACTTATCTCGGTTAAACTGCTTTGCATTTTAGTGACTATCTTACCAGACTCTTCCAGCTGTTTCTGGCTGTTCACCAGCCATTCATTGAAGCGCCTGGTTTTATCGTATAAGTCTTCGATCCGTTTATTGATATTGGTAAAAAGCTCTTTGTGCTCTTCCTGCATTTTATACAAAATTTCTTCGGTTTTACCGCTTTCTCCGCTTGATCGCAGCACATTATCAATCTGTTTATTAGTATCTTCTGCGCCTTTCTGCAATGCCGCCATCTTGGCTAGCAGGTCTTTATACTCAGTCTGCATCCGGGCGAGCGCTTCATCCGCTTTACCGCCCTGGGCGCCAGCTCGCAATACATTCTCGATCTGCTTTTTATTATCCTCAGTACCCTTTTGCAAAGATCCGAATTTGAGGACCAGGTCTTTGTACTCAGCCTGTATCCGCGCAAGCGCTTCATCCGTTTTACCACTCTGTGGAGCGGCTTTTTGCACGCTTTCTACCTGTTTCTTAGTTTCTTCGGTATAACGCTGCAAGGTGCCGACTTTAGCCATCAGATTCTTGTAATCTTCCTGCATTTTACCCAGTATTTCATCAGTCTTGCCGCCCTGTCCGCCAGTACGCGGTACACTATCGACTACTTTTTTTAGCTCGTCAGCGCCTTTTTGCAGGGTAATAATCTGGGTATCCCACTTGTTGATCCGGCCGTATAAATCATCTACTTTACGATTAAGGTTCGTGTTCAGATTTTTAGCTTCGGCAAACATCGCATCATTCTCTTTGGTAAACTTTTTTAAAGCTTCGGGATCACCTGCCGGGAGAGTCCCTGCGGACAGGATACGATAGGCTTTGCGTAACCAGGAAATAAGGAAAAACACAATAATTCCCATCACAAAAATCATGACATTAATGACAATTACATTGTATTCTTTCAAGAAACCCATACCCTCACCTCATCTTTCATTCTTCAAAAATAATATTATCCACATATAACGTACTATTGGTCGGCGTACCCAGGTATTGCTCAAAGACTATAGCAAAATTACCCTTCATCTTGCTCCAATTTTTTACATCCGCAAAAGCTTTCAATGGTATTGAAACTTTCTGCCAGGTAGTACTGGCGCCATACGGCAGGAAATCACGTATATCTACTTTAAAGGCAGCCGTTCCATCTCCAAGTTCTATTTCAAATACTTCCCCACCCTTAGCTCCTTTAACATTAAATGTGACCTTGTGATACTTGGTAAGATCAATACTATTTAATTTACTATAATATCCGGCATAACCATTATTGACATTATACACCAATTTCAAAACACTGCCATTATCTTCTCCAGAACCAGCTGAGCTGCCTTTCTGGTACGATTCCAGGCAGAAACCACCGGTCCCGCCAAAAGTCCCGGTAAATCCGCCAATGGTACTGCGTTTAGACGCTTCGTTAAAGTTATCCATGACTAGCCTGGCCACTGGTACTGGTTTAGGAGGTTCAACAGGTTTTGATACTACCACCGGCTCTGGTTTAGGCTCTGGCTTAGGTTTAGGTAATGGCGGCAAAGGAGTTGGTTTAGGCGGTATTTTTACTTTTTCAATCTCCACTACTGGTGGCGCAGGAGGAGGTGGTGGTGTCGGCTTTGGTTTTTCTTTCACTACTACCGGTTGTGGAGAAGGTATTGGGTTTGGAGCTTCTACCACTACTAATGGCTCAGTAATAGGCGCTGCTACCTGCCCCGACCGGGAGGATATTTGCTGAAATATAAGCATACCCGCCATCAGCATGACCAGCGAATTGGCAATAGCGAATATGTTTAAGACGTTTTTATTTACTTGTATCACAGTACCCTCTAGTGTGGGTATTTGCACCCACTCCACTATAAATATGCCTTATTTTTGGTTTCCAGTCAATACTTTTTACACATAAATATTATCATTTACCAATACGCGGCGCGCTCAAGAATATATACTTTCACGGGCCGTTTGCCGAATTTTTCGCTTTCTTTCCTCGTATTTAGTGATAGGTCTATTTTTTTACCCTTGATGGCGTTACCGGTATCAGCGGCATAGGCATAGCCATATCCCGGGATATACAACCTGGTGCGTAAAGGAATAACTTTAGGATCAACAGCCACTAATCCTCGCCTTAAGACGTATCCCAGAAAAGTATGTATGCCATCTCCTCCGGGATAACACATCGGGTCGTAAGGATAATACGAGGTAGCGGTCATCCACATAGACTTTGCCCTGGTCAGGTCATATTCTTTAACTGCTTTACCTTGTTTATTTTTCAGTATGAGCTTATGTACTTTATTCTGCTCTACTGTTTCTTTAATGATCTCCCGGGAAAATTCGCGGCGGTCATGATATTTGACTTTTACCTGTCGCCAGCGCTGGCCGTAATAGCCGCGCTGCACTTCCGCCGGGCGTAAACTATTTCCAGTTTCACTGCGACTCGTTACCGTATATGGCAGTATTTCCTGGTTAGCAACGATTTTCTCTTCGACCCTGGTAACCCTGATGGATTGTCCCGGTTTCAGACGCTGTCCAATATCCGGCTGGATAATATCCAGCGGGCCAAAACCGATCTTGCTGCTGCGCAGCACCTTTTCGACACGGCGGTCAACTCCACGGACACTGATCACCTTGCCGTCAACATACACATCCACCTTAGCGTAAACCCAATAATAGGGGATCAGGACGACGCTGCCTAAAAGAGCTAACGCTGTCCAGGCCTGCTGACTTTTTTTATTTTTATTGGCGTCCATAGTTATTTTCCTGCATAATATCATCGTAATGGCGCAGTTTGAAACGCACCCCTAATTCCTTTTCCACCAACTGCTGGACCGCTTTAATATTCACCGGCGGCAACGCCACCGCCGTGACAATGATGTTAGCAATGTATGGTTTGCAGGCGAGAATAAACTCTTTTGTTTTTTGGTATGTCCCTGGGCCAAAGGCCGGCTGGCAGATCTGATTATACACATCCTCATTCTCGGCATTCAGGCTAATACTAATTGTCGAGACATAAGGAGCTATCTCCGGGACAATATCACGCTGATGGATCAGGTTACCATGGCCATTAGTATTGATGCGGACTGGGGTATTTTGTTCCTTTAAAACCTTACTCACGGCTATTACTTCCGGCAGTCGTAATAATGGTTCTCCATAACCGCAGAAGACTATTTCCCGAAAACGGGAGGGAGCCCCAATTGCTGCCAGGATCTCTTTTACTGACGGTTCCGCGGTCAAGGCCAGGTTATATCCCTGGATACTATCGGTTTTAAACCGTACGCAAAAAGTACATTTATTAGTACAGCGGTTGGTAATATTTAAATATAGCGAATGCCCGATCTGGTAAACTATAGCCAATGAAAACCCTTTCCTGGAGCGTATAGCGTATAGCGTATGGCGGATAGCGGATAGTATTAAATCTTTTCTATACGCTAAACGCTACCCGCTTTACGCTAGTTTAAATAACTTCCTGGCATTTTTTGTGGTTTGTTCGGCGACAACCGAAACTTCAATATTTTTTAGCGCCGCAATATTAGCCGCTATTTCTCCAAGATAGCTTGGTTCGTTGCGCTGTCCGCGATGAGCTTGCGGCGCCAGATAGGGAGCATCTGTTTCCAGCAGCAGCCGCTCCAGCGGTATCTCCCGGACCGCTGCCTGTAAATCCATAGCTTTAGGAAATGTTACCGCACCGGTAACGCCTAAATACCATCCCAACTCGACCAGTTTCCGGGCCAAAAGAAGAGTTCCTGAAAAACAGTGTACAACTCCGGTTAATCCGGGAAAATCCTTTATTATCTCCAACACTTCTTCCCCGGCCTCCCGGCTATGAATAATTACCGGCAGAGATATTGTTGCCGCTAGCGTTAATTGCTCCCTAAAAACTTTTTTTTGCACATCCCGGGGAGACAGGTTCCGATAATAGTCCAAGCCTATCTCGCCAATAGCCACTACTTTTTTCTGCTGACTCAAGGCAGTTAGTAACGTACCGGTATTACCCTGCCAGGCGCTGGCATCATGAGGATGGATCCCTACGGAAGCAAAGACCTGCTCCTGTTGGAGGGCAAGTGATACGGCCCCCTGACTCGATATATAATCATAACCCACTGTAATAATCTGCTGGATTCCGGAGGCAAAGGCGCGTTTGATGACAGCATCCTGGTCTGATTGAAAAACCTGACCCTGTAAATGGGCGTGAGTATCGATCATAAAAAGATTCTTAAATTAGTTTCGGAAATAACGGCACTCCTTTTTGCACTTTGGTCCCCGCAGGGATCTGTCCCAGACTAATATTTTTCAGGTTAATAGCCGATAAATTCTCAGATAGGCCAAGTTGTTCCCAAATTCTCGCCGCGCTGCCAGGCATGAACGGGTAAAGATAGGCTGCCACAAGTCGTAAAACGTCGGTTAAGGTATATAAAACCACGGCTAGCCGGTCAAGATCTGTTTTAGCCAGTTTCCAGGGCGCTTCTTCTTCAATATATTTGTTGGCCAGGTCGATGATCGCCCAAATACTTTCCAGGGCCTGGCTAAAAGCTGCCTCAGCCAGTTTCTTTTCCACCTCGGCTAATAAATCCCCGACTGGTTTTTCAAATTTATCAATGTGTTTCCCGGTACCGTTTACCGGAATAATCCCGTCAAAATATTTTTCCAGCATGGTTAAGGTCCGGTTGAGCAGGTTCCCCAGGTTGTTAGCCAGGTCAGCCTGATAACGAGCCTGCAAAGCAGTTTCGGAAAAATTGCCATCCAGTCCAAAGGGTACTTCCCGCAGCAGGAAATAGCGGTAAGCATCAATACCTACTTTAGCTATCACTGCATATGGATCCACCACGTTGCCCTTGGATTTGGACATTTTCTGACCTTCTACCGTCCACCAACCGTGAGCCACTACTTTCTTCGGCAGAGGCACATCCGCAGCCAGGAGCATGGTTGGCCAGATCACGGCATGGAATTTTAAAATATCTTTACCGATCATATGGATATCCACCGGCCAGAAACGCTCAAACAAGTCCTGGTGTTTTTTATATCCTAAGGCGCTCAGGTAATTAACCAACGCGTCAAACCAGACATAAATTACCTGTTCCTGGTCAAAAGGACAGGTGATGCCCCAACTGATCCTGGATTTAGGCCGGGAGACGCTGAGGTCCTTAAGCCCGCCTTTGACAAAACTCATTATTTCATTGAACCGCCCGTGGGGATGCACAAAATCAGGATGTGTTTCCAGGAATGCCAGTAACGGTTTCTCGTATTTAGACATTTTAAACAAATAAGTTTTTTCACTGATCTTTTCCAGCTGGCAACCACAATCAGGACAAACTCCATTTTGAATCTGGGTTTCCTGCCAAAAAGTTTCACAAGGAACGCAATACCAGCCCTCATACTGGCCGGGATAAATATCGCCTTTTTTATACAATTCCGCGAAAAATGCCTGCACCACTTCTTGATGGCGCGGCTCAGTGGTACGGATAAAATCATCCTGGCTGATCTCCAGCGCCTTCCAGAGATTCTGGTAGGTTAACACATTTTTATCAACCAGGGCTTGCGGTTCCATATTCAGGGCTTTAGCTGCCTGCGCCACTTTTTGCCCATGCTCGTCTGTCCCGGTTAAAAAATAAACCTGGTATCCAGTCAGGCGCTTGAACCTGGCCAGGACATCGCAGGCAATACTGGTATAAGAATGCCCGATATGCGGCTTATCATTGACATAATAGATCGGGGTGGTAATATAAAAAGATGGTTTCATCTACTTAACTTCTTTCTCATCTATATTCAGGCTTTTTATGTCCGCTACTTTGTCTTCCCGGGTGGTGCCGTCTTCCATTTCCAGAGTCACGGTTTGCCGCAAAATATTAATCCCTCTCACCTTGCCTATTCCTTCTTTAACCTTGAGCTTGGTGTCTATCTCCGGATATCTTTTCTTTTCTTCCTGGTAAAATGTATATTCGTAAGACAAACAGCACATCAGGCGGCCGCACACGCCGGAAATTTTGCTCGAGGCCAATGATAATTCCTGTTCCTTGGCCATATCAATGGTCACCGGCTTAAAATCTTTCAGGAAAGTCACGCAGCAAAGCCGCCGGCCGCAGCAGCCAAAACCGCCCACCATTTTGGCTTCATCCCGCACACCCACCTGGCACATTTCTATCCTGGTCTTGAAAATATAGGCCAGATCTTTAACCAGTTCCCGGAAATCAACACGTTCCGGCGCAGTATAATAAATAAAAAGCTTACTGCGGCTAAAGGTGTATTCCACTGTTACCAGTTTCATGTTTAATTCGCGGTCTTCCACTTTTTCGACACATGAACAAAAAGCTTCTTCTTCTTTTTTTTGATTAAAGGTTATTTGGCTGCGGTCCTCGCGGGACAACCGCCGCACTACCTTGCGGATATCTGCCGGCAGTGTTTCTACTGTCCGGGGCAATGATAAAAGGGTCGCTACTTCCAGGCCATTTTCCGTATCGATCAGGCATTCTTCGCTGGAGGTAAGCTCTAATTGGTCAGAGACGTAAAAATATCCGACTTCTTTCAGTTTGCGATAAGCAGCTTGTACGATCTTAGGCATGTCTCATCCTTAAAAATATATTTTCCAATACTAGTTGAAGATTTATATTAACGGTCAGATCTTTTTTAGCCCGCAAAATCAAATCAATAATTTCATCATCCTGTTGATAGTCTGGCGCTGATCCTTTCGGAAAGGCTCTAAACCGCTGCGCACAGACATATAAAAGCAGGTTGAGCCAGATTTCAGCCTGTTCCTTATCCCGGCCAAGCCTTTGCGCTTGGGCCAGGACCGCAGCCATATCTGTCTCTTTTATCTCCTGCAGAAAATCATCCAGCTCAGCTTTTATATCTAAAATCCCTTTTGCTAAATAGGTTTGGGCTAAGCCCAAACTGCCGCCGGCAAAATCCGCCAAAAAACTGGCCTGGCTATCTTCCAGTTGGCCTTGCTCCTGCAGGCAGCGCCTTACTTCCTCTGCCGGTAAAGGTTTAAATTCCACTTTTTGGCAGCGGGAGCGGATGGTCAACAGCAAGGCTGCGGGATTGGCTGTGATCAAGATAATTAAGGTGTTTAAAGGCGGCTCTTCCAGTGTCTTGAGCAGGCAATTAGCCGCATCTTTGGTTAAAATATGGGCATCATCAATGATATAAACTTTTTTCAACGCCTCAACCGGACGCAAGGAAATATCCGCGCGTAATTGAAAAATTTGTTCGATTTTAAGGTTCTTAGCTTTTTCTTCCCTGGTAATGATCTTCACTTCAGGATGATTGCGGCCGGCAATTTTACGGCAACTGGCGCATTGCAGGCATGGCCCCTGGTCACTAAATTGACGGCAATTTAAGGCTTGTGCCAGGTGTAAAGCTACGCGCTTCTTACCAATACCATCAAGCCCGCTAAAAAGCAAAGCAGAGGCCACATGACTATTTTTTACCGCCTCATACAACCGGGCAATAATATCTTGATGTCCAATAATTCCGCTGCTGTTCATTGTCCTAGTTTCTTATTGATCATACATCTTATTTGCTGCTGGATCTGCTCAATGGGGCCAGACCCGGAAATTTTTTTGATCCGTTGCGGCTCCTGCTCTGCCAGCTCAAGATAGCCCCGGCGGACACGCCGATGAAAACTGAGCTTTTCCAGTTCAAACCGGTCTTTGGACCCCTTAGCTTCAAGTACTTTTTTCAATCCCCGCTCCGGAGGGACATCTAATAAAAACGTCAGGTCCGGTATTAAACCGCCAGCCGCCAGATGGTTCATCTTTCTAATGAGTTTAAGATCGACACCACGTCCGTAACCCTGATAGGCCAGCGTAGCATCATTAAACCTTTCACAAACTACGACCACACCCCGGGCTAAGGCCGGATTAATAACTTCCTGCACATGCTGGGACCGGCTCGCCCAATATAAAAAGAGCTCAGTTTCAGGGGTTATTTTATTATGCGGGGAAAGAAGCAGCCGGCGGATGCTTTCCGCGATCCGGTCACCGCCTGGTTCTCTGGTGTGCAGGACTTTGTATCCGGATTTTTTTAAGAACTTAATTAATAAAAGGGCTTGAGTGCTTTTCCCGCTGCCATCAGGTCCTTCCAAAGTGATAAATATACCTGGATATTTCATTGCCTTACTCATTCCGCAAATGGGTATAACTTGTCAGCGTAACTTTTTGACCTTTTTTTTCTGCTACTAACTGGATCTTAACACAACGCAGGTCTTCTTCTAACGGCAGACTCGTCTCGTTCTTTTTTTCAAAAACCAGGCTGGTGACATCAGGCATTATATTACTTTCTATATTATTAAACCGTCTGACCAGGCTGCCATTTCCTAAATAATAGGCATAGCTTAAAACACCGGCATCTTTGTTTACCTGATAGGTGATCATACTATTAGCCGGGACAGCGGCAGGATCTATGACCACTGTAGCCGCTGAGGCTCCTAGCAGGCTTTTGGTCATTTCATCCATCGCATTGCGCGCGTTTTGCTGGAGCTCCAGTTTAGCATAATTGGATGACCAGCTTTTTACACTGTTGGTAAAAAACCTGGAACTGCCGGCGATAACTATGGCCATAATCGCCACGGCGATCATGACTTCTATGAGCGTATATCCTTTGCGATACACTGGTCCCTCCGGGTATAGTGCCAGGCTTTTTGCTTAAATTTTTAATTCCTGCCAGGTTAAAAGATGGAACGGGAAAAGATTGCCAGCCGCAATTATGCTTAACGCATCATACTCAACCCTGGGCGTGCCTGCATTGAAATTCATCTCACTACTGCCCGCACAGAGCAAAGCGCCATGAATTAAGCAATTCCCGTGCATGGTTACAGCTCCAAGCACATAAATCACGCCATTGAACACTGCTCCCCCGGACATATCAAAATCGCCATTGACAATAAGAATGCCCGAGCCGTTCCAGGTGCTATTGAGCGTTACATTCCCATCTACCCAGGTGATCCCATGACAAGTAGGATTATTACCAGGATTGGTATAATGAGTGGCGGCCAGCGCGGACATTGACGACATAGTCACCCCAAAAGTATCTTCAAAAGAAGGGAAAATGGCGTTCCCCCAGGAAGCAGCTGGTGGAACAGCACCTGCCCCAGTAACGTTCTCCTCTTTTTGAATTTGTGGAGTTGTGCCAATAGGGACCAAAATAGCTGTGAGCGTGCCACCTGATATTTCACTATCCCCTTTTACTTTAACCGGCCCGTTGCATTGCACCGCGCTATTAACGGTGACATCGGCGCTTATTCTTTCGCAGAGGACTTTTACTTTCCTCTGAGAAGAGCCGATTTGCCCGGTCGAGATAATTTCCCTTTGGTCTGGATAGCCAGCCGGGGTGCTGACACTAACAGTAAATGTTCCCTCTCCTAAACTGGTATCTGTCTCGCCATTATAAGAACCACGGTCAAGTTCCCACATGGCTTGCCTGACCCCACCCTCAGCGACATAAAGCGCGGCGTTCAGTTTATTGCTCCTGGTACTTTTTTTAGCTTCGTTGCCGCTTAACAAGACCAGGCTTGCCCCGATGATAAAAACAATTAAAACTACGACCATGGCAAAAACTATGGTGTCGCCCTGATTATTCTGCTTATACCAATTCCGGGACAGTTTATACATAAATTATCTCCTCAAGCTTCTATATTCCTGTTTTATACTCCTTTTGCTACCAAACTCGTCAGAATAATCTCCTGTACTCTGCCCCGTTCATTCCAGCTAACTTTAACCTCCACTCTTTTAAGCCCTAAATCGCTTGCTGACGGACTTAAAACTCCACTTACCTTTTGCATATAAGTGATGGTTACTTGCCGGGTAAAAATCAAAATCCCGTTTTGGGCCAAGGTTTGTGAAACTTCGAGCCCCCAGGGGTCCGGGGTCCACGAACCTACTGGTAAGGTATCATACTCCCGGTTTATGATATCCTCCATTTTGGCCCGGGCGTAATTATTGGCCAAGGTCCCAAACTCACTGGTCTTGGAGGACATAGTGACTGAAGCAAAAAGCCTGGCGACGATGAGCATGGCATAACCTAAGACCATGATCGCCACGCAAATTTCCAGTAAAGTAAAACCAGCTTGACGCTTTGATTTTTTTAGATTTTTTAGTCTGTGCATAGTTAACTCCCCTATTTTCCCTCTCTATTATTATAAATATACCACTAACCCTATAGTATATCAATGCTTTTTTAGCTAAAAACAGTTAAAATAAACATCAATAGCCAGCGTTGCATTATGCACCACCAGCTATTATTATAGGGATTTCCTTTCCAGTATATTTTTAACACAGAGAGACAGGGTCTATCTTACGCTAAAGCTTCGGCAGATAAAATTCTCTCCAAACTTGCCTTACGAAGCCATCCTCCCCGCCTGTTTTTCCATAGGCGAAGTAATGGCGGAGCTTTTTAACCGAAATTCGAACTTTCTTCGAAGAAAATCCTTCGACTACGCTCAAGACTTCGCTCTCTTGGTTCGCCCCCGCTCTGCGGGGTCGTAGGGCTTAAGTACTAAGACCTGGTTCCGGTCAAAAATTCCTTCCCACACCCCTTCCTTTTTGCCCGAAAAAGCTTCTATTATTTGATTTTTAAAAGCTGTCTCTTTAGCGCAGGGATATCTTCTGTCACAGTGCGCCATACAGCTTCCAAGTCTACGCCAAAATATTCATGAATTAGCATATCCCTCATCCCAGCTATGTCTTTCCAAGGAATATCTTTATGCTTATTTCTTATTGCAGAACTCAGATTCTTTGTTGCTTCTCCTATGATTTCTATTTGCCGTATCACTGCGCTTTGGATAAGCTTACTTTCACGGAATTCTTTTTTAGTGCGCTTGGCTGTAAAGGTTTCTATGTCTCTAATTGCATCTTTAATATGCGCTAGATAAACTTTATCGCTTTTCATATAGCACCTTTATCTCATTTAATACATCCTTTTTCAAATAAGGGCTTAATCCTCCTACTGTCAACAGGTCTGTCTTCCTCTTAAAAACGTTCTGAAAATTCCTTTTTAATTGCACTAATCCTATCAGCCCTTTTTCTTTGCCCTTTTCAAATTTGATCAACACATCAACATCACTCTTAGCCCTTTGTTTGCCTCGAGCATATGAACCAAAAATGCCCAACATAATAATATCATTATTTTTGCATATTTTTGTTAACCTTGCAGATATCTTTTTGCTAGATATTATATTTATAGCCATTTTATATCCCTTTTCCTCTTAATATTTTTACAGCTACTATTTTGATTTTGTATGAATACTCCGCATCAGAACTTTGTTGGAAGCAAACATTGGGGAATCCCCCCAGTTTTCAAAAATGTGAAAAAATGGCGGAGAGACAGGGTCTATCCTGCGCTAAAGCTTCGGCAGATAAAATTCTCTCCAAACTTGCCTTACGAAGCCATCCTCCCCGCCTGTTTTTCCATAGGCGAAGTAATGGCGGAGCTTTTTAACCGAAATTCGAACTTTCTTCGAAGAAAATCCTTCGACTACGCTCAAGACTTCGCTCTCTTGGTTCGCCCCCGCTCTGCGGGGTCGTAGGGCTTAAGTACTAAGACCTGGTTCCGGTCAAAAATTCCTTCCCACACCCCTTCCTTTTTGCCCGAAGAGAAACATTCGTCTTATAATAATTAGTCAAAAAAGAGTAAAATAATAGTAAAACAAAGTCCTTGACAAAATCAATTAAAAAGTGTATTTTTGTATTAGATCACGATGAGAGGTTATCCAAAGGGCTTGTCCCGCGGTAATACCTCTCTTTTTTATTTGTATTCTAACTTATTTCTTAAATCATTCATATACACCATATCTAATGTAAACTTCCGCAATAAAGACGAATGTTTATACCTATTCGGTATAATCAATCTTTCCAGCTTATCCTTCTTTTTAAGATGTTCTATTAGACAGTAAAAATCCCCGTCTCCTGATATTATTATAGCCTTTTCATAGTTTGGATATTCAATCATTGTATGCAGCACTAACTCAGCATCGATATTGCCTTTTACGGTACCGCTTGGTAAAGTCAAAGTCGGCTTAAACACCAATAAATATCCATAGTCTTGTAATTTGGTATATAGGGCTTGATTCGTTGCAATATAACCTATAAATAAAAACGCCTTTGTGATCCCATATTTATCCCGAAGGTAAACCCGAAATCTTTTAAAATCAAGTTTCCATCCTTGATCATGTATAGACAAGTTTAAATTCTGGCTATCAATGAAAGCATAATTATTTTTTAATATCACTCATGCCCCTTAAATTCACTATTTGATTTTTCATCCCTTTTGTTTAATGTTATTACTTTACCACTGCTATCTTTGTTTTATAAGAACAGCCAGCGCCATCTACAAATAAGAGATATATACCAGATGCAACAGTTTGTCCACTATTATTTCTGCCACTCCATTTAGTACTATCCTGTGTGTTATATGTAACATCTTTTACCGCTTCCCAAATAAGCTCTCCGACTATATTATATAACTTTATATGAACAGTACCTGTTTCTCTAGGAGCTATTATAATATATAAAGATTCATTTTTGTTAGGATTAATATAATTTTTATTTGTTACTTGTACCTTAACATCTCCAGAATCTATACCATAGTAATTAAACATTTGATCATTTTGGTTTGAGGACATGGCATTGTAGCTTCTTAATAGAGGGTAAAAGATATGATCTTTTAATGTTGGGGTTACTGTATAATCGCCTCCGGCCGATAGAGTAAGCAGCTCAAAGTACCCATTATTATCTGAATGAGTATTTGATGAAGTTGGACCAGATAAAGTTACCAACACATCGTTTAACGGTATGCCGCTAGAATTCTTAATATAACCTTTTATGTAGTATAAAGGTATATCAGGAGCGTCTTGTTCAATTACCGGCTGTCCCGTAGCAGACGATCCCTTTACATCATATGCTTCAAAATAACTGCAATAATCGCTTCCGCCAGCTAAGGTTGTTGAATATGAATATATCTTACCATCAGTATATGTCGTGTCATTATTATCAATTGCACTCATTGAAAACGGACTATTAGAAATTTCCTGCCCATTTTTTTTGATATGCAATTTCGGATATCCTGATTCTGGTGCGTCATTATCAGAATCGCCATATTTTATTCGATATACAAATGTAGTGTTATACATTCCTGTTAAGGGATAAATCCCATTTGTGCTATAGTTTGCTTCATTTGTCCATTCTAAAATTGGAGTGTTATTACTTTCGCTAATTATTGGGCCATTTTGTTCTGCTATGGGAACTCCTGTTGCTGTTGAATCCCAAATATCATAAGCCTCAAAATAATACGTATAGTCTATTCCTGTCGTTAGAGTAGCTGAATATACATATATTTTACCATCACTATATGTGGTATCTAAATTATCTGTTTCTACCATGCTATAAGGAGAACCAGTAATTTCTAAGCCGTTTTTTTTAATATGAAGTTTTGGATATCCAGACTTTGGAATATCGTTATCAGAATCATTATACTTTATTCTAAAAGTATATGTATTACTAGTGTGGTGTTACTAACAGATCTTTACATTTGAGATTTTTCTCATAATGCTT
>CAYTYR010000021.1:0-27421 GCA_964441745.1 uncultured Clostridia bacterium
CCCAGACTATACCAAAACCAATGGTCGAAATTGGCGGCAAACCTGTCTTATGGCACATTATGAAAACTTATTCTCATTACGGTTTTAACGAATTTGTAATTTGCTTGGGTTATCGGGGATATATTGTCAAAGAATATTTTTCCCATTATTTCCTGCACATGAGTGATGTAACCATGGATCTGGCCAAAAACAGCATGAGTATTCATACTACTGCTTCTGAGCCATGGAAAGTAACCATGGTTGATACCGGGCCGGAAACTATGACTGGCGGCCGTTTAAAAAGAATAGAGAAATATATCGGCAATAATCCCTTTATGATGACCTATGGTGATGGTGTAAGCAATATCGACATTCCGGCTTTGGTAAAATTTCACCAGGAGCATAAGACCCTGGCCACAGTTACTGCGGTCCAGCCATTGGGCCGGTTTGGCAGTCTGGATATAGGCGGGGAAGATAAAGTCTCTTCATTCCTGGAAAAACCAAAGGGCGATAATACCTGGATCAATGCCGGATATTTTGTCTTGCAGCCGGAGGTGTTCAAGTATATTAATGGTGACGATGTATTATGGGAGAAGGAACCAGTGGAAAAACTGGCGCAGGAAGGACAGTTATCAGCTTATCGGCACAATGGTTTCTGGCGTCCGATGGATACCCTCAGGGATAAAAATGAACTGGAACGGCTCTGGCAGTCAGGCCAGGCCCCCTGGAAAGTCTGGAAGTAAGGAGAAGAAATGACAAAGGAATTCTGGAAAGGCAAAAAAGTATTAATCACCGGGCATGAAGGATTTTTAGGATCTAACTTAACCAGGCAGCTCTTAGAAAAGGGAGCCAAGATCGTTGGCTTGGATATTTTGGTAAACCGCAAAGAAACTATTTTTACCAAAGAAGAGTACAGGCAGATCATCACCATCAAAGGGAGTGTAGTAGATTTCCCTTTAGTCAAAAAGATTATTGCTAAACATAAAATCGAAATAATATTTCATGTGGCAGCCGAAGCTATTGTCGGGCGTTCTTTAAAAGACCCAATGAATACGTTTCACGCTAATATTGAAGGGACCTGGAATATATTGGAAGCTTGCCGCCAACTGGGAACAGTAGAAGCGATCGTTGTCGCTTCCAGCGATAAAGCTTATGGCAGCCATAAAATATTACCTTATAAAGAAAATGCTCCTTTGATCGGTAATCATCCGTACGATGTTTCCAAGAGCTGCGCTGACCTTATTGCTTATACTTATTATCACACCTATAATGTTCCGGTAGCCGTGACCCGGTGCGGCAATATTTATGGCCCAGGAGATTTTAACTTCAGCCGGATAATCCCGGAGGCCATGAGATGCATGTATTACGGCAGGACGCTGCTCATTCGCAGCGATGGCAAGTTTACCCGGGATTATGTGTATGTTGAAGATATTGTCAATGGTTATATCCTCCTGGCCGAGAAACTGAAAAAGCTGAAATTGGCCGGAGAAGCTTTTAATATCAGCGATGAGAATCCGATCTCGGTGCTTAAACTGTTAGGGCAGTTAAGCAAATTTTCAGGTAGAAAGCTTAATTATAAGATATTGAACCAGGCCCGGTATGAGATCAAGGACCAGTACCTGGCCTCTGGCAAAGCCCGGAAGATATTAGGCTGGAAACCTAAGTATACCTTGGAACAAGGATTGGAACGCACTGTCGACTGGTATATCCAATACTATAAAAATAAATGAAAATAACTTTCTTGGGCACAAACGGCTGGTATGATACCAGTACCGGCAATACTATCAGTATCCTGGCAGAAACCGCCAAAGCTTATATCGTCTTTGATGCCGGTAACGGGATATATAAGCTGGGCAGTTTTATTAAAAAACAAAAGCCGGTATATCTTTTCCTGAGCCATCTTCATTTGGACCACATTATCGGCTTGCATACGCTGGCGAAACTGGCTCTGCCGCCGGGATTGAACGTGGTAGTACCAAACCAGCTCAAGAAGGATTTACAGCGGTTTATGCACTGGCCCTGGACGATTCCCTTTAATAAGTTGCCTCACTGCCGGGTAAAGCTGCAGGGATTTCATAAATCTATTAAGGCACCGTTTAACATAGAACCTTACCAGCTCAATCATCCGTCTCCCTGTTGGGGTTACCGGTTATCCGCTGAGGGTAAGATACTGGCTTACGGGACAGATACGGGACTATGTCCTAATCTTTATAAATTGGCAGAACAGGCAGATTTATATATCTCTGAATCTTCCTGGTTGCCTGGCGAAACCTACCGGGGCTGGACACATTTGAACCCTGAACAGGCTGCCAGTGTGGCTAAAAAGGCGCAGGTGAAAAAACTGGTCTTGGCCCATTTTGATGCCAGCCGTTATACGACCATGGCCCAGCGTAAAAAAGCAGAGTTCGCAGCGAGAAAGATATTTAAAAATACTGTCGCGGCAGTAGATGACCAGGTAATAAACTTATAATTTAAATAATCTGTGTAATCTTCTTTTTAAATCTGTGTAATCAATAGGTTTTCGAAAGGTTTGGCTTGTGAGAAAAACTATACTAATAACCGGCGGTTCAGGTTTTATCGGTAAAAACCTGATAGAGCAATTACAGCCTAATTATAATATCCTGGCTCCCCATCACCAAGAGCTGGAATTGCTGGACCAGGACTCTGTACAGGCGTATTTTAAGAATAATAAGATCGATGTAGTCATTCATTCAGCTACGGTCCCGGCACACCGTAAAATAAAGGAACCAAAAGATATTGCCTATAAAAATCTCAGGATATTCTTCAATATCGCCAGAAACAGCAGGCAGTTCGCAAAAATGATCTTCCTTGGTTCAGGTGCTGAGTATGGCACGCAGGCAGAAGTCAGTAACGCCCGGGAATGTGATTTTGACCGTATAGTGCCCGAAGATGAACACGGTTTTTCCAAGTATATTTGCTCTAAATACATAGAACAGGCTGATAATATTATTAATTTGCGTTTATTCGGCATTTTCGGCAAATATGAAGATTACCAGATACGTTTTATCTCTAATGCAATTTGTAAGGCGCTATTTGACCTGCCTATTACCCTAAATCAAAATCGCAAGTTTTCATATTTATTTATTGATGACTTGGGCCCAATAGTAGAATATTTTATTGAAAATAAAGCAAAACATAAAATCTATAACATTGTACCTTCGGAAAAAACAGAATTATTAGCCCTGGCAGAACAGGTGAAAAAGATATCCGGTAAAAAACTGGAAATTAAGGTAAAAAACCCTGGCCTGGGTAAAGAATATACCGGCAACAACAACCTGCTCATGGCAGAAATGAAAAATCTCAAGTTTACCCCGCTGGAACAAGCGCTAAAACAATTATATGCCTGGTATGAAGGGCATAAAGACACTATTAACAAAGAATTATTAATGGTGGACCCATGATCAAACTTAGTGATTATATATTCAAGTATTTAGCCGGGCAGGGAGTGCGGGATATTTTCATGATTTCCGGCGGCGGAGCAATGCACTTAGTTGATTCTGTCGGCCGGAATAAGGACCTGCACTACTGGTGCCCCCATCATGAGCAGGCAGCGGCTATTGCTGCTGAAGGCTATGCCCGTACCACAGGCCAGATGGGATTGGTAGTAGTTACGAGCGGCCCTGGTGGTACAAATGCGCTCACCGGAGTCATCGGCCAATGGCTTGATTCAATCCCGGTTTTATATATTTCCGGGCAAGTAAAATATGAAACTACCATCGAATCCTGCCGGGAGATCGGATTAAGGCAGCTGGGAGACCAGGAAATCAATATAACTGATATCGTGCGACCGGTCACCAAATACGCCGCTATTGTGCTTGATCCCAAAAAGATCCGCTATGAGCTGGAAAAGGCGCTGCATTTGGCTACTCATGGCCGGCCAGGACCGGTTTGGATAGATATACCTCTTAATGTCCAAGCGGCCATGATCGACGAAACAGAACTAGCTGCTTATGATCCTGCTGAGGGTGAGATTAAACCGGAGAAAGCCAGCTTGTCTGCGCAAGTCCAGCAGGTTGTTGAACTGCTTAGAAGCTCAGAGCGTCCTATATTGTTGGCAGGTCATGGCATTCGCATCTCTAAGGCCCAGAAAATATTCAGGGAGTTTGCGGAGAAAACAGGGATACCAATATTAACGACATTTAATGGTTTTGATCTGGTTCCTACTGATCATCCTTTGTATGCCGGCCGGCCCGGCACCCTGGGTACCCGGTTTGGTAACTTTGCCCTCCAGAATGCCGATCTATTGATCTCGATAGGATCACGAAATAATATCAGGCAGGTCAGTTATAATTGGCAGATCTATGCCCGCGGCGCCAAAAAAGTGATCGTAGATATAGATCCGGCTGAATTACATAAACCTACTGTTAAACCCGACCTCCCGATTCTGGCTGATGCCGGTGATTTTATCAGGGGACTGTCGAAACAGGCCTGGGAAACTAAACTTCCGGAATGGAAGAAGTGGTTAGCCTGGTGTATTGAACGCAAGGATAAGTATCCGGTTGTACAGTCTGAATACTGGCAGAAGCAGGAACGGATCAATCCCTATGTTTTTATTGAGCTTTTAACCAAATCTTTGCCGGAAGCGGCAACTGTTGTAGCTGGAAATGGTACTGCCTGTGTTACTCTGTTCCAGGCTGGAATTGTCAAGGATAAACAAAGAATATTCTGGAATTCAGGATGCGCTTCCATGGGTTATGACTTACCGGCGGCGATAGGAGCCTGCATAGGTAACGGCAAAAAACCGGTAGTTTGCCTGGCTGGGGATGGCAGCCTGCAGATGAATATCCAGGAACTGCAAACAATCATCACATATAATTTACCAATTAAGCTGTTTGTCCTTAACAATAACGGCTATATTTCGATCAAGCAGACACAGGATAATTTTTTCGCCGGCCATTATGTGGCCTGTGACCCGAGTAGCGGTGTATGCTTCCCGAATATTCTCAGTGTGGGGGAAGCCTATGGTTTGCCGACCCAACTACTATCTGACCAGGATACTCTCAAAGAACAGATCGAAAAGATACTGGCTGCACCCGGTCCAATGCTCAGTGAAGTGTTATTGTCAACAACCCAGAAATTTACTCCCCGGGTGTCTTCAGAAAAGAAACCTGACGGACGGATGATCTCCAAGCCGCTGGAGGATATGTATCCGTTCCTGCCGCGGGAAGAGTTTAAGCAAAACATGATCATCGAACCGCTAGAAGAGAATTAAATACAAAGGTTGAGATTAAGGTTGAGGTAGGTGAAAAGAATATTAAGATTATTACCTTTCTTAACCTTTGTATTATTAAACCTTAACCTAAACCTAAGTATTAAAAAAGGGGGAGTTAGCATGAATGATTTAGAACTAAAAATGGTGGATATCCTAAAAGAGTTAAAAGATGGCTACGGCGCGATCGGCATCAGGGCGGAATTTGAAGCTGAAGGCACGAAGCTGGAAGAACTACTGCGGCTCAAGGAAATCTCCATGAAAGCCGGCGTTGGTTTGATCTTGAAAATAGGCGGCTGCGAATCAGTCCGTGATATGCTGGAGGCCAGGGTTGTTGGCGTGGATTCCCTGGTGGCGCCGATGGTGGAAACAGCTTATGCCCTGCGCAAATACCTGCAGGCGGTAAAAAAAGTATTTCCGGCGGAAGAATTAAAAGATCTTGAAATAATTACTAATATAGAAACTAAAACAGCTTGTAATAATCTGGAAGCTATGCTGGCGATACCGGAGATTGATCTGCTCAAAGGTATTGATATTGAACGGGTAGACCTGTGTTTTTCTCTGGGTAAGGATGAAAAAGGAATTAATGATGACGATGTCAGTGAAATAGCGACCAAAACCATGAAAACAGCTAAAAAGAAAAATCTGATGTGTACTATCGGTGGTGGCGTTTCAGCCCATTCTATACCATACTTTAAAAGCCTGTCAGCAGGTACCTTGGACCGGTATGAAACCAGGAAAGTATGCTTCGACGCGTCCAAAGCATTGATGAAAGATCCGGGAAAAAGCATACTAAAAGCTTTAGGGCTGGAATTATTATGGCTCAAGAATAAAACTTCGTTCTATTCCGGGATCCGCAGAGCGGACCAAGAACGGATGGATCATATAGAAGAACGTTATCTCCGTGAAATAGTGGCGCTTATCTAAAAAAAATTACACAGATGTTAAAGATGATTACACAGATTAAATCAAGAGGAGCAGATTAAATGAATTTGACAGAAATGAAGATGGTGAATATCCTGAAAGAATTACAGGAAAAATATTATGTAGTCGGAGTTAAAGCTGAGTTTGAGGCTGAAGGAACCAGGACCGAAGAATTAATGCGCTTAAAAGAGATTTGCCTGGCCGCTAAAGTACCGCTCACTTTAAAAATAGGCGGCTGTGAGGCTGTGCGGGACATGTATGATGCTCGTTCGATTGGGGTGGAATACCTGGTCGCTCCGATGGTAGAAACAGCGTTTTCGTTACAAAAATATTTACGCGCGGTAAATCTTGTTTTTCCCAAAGATGAACAGGCAAAAGTTGAGTTCCTGATTAATATTGAAACTGAAACCGCTTATCAGAATTTTGCAGAAATGATGAAGATCCCGGAAATCAATATTCTAGATGGCATTGTTATGGGACGGGTTGATTTTACCGGTTCAATGGGCCTGGACCGCAAAGCAGTAAATAGTGAAAAAGTATTTAATATGACCAAAGACCTGTTAACCCAGGCCAAGAAACAAAAATTAACCTGTGTAGTAGGCGGAGCTATAGCGGTTGACTCACTACCATTCTTGCTTGATCTGCCTAAAGGGACCTTAGACCGGTATGAAACCAGGAAGATTTGTTTCCAGTGTCCGCAGGCGTTGGGAAAGGAAGCTGATAAGGGGATTTCCAAAGCCGTAGAGTTCGAGCTCGCCTGGCTGCAAAACAAGCGTAACTATTATAAAGCGATTGCTGAAGAAGATGATAACAGAATCGCGATGCTGGAAGAAAGATTTAAAAAATGAAAGAGACGCTGCTCTTTACCGGTGGGACAGGTTTTTTAGGCAGTAATATCTTGCGCCGTATCATTGACCTGGATTACTCTTTAATTATTTTAAAAAGAAGCAGCTCAAATATCAACCGGATCAAGGATCTCGCCGGTCGCTTGGAATTTTATGACCTGGACAGGGTGGATCTGGAAAAGGTGATCAAGGAACATGAGATCCATAAAATAATTCACTGCGCCACTAATTACGGCCGGGCAGAATCCAATCCCCTGGAAATCATGGAAGCTAACTTACTGCTTCCTTTGCGGTTGCTGGAGCTGGGTAAAAAATATAAAATAAATTGTTTTATCAATACCGACACGATACTGGACAAAGGCATTAATTATTATACCCTATCCAAGAGCCAATTCCGGCAATGGCTGGAGGTTTATGCCGCGTATAGTGTCTGTATTAACATTGAGTTGGAACATTTCTATGGACCGCACGATGATGATTCAAAATTCGTCACGAATATCGTGCATAAACTCGTAAACAAGGTTGACCGGATCGACCTGACGGAAGGGAAACAGAAAAGAAGTTTTATTTACATCGATGACGCGGTAGAAGCTTTTATCAAGATCATTGGGTATAGCAATTCTTTAACTAAAGGATTTTATAATTACCAGGTCGGATCAGGAGAGAAAGTTACGATCCGGGAATTTGTGGAAATGGCTAAGAAGCTGACCAATAACAGTCAGACCAGGCTGAATTTCGGGGCTATCCCATACCGGGAAAATGAAGTCATGGATCCCCGGCTGGACCTGTCTGAATTAGCCGCGCTGGGCTGGCGCCAGGAAATCCCCCTATCCGAGGGATTGGCTAGAATGATCGCCATTGAAAAGAAAGGATTGCCTCAATGAAAATATTAATTACCGGCGGATGCGGTTTCCTGGGTTCAAACCTGGCTGTTGCAATACCCAAAGGCAAAGAATTAATTATCTTTGATAATCTTTCCCGTTATGGTTCTACTGCAAACCTGGCCTGGTTGAGAAAGAAAAGAAATTGTACCTTCATCCATCAGGATATCAGGAACCAGGCAGAGGTGGAAAAGGTTATCAAGAGAGAAAAACCAGGACTTATTTATCATCTGGCTGGCCAGGTAGCTATGACTACGTCCATCAGCAATCCTCGAATGGATTTTGAGGTCAATGCCTTAGGATCTTTAAATGTCCTGGAGGCAGTCAGGAAGTATTCCACTGCCAGTACCATTATCTACTCATCAACCAATAAAGTGTATGGGGATCTGGAATGGACCTGTTATATCGAAAAACCTAAACGTTATGTTGCTCCTGCTTATGCTAAAGGGTTCCCTGAAACCATTCCGCTGGAATTTCATTCTCCATATGGCACGTCTAAAGGCAGCGCTGACCAGTATATGCTTGACTATCACCGTATTTTTGGGCTTAAAACAGTTGTTTTCAGGCATTCTTCAATGTATGGTTCGCGGCAATTTGCTACTGCTGACCAAGGCTGGATCGGCTGGTTTTGCCAGCAAGCCTGGGAGCAAAAAAAAGGAGTTGCCAAGGGTCCTTTTACCATTTCCGGGAACGGTAAGCAGGTGCGGGATGTTCTCTATGTTGATGACCTGGTATCGCTGTATCTGAAAGCAGCCAAAGGGATCAAAGCGATCCAGGGCCAGGCGTTTAATATCGGTGGCTGTATGGCTAACAGCCTATCACTCCTCGAATTATTTGATATTTTAGAGAACGAACTACATATTAAATTGAGGTACCGGAAACTCCCGCCGCGGATCAGTGACCAAAAAGTGTTTGTAGCTGATATATCCAAGATTAACCGCCTCCTGGGCTGGCAACCGCGGGTTGATAAGATAACCGGTATCAGGAAAATGCTGGTATGGATTAAAGGGGAGAAATGTTAATGCCGGAATTTGATTTAAGCGTCATTATACCCGCTTATCTCGAAGAAGAAAACTTGAGGATAATTCTGCCCAGGCTGAAATCCGTGTTGGATACATTGTCCATTAAGTATGAGATCAATGTCATTGATACCATGGCATCTAAGGATAACAGTAGGGAAGTGTGCCTGGCCAATAATGTAAATTACCGCTCCCGGGAAAAGAGTGATTTTTATGGGGATGCGGTACGTACCGGGATCAAATATGCCCAGGGCCAAAAGATCATTTTCATGGATGCCGATGGCTCTCATACCCCGGAGTTTATTCCGCGGCTAATGGAGTACAGCAGAGATTTTGATGTCGTGATCGCTTCCAGGTATATAGCCGGGGGCATGACGGATAATAGTTTTGTGCTGATACTAATGAGCAAGATCGTTAATATCGTCTATTCCAAAGTATTAAATTTGCAATGCCAGGATGTCTCCAACAGCTTTAAGCTTTATCAGGCTGAAAGGCTCAAAAACCTGCATCTGTATTCTAATAATTTTGATATCGTTGAAGAGATATTATTTAAATTAAAAAAACAAAAGCCTGACCTGACCATAAAGGAAATACCATACACTTTTAAAGAACGCATGTTCGGGCATACTAAACGAAATCTCATTGTTTTTGCTTTTTCTTATATCTATAGCTTAATTAAGCTGAAATATGGGAAATAATCATGTTAGGGGCTGACCATGAAAAATAAGATAGCTTTTGTAACAGGCGCTTCCCAGGGAATTGGGCAGGCCATTGCTCAAAGATTGCGTCAGGAAGATATAGAAGTCATAGCGCCTCCCATGGAAGAAATGGACCTGCTTGATGACAAATCTGTAGATAAGTATTTAGCTTCATTAAGGAAGCCTATTGATATCCTGATTAATAATGCCGGGATCAATATCCTGGGTTCAGGTATTGAAGTAAGTGACGAGACAATTAAACAAATGATGCAAATCAACTTGGTGGCTCCTTTGCGCCTGGTAAGGGCTATTGCCCCGGGTATGGTAGAGCGGAAATATGGCCGGATTGTGAATATCAGCTCTATCTGGGGAACCATTACTAAGCCCAGGAGAGTAACTTATTCCATGACTAAATCTGGTCTTAATGGTATGACGCGCACCTTGGCTGTCGAACTAGCTCCGTATAATGTGCTGGTGAACGCTGTTGCTCCCGGTTATGTCAATACCGATCTGACCAAGCAAAATAATTCGGCTGCTGAAATTGAAAAGATCAGGAATTCTATCCCGCTGGGACGTCTGGCAGAGCCTGGCGAGATCGCCGAAGTTGTAGCATTTTTAAGCTCAGCCAGGAATACTTATATTACCGGCCAAGTGATCGTTACCGACGGTGGTTTCATATGCCTGTAATTAAGATTAAGTCCAATATCCGTAATTACCAGGCTTCTTTCGGGAAAACACGGGATTATCTAGGTACGGTCCAAAAAGGCAAACAGCCGGTTTGTTTTGTTATCGATGAAAATGTGTGGTCCTTGTACTCTGGTACAGCTTTGGCTCGGTTGGACCAGGCGCAGGTCATTGTCTTGCCAATAAAGGAAGAAAAGAAAAACCTAAACACGGTCCAGTGGCTATATGATGCTTTAATGGAGCGTGCGGCTAAACGAAATCTCCTGCTGGTGTCTATTGGGGGAGGCATTACCCAGGACTTGACCGGATTCCTGGCCTCAACCCTGTATCGTGGGATTACCTGGTTATTCATACCAACGACGTTGTTGGCCCAGGCTGACAGCTGTATCGGTAGTAAAACGTCGCTTAATTACAAAAATTATAAAAACCTGGTCGGGACATTTTTCCCGCCTCACGAAATATTGATTGACACGGATTTTGTGCAGACCCTGGAGGAAGTCGATTTTTATAGCGGGATAGGGGAGATCATCAAACTTCATGTTATGGGCGGAGTTGCCAGTACCAGGACCATACTGCGGGAATTTAGTAAAATCACGGCCAAGCAACCCGCGGCGATAAATAAAGCGGTTAAAAATTCCCTGCAGATCAAAAAGAGTTATATAGAAGTTGATGAGTTTGACAGTGGCCGGCGGAATTTGTTGAATTATGGACATTGCGTCGGGCACGCCTTGGAGACTGCCTCTAAATTCAAGATACCGCATGGTCAGGCTGTCCTGTTGGGAATGGCGGTGGCTAACCTGGTTGCCAGGCAGCGGGGATTGCTGTCACCGGGATTGGAATCCTTCCTGCGGGAAAAGTTGTTTTTACCGGCGGTGAAGGTAAAGCTGAAGAAAGCCTATCTGGCTGAGGGAGCGATCGTGCAAGCCATGAAGCAGGATAAAAAACGGACTGGTACAGGCCTGCCGCTGGTAATGCTGGGTGGCCAGTACAAGATGATGAAGGCCGGTGATGTGACACCGGAAGAGATCAGAACAGCCTTACAGCAATTGGAAAACAGCATAATTTGAGAAGGAGACAGGAATAATGGGTACAGCAGAGAATAGCAGGAAAGAAGTTTTGAAAGCAGTCAGGAAATATTACCAAGAAACTAAGAAAAAGAATCCTTATGTCCCGGGAAAATCTTTGATCAATTATGCCGGCCGGATATATGATGATAAAGAACTGGTTAACCTGGTAGATGCTTCGCTTGATTTCTGGCTGACTGCGGGAAGGTACGCCCAGGAATTTGAGCAAAAATTGGCTGATTTCCTCAAAGTGAAATATACCCTGTTAACTAATTCCGGTTCCTCTGCTAATTTATTGGCAATATCCGCTTTAACTTCTCCTTTACTGAAAGAAAGACAGCTCAAGCCGGGAGATGAAGTGATCACTACGGCCTGCGGTTTCCCGACTACCCTGAATCCGATCCTTCAGAATAACCTGGTCCCGGTATTCATTGATGTCGAACTGGGGACCTATAATATCCAGTCCGAACTTTTAGCCAAAGCATTGACTAAAAAAACTAAAGCCATTTTTGTGCCGCATACCCTGGGAAATCCCGTCAATATTGAAGCGATCACCCGGTTTGCCAGGAAACATAACCTATGGTTCGTGGAAGATAATTGCGATGCCCTAGGCTCAAAATATAAAGGTAAGTTTACCGGTACTTTTGGCCATATCGCGACCTTTAGCTTTTATCCGGCTCATCATATTACGATGGGAGAAGGCGGGGCTTTGGCTACTAATGATCCCTTATTGCGCCGGTTGATCTTGTCATTCCGGGATTGGGGCCGGGACTGCTGGTGTGAGCCTGGGCATGACGATACCTGCCAGCGCCGGTTTTCCTGGCAATTAGGTAAACTGCCGTTTGGTTATGACCATAAATACACTTATTCCCATATCGGGTACAATCTGAAAGTTACTGATATGCAGGCGGCAATAGGGGTGGCCCAACTGGAAAAACTACCGGCTTTTATTAAAGCCAGGCAGGATAATTTCGCATTCCTCAGCAGGCTGTTTAAAAAATATGAGTCTTATTTTATTTTACCGCAAGCCACCAGGCAATCTGAGCCAAGCTGGTTCGGATTTCCGGTCATGGTCAAAGAGAAAGCGCCTTTCACCAGGGCTGATATTGTTAATCATTTGGAGAAAAATAAGATTGCTACCCGCATGCTTTTTGGCGGGAATTTGACCAAACAGCCGGCCTATGAAGGGATGAAATACCGGGTAGTGGGGAAACTGGATAATACTGACCTGGTAATGAATAACTTATTCTGGATTGGTGTCTATCCCGGTATTACCAAAGAAAAACTGGCGTATATAGCCGGTACAGTCACTAAATTCATGGAGCGATTATGAAAAAAATATCGATCATTACCGGGGTTTATAATGAGGAAGCCACTGTTAAGGAAGTTTATGAGGTAATTAAAAATGAGTTCGGAAAATTGCAGGGCAGGTATGACTATGAACACATCTTTATGGATAATTGCAGCAGTGATAATACCCTAACAGTATTAAAAGAGATCGCGGCTAAGGACAAACGGGTAAAGATCCTTTCCTATTCTAAAAACTTTGGCCCGATCAAAACCGAATTTGTCGGCTATCAGCATGCCATTGGCGATGCTGTCCTTGGTTATGAAGCTAATCTTAAAGATCCTCCAGAGTTAATAGCCGAGTTTGTCAAATACTGGGAAGACGGGTATGATGTAGTTTATGGGGTCAGGAACAAAACCCAGGATAATTTTGTGATGTTATTTATGCGCAAGTTGTTTTATAAACTGGCGGATAAATTAAGCGATGAACCTTTACCCCAAAATGCCGGGAGTTTCCGCCTGGTCGACCGCAAAGTAGTCAATGAACTGGTTAAAATTGACGATTATAAGCCGTATGTGCGCGGCTTGATCAGCACTATCGGTTTTAAACAAATAGGTATTAATTATGAACGACGGGCCAGGCCTCGCGGCAAGTCAAAAAGCAATTTAGGATATCTCTTTGATTTTGCGATCAATACGTTCATCAGCTATTCGATAGTCCCGATTAGGTTCTGCACCTACACCGGAATAATCCTGGCTTGTTTAAGTTTCCTTTTAGCGGTACTATATGTTTTTATGAAAATATTCTTCCCTGGTTTCCAGGCAGCTGGTATTGCAACAGTAGTTGTGTTAATTCTGTTCTTCTCAGGGATACAATTATTCTTCCTCGGCATCATCGGTGAATATGTCGGCGCTATCCACTCGCAGGTCCGCAAGAAACCCTTTGTAGTGATAAGAGAAAAGATAAATTTGTAAGAGGAGATATACGAATTTGATTTTCAAGCGCAAGCTTAGAATTCTAATATATTTTATCCTGCTTTTAGTTGTCTTTAATATCTGGCAGTATTTTATTATAAAAAATAAAGCGACTACTAATATTTTAACTCCAGAATTTAATATGTTCAGCCAGGTAGGGGTAATAGACCCGGTTAATCATGTGATAACCGGTAAAGGAGAGCAGGGTTTTCTTTGTTATGGACCATACCAGACTTTACCTCAGGGAAAATATTGGGTTGAATATACACTGCGCCTGCTTAATCAGGATCAAAAAGATGAACCGGGGAAGCAGCTAGGGTATGCTGATATAAATGTTATAGATCATCAGGATCATAACAGCAGTTCGGTTTTTACCTTAAAGGATTTCAAACGGCATAATCCGCTTACGGTAAAAGTAAAAGTCAATATACCTGAGGGATACCCGAAACTGGAATACCGTGTTCAGCAAAATGCCGGCAATAACTTACAACTGGAAGCGATTAAAGTTTACCCGGCAGACCTTTTACCCGGCAAAAAGAAAAGTAAAGCTATTTTAGTGAACCTGTCCATACTGGCAGTATTTATCCTGCTCTTTAGCATCCCCTGGAAAAAGCTCTGGTCCATCCCCCGGAAAAGAAAACTATTATTAATTATGGTTGTCTTAATAGTCGCGGAGATAGTGCTCTACAAAGCGACTTCATCAACTAATATGTTTTCAGGTAGATTCCCTTTTTATTCACAGATATCAAGTTTTGATAAAAAGAACAATATTCATAATGATAATAAGTCCGGATTTCTTTTGTATGGCCCGTATTGGACACTAAAACCAGGTAATTATGTGGCCAGATTTAAGATACTTGAAAATACCTGCGCTACTGGAGATTTCGGTTATGTCGATGCCTCCAGTCTGGATGATCCCAGGGTGAACAGTTCAGCTACTCTGAACACAAAAGATTTCACTCCAGGAGCAGAAAGAGAGATAATAGTTAAATTCCGGGTGATGGAAGGTCAGCCGCGAATAGAATTACGGGTATTTTCTTTCGGTAATAATAATTTCACGGTAAAAGGGCTTAAGGTGAAGTCCCTGGGGATTCATGATGCTTTTCTTTTAGCCAATTTTACCTTGATTTTAGGTGGCCTGCCGCTTTTTATATACTTTAAGAAAATCCGGTTCAAGGACCTAACCACTTCCAGAAAAATGAGGTTTTTTGTTTATATTTGCCTGGCTGGCATGATTATCAGCCTGGGCTATCATTTGTTCCAGTCAAAGATCAACAAATACGGACCGCCTCATAATTCTTTCCTTTTCGATTCCCTGGTAAGATACGGGGATTATGACCAGACTTATAATTACGTGGCTGGCCTGAAGGAGGGGAAGGATCCATTTGCGGGAGAGCTTCCCGCTGTATATTTCCCATTCACTTTTATTGCGCTTTATCCTTTAACCATGCTTTCCGCCAAGGTAAGTTTGCAGGTATTTATAGCTTTGGTGTCCATCGCTTTTCTGATTTTTCTTTTCAGCCGCTCCCGAAGTTATTTATTTGCTTTTTTCACAGTTTTACTTTCATATCCCTTGTTTTTCTTATTAGACCGGGGTAATATCGAAGGACTGCTTTTTCTGATCCTGGCTTTGTTTCTTTATCTTTTCCAAACAAAAAAATATCTTCTTTCAGCCATTGTCCTGGCACTGGCGATAAGCCTGAAACTATATCCAGCTATTTTACTGGTCTTGTTCCTGAGTGAAAAACGCTATAAAGATTTTTATTGGGGAATGGCGGCGGCGGCTTTTTTTACTTTCGCCGGATTGCTCTTTCTTAGCTCTAAAACTCAAATACCGGTCAGCGATGTGATTGATCATTTTCTTTTCAGCCTGGATAAATTCAAAACAATGTATTATGGCAGTAGGACCGGTGGCTTTGATGTACATTTCAATCACACTTTCTGTAATCTCATCAAGAGCTTAAATCTGTTTAATCCTTTATTTAAAGATATCAACCTGTTGATTAGGGTATATAATTATGCCATAGCCGGCCTTTCCCTTCTTTTAAGCTGGTATGTGATCAAGATAGAAAAAACACAATGGCGCAAATGGACATTGCTGATCCTGGCCATGATCTTTTTCCCTAATGTGTCTTTTGATTATACATTGATCAACCTTTATCTCCCGTTAATGTTGTTCCTGACTGTACCAGGAGAAAAAGATGATCTGGCTTTTTGTCTCTTATTCGGGCTGCTGCTGATCCCTAAACATTATTTTATTATTGATGGGATGTTCAGCTTGGGTACTTTTCTTACGCCTGTGCTGGCTATAGTTATGATGGTTTTAATAATATTATCAGCAAAAAATGAAAGAAAAACAGATCTGCCGGAAAAGCTTATACCGGGCTGCGGGATTTAGGGGAGAGAAAAGTATGAAGAAACTGCTATTAATTGTTCTGGCCATCGTACTCATTGCCGGGGAATATTACTGGTTCCGGCAGTCATCCAGGATCGATATCCTGTCGGGAAAATACCAAATGTTTTCCCAAATCTCGGCTTTTGATGACCAGAATCATGTTGCCGGGGACGGCAGTAAACAAGGATATTTGGCCTTTGGGCCATATCTGCCTTTAAATAAAGGTGAGTATACCATAATATATACTTTACGCTTAAAGGATACTGATTTTAAGGATCTGGGGAAAAAGGTTGGCGTTTGTGATGTTAATTTGGCTAATTATCCTCAAAAGAATGTGTCCAGGGAGTTTACGGTACATGATTTTAAAAGAAACAATCCTGCTACGATAGCCTTACGCTTCAATGTGCCTGTTAGCATGACGGCAACAGAATTCCGGGTTTTACTTTTTGGGGGGAATAATTTAATACTGGAAGGTATGCACCTGCAGTCGCATAGCCTCGGACAAGCTCTTGGCCTCGTGAAAAATTCCTTTCTTAAATATAATTTTCTAATGGTTATCTTTATCTTTATAATTTATGTGGCAGCTTATGTTTATCGCCGGTACAGGCAAAATAAGATTAGTGGCGCTATTATTGCTTATCAGGAAGAGGATATCGTGCCAGAAGGCATCCCGATAAGTTTTTTAATCCAATTGGCGGTAGTTGCTTTTTTTGCGTTAATGTCGTTAAATGCCAAATATCTGGATGCTTTAAAAATACCTATACTGGTAACTAACCAGATGGTCTGGTTGGGAATAGAAGTTATTTTAGTGCTCTTTCTAAGTAAGGTATTGAAATGGCCTAAACCGATTATCCAGTTTCAACTTGTTGATACGGTTATGTTCTTAAGCGTTTTTGGCGTGATCTTCTGGCTGCTGCTCAAGCCATCATTGCCATCGCTGATGCCGATTAATTTCAGTAATGACTGCGTGATCCATTTTGCCGGGACAGATTTTATCTACAACCGGGGATTTTTGAGCGGATCCAATGTTTCTTCTTACCCGTTTGGATATCATCTGGTGACAGCTATGCTGGCCCAAATGAGTGGAATCCCACCCATCAAGATGCTGCAGTTGTTATTGATATTTTCAATAGCCCTGACTACGGCTATGGTTTATGCTTTGATTAACCGGCTTTTTCATCTAACCAAGGACGGTAAATTAATGTCCTTCCTGGTCATTTTGACTCTCTTCTGGGTCCGGGGCTATTATGAATTATCCTTCAACCAGTTCTTCCATGCTCCTATGATCTTTAGTTATCTGTTCCTGATCTCTTTCTTATGGGCGATGTTTGAATATGACCATCTCCCTAAGCCATTTGTTTTATTGGCGCTTAATTTTGCGGCCATAGGATTAGCTTATGCTTATACCTCCTATTTGCCCTTGGTGTTATTGCCCTTAGTGCTATTTTTACTGTTTAAACGGAAGACAGCATTTAAAACCAGGATCAGTGAGATGATCATAGCCATATTGCCGGCGGCCGTATTGGCCATAGTGCATCTTAAAGCTGGCGGCACGACCACATTAGGCCTAAGGATTATGTACCATGAAGGGTACTGCATTCCTTTTAGGTTCTGGGATTTCGGTGACTTTGGAGATCACCGGATAGGGGGAGTGTTCCTGGTATGGTCGCTAATCGGTTTGGTGGTGTATTGCTTTAGTCCTTATGCTAATGCGGCGGTATTATTTTTTACTTTTATTTTCCTGTTCTATTTCGGTATTTTCTTTGTTCTCAAGCGGTATTTTAATATATTTTCCTATTATCAGGCCTATAAAGTGCTCTATTTTGTACCCTATTTAGCGGTCTTGTATCTAGCTAGTGTTTTACAAGTGATCAGGAAATATTTTTTACGCATAGTAAAGCCGATCATTGGAGAACCGGTTCATAAAATATTGGCTGTTTTCTGGCTCTGCCTGATCCTCTGGCAAGGCATTAATGTTTACAAGCTGGAAAACTATAAACCGGTTTATGTAGAAAGAATAACAGAGCCGGTATATTTAGCGACTGACTGGGCCAGGAATCACATTAAGGATAAACTATTCTTTATTTATCATCACTCTAATATCGGTAACTGGATGCGTCAAGGTTTTATGGATGAAAGAATGAGTGACCAGTATTATGGTGAAGTTTTTGGGCCAATACTGCCGACCTTAAAAAATTGGCTGGAAACAGCTAAAAGCGGTGAAGTAGCGGTAGTGGATGACTTGAATAATCCGCCTTTAGCTGATGCTCTTAGGCAGCAATTAGAAATACTGTATCAGAAAGAAAACAGCGCCGTGATCAGGAAGAGGTAAGACTCAATGATGGAATATTTCCGGCGAAAAAGCCCCAGAACAAAAAAAATGCTGATTGGTTCATCTTCCCTGGCGTTCTCACGGGTTATTTGCGCCTTGCTGGGATTCGTCAGCACTGGGATCATCGCCCGCTACTTAGGGGGAGAAGAATTCGGGCTTTGGGCCTTGGTTATGTCCATGCCGGGATTATTCGCCGGTTTTGACCTGGGATTCTCTAATTCCCTGAAAAACAAACTTTCTGTGCTTTATGCGCAGAAAAATGAGAAAGAAAGCCAGAGTTATTTCTTTTCTATTTTTTACGGTTTTTCTATATTAACCCTATTTCTGATGATCACTGTTTTTTTATTTAAGCCGCTAATCCCTTGGCCGTGGCTCTTTAAGACCTCTCTGGCCAGTATTGATAAGATGGGCTCATTTCTGTTCACTGCCAATATTTTCGTTATACTTGCCACAATCCCATTTTCCCTGGCTTATTCAGCCGGGTTTTACAGCTATCAGGAAAGTCACTTAAACTCACTTTTTACCCTGTTGGGCCCGGTAATTACCCTGTTGATGCTGGTGGTGTTGGTCCCGCTGAAGGCATCATTTGTTACTATTACCATGATGTTTATTTTTACCGGATTACTGATCTATGTAATTTCTTTCCTGGTATTTCTGGTCAAAAGGCACTGGACTTTCATTGCTTTAAATCCAGCAGCCATGTTCCAAAAGATCAAAGAACTTTTTTCCACGAGTGCCCAGTTTGTACTGATCCAGGTTGCGGCGGGGATTTTCTTCTCCATCGACCCATTTATCGTCAGCAAGACAACCGGGTTGGCTGTGGCCGGGGATTATTACCTGATTAAAAAGATCTGCACTATCGCGGTAATCACCCATTTGTCTTCATTAGGCGCGGTCTGGCCGGCCTATACCGAAGCAGCGGAAAACAAAGACCTGGCCTGGATCAAGAAAGTCCTTAAGAGTGTGGCTATTTACACCTTGATCGCTTTTGCCGTGTTTATTATCTTCCTTTACTACCTGGGCAATCCCTTCATCCATCTTTGGACAGGGAAGATGATTAAAGAACCGTCCTGGTTCGTCCTGTTGGGGATCTGGGCTCTTTTTTATGCCTGGGGTAATGCTTTCTCTGTTTTTCTCAATGCCATCAATAACCTGAAACTGCAGTTGTTATGGAGCTTCCTGGCTACTGTGTTCATTATCCCGCTCTCTTTGTGGCTGGCGAAGCTTTACGGATTACCCGGGGTGATCCTGGCACAGCTTATATTGATGGCTCCGGCCACTATCGGTAATACCATACAAACAGTTTTATATATTAAAAAAAAGAGTAAGGTTGTTTCTTCCTAAAGATACCGAGGTCTAATGTCTATTCCGAAAGTAACCATTGCCATACCTACCTATAACCGGGGCAAGTATCTACCGGAAGCGGTCGAAAGCGCTCTTAACCAGGATTATCCTGAGCTTGAAGTGATCGTATCAGATAATGCTTCAACTGATAATACCTTAGAAATTATTGAGAAATATAAAAAAAATCCACGCTTTTTTTTCTACCGCACAGAAGACAACCAGGGAGCGCGCGGCAACTGGGAAAAACTGCTATATAAATACTCAACCGGTGACTGGTTCATGGTCCTTGGTAGTGATGATTATCTCCTGGACCCAGCCTATGTCACCAAGTGTATGGCTATTGCGAGTGAAGACAAAGAGATAATATTGTGTCATGGCAATCTGCGCTTTTTGTATGAACTGGAAAACCGGCAGGAGGACACTGTAAAAAACTGCCCGCGCATCACTGCCGGGGGATGGTATTTTTGGGATATAAACAAGGCAGTACAGGTGCATATCGCTAATGCTCTCTTTAAACGTGATGAGGCAATCAAACTAAATGCGTTGCGCGAAGATTATGTTGGCGGAGATGCGGTCCTGCTTGGTAAGCTGTTGCTGACCGGCAAAGTTGGTTTTACCCCGTCTGTCGGGGTAGCCTATCGTATTCACGGAGAAAATGATACCTATAAAGCCAGCCTGGACCGGATCTTTGACCATTTCCAGTGCTATGACCAGGTCTATGATTTTGCCCTGGGGCTTCATCCGGATAAGAAAAATGAATTGCGGCAGTGGAAAAAGAAATGGCGCCAGACCTTTTTTAAAGGGTACTACTATAACCTGGCCAAAACCAATAAGCTAAAAGCGCTAAGGTTCCTGTGGCGCGGATTAGTCACACATCCGCTACTGATGCTCGGCATCTATAGCCGCCCGCAAAACTTCGGGGCGCTCTTGTTAAGCTTGGCAGTAAGTAACAAAACATTTGCCAAACTGCAAGCCAGGCACACAAAGAAAGAGTTGAATAATGGATTATCCTAAAATCAGTATCCTGATCCCGACCTATAACCGCTCAGTCATGCTAAAAGACTGCATAGAATCAGTGCTGAAACAGGACTATCCAGACCTGGAAGTGGTAGTATCTGACAACGCCTCGGTTGATGATACCCCAGAGATGATGAAACAATATGCCGGGGACAAGAGGGTGAGGTATTACCGCAACGAAAAGAATCTAGGCGTCATCCCTAACTGGAAGAAACTGCTTTATGACTATGCCACCGGGGAATACGGGAAACTGCTGTGCGATGACGATTACCTGGAAGACAGGGAGCATTTAAAAAAGGGTGTTGAGCTAATGCTAAGGGAAAAGCTGGATATCGTAATTTCCGGCAGCACTTTGCAGAAGGATGAAGGGCAGGGGGTCACAAAAGAGCTGGTCTACGATCCGGAAATCCCTGCAATCACTGACACTATTTGGTGGTTGGAGCACGGCGGTAAGAAATTTGGCCAGCATCACCTGTTCCTGAATTTCTCCAGCGGCGCTATTTTTAACATTAAGAAAGCCAAAGAATTGCAAGTTTTTATTCCTGATACCTACGGTCCGGATTACGAAGCGTTGTTCCGCTTTATTATCTCGGGCCGGGTAGGATATCTTAAAGGGCGCCATTTCACCGGCAGATACCATGCGGCTAATGAAGGAACCCGCGAGGATTTCCAGGAAGCCATGAAGGGAATACAGATATTTACACGAATCTATGAGCATGGAGTAGCTCTCGGCTTGCCAAAAGATAAATTATTGGCATTCAAGAGAAGGAACCTGGTGGTTTTCGTCAATACTTTCCTGGTGCCAAAGTGGTTCAGGGAAAAAGGAGTCAGCTTCAAGTCCATTAACGGATTTAAACAGGTCCTTAAAGGCATTGACCAGACCATATTTAACAAAGTGATCACCAGTTACCCGACTCTTTGCTGGCTTCTGCGCCTTAAGAATGAGAAATTATATAACATTTTGCGGGCAATAATCGGAAAATACTTATAGTCCTTTTTATTTCCCCGAAGTATAAAATGCTTGACTATTTATTATACTATGGTATAATATGTAGTAGCCTAATATGCAGGGGGCAGTATGCTAAATAGATATCTTGATAAATTTGTAAAGGTCGACTTAAAAGAAAAAATGGTTTTTATTTCAGGCCCGAGACAGGTAGGGAAAACTACTTTGTCGCAGCAAATAGGGATAAAGTACTATTCGTCCAGGTATTCTTATTTAAACTGGGATAACAGGCAAGACCGGCAAGCTATTTTAAAAGGCGCTCTGCCTGCAGAAAAAGAATTGTATATTTTTGATGAGATACATAAATATAAAAACTGGAAAAATTACTTGAAAGGTGAATATGATAAAAATAAAGATAGATTTAGATATCTTATTACAGGGAGCGCCCGGTTAGATATATTCAAAAAAGGTGGAGATTCATTATTAGGAAGATATTATTCTTTTCGACTTCATCCTTTTTCATTGTCGGAAGTAATGGGAAAAGAGAAAAAGATAGAATTATTCAAAGAACTTGAGTTCTTTCCTGATAATAAGGAGAGTATGGAGATTTTTGAGAATCTATATCTTTTTGGAGGATTCCCGGAAGTATTTATCAAGCAGAGTGAAAAAGAACTGCGGCGCTGGCATAATGGCAGAGTTGATCGGCTGATACGAGAAGATATTCGAGATGTTGAAAACCTGCGAGACCTATCTGCTTTGGAAGTATTAGTAGAGCTATTACCTGATAAAGTAGGTTCTTTGTTTTCTTTAAACTCTTTACGAGAAGATTTGAATGTAACCCATAAAACTCTGTCTCATTGGATAGATATTTTGGAGCGTTTTTATTATCATTACAGAATTTATCCTTTTCAGAGCACTCTAATCAAGTCAATTCGGAAGGAACCTAAGCTCTATTTATGGGATTGGTCAGAAGTTGCTGATGAAAATAGCCGACTGGAAAATATTATTGCTTCACACTTGCTTAAATATTGCAATTACCTTCATGATGTTGAGGGGTATAAAGCAAAACTGCATTATCTTAGGGATAAGGAGCAAAGAGAGGTTGATTTTCTGGTAGCCATAGATAATAAACCATGGTTTTCCGTAGAAGTGAAGAAATCCTATAAAGAGATACCCACAACCTTGAAATACTTCAGAGAAAAATTGAAAATTCCCTTTAATTATGTTGTGGTTCAGGAAAAGGGAACGGATTTTCTTAAAGATAATATTAGAATAATTAGCGCTAATAAGTTTTTAACTGGACTAGTATAGCAATAATTTATTAAATTTAATTTTATCAGTGTATTTATAATCTCTGTAATCAGTGTAATCTGTTTTTAGGAGTTTCTATGAAATTAGCCATAGTCCATCCTGATTTTAAAATAAAAGGCGGAGCGGAAAACGTTATTTATTGGCTTTGCCAGGAATTATCCCCAAAACCTGGCTGGGAAGTGACTCTTTTCAGTGTTGACTTTGCCGAGTGGAAGGATAAATTCTCATATATTCCCGGATTACAGATCAAGACTATTAATATTCCTGCCTGGGCCAAAAACAGCCAGCTATGGAAGCTTTTTTTTGCGAGCAGAAGCTTATGTAAGCAGCTTGACGGTTTTGACTTGGTAAATCCACATAACTATCCAGCTTCTCTGTGGGTGGGGGTGGCTAATATCAAGAGCCGTAAAAAACTTCCCAGGATTATCTGGTCCTGCAATGAACCAGCCCGTTTTCTTTACAATGATATCTGCAATACCCATACCCCGGAAAATCTGCAGGTAGAATTCTCAGATCTGAATAAAAAATTAGCAATTAAAATTTCCAGTAAAATAAAGTTTGCCTGGAAAGAGCTGTACAAACCTCTGTTGCGGAAAATGGATAAAAGAGCGGTCAGTACTTTCCATAGGGTGTTGTCTTTAAGCGATGCCATAACTGACCAAGTCAGGAAAATTTATCCGGGCAGTCATGTCAGCACCTGTTATTTAGGAGTGAAGGTCAATGACCTGCCTAACACTTCTTTTGTCGCCAATAGTAACCAGATCATCACAGTCAGCCGCTTGGAACCCTGCAAGAACATCCAGAATGTAATATTGGCCATAGCCTTGCTCAAGGGGCATAATCGTTTAGACAGTTTGACTTATGCGGTTATTGGACACGGGCCCTTGTCCGGCTATTTACATGACTTGATCTTTAAATATAAGCTGGAAAAAGAAGTCAAGTTATGCGGTTATGTCAGCCAACAAGAACTGCTCAAATATTACCGGGAGTGCTCTGGTATTGTTTATCTTCCTTTTGATGAGCCATTTGGCCTTCCTTACCTGGAAGCCGCTCTGTTCAGCAAGCCAGCCATTGCTTCCAATCACGGGGGACCCAGTGAGCTGGTGGTGGATGGGGAAACTGGCTTCCTGGCGGATCCGGGAAATATCAGCCAGATAGCTGACAAAATTGCCCGGTTCCATGCTGATCCCAAGAAAACAGCCCAGATGGGGGAACAAGCCAAAAAACGGGTAACAGAGCTGTTCCTCTGGGAGAAATACATAGAAAGGTATGTTGATGTTGTCAGCGTTAATGCATAAGTATACCTGGGCTTTTTTTAAGCCGCTGCTCATAGAAACCTATCTTTACCTGCTGGTTGGGGCAGTAGTTTTTGCTGTTTTATTCTATGTAGCAAAGAAAGTACTTAAAGTAAAAATAAAATGGAGCATTTCTTTTATCGTACTCCTGCTGTTTACGCAATACTTCTGGTATAAGCACAGTTCCACCTTGGATATTCTTGCCGGCAAGCTACCTATGTCCACCCAGATAGGGATGATCGACCAAGCTACGCATACCATAAAAGGAGATGGGAAGCATGGATTTTTGGCGTATGGTCCTTATCTGCCACTGGCCAAAGGGAACTATAAAGTCACTTATAAATTACAGTCAAATGATTTACCGCAAAGCTCTAATCTGCGTAATCAGCCTTCTAATCTGTGTAATCAACTTGCCAATAGGCAAGTGGGTTTTTGTGATGTTAATGTCCTCGATCATCCGGAAAATAATACGCGGATCGACCTGGTACAGGATACCTTTAAAAAACAAAATCCTCAGGATATTTCACTTGTTTATGCTGTCCCGGAAGATAATACCAAGGTGGAATTCCGCGTCTTCCAATATGGTGGCAATGCTTTAGCCTTAAATAACCTAACAGTTGCTCCAGCCGGAGTCAGAGAGGTGTTGCTGAAAAATAAGGACCAGATCTTCAAAGGGACTATATATATTTTCGGAGCTTTGTTGTTTATCGCCATATACTGGAAATCTCTGACCAACGTCCAGGAAAACAGTACGAAGAAAGTCATCAAGATAACTTCTGGCGTAGCTGTTATTTCCGGTCTTATTATGGCATTTATTTGGCATTGGAAAGGTTTTTCCAATTATGCTTTCCATTCTTATTACGATATGTGGCGGGTATTCTATGCCCCAGCCTGGCTGCCATTGATGTTCATATTTTTCAATTTTCTGTACTTAACAAATAATCATTTAGGATTTAATAAAGAAATAGAAAAATACCTGAAATATGACCGATATACACTGCTAGTCCTGCCGGCTTTTATTATTACCGAGTTAATGGTAAAGACTATTAATACCCATATGCTCTTGGGCAACTTCTATCTCGGCACCTTAGTGGTAAAAAGTATTATCTATTTTATCTTCCTCTGGCAGAATCTCAAGGAACAACAGGATATACAACCCGGCAAAGCCGTGAAATGGACAATATTCTTAAGTGTTTTCACGGTGTATCTCCTGATAACCCCCTGGGTCAATGCCGCTTTTTACACTGATGGGGATGAGACTATTTATTTATTACAAACACAGAGTATTATTAAAGATAATGATTTAGATATTACCTCAAATATTATAAATATAGATAATTCGTCTTATCATACAGATGTTAGCTGGACATCTTGGAAAGGGAAATATGTACATGCAGGATTGTCGCTAATATTAATGCCGGGTATGCTGTTAGGAGGTCGTTTCGGTACTACTTTGATAATGAATTTATTGGGATCATTATTAGCTCTAAATATATTTATACTTTCTTTTAGAATAACCCAGTCATCTAAAAGTAGTTATTTTAGTATGTTAGCCTGTACATTTCTTTGCCCTTTGGGTATATATTCAATGCTTCTATATACAGAAATTGCAGGAGCTGTATTGGTAATATATTTAATGAAAAAGTTATTAATTAGCTCAGAAAGTAATTTTAAGGACCTATTCTGGATATTACTTTCTTCCCTAGTTTTAATTTTCATTAAAGAAAGATATGCCTCTATTGCTGTTCTGGCAATAGTGATAATAATTTATAAAAATCGCAGAAACTATAAACTTATATTACTAATTTTAGGGTTTATTTTGGCAGGACTAAGTATATTAATATTATATGATAGAATATTTAATAACCTAGCACGCACCATCCGTTTAATTGGATTAATGATGTTGTTACCGGTACAGTTTACACAGTCTTTTTATGGACTAGCGGGACAGTTGCTGGATCAAGAAAGCGGTCTATTGATTTATGCCCCTGTGTATTTAGTTAGCTTTTTAGGTTTGATTAGTTTACTTAGATATAATAAAAGAGTTTTTATGGTATTAGTTTCAATGTTTGTACCTTATTATGTCATAGTATCTTCTTTTGGCCTTTGGTCTAGTTTAGGAGGATCTCCAGCTCCACGATATATTGTAGCCATAATCCCGATATTGAGCATAGCTACAGGTGTATATTTAACCTATAATAAGAAACTATGGGTTAAGCTAGTTTTACTTGTCGCCTGGTTGTGGTCATTGGGGATGTACTATATATTGCTATTAATTCCGCAAATACGAGTCCATAGCCCAAACAATATTACTGGCCGCAATGAGATACTTGATCTCCTATATGCGCTTAATATTTTGCCGAACCTAACAGTATTGTTCCCCTCATTTCAAAAGCCAACAGATACTACCTATTTTCTCACTATATTATTTGTCATAATATTTGTTATTTTAGCGATATCCTATGTCAAACAGGAAAAACAACCGCTGGAAATATTTAATTCGAAAAAAGCCATTAAATTGGTTATAGCTGCAATAATAGTAGTAGGATTTGTTTTAGTTTTAGCTAAAAGTACATACTATAATTGGCAAAAGTTTGATACGGTCAATTGCTATTCCGGTGGTGGAATCCAATTGTCTAATGGAACAATGCTTAATGGGGGTGGTTTTTTTGTATTAACCAAAGTGGCTTTAAAAAAAGAAGAAAAAACTATTATTAGGGTGAAAGCTAAGGCTGTTTTCAATGATGGCTGGCCGATTTTGAATGTTGCCACCGGAACTGATAATTTGCACGAAATAATAGGTAAGGTGGAAATTAACAGTAACGATTGGCAGGAATATCAAGTTGAATATATTCCTAAACAAGGTGGCCTTTTGCCCTTTTGGTTTGAACATGCAAATTTCATTGATCGCAGAGATATATCGCTGGCGCAAATTACCTTCATGGGTAAAAGAAAGAGCCCCTTATTGGGATATCTGAATTATCAAATTGGGAAATTCGATGAAACGATACATTTGACCGAATTTGCCACTCAGAGATATGAGATTGCTGCTGCATTAGGGTATCCCAGTAGTCTCGATAAGTTAGTTAACTCTAAAATCGGGATTAAAAAACCAGAATAGACGAGAAAGAAGAAAAGAGACTTCATCAAAATGATGAAAGAGGAAGAAGATCTGGATAGGGCAAGAAGGGCAGA
>CAYTYR010000022.1:0-26915 GCA_964441745.1 uncultured Clostridia bacterium
GCTGCTCTCGAGTCTAAAGCAGACCTGCAGCACTCGGGCCGATATCAGGAGCCAATTGTTACGGAAATAGCAGCAGCTGCTGAATTCTGGCCAGCTGAAGATTACCACCAGGAATATTTGCGGAAAAAAGGCGGCGCCAGTTGCCATTATTAAAAGAATATGCTTTGCCGGAACTTAAGGAAGATTTTAAGCGGTTAGGATTACCGGGCTTTCGCGCTACCCAGGTCTTTCACTGGCTTTATAAAAAAGGGGCTCGGGACTTTGCGGAAATGGATAACCTGCCTAAAGAAGTCATACTGGCTTTGGCTGAAAATTACGAGCTTAATGCTTTTGCCAGTGTTAAAGAATATATTTCCCAGGATAGTTCACGCAAATACCTGCTCAAATTGCATGACAGTAATCAGGTAGAAGCTGTTTTTATCCCGGCTGGTGAGCGCCGTACTCTGTGTGTTTCCACCCAGGTGGGGTGTAAATTCTCCTGCGGCATGTGTGCGAGCGGCCTGAAAAGTTTTGTCCGGCATCTGACAGCGGCAGAGATCGTAGACCAACTCCTGTATGTGCAGCGGCAGGCAAAAACAAAAATAACCAATATTGTCTTTATGGGCATGGGTGAGCCTCTGGAGAATTATGACCAGGTAATTAAAGCGATCCAGATTATCAATAGCGATGAAGGGCCGGGAATAGCAGCGCGCCGGATCACTATCTCTACAGCCGGTTACCTGCCCGGGGTCACCAAGCTGGCCACCTTTAACTATCAGGTAAACTTGTCTCTTTCCCTGCATGCCACAACCAATGAACAACGCACCAAACTAATGCCGATCAATAAAAAATATCCGTTAAAAGAAGTGTTGAAAGCCTGTGCGGATTATTTTCATCAAACTGGCCGCATTGTTACTTTAGAATATATTCTTTTAAAGAATTTCAATGATACTTTGCCTGATGCCCAGCGGTTGGCGACTATCGCTCACGAATTAAAAGGGAAAGTGAATTTATTGCCGTTTAATCCGTTCCCAAAGCTGAAATATCAGCCAGTCAGTCAATCCTCCATGGAACAATTTGAGGCCTGGTTGAAAAGCCGTAAAATTCCGGTGACGATCAGGGAGTCCCGGGGAGCTGATATTTTTGCGGCCTGCGGGCAGTTAGCGGCAAATACAGACTGCGGATGGCAGATGGCGGATGGCAGTAAAAACAATGAAATATAAAATAGTGGTATTTGATATGGATGGGACGCTGACGCAACATGTGAGTTCCTGGCAGCTCATCCATGAAAAGCTGGGGATGTGGAATGCCGATGCTTGCCGTTACCAGGAGCAGTTTCTTAAAGGCAGGATCAGTTATCGTCGTTTTTGTGAGTTGGATGCCCAGCGCTGGGCAAACCTGCCGGTGGACCATATTGTCAGGCACTTAGAGGCTATCCCGTATAGTAAGAATGCCAAAAGAGTACTTAATAAACTAAAAGCGCTGGGATTCAAACTGGCTATTATTTCCACCGGGCTGGACCTGCTGGCGTTAAGGGTAAAAAAAGACTTGCAAGTGGACTATTGCGTCTGTAATAAGCTCTATGTCAGACAGGGGCGAATAACCGGCCGGGTAAAAATAGAGGTGGCTCATGGGGAAAAGGGCAGGGTATTTAAAAGGTTACTAAAAAAAGCCAGGCTGACTCCAGAGCAGGCCATCTTTGTCGGCGATTCCGCCACTGATGTGCCAGCGGCCAGGGTGGCTGGCTATGCGATCTCCTTTAACGCTTCCCATAGTGGACTGTCAGCTATAGCTGATTATAACTGCCTTAGCCAGGATTTCCAGGAGGTTTATACCGCTATTAAAAAGACCATGATTTAGGCTGTTTTTGCAGTTTAACCGTCAGGGAAGCAATTTAAGAGTGGACTTTCAGCTCTTTTTTGATTAGAATAACCATGCCTATAATGTAATTTTAGGGGGGGGGGGTGACAATTATGAAAAAACTCATTAGCTTAGTGTTAGTTATTTGTTTATTTTCTTTTGTCCTGTCCGGGTGTTATGGTTCCTTCCAGCTCACCAGAAAACTGTGGAAATGGAATGGGGAAGTAGGAGATAAATGGGTCAATGAAGTAGTATTCCTGGTGATGAATATTGTCCCGGTATACGGGGTTTGTTCCTTTGTTGATGCTATTGTGATCAATTCCATAGAGTTCTGGACCGGCAAAAATCCAGTCACTGCCGCTACTGGCAAGACTATTAAGGTAGTCTCAGTAGAAGATAAGCAGGCAGTCATGGCTTTTTACGGCCAAAACAGAATGAAAATGGACTTGTTTGACAAAACCCAGCCATTAAAGACAGTGCTTTTCGAAAAAAGCGCTGATGGCAGCGCTATCTGCAAAGATGATAGCGGCCAAATATTAATGACGGCCAAGACTATGACCAATGGTCAAGTAGTGGTGATGGACAGCAGCAATAAGGAAATAGCCAGATATTAACCAGTGATTAAGTTGTGAATCAGGGGGGGCTGCCTATGGCAGCCCCCCTGCTATTTAAAGAAGTTTTAGAGCATTAAATACCATTGCCAGTAAACTATAAAAGCGGTATAATATAAGCAGCAATGATGATAAGAAGCGATTACCGGAAACTCATCATGGAATTAAGGCGAAGGAGAATGAGTTTGAACCTTAAAAAGAAAAAGTTTCTCCTGATTTTATTGTTATCTGGCTTGTTGCTCGGAGCCAGTTATAAAGATCCAAAACCAATGGTCGTAAAAGTTAATGCTGCCGATGTGCGGGTGTGGCCAATCGAACATAGTGGTAAGTATGAGCAAGATCCCTGGCAAAATACCCAAGTGGAAAAAGGGGAAATAGTTTTAGTCTGGGATGTGGATGGGGAATGGGCCAGAGTGCAATGTCCTGACCAGTTGGTCTATAATTACCGTTCCAAACGCTGGGAAGGATGCCCGGGGTGGATCAGGGCAGACCAACTGAGTGAAGATCTCAGTAAAATAAAAAAAGTGTTAAAATATGATTTACCAGAAGAACAATTACGCAAGATCGTTCTGGTCAAAGCGGCACAGCACCTGGATTCCCAGTACCTGTGGGGTGGATGTTCCCTCTATGATCCAGATTATAAGGATACCCTGACGGGAGTTGATTGTTCGGGATTGGTCAGCTGGGCTTACCGCAAGATTGGTGTTATTACCCCGCGCAACTCCAATGACCAGTTTCACAAAGCGCAGGCTATCGGCCGGAGGCAATTATTGCCGGGAGACCTGGTGTTCCTGGCTAATGCCAGCAACAAGAATGAAGTCAAGCATGTTTTAATCTATGCCGGCGGCGAAGAGCTGATTGAAGCGCCAAAAACAGGTGAACGGGTAAGAAGGATCACTTTTAAGGAAAAAATAGGAATGCCTTTAAGTAAACTATGTCAAGGCATGCGCGTCCGGTCAAAAGTAGTTTATTTTGGTACGTTTTTTAAGAAAAACAAAAAACAGAGCGGGTAAATTATGGATGAAGTACTTAATGCCAATGAACATATAAGGGATATACAGGAAATCTCCATTGCTATTGATACCTGGGATGATATCTTTTCTGATTTTGATCCCAGTCCATTAGAACAACGGGTATTATCTGAGGACTTCCTGGCTGAATTGCGCAAAAGATACCGTGAGACTCAACGGGGTAATTATGTTATTACTATCTATGCCCCGTTATTATTAAAAGATGATAATAGTGAGCGGATCGTGCTTAAGCGGTTGAAACAATATTTTAAATTCAGATTTTTGGCCTTAACCAGGGAATTGAGCCGGCATCGCGCTAAAGGGGGCTTGTTTATCGTTCTGGGAGTGGGGGCCCTGGGGACCATGTCCATGATCACGTTTTATGAAATATTAAGCCGGTTACAGGTAGAATTATTGGGGATTGTTTTAGTGCCTTTGGGCTGGTTTGGTATTTGGGAAGGATTTTCCAGGATTATTGAACCGGCGCCAAAACTGACCCAGGACCTGGAATTATACAATAAGCTAGCCAGAGTTACCATAAAATTTAAGTATGCCGGACAAGCAAAATAAAGGGGAAAGCTAATGAAAAAACTAATTATTGCTGGAATAGCGGCCATTATCGGATTAACTATGACCGTGATTTATCTTAACTGCCAATCTCCTCAACCCATAGCGTCGAGCCCGCCGCTGGCAGGCAGCCAGGATGGAAACATTGAAAAGAGCAAGCTGATCTCTAACGGGGAAAGCGTTGACCTGCAAAAATACCTGGTTAAAGATTATGTCATAGTTTTTGATTTCTATGCTGATTGGTGCGGCCCATGCAAGATTTTGGGGCCACAGTTAGAAGAATTGGTCAATCAAGCTGACGATATATTATTGCGTAAAATCAATATTGTTAATTGGAACAGCGCCGTGACCAAGCAATATGTCATACAGTTTGTTCCTAATATCAGGGTCTATGATAAAAAAGGCCAAATGATTGGCGAGCCAACGCCCTCATACGATAAAATTGCGGACTATATAGAAAAAGCCAGAAAATAATTATCAATTCTAAGGAGAAAGCATGAAATATTTAAGTGCAAAAGAGGCCTATGATGTTGCTCTAAACCTGGAAGAAGAAGGTATCAGGTTTTATGAAGAGTGCGCTGATCAAGCCAAAATTGCCGAGTCCCGGCATATCTTCCAGCAATTAGCCAGTGAGGAACGGGAACATTATGATACGTTTAAAAAACTACAGGACGAATTAGGCACAACAGCTAATAAACCGCTTGGTAATGATACTGAAGTCCGGCAATACCTGGCGAACCTGGTGCGGCCGGGGATATTTTACGATATTAAAAACATACCCCGCGAAAGCGTTGCTTCGTTAAGCGAATATGAAGTGATTCATATCGGTATCCAAACGGAAAAAGATTCAATCCTGTTTTACACTGAGGCGTGGCAGAATAGCGCTCATAGCAAAGGCCGGAAGGCGTTTAAAAAAATAATGCTGGAGGAACGCCGGCATTTGAATATCCTGATTGAGCGGCTGATGAATCTGGAGCAACTGAAAAGAAAGTAATTAATTTGATTTTTGTCGGAGGATCCATGAAGTTAATAATAATAGGCAATGGTGTGGCCGGGATAACGGTAGCTAAATTCTTCAGGACCCAGAGCGAAGACGCCGAGGTGACGATATTTACCGAAGAACATGAGCATTATTATCCCAAGCCAATACTGATCGAGTTTTTAGCCGGCCGCGTCAAACACGAAGAGGTATATTTTTATAACTGGGCCTGGTATACGGAAAAGAAAATTAAAGTTAAATTTGGGAAGAAAGTAGTAAAAATAAATGAAAAATTAAAAAATATAGAATTAGAAAACGGGGAACAGTATCCTTACGATTGCCTGGTACTGGCTAACGGAGCCAGGAGCAATGTTCCCACGATAGAGGGTATTAAGAAAAAAGGTTCTTTTAGCCTGCGCACCATTGATGATGCGCAGCGGATAAAAGACTATCTGGGCACATTAGAATTATATAATATCGTGGATACGAATCCGGGCCAAAATAGCGCCAATAAAAGAAAAGCCGTCATTCTCGGCGGCGGGTTCCTGGGTTTGGAAACAGCTTATGCTATGTTGGGGGCAGGTTTTGAGCCGACGGTTGTCGAACACAATAGCAGCCTCCTGCCGCGGCAGATCGATACCCAGGGCTCGGATATCCTTAAGGCTAAATTGGAAAGTATGGGCATTAAATTCAAGCTTGAAAGCGAGTGCGTGGCGATTAATGGCAATGACCAGGTGGAAAACATCACTCTTAAAGGCGGTGAAGTGCTCCCGGCGGATATTGTTATTATGGCCGCGGGTATTTGCCCTAATGTTGAATTGGCCAAAACCGCCGGATTAAAAGTGGGTAGAGGCGTATTGGTAAATAAATTCTTACAAACTGATGATGAGCATATTTACGCCTGCGGCGATGTCGCCGAATTTGATGGCCAGGTGTATGGGATCATTCCCGTAGCCTTGGCCCAGGCCCAAACAGTCGCTTTTAATGCGCTTAATGGCCCTAAGCTGGTATATAAGGGAGTATTACCAAGCAGTACCCTGAAGATTGCCGGGATCGATCTCACCTGTTTGGGTGATTCCAATCCTCTGGCCAGCGCTTACGATGTTATGCGCCGGACGGATCCAGAGAAAGGCAAGTATATCAAGCTTTTAGTGAAGGCCAATAAAGTTGGGGGAGTTATCTTGATTAATGACCGGAAAGATATTCTGTCCTGGACCAAGATCATCAACCAGAAAATCGATATCGGCCGGGTCAAAGATACTATTTTGAACGAAGATTTTAATATGGCGGAACTATTTCAAAACAAGTCCTAAACACTAAATCCTAAACTCTCCCCTGCTGATCCCGATAAATCGGGATCAAAGACGCGGGGACAGGTAAATAATATCAAATAGCTTAAATTCAAATGCAAAAGTTTAGAAATTTGGATTTTGGATTTGTTTAGGATTTCGAAATTAGAAATTAGAATTTGTATTTAAAAGGTGAGTTATGGCTAAAGATCCGGTATGTGGCATGGAAGTTGAAGAAAAGCCGTCTGCCCTGCAGGCTGACTACAAAGGCCAAAAATATTACTTTTGTTCCCCCGGCTGCAAGAAGAACTTTGAACAGTCTCCGGAACGCTATTTATCCGGCGCCCCGATTAAGCCAATGAATAATGAAGTTAACAAGGTTGTCCAGCCTTCTTCAGCCAAACATCTCTCACTTAATAAGATAAATATTGGTATTACCGGAATGACCTGCACCTCCTGTGCGCGGACCATTACTAAATCTTTGTCCGCTGTGCCGGGAGTAGCCCAGGCTAATGTGAATTTTGCCAGTGAAAAAGCCTTAGTTGAATATGATCCTACCCAAACTGATAAGGAAATCTTGTACCGGGCCATTGAAGATTCTGGCTACGGGGCAGTCAAGGAAGAGCAGATTGCTAATATCGAAGAGATCTATTTCCGGCAAGCCAAGAGACGTTTGGCGTTAGCGTGGGGCTTTACTATCCCGGTGCTGCTGCTGATGACCGGAGAAATGGTTTTTAAAGTGCATATACCGCATTTGAATTGGTGGTATCTGGCACTGGCTTTCCCTCCCGTATTCGTGGCCGGCTGGCGGACGCACCGCGGCGCGTATAATTCAGTGAAATTCCTGAACCTGGGGATGGACAGCTTGATCTCTCTGGGGACGCTTGTATCGTATGGGACTGGTTTGGCTAGTATAATGTTCCCACAGATGCATTCGTATGCTCCGGTTGCCGCGATGATCATGTCTTTCCACCTGGTAGGTAAATATCTGGAAACCCTGACCAAAGGAAAAGCTTCACAGGCGATCAAAAAACTACTGAAATTGGAAGCCAAAACCGCCCGTTTACTGGTTAATGGCCAGGAGCAAGAGGTCCCTTTAAGCGAGGTGAAAGTCGGGGACATCATGCTGATAAAACCAGGTGAAAAAATTCCAACCGATGGCGAGGTTATAGCTGGAATTTCCAGCGTGGATGAGTCGATGGCTACCGGTGAATCTATGCCCGTGACCTGCCAGGCTGGGGATAAAGTGATCGGCGCGACCCTTAACCAGGAAGGGGTATTGCAAGTCAGGACTACCAAGATCGGACAGGACACGTTTCTGGCCCAGGTCATTAAATTAGTGGAAGAGTGCCAGGGATCAAAGATCCCGATCCAGGAACTGGCCGATAAAATAACCGGGTATTTTGTGCCAACAATTTTTGTGATCGCCTTAGTCACCTTTTTTACCTGGCTGGTTATAGCTAATGTATCCTCGGCCGTGTACAGTACAGTGGCAGTACTGGTGATTGCCTGTCCCTGCGCTTTAGGATTGGCAACGCCCACTGCTTTAATGATGGCCAGCGGCTTAGGAGCCCAGCATGGTATCCTGATCAGGAATGGCGAAGCCATCCAGACCCTGGGCAAGATCCAGACGATAGTTTTTGATAAAACAGGAACGATTACCAAAGGCCGGCCGGAAGTCACAGACATATTTACAGCTGAAGGGGTCCTGCCAAATTTCCTGCTGGGCATAGCCGCTAGCGTAGAAAATAATTCTGAGCATCCTTTGGGCTGGGCGATAGTAACTAAATCCCAGGAACAAAATATAAATTTACTGGCCGCGGAGAAGTTTAGCGCTGTTATTGGTAAAGGGATCAAGGGAGAAATTGAAGGCCAGAAAGTCTTTGTCGGCAGCCAAAAATTTTTACAGGAAAATAATTTTGACGTTACCGTATTACATAACGATATTGATCGTTTGGAACAACAATCCCGGACTATTGTCTTAGCCGCTTTTGCCGATAAAGTACTCGGCGGGTTTGGGATCAGTGACCCCCTGAAAGAAAATTCCGCCGCCAGCATAAAAAAGCTAAAATCCTGGGGTATTAAAACCGTGATGCTGACCGGAGATAATATACGAACCGCCCAGGCTATCGCCAAGCAGGTTGGTATTGATGAAGTTGCGGCTGAATTATTTCCTGATCAGAAAGTGCAAAAAATAAAGGAACTGCAGCAAGAGAATAAGCTGGTAGCTATGGTTGGCGACGGCATCAATGACGCCCCAGCCTTGAAACAGGCTAATGTTGGGATCGCCTTAGGGACAGGGACAGACATTGCTATTTCCGCCAGTGATGTGACTTTGGTTAAAGGTAATCTGCAGTCAGTCGTTGCGGCCGTGATCTTATCCCGGGAAACATTCAAGAAGATAAAACAAAACCTGTTTTGGGCTTTTTTTTATAATGTATTATTTATCCCCTTGGCCATGATGGGTAAATTACACCCGGTAATGGCGGAAATAGCCATGTTTGCCTCATCTTTGTTTGTAGTAGGTAACTCATTACGTTTAAAAAAAATAAAAATATAGTCATAGCAGCTGATTAGGAGAAAAAATAAATGAGTATTTTCGATAAGGTATTTATTTTTTATCATAGCCTGCTGGTTTTTACTCATAATAAAAAATCAGTGCGCGCTCTAGGTAATTACCGGGAGAATATGTCCTTTAGCGCTCTTTCCCGGGCGGTAAAAAGTGAGGATCCGGAGATCAGGATATTGGCTTTGGAGAGTTTGAGCCGTCTGGGACTAAAAGCCACGATCCCGTTATTCGTCACTGCCCTAAAAGATCGCAACCGCCTGGTCAGTATAGCGGCTTCTAATGTGCTGATCAGGACCGGTAAAGAAGCAGTGCCTGTTTTAATCGAAGACCTCAAGCATGAGGAGTTTGAGCAACGGGCTCAGATCATCGAAATACTGGGCAAGATCGGGGATACGAATGCCATTCCCGCTCTAACCCCCCATATTAAGGAAGAGGAAGGGGTGGTCCGCCTGGCGACAGCGTTAGCTTTGGCCAGAATAGGGGATAAAGGAGCGATTTCGCTGATCTTGCAGGGTATTAAAGATAATAGAATATATTTCAGTTTTTCCCCCGGCGGATTAGAAGCTGATCTTAAATCCATGGACCTGTTCAAAAAATTATTTTCCGCTTACCCGTTAGCTATGTCTAACCACCAGGAAGCCAAAAGGATCCTGCTTAAATTACTCGACAAAAATTATGGCTGGACCAGGTGTTTCATTATTAGGATGTTTGCCGATATTGGCACGCTGGAAGATATTCCGCGTATTGCCGTTATGATCAAGGATGAAGACATCTGGGTGCGCCGGGCCGCCGTGGAAGTATTAGGCGTGATCGGCAATGACTCAGCTATCCCGATACTGATCACCGCGGCCAATGATAGTGATAGCTGGGTGCGTTCTTCGGCGCAGGTCAGCTTAGACAAGATCAAGGCCAGGAAAGTGGAATCCCAGTGAAACTGCAAGAAAAAGCAGAAAAGGTAACTGCTTTATTGAAAAAAGAATATCCCTCCGCCAAGATCGCCCTTAACTTTTCCACCCCTATGGAACTACTGGTAGCGACGATCCTTTCCGCCCAGTCCACGGATTTGACCGTTAATAAAGTTACGCCGCCAATTTTTCATATGTATAAAAATGTTCAGGCCTACGCCCAGGCTGATCTTAAAGAACTAGAGCAGGAGATATATTCGACTGGTTTTTATCACAATAAGGCTAAGAATATTATTGCCGCGGCCAAGCTGTTAGTAAGGAAATATCATGGCCAAATACCAGCGACCATGGAGGAAATACTGGAATTGCCGGGAGTGGCGCGTAAAACCGGTAATATAGTCCTGTTTAATGCTTATGGTGTGGTTGCCGGTATTCCGGTAGATACGCATGTGCGCCGGCTTTCCCAGCGGTTGGGATTGACCCGGCAGAATGATCCAGAAAAGATTGAACAGGACTTGATGAAGCTGGTACCCCGGAAGCTTTGGGGAAAGTTTTCGTATCTCCTGATCGATCATGGCCGGAAGATCTGTGACGCCAAGAAACCAAAATGCCCGGCGTGCGTCTTGAACAAGCTTTGCCCAAGCTACCGGGTATTCTATCCGATTTAATATCTCAGATCTCAAATTTGAGATTTCTGTCAGGTACGGATCTGGGCAACCAAAAGAGAATTAAACCATGTCATTAGAAGAATATAAGAAAAAAAGGGATTTTAAGAAGACCAGGGAACCGGAAAGTACAGTCAGCGGTCCGCAGTCAGCGGTCACAGGGAAAAAACTGATTTATGTTATTCAGAAGCATAAGGCGAGTCATTTGCATTATGACCTGCGGCTGGAAATGGACGGAGTACTGAAAAGCTGGGCTGTGCCAAAGGAGCCTTCAGCAGACCCGGCAGTCAAACGTCTGGCGGTAGCAGTTGAGGATCATCCGCTGGGGTATGAAAAGTTTACCGGGACCATACCGGCAGGTGAATATGGCGCTGGCACAGTGGAAATATGGGATCAGGGAACATATCATTTGCTCGAAAAAAGCGATAAAACCTATAGTTTGGAAATTAGCGGCAAGAAATTACAGGGAATATTTTACCTGGTTAAATTAAAACCAGGAGAAGATCTAAAAAATTGGCTGTTTTTTAGAAAGAAAGATAAATGATCAAAGCCGCAATGGAAAATATAAAAAGGAAACCACGAGTGGCAGTAGCTATGAGCGGAGGCGTAGATTCTTCCGTCACAGCGGCGCTGTTAATAAAAAAGGGATATGAAGTTATCGGCTTGACGATGCAGCTTTGGCCGCGGGAAAAAGCGGCAAAAGCTGAAACCAGTTGTTGTGGTATCGGGGCGATAGAAGATGCTAAGCGAGTGGCCGCAAAATTGGGATTTCCCCATTATGTAATCAATTGCCGTGCTTTGTTTGAACAAAAAGTTATTCGCGACTTTTGCCATAATTATGAATCTGGGCTGACTCCTAATCCTTGTGTCAAATGCAACGAATTGGTAAAATTTGATTATTTACTGCGGCAGTCACGAAAACTGGGAGCAGCCTACCTGGCTACCGGGCATTATGCCAAAATAGAATATAACCGCCGAGGGAAAGGCTATAACCTCTCTAAGGCTAAAGATCATAAAAAGGACCAATCTTATTTTCTTTATACTTTAACCCAGTCACAGCTGAAACAGATTTTGTTCCCCTTGGGCAAATATACCAAAGAACAAGTGCGGGCGATAGCCCATAAAATGGAGCTGCCTACTGCTAATCGTCCGGAGAGCCAGGAGATCTGTTTCATCCCTGATAACGATTATCACCGTTTTTTGAAAACACAGATGCAGACGGATTTTAAACCAGGAAAGATAACGGATCAGAGTGGAAAAGTATTAGGAATACATCAGGGGATACCATTCTACACTATTGGCCAGCGTAAGGGATTAGGAATAGCTGCGCCCCAGCCATTATATGTTAAAGAGATCAATCGAAGGAAAAATATTTTAGTAGTTGCGCCGGAAGCGGATATTTACCAGACTAAATTAATAGCTAATAAAATAACCTTTACCCAGATCAGAAAATTAAACGGTGACATTAAAGCCAAGGCCAAGATCCGTTCGGCGCATAAAGCGGCCAGCTGTATTATTTCTCCATTTAGCCGGGATAAGGTTAAAGTAATATTTATGTCCAGACAATGGGCGATCACTCCTGGTCAAGCGGTAGTATTTTATCAGGGAAACAAAATTCTTGGCGGAGGAACGATCTTAAGAATAGTTTCTGGCCGCTAATTTATGGTTGCTGGTATAGAAGGTTTTTGTCTATTTCTGACTAGCGACTAGTAGCCAGCGACTAACGACGGATTTGAGGGTCTATGCCTAATCATGAAGAGACACATCACTTGAATAAGCGCGGCCTGACCGCAGCCTTCATTATTACTTTTGTGATCATGATCGCGGAAGTTATTGGCGGTTTGGTTTCCAATAGTTTAGCCCTGCTCAGCGATGCCGGGCATATGTTCACTGATACATTTGCTTTAGGCCTAAGCTTGTGGGCTATTAAAATGGCCCAGAAACCAGCTACCCATCACAAAACTTTCGGTTACCATCGGCTGGAGATCCTAGCCGCACTGGCTAATGGTATATTATTGATCCTGATCAGTATCTGGATATTTTATGAAGCCTACCAGCGGTTCTTTAATCCGCCGGAAATCAAAAGCGGCTTAATGCTGGTAGTAGCTATGACGGGTCTTATTGGCAACATTATAGGTATCTCCATCTTACAGCGATCCAGCCAGGATAATTTAAATGTCCGTGGCGCTTTTCTCCATATGCTAGGCGATACACTGTCCAGTGTTGGCGTGATCATTGGCGGAGTCTTTATTGCTTTCACTGGCTGGAAAATGATCGATCCAATTGTTAGTATCCTGATTAATGGCTTTATTATTCACAGCGCTTTCCAGTTGATTTTTGAAAGCGGCGAGGTGCTCCTGGAAGCAGTGCCGCGTGGCCTAACTTTGCAGGAAGTAGTAACCGAGGTAACAAAAGTGCCGGGAGTCAGGGATTTGCATGATCTGCATATCTGGACTATTACCAGCGGATTGCACGCTTTGAGCGGCCATATCCTAATCGATGACCAAAAGATTAGCACTGGTACAACCATACTGCAGGAAGTGAAGGAAGTGCTGGAACATAAGTTCGGCATAACCCATACTACGTTACAATTGGAATCTGAGAACTGTGGGGAAAGTTTGGTATGCCATCAGGAAAAGACAAACAAAAAAGATTAACTGCTATTTTGCAGAAAATGGGCCAGGTGCTGATCGCCTTTAGCGGGGGAGTGGACAGCGCCTTTCTTGTTTACCTGGCCAATAAAATATTACCAGGGAAGGTTCTGGCGGTAACGGCAGTTTCTGCTACTTATCCGGTAAAGGAATTAAAGGAAGCCGAAGCTTTGGCTAATAAAATTGGGGTCAAGCGCCTAGTGATTAAAACTCGCGAACTGGAAAGTGATAAATTCACGGCAAATACGCCAGAGCGTTGTTATTTCTGTAAAAAAGAATTGTTTGCCAAGTTGAAACAGCTGGCTAAAAAAAATAAAATTGAGGTAGTGGCAGATGCGGCCAATGTTGACGATCTAGATGATTACCGGCCAGGGGCCAGGGCGGGGCGGGAATTAGGGATCCGGCACCCTTTGCAGGAAGCGGGATTTACCAAACAGGATATTCGAAAACTGTCCCGCAGTTTTGGCCTGCCGACCTGGAATAAACCAGCTTTGGCTTGTTTAGCCTCACGGATCCCCTACGGTAATAAAATTACAAGTAAAAACCTGGCCAGGATAGGCCTGGCTGAAAAATATTTACAGGCGTTTGGATTACGGCAATTAAGAGTAAGGGATTACGGGCTCATGGCCAGGATTGAAGTAGAACCGCCGGATTTTACGAAAATCATGAAATACAGGAAAAAAATAACCGGATATTTCCAGAAATTGGGGTATCTATATATTACCTTAGACCTGGCAGGATACAGAATGGGCAGTCTTAATGCAGAGTTGCCAGTCAAAACGAGAAACAGTTAAAAGGTGTAAGTTTTGGAAGTAAGTATGGTCTGAGGTTTATGGATGTTAGGCTCTAAACCAAAGACTCTAGACCTACTTCTATACCTACCTCTACAACCTTCACCCTATTACTACTGTTATTCGCTTTTACTTATTTAGTACTTTTATAAATGTTTCTACGACAGTGGCATCGAATTGGGTGCCGCTGTATTTTTTTAGTTCCGCGATGGCATTATCTTGGCTTAGGCCTTGGCGATAAGGACGGTCAGTAACCATAGCATCATAAGTGTCAGCCACGCAGAGAATCCTGGCTTCTAAGCTGATGTCTTGATCATGCAACCCCTCTGGGTAGCCGCGCCCGTCGATACGTTCATGATGTTGTTTAATAGCGGTGATGATCCGCGGAGAAAGGCCGATCGGCCCCACAATTTGCGCGCTCATGGCTGAATGGCCTTTCATTAAAGTATATTCCTCATCGGTTAATTTGCCTGGCTTATTTAATACTGTTTCCGGGATCCCGATCTTGCCTACATCATGCAGCAGAGCTGCTTGTTTGATCACTTCTATGGATTCTTCGTCCAGGTTCATGGCTTGGGCGATAGACAGGGCATATTCTCCCACTCGGTCTACATGCCCGGCAGTATAATGGTCCTTCGCATTGATTGCCTCGGTCAGGGCATTGATTGCCCCCATGGAAGCATCCCGTAATTTTTTAAATAACTGCGCATTATCTATGGCCACTGCTGCCTGGGAAGCAAAAATCTCAAAGATATACTGGTTATCCATATTAAAATAACCTTGTTTTTTTTGGTTGATAGCTTCCATTACTCCAATGATCCGGTTTTTCACTTTTAAAGGGACGCAAAGAATACTTTTAGTTTTGAATTGTGTGGAATCGTCGAATTTTGAAGCGAAACGCGGGTCTTTAGAAACGTCATTGATAATGAGGGGCAGCCCGTATTGGGCTACCTGTCCCGCGATGCCTTCGCCTATTTTTACCCGTATCTGTTTGATCTGTTCCCTTTTTTCACCCAAAGCCACATTAAAATAAAGTTCCTGTTTAGTCTCATCCAGCAACATTAAAGAGCTGGCTTCTGAGCTCACCACTTGAGCGGCTAAGGTCATGATCAAGTTCAATAAATTATCCAGATCCAAAGTTGAGATAATGATCTTATTCAACTCCAGCAACATGGATAATTCCTGTACGCGTTGTTCTAGGGCATCGAAGTCTTTTTGTTCCATAGCTCAATCCTGGTTTTTTATGATGATCCAGTCTTATTATATAATACAGTAATGAAAACCTCAAGAATTTCTTGCAAAATGTTTATCTTTGAGATATAGTAAAATTCACAACTCTATTTCCACTGAGAGGATTTTTGTGGCTAAAGCAATGATCAATATCTGGTTGATGCAAGAGCATGAGCATTTGTTCAAAAATACTATTGTCCCTGAGTTCGAGAAGCTGCATCCGGATATTGAGCTTATCTTAACCACTACCAGCTGGCATTTTTTGTGGGATAAAGTTGTGATGTTTTCCAAGCGGAAACAGGGGCCGGATGTCTTGCAGATCGGCAGCACTTGGAACGGAGTACTGGCAGAAATCGGAGCCATCAAAGATATTACCGTAAACCTGGCCTCTATTGGCGGCCTAGACATCTTCATTAAAGAAGCGGCTAAAACCTGTGTTTTCCCCGGGACTGGCCATGTGTCTTCAATCCCCTGGTATTTAGATTCCAGGGCGTTATTTTATCGTCAGGAGATATTGGATATCCATGGCTTTACGGCACATGACCTGGGCACACTGGAGAGCCTGGAAAAAGTCAGCGCGGCGGTACATAACTTCAAAGCCGGAGATAAAATAGTTTCTGCTTTTAGTCTCTCCGGGCAGAAAGATGCCCAATTGATCCATTCACTGGCTCCCTGGATCTGGAACAATGGGGGAGATTTTATGACTCCGGATGGTAAAAAGCTCAGCTTTAATAGTCCGGCCGCTTTAGCTGGGATGGCAGCTTATTTCTCTTTTATTGATAAGTATTGTGACAAAGCTTCGATTATGCAGGGGTATGAAACTTTTCTGGATAGTTTTTTCCGTAAAGGTAATAGCTGCCTGGCTTACACTGGACCTTGGGTAAACAGCACTTATCTTAATCCTCAACAGGAGCTTTATAATCGGGTCAGTTCGCATATTGAAGCTACTCTAATGCCTGGCGGCCCGGCTGGCCGGTTTACCTTTTTAGGAGGCAGTAACCTGGCTGTCTCGGAATTTTCCAAACATCCGGACGAGGCTTGGGAACTGGTTAAATTCCTGACACAATTACCGGTACAGGAAAGGTTCTGCGCCGCTAATCACCAATTGCCGAGCTTAGCTGCAGCTTATAAGACCAAAGGCGTCATCGATAACACGCCACAAAAAATATTCAGGGATGCCGTACAGCACGGTCGGACTTTCCCTAATCATGCTAATTGGGCGCAGATCGAGGATATCCTCATCGAATATATTCATCGTCTGCTGGTTAGTATTGCCGAAGGTATTTATACCGCAGATTTAATGCGGGAAAGTATCCAGGAAGCAGCGGCTAAGGGTAACTTGCTGTTAATCCAGGAAGAACAATGGCGTAAGGAGAAAAATTGACAAGGACAGTGATCAGTGTCTGGTTAACACATGAACATGAGCAGTTGGTACGGCATACTATTTTGCCGGATTTTAAGAAAAAATATCCCTCCATTGATGTCGTCTTGACCACGACCGGCTGGCGTTTCTTATGGGAAAAAGTGGCCATGTTCTCCAAAAAGAAACAAGGGCCGGATGTGCTGCAATTTGGCAGTACCTGGAATGGCGCCCTGGCTCAGCTAGGAGCCTTATATGATATCACCAGTCAGGTCAGCGAGATGGGTGGCCTGAATAATTTTGTGCCGGCCAGTGGCCGGCTCTGTACTTTTCCTGGCAGTAATAAGATTTCCTCAGTCCCCTGGTATGTGGATGTGCGGGCTTTATATTTTCGCAAAAATGTGCTGGATGAACACCTGATCTCCAGTCGTGACCTGGAGACCTTGGATGATTTGATCAGAATTTGCGAAAAAGTGCATAATACCAGGATAGATAATAAGGAAATAGCAGCCTTGGGGGTGATTGGCAATAAGGATGCTCAAATCGTGCATGGTATTGCCCCCTGGATCTGGAATTACGGCGGCAGTTTTTTGCGCGCAGACGGGAGAGAGTCCGCTTTTCATGAACCAGCAGCATTAAAAGGTTTGGAAATCTATTTTAACCTGATTAATATCTATAGCAAACTAGACCTGCTGGGTCAGAATTATGAAGCCTTTACCGATTCTTTTGCGGTTAAAGGAGATTACACCTTTGCTTATTTAGGACCCTGGTTGAATAATACCCACCTTAATCCAAAATCACCAACCTATAATAAAGTAGGTGCCAGTATTCATCCAGTGGTTATGCCTGGCGGCCCGGCCGGGCGTTTCACCTTTATGGGTGGCAGTAATTTAGGTATTTCTTCTTTTTCCCACCATCCTGAAGAAGCCTGGTCTTTTGTTGAGTTCCTCATGCAACGCCAGGTGCAGGAACAATTTTGCGCCGCTAATAACCAGCTGCCAAGTTTGCTGGAATGTTATACTCCTTCTTATCTCTTGGATACGACACACAATAAGGTGTTTAAGGAATCAGTACGTTATGGCCGAGGGTTCCCGAACAGTCCTTATTGGGCGCCGATCGAGGATATTTTAATAGATTATATCTATGAGATGTTTATTGCCATCAGGTCACAAAGTTATTCGAAGCAGTTGTTAACAGAAAAGACCTTCGAGGCGGCAGTGAAATGCAATCTGATCCTTAAAGGCGATCCTTTTATCTTAAGAAGATAAAAAAAGCGGTTACTAGCCGCTAATCATCTAGTATCCGGCGAATAAAAAAACAGGCTCAAGTTATGAGCCTGTTTTTATTTATCGGTCAACGGCTAACGGCGAACGATTAACGGTATTTACTGTATTTCCGCGGTTATACTGCTATTGGTGACGGTAATGACTTTTACCTTGATGTTTTCGACTTTTGTTTCCAGCTTTTGGGCGATAGCTGAAATACTTTCTATTTCTGTGCCCACCTTAATATCTGCTATCCCCTGGTTAAAGTTTTCGGTCTGGGTATATTTAACTTCGATCATGTTCCGCAGTCCTTTCAGCACAGCATCTAACTGATTCAAAGAGGTGATGTTTCTGATGCTGACAGAAATAAAATTAAAAGATTTCAAACGTTGATCCAGCACCCTGGTCAGGTCTTCAGCTGCGATCGTGGCCGCGCGTTTCAAGGCTTCCCGGCTGGCGGCTTCGCGGGTAGTGCTTACGCCGCCGCTGGAAAAAGTATTACTATAGATTAAGGCGGCCTGTTTGATCTTTAAAACCTTAAAGCTGATCGTAGCGCGGTAAGAGATCATCCCGCCCAATCCCTGGTCAGTATTAAAGGACGAAAGGGCATTTCCGGTGATGAGCACATCAGCTTTAGTTATTTCTCCCACTTTTTTTTGCTGGTCCAGGTTGTTAAAAAAGTTATCAGCCTTTAGATTTATGGCCGCAGTAGAAAGTTCATTAATATCTACTACTTTATATTGCAGGGTTAAGAGTTTTTCGTTAAGAGTTTGTTCGCTGATGCCATCGCTTTCCGGCATTCCGTCCACCCGGTCCATAATCACTACTCCGATGCGCAGATTTGAAGTCGCTGGCGCCGGAGGAGCCAGAAGTCCCAACAGATTAAGGTCTTTATTCACCGCTTCGATCTTGACCAGGGCTTCTATTTTTGTTTTATAAAAATCGCCTTCTCGTCCTTCGCTGATGATCTTGTATTTTTTTATATAGCCATTAGTTTTAGAGAGGATCTGTTGATCCACCAGTATGGCTTTTTCTACCCTGGTAGCGGCATTGACATATACGCCTACGGTCATTTCCACGGCATTCCGCTGCGCTTCAGCCAAAGCTCTTTTTTGGGCATCCAAAAGATCGTTATTGAGAACCGAGGCCAGGCCTTCAGCCAGGACTACTTCAGTAATTTCTTTTTCTTCCTTGGCTGATCCCTTGATATTAGTTCCGCTGGAAGCGCAGGCGCCTAAGACCAAAACACTTAATAGGAGTATCAATAATCTATTTTTCAAACTATTCCTCCTGGTATATATTCATTATCCCGGTTTGGGGATTAAACAGATTAAGGCATAGATGTTTATGCAATCGGTGTAATCGCCTTTTTAAATCTGTAATCAAGACATCCTGGGCTTATAGGATGTCTATTTGAAATTCATCTTGGTCATTTGTGCCAGTCTCTTCTTGGAAAGCCGCAGGGTGACAATACAGCCATCGTCAGCAGTCCATTCGGTCTTCAGGACTTCCGCTCCTTTAACTGAGTCGTTGACCAGGGCGGAGATACTGGAATCTTTTTCCATAGCCTGGGAGACGGTAATTCCTCCTTCTATTTGCAGTCCTTTAATGATGCCAACCATTTCATATTGGGCCATGGTAATAGCTGCGGTCCGGCTGGTGGCCTGCTTTTGAGTCTTATTATCCATCTTTTGGTCAGCGGCTCCGATACCGATAGTCTGGATAAAATCAGTATTCTGTATTTCGCCATCCAGGGTTTTCTTTAATTCTCCGCCTTTAGTGTGGGTTTGTACACTACTGCAGGCGTTTAGTAATACCAAACTGAATCCCAGCAATATAACCAGTGCCTTGTTCATACTAACCTCCTTAATTAAAACGCAAGTGCTTTTATTGTTTCTATTTTACTCCCGGGGCAGGGTGTTGTCAATATGAAAGCAGATTAGTTCTTACTGGAGTCCCTGCCCCCTCCAAAATTCGCTGGCGGGCGCGGCGCCGATGTTCCAGTGGCGGGTGAAGTCAGGAGACTCTGACTGAGCTGCTGCAGCCTTTCTTTTTTCACCTGTTCAAATTGGGCCAGGGATTGGTTTGGAATAGAAGAGGCTTCAGGCAGCTTCAGGGCTAGAAAATTAATAAATTGCCGTCCTTGCATTAAGCGAAAGTCCAGATGTGGCCCGGTAGAAAGTCCGCTGGAGCCAACATAGCCAATAACCTGACCGCGCGATACCCTGGTCCCGCTTCTGATCCCTTTGGCATATTTGCTCAAATGGCCATAGGTAGAAGTATAGCCGTTGGGATGCCGTACCTTAATGAATCGGCCGAATCCGCCTTCCCAACCGGCAAAAAGGACAGTGCCATCGCCGATCGTTGCTACTGGCGTGCCATTGGGGGCTGAGTAATCAATACCGAGATGCGGGCGGTAGATTTTCAGGATCGGATGCCAGCGCCGGCGGGTGAAAAAAGAGGAAATACGGCGATAGTTCAGCGGTGATCTTAAAAAGGCTTTCCGCAGTGACTTGCCATTAACTGAATAATAGTCTTTATGTTTAGAATTATCTTCGAAATAAATAGCCAGGTGTTCTTGGCCGCTATTAATGTACTTAGCGGCCAGGATCTGTCCATTCTTGATGAAGCGGCCATTAGCGTAATACTTTTCATAGACGACCGCAAAGGTATCGTCTACCCGCGGATCTGTTAAAAAGTCTATTTCATAACTAAAAATATCAGCAAAACTAAGGACTAGTTCCGGGGATTCTCCGGAAGAGGTCATAGCTTCATAAAGATTATTTTTGATCGAGCCTTGAAAAATATTGATCTTCTTTTCCAAGGGGATATCTATTTTAGTAATAAGATAGTTTTGCTGATCATCCAGGGCGATCTCATACTTGATGACCGGACTGGCATGATAGATGAACTTAACCAAAGAACCGATATCTTTGAGGGTAATTATTTCATAAGTATCTCCCACTTTGCATTTACGTAAGTCGAAAACAGTATCCATAGCTTTAATAACGGACTTTATCTGGAGTTCGGTTAAAGTCGTCTCAGACAAGGAACTACTGAGAGTGTCGCCCTCTTCTAAGGTATAGAGCTGAGTTTGCACGGGAGGATGTTGGCGTTGATAATTGAGATGTCTCCGGTACGCAATCCCTGCCCCGATAATTATAATAACCACAACCAGTAGTAGGCCCAGTAGTTTTTTATGCATAAATCTATATGTATCTTTTATTGCGCTTTTTGTCAAACAAAAAGATGGACAAATATTTTTAATGTTGATATAATCCATAATATAAAAACATAAAATAAAATCTTAAATCTGGGTAATCACTATTTATTAATACTTGGGTAATTGGAGGTTACAATGAGGAAAGTATGGTGGGTGAGTTTACTCATGTTTTTAGCTTTACCAGGATACGTTGCGGCCGCGGATTGGCCAATGTTTCATTATAATGCCGGGCATACCGGTTATGTTGAAGAACCGTTAGGAAAGATTTGGAGTTATCCTACCAGCAAGGAAATAGTATCCAGCCCGGCAGTTAAAGACGGGCTGGTTTTTTTTGGCGGCTATGATAAACGGATTTACGCCCTGGATGCCCGGACCGGAGAAAAAAAATGGGATTTTGTGACCGGGGATAAGATAAAATCTTCTCCGGCCCTGAGCGATGATTTTATACTTATTGGCAGTATGGACAAAAAATTATATGCGCTAAATGCCAAGACCGGGGAAAAAGTCTGGGAATTTTTAACCGGCAAAAAGATTGAATCCAGCCCGGTCGCCGGCGAGATCAGTTTCCTGGCAGCGCCTGATCCGGTCGGGGAAGATAAAATTGAACCAACGAAAAAGGCCATAAAAATTGTTTTAATCGGTTCTACTGACGGTAAGTTATATTGCTTAAAAGCTGAAAACGGCGAAAAGCTATGGGAATTCAAAGCCACTGATGAAATATTTTCTACCCCGGCGCTCAAGGATAATATCGTTTACTTGGCTACCGGCGGCGGCCGGATCTATGCTCTCGATGGCGCTAACGGCAAAGCCATTTGGGAAAATAGAAAACTAAGCGGCAATTTTCTGGAATCCTCTCCCGCGGTTACCGGCGATCTGCTCTTTATTGGTTCCACTGGCAGCCGGATGTACGCTTTAAAAAAAGAGAACGGCGACAAAGTCTGGGAATTTGTGACTGAGGGCGGCTATGTTTGCTCTTCGCCAGCCGTTGTTAATGGCAAAGTCTATTTTGGAGCCAGCGATGCTAAAATCTATTGTTTGTCTGCTTCCAGCGGGGAAAAAATTTGGGAGTACAAAACTGATAAATTGATTTACGCTTCTTCGCCTGCTATCGTCAATGGCGTGTTGTATATTGGCGCGACGGATAACCGTTTATATGCTTTAGACGCTGATACCGGAACGAAATTATGGCAGTTTACCTGCGGTAAACCGGTTAATAGCTCACCCGCAGTCATAGAGGAGATAGTTTATTTTGGCAGTGAAGACGGACTATTTTATGCCCTGAACGCAAAAGCAGGGATTAAGTACTAATAAGTACTATAAAAAAAGGTCTACCCTTGAAAGTAACAGCCATTAAAGCCCTACTACAGTATCTGGAGCAGGAACGAGTGAGGTACATATTCGGTATCCCCGGCGGGCCGTTAATGCCGCTGTATGATACTTTGTATGATACGCCGAATATCATTCCTATTCTGGCCAAACATGAAGAGGGTGCCGCTTTTATGGCTAATGGTTATGCCCGGGTGAGCGGCGAATTAGGTGTCTGTTGCGCCACTACTGGCCCGGGGACTACAAACTTATTTACCGGTACGGCAGTATGTTATACTGACTCCGTACCTGTTTTGTTTATTACCGCCCAGGTCGCCACGGCTGCTTTTGGCAAAGGAGCCTTCCAGGAAACCACCAGTCACACTATTAATGTTGTAGAAATGATGCGCTATGTTACCAAGTTCAGCGCGATGCCCACCGATGAGCATAAAATACCTGAGCTGGTCAAAGCGGCTATCCGTAGCGCCTTAACCGGCGCTCCCGGTCCCGTCCATATTAATATTCCCGCTAATTTTATGACCAAAGAAATTAGTCATGAACTGGTTCCCGGTGATCATTATCATGTCCGTAATCATTCCTTTGACCGCATAGCGGTAAAAGAAGCTGCCCGCTATTTATTGCAGGCGCAGCGGCCAGCCATGTTGATCGGTAATGGCGTCAATATTGCCCGCGCCAACCAGGAAGTGCGTGACTTGGCTGAACGTTTAATAATACCAGTCGCTACGACCCCTAAAGGCAAGAGCGCGTTCCCGGAGAATCATTTACTTTCGCTGGGAGTGTTCGGCTTTGGCGGCACCCCGCTGGCAGATAAATATTTATTAAGTGAAGATGTTGATGTCCTGCTCTGTATTGGCACCAGCCTGGGGGAAGTATCCACTCATGCCTGGGACCAGCGCTTGAATCCCCGCTTGGCTCTGATTCAGGTGGATATCGACGCTGAACAGCTGGGTAAAAATTATCCGGTCACGGTTGGTATTACCGGGGATGCTAAGGCGGCCCTGGCTGAAATCCTCTACCAGATTAACCGCGACTTGAAGTGGCTCACGTATACTCCCCGCATTAGCGCCAAGGATATTTATTTTTTCAAAAAACAGTATCAAACATTCATCAATGAAGAAAAGATGTATGCTGAAGAGATGCCGCTTAAACCGCAACGGCTGATCAAGGATCTCCGCGATAGTCTGCCGATTGATGCCATTGTCTTCTGTGATATCGGAAACCATTTAGCCTGGGCCATTCATTATTTTCAAACCTATTTACCGCAGACTTTCTTCCATAATTTTGATTTTGGGGCCATGGGCTATGCTACTGCCGCGGCTATCGGCGGTAAGCTGGCCGCTCCTAACCGACCGGTGATTTCTATTATCGGCGATGGCTGTTTTGCGATGAACGGAATGGAAGTAGCGACAGCGGTGAATTACAATATCCCGGTCATTTGGGTTGTCTTTAACGATGCCCGCCTGGGCATGGTTTATCACGGGCAACAGCTCCAGTTTAAGGAGCGTTATCTGGCTTCTACTTTCCAGAGAATGGATATCGCCAGGATCGCGGAAAGTCTCGGGGCCCAGGGGATTAAGGTAGAACGGCCAGGGGAATTAAAGCAGATTATGCCGCAAGTGCTGACTGCCAATAAACCGACGGTAATTGATTGTACGATAGATGCCGAGGAAATTCCGCCAATACAATCGCGGATCCAAGCGCTCAATCGATTCTTTGGGCGTAATCCGACTGGAGAGAGGGTCCATGGCAAAAAAGATTTTTAGGATGAAATCTTTGTTTGACAAGATCGTTTTTGGATTGAGCCCGGTGTTAGTCTTGGCTTTAGTATTAATGGGTATCCTCAACTATGATATTGCCAAAAATTTTATCTTTTTGTCTATTGGCAATTTATACCCGACCGTTCCGGTAAAGCTGCTGGTGCTCTCCTCTATCCTGGCTATCTCCAGTGCCGGCGTGATCGGGATGTTTATCGTGACGCGGAGGATCCTGAAGCCCTTGTATGACTTGCTCCGGAATATCCAGCTGATCAAACAGGGTATTCCAGAACCGCTGATCGAGATCAGGTCTCATGATGAGATCCGTAAGATTGCCAATACGCTCAATGAGATGACTGCGGAACTAAAACAAAATCTCGGCAAGCTCCAGCAAAAAATGGATCATATCGCTGCCCTGCATGAGTTGAGCGAGGCCTCTTCGAAGCGGCTGGACGAAGAAAAAATATTACGTATCGCCTTGTCTACTGGCATTAAAGGGCTTGGTTTTGAACGTGGTGTGCTATATATGGTTAATCCAGAGGAACAGGTGATTGAAGGCCGCCTGAGCGTAGGCATGACTGATTTTGTCAGTGAGCGGGAGATTCAAAAACGACGGGTGCCTTTATACGGTCCCGATATTCTCAGTGATGTAGTAAGGCATAATCGTTCATACAATGTTGTTGACCCGCCTCATGATGTCCGCTGTAACCGGCAGTTCATGAGCGAAACCAAGACCAAGGCTTTTTGCCTGGTGCCGATCAGGACCAGCGAAAAAGTGATCGGTATGTTCTCGGCCGATAATTATTTCAGTTCTAATCCGATCCGTGATGAGCAGGTGGGAAATTTGGCTACCTTTGCCAACACTGCCGGCCTGGCGGTGGAAAATGTGCGGCTTTATAATGAACTGCAAAACCGGTATGAAGAGTTAAAAATACTGGACAAATTAAAGGCTAATTTTGTGGCTAACATCACTCATGAATTACGGACGCCGCTGACCCCGGTCAAAGGATATGTAGATGCTCTGGCTGACGGCACTTTGGGCGCTTTGCCCGCAGAGCAGCTAAAAGCCCTGAACATCGTCAGGGAAAATGTCAATGCCGTTGTTAGCCGGGTCAACCAATTAGTGGATTTTGCTTTAGTTGAGCAGAAAGAACTCAAGAGTGAACTACAGCCTTTTGACCTGGTAAAATTGATTCAGCTCTGCGCTGACAAAATAGAAGATGAAGCAGAAGAAAAGGGGTTGAAGGTTTATCGCTTTCTGCCGGAGAGCCTGCCGGCAGTAAACGGCGACCCGGAACAAATTGAAAAAGTGTTGAACAGTTTATTGCATAATGCGGTCAAGTTCACGCTGGAAGGGTATATCGCGCTGAAAGTGCAACTCCAGGACAACCTGGCCAAGATCGAGATCACCGATACAGGCATTGGTATATCCGGAGAGGAAACAGATAAAATATTTGAGAAATTCTACCAGGTGGACGGCAGTACTGCCCGCAAGCATGGTGGTATGGGTATTGGGCTGTCCCTGGTGAAAGGTATTTTGGAAGAACATAATTCCAGCGTCGAGGTCAGCTCTAAAGTAGGAGAAGGGTCTACCTTTACCTTCACTTTGCCTGTCGCGCCGGATGATCTCAAGCAAAAAGCACATTAAAGATATTGAGTCCTTAAAAAGAGGTCTTAGCAGCAGGCAAAGGACCCTGTTTATCGGGAAGCGTATTGGGGTCAGGGCTAAACTATCAACAAAGTGCTTGACCGTTGAAAGTGGAGATGATAAAATCGCCGTATGTCGAGACCACTCAGGATAGAATACGCAGGAGCGATATATCATATTACCAGCCGCGGAATAGACCGGCGCGAGATCTTTCGGGATGCTAAGGATTATGAGCATTTTGTACAATTATTGAAAGAGGGAGCTGATTTTTATAAAGTGGAAGTGCTGGCATATTGTTTAATGCCGAATCACTTCCATTTTTTATTAAGTACCAAGAAGCCGAATCTCAGCCGTTTTATGCAGCGGATGAATACAGCGTATACCCGGTATTTTAACTATAAATACAAGCGGGTAGGCCCCTTAATGCAGGGCCGGTATAAAGCGTTGCTGGTAGGGAGTCCTGAATACATAGTGACCCTGAGTAGATATATCTATTTAAACCCGGTAAAAGTTAAGCTGGTAGCCAAAAAGAGCCAGGTTGACCAGGAATTGCTGTTAAAAGGGTATAAGTGGAGCAGTTATGCCGGGGTACTTAACCCAAAGAAGCGGTCGCGATATTTCCAATGTGAACGAGTACTGGAATTTATCGGCGGGGACAATGAAGCTGGCCGGAAAAGATATGAAGCTTATGTGCTGGCAGGCATAAGCACAACAGAAAACCCCATGAGTGGCGTTAAGAGCCAATTTCTGCTGGGCTCTGAAGAATTCATTAAGCAGATTAAAGAGGTTTACCTTAAAGGGCAGGATTTAAGACAATTTAATCCAAAAGTTCGGGAGATAAGGCAGGCAGCAATCGCCGAAATAGCCGGGAAAGTAGCGGCAGAATATGGAGTAGATCCGGCAGAGCTGCTTAAGGCTCGCTCAAAGCACAAAGAAGCTCGAAAGGTATTAATCGAGCTCAGTTACCGGATATGCCTAGAGCATAAGACCTTAAGAGAGATAGGAAGAGAACTTGGAGGGATCAGTGGTGCGGGAATAGGACTGGCGCATACAAGACTGAAAGAAGAGATCAAGAAGGATAGAGGATTAGAAGAAAAGATCGCAAAAATAGCGGCTGTAATATGTTGATAGTTTAGCCCTGACCCCAATACGTTTGCAGACTGACCCCAATACGTTTGCAGAAGCCATAAGGTAAAAAGCCGTTGACAGGAGCCAGGAGGCATGCTATTAATA
>CAYTYR010000023.1:0-26233 GCA_964441745.1 uncultured Clostridia bacterium
TTAAAAGAAACTCTTTTGAGATCGAAAGATGGCCAGCCAGGGGCCTGATCTCTTTTAAGGTTCCCGGAGAAGACTATATTTTAGACTTTTGGGAAGTCTAACCAGATAGCCAGGGTAAAATACCTTAGGAACCAATTAAAAACGCCTAAAACTGCCTTTAAAACTCCCTCAATCCAATCAAATAACCCAGCCAGCACCTCATAAATACCCTTAGAATTGCCCTGAATGACCCCTTTTTCTCCCATCTTAGCAACGTCTGATAAGATATATTATGTTTACTATTAACCTTTAGCAGCCTCTAAGCGCTTATTTAAAGCACTTTATGAGAATTATTTTATTTCCCCTTTATTCTCATTTAAATTATAATTTTGTTTACAAATAATTTGTTATTATTATAATTAGCGCTCTGTCCCCGTAAAAATAGCCCGGGATTTCCCGGCTTTTTATAAAACCAGCTAACACTGGACAATCCCCGGATATTTGCTACCGGCTGGTTTTTATAGCCAAACCCAAAACCAAGCCAAAACGCGGCCGGCAACCCCAAAAATAACGCCAACAGGCCAAATCAGGGGTATACCAAACCATTACCCCATAAAAATATAGGCCTAAAATCGCCTTCCATGATTGTTTGTCGACGATAAAAATGGCTGTTTAGTGGAATATTCCTAGCGGCAGGGATCTGGCAGGATTAAAAAAGGCCGGAAAGGGTGATTTTGTTACTACTCCCCCTACCGGCCAAACCCAAAGTAAACATAACACGAGTTCCTTGAAAAACCTTACTTCGTTGCGAAATTTTGAGTTTCTGAGCGCCCGCCAGCGAACTTTGGCGGGTAAGGAACTCATCAAACAAATTTTACTTCTTTAACCATATTTGAAACTACAAATACTTTTTCATTATTGTCATTCGGATCTATGGGAAACAGCCAAAAGCCGATTTTTTTCGGGTCAAAACTAAAAATTATCCCGTAAATCTTTTCACCGTCAGAAAACTCAATTTCAGCCTTACGGCCAGGCTGTAAATGGACCCCAGAATCCTGAAAGCCTTTTTTTTCCTGGTAATCCGGATTACCAGGAAAACTTTTAACAATGAAAATAGCTTTTAACGTCGAGATCCTGATTTCTATGGCTTTCGGATCTGTAGGGGCGGCATCTACCGGTTCCAGGTGAAAAACAATGTTCATATACGGAGAAAAATTATAGGAAATACCCTTAATAATCGTACCGTCAGCTTTATGAACGACCATTTTTTGCATCGTCTTCGACGTGCTGTCAACCATGAAACACCCCCTGCTATTAAAGCAAATTCGAAATACTAATATCTAATTTCTAAACGGTCTTTAGTTTTGATATTTAGGGTTATCTATTGTTTAGTATTTAGATATTAGAATTTAGTGTTTGTTTTAGAAGCTGGCTCCTAAATTGAAATACCAGACTCCAGTACTTTTTACATCTGTCCGCCGGGCATAGTCAAGCCTTAAAATGATCGGGAATCTTTGCATAATAAAAGTATTAAGCCGCAATCCGGCGCCAATGCTGTTATAAATATTACTGGCCTTTTTGGAGCTTTTTCTAAAATCATCCCAAGACGACCCAACCAACCCATTATCGGTGAATACTACCGCCTGCAAGCTCTTGAAATAAAGATTCGGGACCATAAACCAGAGGTCGTAGTCTATATTGCGAAACAGGTAAAACCTGCTTTCGATATTAGCCAAACCTACTACCGTACCGGTAATATCATCCCCAGAACTATAGCCGCGTAAATAATTACGGTTACCTATGGTAAAAGTCTGGTAATCGCGGCCGCTGGAATGAACTCCAAGCAGCCTGGTGCCGATGATCAGGTTTTGCCGTGCCAGCCAATAGTTCTGCAGATCGAACCGGATCGTATCATATTTAACTTCGCTATGGAACAGGTTGCGGCCGAGACTGGCATTGATGTTGAGCTTGTACCCGTGCCTGATATCAAAAAGTTCGCCAGTAGTGTAATCACTGGTAAAGGAGGTAAAAATAACATCCGCCAGGTCATGTTCAGCCAGATCGTTCTGGTCGCGGTTACGGGTATATTCATCAACCTTGGTCAAGCCAGCTTCCAGACGATGGAAACGATCCAGAGGATAAGCGATAAAGAAGCTTTCCTGGTAACTTCTAACCCTTAATAACTGATCATTGTCGTTAAGATCATACCCGGTGGCGCCAACGCCGCTAATACCAAATTGCGGACGCCAGCGGGCATATTGATATACCAGCGAATAATTCAAATAATTATCCTCGCTGGAATATGTCACTCCGGTATTAAAGATATGATTACCCAGCATATCACTGAATTGCCAATACCCGGCCCCGGCAAACCCGGCGCCTTCGGTTCCTGCATAGAGGACAAAGATCGGTAAAATATAATCAGTCGTCGCTTTAAAACGATACGGATACCTGCTCAGGACCAGGTCGGCTGCAGCTACTGTTGTCGTCGATGATTGCACCTCTACAACCAGCGGAACCGAGACAGAAGAAGAACTAGATGTGAACTGGTAGCCGACCGTATACGGCAGGTCCGAAGGGATTACTGCCCCTTCTGCCATACTGCCAAGGTAGAGATTTGTCCTTCCTTCAGCATAACCTGATAACAGCCAACTGCTTCCATCACTGGACACACTGACAGAAACAATGCCGGTATTTACATCCGTCAGTTGCTGCTTTTGGCCGGTTGAAACATCAGTTTTGTAGACATTAAATATTCCGTTGTCCCCGCTAATGTGATAAAGATTTTGATTCATTGCGTCCCAGACCGGGGCAAATTCTTCTTTACCGGATGTAGTCACCCGCCTGGTTTCTCCGGTGGCCAGGTCCAACTGGTAAAGGTATCTTATCTTATCCCGTTCACTGACATAAATAACTTTCTTCTCGTCGGCAGTGAAAAGCGGATAGGTGTCATCATAGGTATCAGCATTAAGCCTGGTGAGGTTGCGGCTTTTAATATCTATAATGTAAAGATCACTTTCCCCCTTCTTTAATCCGCTAAAAATGATCTTCTGGCCGTCAGGAGAATAACTGGGAGACGTGACTTCATCCAAATCGATTTTGATCCGGGTCAGCCGGCGCCGGGGGAAATTATAGGTAAAAAGATATTGCCGCTGCAGCTTTTCCGCGCTGAAAACAATGTTTTGCGAATCCGGGGAAAAGGCGAATATATTTCCTTCACTGCTGATCGTATCATATCTTTTGCGCTGGAACCAATTCAAGATAGTGCGCGGCCTGGCGCCGTCTGGGTCGGCCTGATAAAACTCATACTGGTCGCGTCGATCAGTTAAGTAAACGATCCTTTTTCCGTCAGGAGAAATCCTGCCATGCTGGTTACTGTAACCACGATCAGTGATCTTAACGCCATACTTGCCGACTGCCTTTTTATCCTTAACCGGATCGGCATATTTTGTTTTCAAATATGCTTCCCATTCTTTATCCAGCTTGAAAATATCTTTTTTAAGCGTTGTTCCAAGGACGCTGGAAATATCGTAGGAATCTTTCAGCAGGTAGAGCAGGTCGCTGACTTTCCCGCGTCCATATTTCTCAGCAATATAGGATATAGCGCTATGCCCTTCGTTATAGGCGAGAGTGATCTGATTAGACTCTAAATGGCCAAAACTGCCGAGTTTATGCAGCGGTATAATGCCTTTATTGATCACTGCGTCCCGGAGTATCATTTCATCGCTAATATCATAGGATGCTGACTGGTATTCGCTCAACCCCTCAATGAACCAGAGGGGATAAAAAAGACTTTTAAAGAGATAAACAGACCGCCAGAAGCGGCCGCCAAAAAAGAATTCAAAAACCAGGGCATGGGTCATTTCATGTTCTATAACATGGGTTACCCATTTTTCACTGCCATTCAACGGCACCACAAAGCGGTTCTTATAAAGTTCCGTAAAACCGCCCACTCCTTCCCCTACGTCACCGATGTTGTTCTGTTCAAAATCATTATGCGAGGCATAAAGGAAAAAAGGGATCTTGGCTGACGGTTCAATATTAAGGTCTCTGGTAACTTTTTGATAACCGTTTTCCAGGATGCGGACAATAGATTCGACCATGGATGCATTGTCGAGATAGTAATGGATAATAAAATGCGGGGTCTCTATAACCTGCCATTTAAAATCAGTCACGATAGTTTTATTCTGCCCAAAAGCCTGGTCAGCGCCAGGCCACCAGGCTAATATAAAAAGCAATGTCAGCGCTAGCAATATATTTTTAAACATCATCTATGCTCTTGTCTTTAATCGGTGTAATCTATCTTTAAACCTGTAATCAAGCATAGGGCTTCCCTATACTTATTCTTTCTTCCTGAACTTCGCCAGCTGCTCTCCCAGAACATCGCCAAAAGTTACTTTCTGTTCAGTAGTTTTAGTGTATTTCGCGACTGTTTCTTTTTTAACACCTTTGTCATAGTCCTTAATGCTTAAACTAAGCTTGGCTTCATCAGTATCTACTTTACTGATCCTGGCAATTACTTTTTGTCCCACCTTGAATGCCGCTGTAGGTTTTTCCGTAAATTCACCGGTAATCTGCGAAACGTGGATGAAACCCCGTATCTTTTCCCCGACGGTGACTACCATCCCTTGTTCCACGATCTCCGTGACCTCAGCTTCAACATTTTCCCCGGTTTTGTAGCCGGCTACCGGATTTTCCTGTAGTTGTTTAAAGCCAAGCGAGAGCTTTTCTTCCTTGGCCTCTACTTTCAAGACCAAAGCTTCTACCCGGTCATTGACCTTTAATACTTGCTGGGGATTACTTATTTTTTCCTGCCAGGAAAGGTCACTGACATGGATCAATCCTTCGATCCCGTCTTCCATCCTGATGAAAGCCCCAAACGGCGCGAGATGGGAAACTGTACCGGTCACCCTGGTCCCAATTTTATATTTAGCGGCGGCAGCAGCCCAGGGATTTGGCTGGACCTGTTTCAAACCAAGCGATAATTTTCTTTTTTCCTCGTCAATAGCCAGCACTTTTGCCTGGACTATGTCTCCAACTTTCATTATTTTAGAAGGGTGCTTTACAAATTCTACCCAGGACATCTCAGACACATGGATCAAACCTTCAATTCCTTCTTCCAAAGCGACGAAAGCCCCGAAGTCTGCCAGCGATACTACTTTGCCGGAAACCACTGAATCCACCGGATATTTTTGCTTGATGCTCACCCAGGGATCCTGGCTCAGCTGTTTTAATCCTAAGGAGATCTTTTGATTGATCCGATCCAGCTGCAGTATTTTAATATCAATTTCTTCGCCAATTTTCAAGACATCGCTTACCTTCTTCACTTTACCCCAGCTGATGTCATTTATATGCAATAATCCTTCACTGCCACCCAGGTCAATGAAAGCTCCGAAATCAGTAATATTTTTGATCAAGCCTTTTCTGATCTGCCCTTCCTGCAATTCAGCCCAGAGTTTTTCTTTTTTCTGGATCAGTTCTTCTTCCAGTATTACTCTCTGGGATACGACTACGTTCATTTTAGACTTGTCGAATTTTATGATCCTGACCCGTACCACCTGATCCATCATGGTATCCAGGTCCTTTACATAAGATAACCCCACCTGGCTGGCCGGCATAAAAACCTCATTATCAAAAACTTCGACATTAACGCCGCCTTTTACTTTTCTTTTGATCACTCCGTCCAGGATCGCATTTTGCTTAAAAGCCTGTTCGAGTTTATCCCAGCGCCTGATCTCCTGAGCTTGTTTGAATGAAAGAAGTACCTGGCCTGCTTTTGATTCTTTCCGGAGCAAGAGAACCTCAATAGGGTCACCGATTTTGAAATCCTGTTCATCCCTGTCAAAATCGCTGATCGGGATCAAACCTTCGCTCTTTATCCCGATGTCCACAATCAAGCCTTCATCGGTAACTCCTACCACCTTTCCGGTGACCAGGTCACCTTCCTGGTAACGCTCTTGGCTCGTTTTCAGAGCTTCTTCCATCCAATCATTCTGCATTTCCATAATACCTATGATTCCTCCGTTTGTTTTATTCGTGCGATCACCTCATTGATGATCCAATCGGGTGTAGAGGCCCCGGCCAAGAGACCTACGGTACTGGTATGTTTCAAAAAATCCAAGTCCAGATCCTTGGCCTGCTCTATATGCCTGGTCGGACGATCCAACTCCTGGCATAACTTAGCCAGGCGTTTTGTATTAGCGCTGTCATATCCTCCTATAACAATTATTTTATCTACCTTGCCGGCCAAAAGAACTGCTTCTTCCTGTCTTTTTTGCGTAGCATCGCAAATAGTATTAAATACTTTCAATTGCTTTATGCTACTTCTTAACTCGCGGCATATTATCTTATACTTTTCAATGGATTGTGTTGTTTGAGCCACTATCCCAGCCTTCCGGAACCGTGGTAATTTCCTGGCGTCTTCAATGCTTTCGATAATCACCGCCTTTTCCCCCGCATAACCAGCGATAGCTTTTACTTCCGGGTGCTTTTTATCTCCGACGATAATAATGGGATAATTATCTTTTTTAAGTTTTTGGACGGTCCATTCAATTTTTTTGACAAAAGGACAAGTGGCATCGACGATATTTACTTTTTTCTTTTTTAGTTTTTCCAGGACCTGGGGATGCATGCCATGAGAACAGACGATCACTATGCCGGAACGTACCTTTTGCGGTTTTGCCACATCAATAATACCTTGGCCGGTTAACTCCCTGATGACCTGCGGATTATGGATCAGCGGACCCAGGGTAGATATTTTCTGGTCCTTATTTTCAGCGGCAGTTTTCAAAGCCAGGTTGACAGCCCGCTTTACCCCGAAACAAAAACCGGCATGTTTGGCAAGTTTAATTTTTATCATCTACCAGCACTTTCAAATTGGCAATTTCCTGCATTATTCTGGCGCTCATTTCCCGATATAAGTCTTTGGATTTTTCCTTCTGGTAATAGGCGCTAAAATCTACCGGTTTACCGTATATTATTTTTAACGGGTGATAATGTACAAACCTGCTGCCCCTGGGCAATACTTCTCTTGATCCATCAACATAGCAAGGTATGATCGGGATTCCCTTGGCCTGGTAAGCTATCAACCCTGCCCCCGGCAAAGGTTTCTGGAAAAATCCGTCCCGGCTGCGCGTACCTTCAGGGAAAACCAGGACAATTTCTTTTTGATCCAATAGCCGCTGAATATGCTTGAACGCTCCCGGATCAGCGACGCCAGAACGATTTACTGGGAAAGCATTTACCTGGGCAATAAGCCAGCCGAAAACCGGGACAGTAAAAAGGTCATGCCGCGCCATATAATGGATCGGCCGTTTCAGTGCCGCCCCAACCAGGGGTGGATCGATAAAACTCTGGTGATTGGCATAAATCAATGCCGGCCCGTCTTTTGGGACATTTTCCACTCCCATGATCTTAAGACGGAAAAACACTTTAAATACTATTCTAAAAAAACTATACCCCAAAAAATACAACATCATTTTTCTCTCTCTTTTGTTTTTACCGCCGTCAGCCATCCGCCATCTGCTATCTGCTTCATTAGCTTCCCCACTACTTGCTCTGGCGTCAGCTTACTGGAATCTATAACGATACTGCCCTTGGCTTTTTTCAGCGGACTGACAGATCGGGTCTTATCTTTATGATCCCTGATCTTGATATCTTTTAAAATATCCTGTACCCTAACCTTTACTCCTCGGGCCTTGAATTCCAGGTATCTTCTTTTGGCTCGCTCTTCTGCCGAAGCATCAAGATAAAATTTAAAATCAGCCTGGGGAAAGACCTTAGTCCCGATATCACGCCCTTCCATTACTATCCCTCCGGCTTGGCCAATTTTCTGCTGTAGTTTGACCATGATCTGCCGGATCCGTGGATTATCAGCGATATAACAGATATTAGCCGTGACTTCAGGTGTGCGGATAGCTTTGGTCACTGACTTACCGTTCATGAACAATTTCATTTGCCGCTGATGTCTTTTAAAAAACAATTTGGTCTTTTTAGCTAAAGCTACTAACTCTTTATCATCTTGCAGATTCACGCCGGTGCGCATAGCTTGCCAGGTGATAGAACGGTACATCGCCCCTGAATCGATATAGACATAACCTAATTTTTCAGCTATCATCCGGGCAATAGTACTTTTTCCGGCGCCCGCAGGGCCATCGATGGCGATAATAAAATCTTTACTCATTAGTGAGAGATCTTTCTTAGTAGTTTTTCAAAACCAGGGAAAGAAGTATTGATACATTCCGTATCTTTGATCACTGTTTTTCCAGCCGCTGCTAATGCCGCTACCGCCAGGCTCATCGCTGTCCGGTGATCGCCAAAACTTTCTACCACCGCGCCTTTCAGCTGCGCCGGGCCATAGATCACCATCCCGTCTTTCCGTTCTTCGATCTTCACGCCCATTTTCCTTAATTGCGAGGCAATGGATCTGATCCGGTCAGTTTCTTTCACGCGTAGTTCTTTGGCGCCCCGGATCACAGTTTTCCCGCGAGCCATCGCCGCGGCTACGGATAAGATAGGTATCTCGTCTATAATATTAGGAATGATCGGGCCGTCAATGGTTATGCCGCGCAGATTACTGGAACTTACTTCCAGGTCAGCCACTGGCTCAGCGCCAAAATTCCTTTTATTTTTTACCTTGATCCTGGCGCCCATTTTTTGCAGTATGGTTATGATCCCGTTCCGCGTGGGATTAATGCCCACTTTCCTGATCAGTATCCTGGATCCAGGGATGATACTGGCTGCTACCAGCAGGAATGCGGCCGAAGAAATATCTCCCGGTACTATGATCTTCTTACTTTGCAACCCGGTGTTCCCCTGAACAGTAATTTTCCTTCCCTGCTTCTTAATATTAGCTCCGAGATAGGCTATCATTTTTTCGGTATGATCCCGGGCCGGTACTGGTTCAACTACGCTGGTTTTCCCGTCTGCGTATAAACCGGCCAGAAGAATACATGATTTTACTTGGGCGCTGGCTACTGGCAAGGTATATTCAATCCCCTGTAAATATCCACCGTAGATCTTAAGCGGCGCCAATTCATCATGCACCGCCTCGATCTTTGCGCCCATGGCGCGTAAAGGAGTGATCACCCGTTTCATCGGGCGGCGGCGCAGGTATTTATCACCGGTTAAAACAGAGGTAAATCTCTGGCCAGCCAGGATACCACTGATCAAACGCATGGTCGTGCCCGAATTGCCGCAATCGATCGGTTTGCGCGCAGCCTTCAGCCCGTGCAATCCTTGTCCATAAATAATTAAAGCTTTTCCGCGAGTCGAGAATTTTATCCCCAGCTGCAGAAAAGCTTTTTTAGTATTTAAACAATCTTCACTTTTTAGAAAATTAAAGATGCTGCTTTTCCCTTCGCTTAAAGCCGCAAACATCACAGCACGATGCGAAATGGACTTATCGCCCGGAACAGTCACCGCACCTTTTAATCTATCAACCTTCTTTATGACTAACTGCTGCATTTTACTTGGCACTAGAAAATCATCCGATCCCGTATTTGTTTGGCTTGCGCGAAGAAATTGAACACTTGTTTTTTCTTATTAGCCTTAAGCGTTCTGATCAGGTTATTGGTAAAGTGGTTAAACTCGGCTAAAGCTTTAATGATTTCCTGCTTATTCATCAGGGCAATATCCGCCCAGATACCAGGTGAAGAAGACACGATACGCGTCATATCCCGGAATCCTCCGGCAGTAAGATTGATGGTGTTCTTGTTCCTGCGGTTCTGGGCAGCTAAATAATTGACTAAACTAGTAGCAAGTAAATGAGGTAAATGGCTGGTGACGGAAACAATATGGTCATGTTTTTTAGGATCCAGCAAAATAACTTTGGCTCCGGTTAAGCTGAGCAGGTGATGCAGCAGAGCTAGCTCTTTCAATGAAGTATGACTTCCCGGTGTCAAGATCCAAGCCGCGTTTCTAAATAAGCTGCTTTGCGCATACCTGATGCCAGCTTGCTCACTGCCAGCCATAGGATGTCCGCCGATAAAATTAATCCTTTTGGTCCGCAGGATCTTTTCCGCCATTTCTACTACCGGGGCCTTGACACTGCCTACATCCGTAACGATACAGCCTTTTTTCAGAGCTGGCAATATTCTTTTGATCGTCGGAGCGATCAGTCCAACCGGAGTACAGATCACTACCAGGTCAGCATCTTTGACCCCACCCTGGAAATCAGTGGTAAACTCATCGATAGCTTTTAGCTGCTTGGCTTTTTTTAATTTTTCCGGATGCCGGCCGATTCCGATCACCTTTCCCACTGCCCGGCTTTTTTTCAAAGCCAGGCCCAGTGACCCGCCAATCAACCCCACCCCGATTATCGCCACTGTTTTAATTTGACTCATACTATTTCTTTCTGGCGTATAGCGGGTAGCGTTTAGCGTATAGGATTTGAACTTCCTATCCGCTCTACGCTCTACGCTTAACGCTATTAGATTGTTCTATCAACTGCTTTCGCTACTGGCTTCAATTCTGCCATCATCTTCGTGAAATCAGCAGGCAAAAGCGATTGAGCTCCGTCACTGAAAGCTTTCTCCGGATTGGAATGCACTTCCACCATCAAGCCATCAGCGCCGCAGGCTATCGCTGCTTTGCACAACGGGCTCACATACTTCCTGACTCCTGTGCCATGGCTCGGGTCAACGATCACTGGTAAATGGCTCAATTCCTTGATCACCGGCACGGCATTCAAGTCCATGGTGAACCTGGTCGCATCTTCGAATGTCCTGATACCCCGTTCACAAAGCATCACGTTGTAATTGCCACGTGATAAAATATATTCCGCGCTCATTAATAATTCTTTAATCGTGGAGGACATGCCCCGTTTCAGCATCACTGCTTTTTTTGTTTGTCCTACTTCTTTCAGCAAATCAAAATTTTGCATATTACGGGCGCCGATCTGCAAAATATCAGCATATTTAGCGATCATGTCTACCTGCCGCGTATCCATTACTTCAGTAACGATCAATAGTCCGGTGAGCTTCTTGGCCTCAGCCAGGAATTTCAACCCTTTCTCTCCCAATCCTTGAAAAGCATACGGTGAAGTCCGCGGCTTAAAAGCGCCGCCTCGTAACACCGCAGCTCCGTCTTTCTTCACCATTTTGGCTATCTCTATGAGCAGGGCCTTATTCTCTACCGAACAGGGTCCAGCCATCATCACGATCTTATTACCGCCTATTTCCACATTGCCGACTTTAATAATCGTCTTTTCTTTTTTAAATTCACGGCTCACCAGTTTAAAAGGTTTAGTGATCGGAGTGATAGATTCCACCATGAACATCGCTTCGAACGTATCCTTGGTGAGAATAGCATTCTCACCGATCACGCCGATGACGGTTCTTTCACTGCCTTTGGAAATATGCGGCGTAAAACCAAGTTCTTTTATTTTTTCTACCACATGGTCAATACCTTGCTTAGTCGTCCCTGGTTTAAGTGTAATAAACATAAGTTTTCCCGTCTCTTTGATTTGTTTTTTCTCACTCTACCACTCTACCACTCTACCACTTTACCACTTTACCACTGTATCACTTATCACTTAATAATTTGCTTAGCGCCGTGATAAATCTCTTATTTTCTTCCGGCAAGCCGATCGTGACCCGGAGACAGTTTGGAAGTTTGTATTCACCCATAGGACGGACTATTACGCCGCTGGCCAGCAACTTTTTGCAGATCTCCCCTGCTTCCTTTTTCAGGTCGATCAAAACAAAATTAGCAGCGCTGGGAATATAGGCTACGGGTAATTTGTCCAGCTCCCGGTATAGTTTCTTTTTTTCTTTTTCCACGAGGCCCAGGCTTCTCTTAATTTGCTGTTTATCATCCAGGCTCACTTCAGCTGCTACCTGAGCCAGGGAATTAACATTGAATGGCGGACGTACCCGTTCCAGGTATGAGACCAGTTCTTCCCCGGCTAAACCATAACCTACTCTTAGCCCGGCAAGAGCATAGATCTTGGAAAAAGTACGCAGGATGATCACATTCTTGCCTTGCTTAAGATAATCCATAGTTTGAGGATAATCCTTCTGCGTCGCGTATTCGTAATAAGCCTCGTCGAAAACGACGATGATATCCTCCCTCAGCCCTTGAAAGAATTCATTCAACTCCCGGTCGGTGACATAAGTACCGGTAGGATTATTCGGGTTAATGATAAAAACAACCTTGGTCATAGGAGTAATGGCGGCTTTCATCCCCGCCAGATCATGTTTATATTCTTTGCTGGGTACGGCTATTACCCGGCAGCCCATCAGGTCCCCGGCCATTTTATAGCGGATAAATGCGTCGGCAGAAACAATGATCTCATCTTCAGGATTTAAAACAGTTTTGCCGATGATCTCTATTAATTCATCAGATCCATTGCCTAAAATTATATTAGAAGGCCGTAAACCTAGTTTTTTAGCGATCTTCTGCTTTAAAAGTATTCCACTACCCTCCGGATAGAGAAAAACGCTTTTAAGCGCCTTTCTGACCGCCTGGAGCGCTTTTGGGGATGGCCCCAGCGGGTTTTCATTGGAAGCTAATTTTATGACATCCTTTAATCCCAGCTCCCGTTTTACCTCCGCGATCGGCTTGCCAGGGATATACGGCTGGAATTGCAAAATGTTTTTTCTGACGAGTTTTTCGATCATACTACCCTCCTTAAACACGGATTTTACAATAGGATTTGGAATTCGACGTAAAACCGCTGTGTCTTTTCGTCTAAAAAACTGCTTACAGACTACTGCGAGTATGCTCGCACTTTATTGCAGAATCCTTGTTAAAAAATAATCAACGTTCATTTTCTACCTGTTGAACGTTGATCGATCCAGTTTTTGCTTTTTCTCTCAACTCTCAACTACTTTTGCTTTTCTATCCGCTACACGCTGTACGCTGCCTTTCTTTGCTCTCCCGCTTCCTGTTTTATACTTTTCTTTACGCACGACGCACGACACATTACGCGCGACGTAAGGTATTTATTCTTCCCCGATCGGATAGGACCCCAGCACTTTCAGGAACAAGCACTCTTTTTCCAGCTCATTGAGAGCCTTCTTGATATTCGCATCCTCCCGGTGACCGACGAGATCGACAAAAAAGACATATTCCCAGGCCTTTTTCTTGGTCGGACGGGATTCTATTTTGGTCAGGTTGATATGCTCCTTGCGGAACGGCAGCAGCATGTCATACAATGCCCCAACCCGGTCCTTGATGGAAAACAGGATCGAGGTCTTGTCCTCGTTGCTCCTGGCGCTGTCATTCTTGCCGATCACCAGAAAGCGGGTATAGTTATTCGTCAAGTCCTCAATGCGGGACATCAGGATATTTAAATTATACATTTCCGCCGCGACCGTGCTGACGATCGCCGCGCTTTTCGGGTCCTGGGAGGCCATCTGCGCCGCTTTGGAATTAGATTCCAACTCGATGATCTTGATATTGGGCATTTTTTCTTCCAGGAAATTGCGGCACTGCGCCACTGTCTGCACGTGCGAATATATTTTTTCGATCTTATCTATCGTTGTACGGGAGGCCAGGTTATGATGCACTTCCAGCAATATCTCCGCGCAGATCTTGAGGTCTGAATCCATGAACATATCCAGGGTATAATTGACCATACCCTCGGTGGTATTTTCGATCGGGACTACGCCGTAATCAGCCCTCTCTTTTTCCACTTCGGTAAAAACATCGCTAATACTCTTGGCCGGAATATACTGGGCCTGGCGCCCGAAATTTTTGATCCCGGCCAGGTGCGTAAAAGAAGTTTCCGGTCCCAGGTAAGCGATAGTCAATTTTTTCTGCAAAGAACGCGCCGTCTGCATTATTTCGCGAAAAATACTTTTTAGTTCTTCGTTCGGTAATGGCCCTTTATTCTGTTTGATCAGGTTGATCAGAACTTCTTTTTCGCGGTCCGGGGCATAAATGACTTCTTTGCGCAATTTCTTGGCCTTGCCTACCTGTTTAGCTACTTTCAACCGTTCATTGAGCAGATCCAGTATCTCCCCATCTAATCGGTCAATTTTATTCCTTAATTTCTTCAAATCCATGTTTTCCTCATTCAAAAACAGTTTTGAGTGTTAAGTTTTGAGTTTTGAGTTAAGGTTATAAATCATCAATTATAAATGATTTATCAAGACCCGTGACTCGCGACTCGTGGTTGTTTTAGCTTCTATTCAAATCCTCCAGCAGCGGCAGATCAGCCAGTGAAGCCAAACCAAAATATTGCAGGAATTCATCACTGGTACCGTATAGCAATGGATGGCCCAAAACTTCTTTGCGTCCGGTTATGCGGACCAGTCTTTTTTCCAGCAGGTTATGAATAACTCCGCCCGAATCAACGCCACGGATATGCTCTACTTCGGCCCGGGTCAAAGGCTGCTTATAAGCAATAATGGACAGTGTTTCCAGCGCGGAATTTGAAAGTTTGTAAACATCCTTGTTCTTGGCCAGTTTTTCCAGCCAGACAGCATATTCTTTTTTTGTGCATAATTGCCAGCCATTAGCAATTTCCACCAGTTGTAAAGCAGTGTTCCTGTTCTGGTAATCAGCCGCTAGTTCAGCCAATGCTTCCCGGATTTGTTTTTTATCCAGTTTTTGCCCGCTATATTCAGTACCTACTATCTCTTGTATTTTATCCAGCTCTAATGGATCACTCGTGATAAATAGCAAAGCCTCGATCACCGCTTTCAGTTCCACTGCCGGCTTTTGTTCAGTTACTGTTTCCGCGCTGACTGTATCTGGAATTATTTGTTCACTGCTTGTAGCTTCTATCGGCAGGCTTTCTTGTTCTACCACCGCAGCGCCAGCCACTGTTTCTTCCACTACAGCTGGAGTTGCTTCTGGCGCTGTATTTTCATTATTAACTGCCTCTGTAATTACTTCTCCAGCGGCAACAGTTGTCTGGGTAATTTCATCCTTAATTATGTCTTCCATTCCCTTCCCCCCGCACTGTATTTGTTCTTACCGCTCTTTGCTTTCTCTTTATTCATGACCCGCGACTCGCGACCCGTGACTATTCTTATTGCACCAAAGGCAGCTCTTCTTGTACCGCCGGTTGCGCGGACAATGATGCTGCCGCGTTTAAGTTCTTGAAGATCCTGATCTTATCAAATAACCTGGTCTGCAGTATCCTGATCTCCTTCATTTTTATCAGCTCCAGCATGGCCAGGAAGGTGACTATCATTTCCATTCTGGTTGATTCCGGAGTGAATATTTCTTCAAAGGACAAGAATTCTTTTTCCGTCAATTTTTCCCTGATCACCCGTACCCGTTCTTCTATTTTTACTTCTTCCTGGATAATCTCCCTGACCGAACTCGTGCTGGATTTAAGCACATTCTTAAAAGCATCCAGCAGGTCAAAGAGGCTGGCTTCAATGATATATTCTTCGTCACCCACGCGTTCTATTTTCCGCTCTGGGCGGGTATATACCTGCTGTTGTTCCACTTCTTTTACGGCCAGTACCGCGGCTACTTCCTTAAACCGCTTGTATTCCAGCAATTGCTTTACCAGTTCCTGGTATGGATCTAATTCCTCTACATTCTCTTCATCCTTGACCGGGACCGGCAAAAGTTTGCGTGACTTGATCTGGAGTAAAGTCGCGGCCATTACCAGGAATTCTCCGGCAATATCCAGGTTCAGCATTTTTAGCATTTCCAGGTACTGTAAATATTCTTCGGTAATGCGGGAGACCGGTATATTGTAGATATCTATTTCTTCCTTCTTGATCAAGTGCAGTAACAGGTCCAGCGGCCCTTCAAAAACTTCCAACTTAACTTGGTAGGTCACTTTAGCTCCAATTCGCAAATAGCGTATAGCGTATAGCAAAAACAAAACCTTGATTATAAGTCATTTGCCATATGCCATAAGCGCCTTATTTTAAACGAACTGCTTTTTTCACTTCTTCCATCGTCGCCTGGGCAAATTCACGCGCCTTAGCTGTGCCTTCTGCCAAAACTTTGTCTATATACGGCAGGTCCTGTTCAAACTTCTTTCTTTTTTCCTGGATCGGAGCCAGGAATTTCAGGACATTTCCCAGCAGTATTTTTTTACATTCGACGCAGCCGCGCTGGCCTTTAATACATTTTTCTTTAATTTCCGCCAGCTGGTCCGGCGTGAATATCTTGTGATAGGCAAATACGGAACAGATCTCAGGATGACCCGGATCGGTCGGCCGCAAACGCTGCGGGTCTGTCACCATAGCCATAATCTTGGTTTTGATGTCATCCTGGCTATCAGCAATATAAATGGCATTATTGTAGCTCTTGCTCATTTTCCTGCCGTCGGTCCCCAGCAACCTGGGCACAGCGGTCAGCAAAGCCTGAGGTTCAGGCAGGACATTGCCAAAAAACTGGTCAAAACGCCGGACTATTTCCCTGGTCAATTCTAAATGTGGCAGCTGGTCTTCCCCGATGGGAACAACCGACGCCTTATACAACGTAATATCAGCAGCCTGTAACACCGGATAACCTAAAAATCCGTATGTTGAGAGGTCTTTGCCTTTGATCTCATGCATCTGCTCTTTATAGGTCGGGCAGCGCTCCAGCCAGGATACCGGCGTGATCATCGAAAGGATCAAATGCAGTTCACTATGTTCCGGAATGCGGGACTGTACCAGAAAAGTCGACTTGGCTGGATCCAAGCCGCAGGCCAGCCAATCGATCACCATTTCGCGCACATTTTCCTGCATCTTGCTGGTATCTTCATATTCGCTGGTCAGGGCATGCAGGTCAGCAACCATATAAAAGCATTGGTATTCATCCTGCAGACGGGCCCAGTTATTCAGCGCTCCCAGGATATGGCCAATGTGCAGTTTTCCCGTCGGCCTCATCCCGCTTAAAATGCGTTTTTTTGTCATTAAAAAATCCCTTTAGGCAACAAGAAAGAAGCTACTCCATAAGCCAGAGGAAAAATGATCCGGTCAAAAAATCCCAGCCAGATCAAAGCAAAGACCAAAATAATGCCATATTTCTGCATACTCGACTCATAGGCATAGGCCATTCTTGCCGGCAAAAATCCTGCGATCACATGCGAACCATCCAGCGGCGGCACCGGCACCAGGTTAAAAAAAGCGAACACTAGGCTAACCACTACTAACATCCCTAAGATACCGCCAAATATCCCCGGCTCTATTCCTCCAGCTAACAACGCGCGTATAATTCCAGCGCAAACTATCGCTGTAATTATATTTGCTCCCGGCCCGGCTAATCCCACCTTCACTGTGTCCCATTTAGGATTGCGGAAGTTAAAAGGATTGATCGGCACTGGCTTTGCCCAGCCGAATACAAACGGTGACTTGGTCAAGATCAGTATCAGTGGCAAAATGATCGTGCCAAATATATCGATATGAGCCACAGGATTCAGGGTGAGCCGTCCCAGGTACCTGGCCGTAGAATCACCGCACTTTTCAGCCATCAGTCCATGAGCATACTCATGGATCACCAGGCAGAAAAAGAAAATAGGCAAAGATATTAAAATATTTTCCATGTAAAGTTGCTCCTGAAAAAGTCGCTTTTTAAGCGAAAACCTGGATTTTTGAGCGAATCGAGATTTTGCGAAACGAGCATATCAATAAATTTGGATATGTGAGTTGAGAAAAGTCTTGATGCAGCCAAAAAGCCATGTTTGTAGCTAAAATGGACTTTTGAAGTAGCAACCATTTAAATTTATATCAACTTTTCGGAAAATTGTCAACGACAAATTGTATTTCTTGTTCCCTGGTTTTCACCGTGCCCTCCAGACGCGCGCATAAGACTCCCTTGAAGATCTCCCGGAATTGCGGCCCCGGGGTATATCCCAGCTGCTGCAAGTCATCGCCGGTAATAGCCAGTTTTACCTTGCTTAGCTTATTCAGGAAATCAGCGGTCCTCTTCCGGTATAAGGCACTGCCGGTTTTGGTCATCTGGTAAAGCAAAACTTCTACCGGCATGGACATAAAATACTCATACATGACCATGGCCGCTAAATTACCGTTAGTACTGATCTGTTCCAATATTTCCGGCACATGTGATTTAGCTTTAAGCATTATCAGTGATTCTTCCTTCATAAATTTGAACCTGCTGATCACTTCCCTGGTCTCTTCCAGGGACAGGTCATCGATCAGGATCAGGAAATATACCAGCCATTTATCGATCGGCCGGTCCACCAGCGGCAGGGTAAAAAGGAAAAGATTATCTTCCATGGCCAAGAACATTTTTTCAATTTTCTCTTTTAGCTTTATTTTTGGATGGATATAGCGCAACAGGTCAAAATGGTCCAGCCGTTTGGTAGCCAGCCAGGGATTATCTTCTCCGAGTATCAGGATGATCTCTTCCCGCAAGCGCTCATCCGTCAGTTTGGTGAACAAGTCGCTATTAATGGCATTACGGATAAATTTCTCCGTATCCCGGTCGATCTTAAAATTATACCGCTGTTCAAACCGGATCGCCCGGAAGATCCTGGTCGGGTCTTCAATGAAGCTCAGGTTATACAGCACTTTTACCTTTTTCTGCTTCAGGTCTTTCCACCCGTTGAAATAATCCAGCAGCTGCCCGAACTCAGCTGAATTCAACTTGATCGCCATGGCATTGATCGTGAAATCACGGCGGTAGAGGTCTTCTTTGATGGATGATGATTCCACTTTGGGCAAGGCCGCCGGGAATTCATAAAATTCTTTCCTGGCAGTGGCAATATCTATTTTAAAGGCATCCGGCAAAGTAATAATAGCCGTACCAAACTGTTCATGGGTTTTCAAAGCGCCACCCAGCTGCAGGGCCAGGGTATTGGCAAAATCCAGACCGTCGCCTTCGATGACGATATCAATATCCAGGTTTTCCACACCCAGGAGCAGGTCACGCACAAAACCGCCAACCACGTAAGCTTCATACTTTTTCTGGTCAGCGATGACGCCTATTTGCTTTAACAATTCCAGCAGACGCCTGGGCAGCATGGTATCCATCAATTGTTGTATTTTTTTTATCTTCACTGTACTCTTCACGGGGATCCTATTCTTATAGCCGCTCAATCCGCGGCGATGGAACATCGCCACCAAGTCAGAACGGCTCACCATGCCGACTATTTTATTGCGCTGTAGCACCGGCAAATGACCGATATCATGCTCCAGCATTATATCATGTATATTATCCAGTGACGCCTCAGCTTTAATAGTAATTACCTGCGTCGTCATATATTCTTTTACCGGCATACTGCCAAAGCCATGATGGATAGCTTTATCCACATCATACTGGGTGATAATGCCAGTCAGTTTCTGGCCGCTCACGACGGGCAGGGAATTATTGCCGTAGCGCACCATTATTTTGCGCGCTTCTTCGATGCTCGTTTCTTCACTAATTGTTTTTACCGGACTGGCCATTATTTCACTGGCAGTAGGAGCCAGGGTTACTTTTTCCTTCAGCGCTATTTTTAATTCTTCGATCACTTGCCCCATAGTCTCTGCTTTGACGCTGGCGCTGGCAGCCCAGCGGTGTCCGCCGCCGCCAAACTGCTGCATGATCTGGCCCACATTCACTTCTTCGATACGGCTGCGGGCAGTGATATAGACTTTATTCTTTATCTCGGCCAGGACAAACAGCACATTCAAATTTTCCAGGTCCCTGATCTTATGCGCCACTACAGCCAGGTCCGGGCAATATTTATCCAGCACGACGGCAGCGATCACGATCTTCACGTTATTGATATAATAAACCTTGGCTGAATGTACCAGTTTATCCAGCAATTTCAGCTGTGCCTTATTTAGCTCTGGATTGATAAAATCCGTGACCGAATTCAGGTCTGCCCCGCGACCGAGTAAAAATCCGGCCATCTCCAGGTCCTTGGCATGGGTTTCATTAAAGCTCAGGAATCCGGTATCCTCGTAGATCCCCAAGGCCATTAGCGTTGCTTCTTCCACTGTTAGCGGCAGGTTTTTCTCTTTGATCATTTCGATCAAACAGGTAACTGTGGCGCCAGTCTCGTGCAGGTCATCAATCTCGCCTTTGATATCAGTGTCGGTATGTGGATGATGGTCATAGATGTGCACCACCAGACCTTCATTTTCTAAAACCTTTTCAATCCGGCCTAAACGACCGGCCTGCCTGGTATCGACGATGATCAACCTCTTGACCTTATTGAGCTTGATCTCTTTTTCCTTGCGTATCTTGAGCAGGTAGCGGTTCATGGTCAGGAAATTCTTGACGCTGCGCTCCGGTATGCCGGGCAAGACCACTTCAGCATTAGGATAAAGCTTCTTCGCCGCCAGGCAGCTCGCCAGCGCGTCAAAATCCGCATTCATATGAGTGACGATTAAATCCATCGTTGTCCCTTTTCTACATTCTAACTAACAATATGTTTCTTAAGAAAAGATTCTATTGCCAGCAGAGTACCTTCTTTAGCCGAAGCCGGGCTTTCTGCTATCCACATGGCAAATTTATACAATTCTTCAATATCTGCCTTGATCCATTTATCATTCAAAAAAAGGAAAGTCAGCAAAGTGGTCATCGCCAGTCTCTTATTACCGTTCTGAAAGGGATGGTTCTTGATCATTAGGTAGAATAAAATAGCGGCTTTTCCCAGCACACCTTTATAAAGCTGCTTTCCGGCAAAAGTTTGGAAAGGAGTGATCAGGCAGCTTTCAAGGATATTGGGATAACGAGTGGAAAAATCCGGTATCGGTTCATTGAAATCCAGAGTTTGTTTGGCCAATTTATGGGCGATGATCTCCACATCGGATAATGTTATTATCTTCATCTATTCTCGTCCTAGCCTGCGCAAGACCTCGCCATATTCCTTAACTGTCTTTTCAACAGCTTTCTCCAGTACCTTCTTTTTGCGTTCTGAGGTCTTATTACTCAATATGGGAATATCGCCTTTATCTATAGCATAGCTTTTACCGATCTTGATAGCTGGTATTTCGCCCTTCTTGACCTTCTTAAACACCGCTATCCGGCTAATTCCTAAAAACTTGGCCAGGTCGGCAATACTGATAAATTCCTTATTTTTCATGCTTTTTCTCCGTTAACCAATATTAATAAGTTAACAATTGTTAACCTTAATAGTAAAGTTAACATAATCCTTTCCTTCTGTCAAGAACTTTATATTAGATCTGCCACGAACCGTTTTTGATCTTTATATCAACTACGAGCGCAGCGAACTATCACCATCTCTTGCTCTACGGCCATCGACCAAAGGCTAACCGCGAACGTCTCTTAGTATTTAATCTCCGCTTCTATCCTAATTCCCGCATCTCGTTCATCTGCTTTATGCTCGTTATCTGTCAATCGCCACTTCAATTCTACACCCAACCGTACCTGTTTAGTCAATACTTTCTCTCCGCCTATTATTACCTTATACCTGTTCTTATCATTCACGCCATTCTCATACCGGTAATAGTTACCTTCTATGCCGGCCCGCGCATTCCAGTCCATCCGCTGGGAATACCGCGCGCCTACTCCCACGGTCTCGCGCCGGTAATTGCCATTTGACAGGATTTCATAGTCTACTTCCTTATGACCCAGGTCCAGGGACAAAAAGCGGTATTTCCAGCCATTAGCTATGCTAAAACTTTTAAAATCAAGGTTCGATCCCAGGTACTCCTTCTGCAAATACTCCCAGGCCAGGTCAGTCTCCACTTCAGCCAGCACTTTATGTTCAGTCCTGATATTCACCTGGCTGTATTTATAATCCAGGTCCGTATCTTCAACATCCTCATCCCGCGTATCACCCTTGCCTGTCTCTATCCGTCCGGCTATATTTTCCAGCCACACCAGCCGTGCCTTGTAATCAGCCCCGGCATTTATGACCGTCTTGATCCTGCTCCTGAGGGTCTGGTGTTCATCTGCATCCTCTATCCTGAACCACGAATTCAAAACTAACCTTTTATCCAGCAGGTACTTTTTCCCGCTGATCTGGCCAAATATCCTGTTCTCATCTTCCCGGTGCAAATAGTTGAAATTATTGATACCCGCGGCTAATCCCACGGCATAGATATCTTTCACTTCATATTTTATTTCCGGGGCTAATCTTAACTGGTTATATTCCGCATCTGGGCTGTTCTCATACCTCTTCTGCCGGTATTTCAGGTCCACATCCAGTTTCAATGAATCAGTCTTAGTATCTTTCAACAGGTAGGTCACACTGCTGTTCAGCGCCTTGGAAGTATTATTCAAGTCCCCGAAGTCCTGGTACTTCTTGTCATAATAAAACCCGCTTATCCGATATTCAAACACCGGGTTGACTTTCTGGTTCAATCCCAGGTGATACCCATGATAAACATAATCATCAATAATCGCACTGCCGTCACCGCTGTCAGAGCTCCTGGCCCCTGTCTCAATATACCCATCAAATAACAAACCTTCTGCCTGAGCCACGCAAACCAGAAGGTTTAATAATAGAATGCCTATTAAAATATATTTATGCAAAAAATAGTCCTCCCATGATAAAATAACTTCCAACTGCTTTTTATTCCTGATTTCCTTATCTCCTGATTACCTAATCTTCACTCCTGGTATCCTGTTACCCTGATACTCGTATTTTAGCTCTTCCGCATCACGCTCGACGTACGACGCTCGATGTTCGACGTTTCTGATTTCCCTTTAACATAATCACAAAAATGCAGAACTTTCTTAGCGTTATCCGGATCAAACAAAAACGGTTCCACATCCCTGGCTAAATGTTTGAAATCCAGGCTCTGGCATTTACTCAGCAGTTTCTTCTTTAAACCAGGCAGATCTTTGATCGCCATTTTTTCCTCTAAATAATCAAAATTCGGCTTGCTCCGCCCCAGTAAAAAAATCGTATCATAAAAATCCCGGCCCATAGCCCGCTTCCGGTGAAAAATAGCGTAGATCTTCTGCGCCAGCAATATATCCACCGGCACTATCTTGACCCTCAGGAAAACATCAAACTTATTTAGAAAAACCTGGTCCGGCTGATACTTAAACCTTTGCGGTTCAGCATCGATCTGGATCAGCAGTTTTTCTTCTTTGTATCCGGATAATCCCAAGTCATATAATACCCGGTTGATCTTGAGATAACAGTACCAGGCCCCCTTAAAAACATTCCTGATCTCCACCAGGTATCCTTCCAGCTCCAGTTTCTTTTTCACCAATTCTGTCATCAGTCCAAAATCCCGGCGATCCAGGCCTAGATTATCAAAATCAAGATCCTCCGAGAACCGGTTATGCTCATAAGCGATCCGCAACGCCGTACCACCCATAAAGGCTAATTTCTGGCCATATTTTGAATCAAAAATAATAGACAATATCTTATATTGCAGGTACTCCCGCATAAGATTCTTCTTGAACGGTTTCAGATAGTCTGGATAAAAAGTTTCAATTTGCTTAAAATCAAGCATTCTGCAGATACTCCCTAAAGTTATTAATTCTTCGCAAAAGCTGCTTCTGGCCCATTCTTTCCGCCAGCATTCTCAGCTTGTCCCGGTCGACTTCCCTCCGGAACAGCTCAGCGTTAAATCGCAGCTCATCAAAATCATTACTGCTCTTTAGCTCGGGATGGATATAGAAATAATCCAAGATGGCCTTTTCCCGGCAGGCAATTTTAGTATGCTTGCCGTTATGGCTGATCAGCTCATAGCCGAAAAAAAGACCGGGCTTCAACGAGTGGTAGTTAAAATTGGCCAGGGGGGTCTTAAAAGCGCGCGTCACCAGAGTACTGGCAGAGGTTATCCCATATACGCTTTCCGGGATGAGATGATAATAAGACAGGGCAGATTCAAAAGAAACATAGGAAGGATCATATATTTTATTAGCCACAGTAAACAGGGCCAATTCATCCAGCTTTACATCAGAGAATAGATAATAACCCCTGATCACCTTTCTGAGATAACCCTTTTCCTGCCAGTTATTCAGCCGGCGGCGGTGGAATTCCGGGTCCACGCTGTGTATGTCAGCCAGGGAGAATATGGTAAAATCCTGTAAAGCCTGCCGAAACTCTAAAAATCTCATCTGTTTCTCCAAACTGCTATTATTAGCACTTTCAAGAAACAATATGCCATTTTATCGTTCATTTGTCAAGTAAAATATACTCAAGTTATCTTTTTCTTGTGAAGCGATTAACTGCTCTAATCGCTTCAAAATCTGATACAATTACTTCTTGGGACCTAATATTACTGTATTTAATTAGTATCGCCTGCTCCCGGGATATAAAGACATTAATTCTTTGTTTTCTTGCTAGCCCGTTTTTTAAATACCTTTCCCATATCTTTCTTGAACTCCTTAGACGCACTCAATATTTCCTCTAACTTATCTTCATCATCATAGGGAAGATCATCTGGTTTTGCCTGCAAGGCTTTTTCCAGATTACCTTCCATATTTTGTACATGCTTCATTAGTATGCGGGCAAAGTCTGCCTTAGTAATTTTCCTGGCTTTTAGCTTTGCTCTTGGCCCAGAATAAAATCCTAAGGCCTCCATCTCTTCATCCTCTACCGCATCCTCAAACTCAACACCTTTGACAAACTCCAGTCTTTTTTCCTGCCTGAGTTCTTTATTAAAACTTGCCAAATCAGGCAGAGTATGTCCCAAGGCTTTTAGCTCTTTCCATAACTTTTTTGTAGGCAGATAAAACTCTGGGCAGGTTTTTAATCTTTCAAAGATAATCTTTTTAGCATCACTTTGGATCATTCGTGCTCCTATTATGTGAAATATATAAATAGTTAATTATAGGCTACTTTCTTTAACATCTTTCCGGTCCAGATAATGCCGATAACCGCAGAAGATAGATCAGTTAACAACCTGCCCCAAAAAATACCCGAGATGCCAAACAATTTCGCGCCGAAATAGGCCAAAGGTATCATCAACACGACCACACGTATCGCAGTTAAATAAGTAGAAAAGACCGGCTGGTGGATACCGGTAAAACAAAAAGTAGCATAACGGTGCACTTCCAGGAACCCATAGCCAAAACAGGTAATATAAATATAACGAACCAGGATATTGACCACTGCCGGATCAGCAGAAAATAGTTTGCCCAGCGGACGCGCGATGACCAGAAAAACTAGTGCGATGGCAAAGCCAAAACCCAGCGCAAAGAGCATCGCCCCTTCGCGCACAGCGCGAATCCGGTCAAAGCGTTTAGCCCCGTAATTCTGGGCAATGAATGGCACCAGCGAAATACCCACAGTCATCGGGATCATGAACGCAAACATCTCAATGCGGCTGGCCACCCCCACCGCAGCCACGGCAGCTTCGCCAAACCCGGCCACTATCTTAATGACCACAGCGGCAGATAGCGGAGTCAAAATAGAACTTAAGGTAGTAGAAATACCGATATACAGGATCCGGCGCCAGGAAGCCGCGATGCGATTGTACGAATGGGAAACGAAAATAATTAAATGATACCTTTTATGGATGAACAGGAAGGCTCCGACCAATACCAGCGTTTCGGAAATAACCGTAGCTATCGCTGCCCCCTGTATTCCCAGCCGCGGAAATCCCCACCATCCAAATATCATGACCGGATCGAGAATAAAATTCAGCGCCGTGCCCAAGACCATCAGCAAACTGACTGCCTTCGTATGCCCAGAACCAATAATAATATCGGCAAACATCATCTGTAAAACCCTGAAAATCAAGCCATAATACCAAATCGTCATGTATTGCCGCGTCAGCGCCAGCACCTCTCCTGCCGCGCCCAAGCGCGTAAAGACAGGCTCAATCGTTAACAGCCCCGCCACCGTCAAGCATAAGGCCACACTGGAAGACAAAAAAACCGCGTGCGTAGTAATGCGCGCCGCCGTCTTCTGTTTCCCTTTGCCTAAGGCATGCGCCACCACAGTCATGGCGCCGGTTCCCAGTCCGCGCAGGATAAAACTGAGCAGCATTACCACCGGGAATGTAAAAGACATCGCCGCCAGGGCATTAGTCCCCAACCGCGACACAAACCAGGTATCAGTTAAGTTATAGGCGTTCAAGGAAGAATATAGATCTTTTTCATTTGCATATATTTTTAATATATTTTGAGAACTCTTTGCCAGGCTTTACCGTTTTAGCCTCAGGTTTCTCGCACGAACACATATTATCTATCGTTGCGCATGCTTTTTTTGAATAAAGCGGCTTCTTCTTTTTAGGTTTAATGATATTAATTTTCTTCATTCCATCCTCATTCCTCATCCAGCCAGCTATAGACATCCTGCTCGGTTTTCAGGCCAAGCTCATTTGCTTTCTTCTTGCCGAACTTCTGTAATTTCTGCCACTTCGTCTCATTCATTTTATTTATGTTACTTCTAATAGCCATCTTTTCTCCTTACTAGTGTGGTGTTACATAAATAGCTTTACATTTAAACATTGAACTGGTATACTTT
>CAYTYR010000024.1:0-26089 GCA_964441745.1 uncultured Clostridia bacterium
ATATGTGGTTGAATTGGAAGTTGCAGTTAAAGATAGTTCGCTATCCATTTTTTGGAAATTTTGTTTTTTTACGGTGATTCTGTATCTGACTTGTCCGTATGCGTCAAACGTCGGATCAGCTAAAACTGCGCAACCTGGAGTGGTACTGCTGATCGTAACATTATATTTATAAGTAGTAGCGCCAACAGTATCGGTTGAATAGGATCCGGCAGAAAGGATATCAGTAGAATTTACTTTTACATCGTTTTCCGGCATCCAGTCGCCTTTAGTATCCCAAATCTCTACTATTGCGTTAGTCATCGGCTGAGCGTTTGTACCAACAGCGAGCTTAATGGTAAACGGCTTGCCAGTGGTCGGTGACCCGCCGCCACCCGGGTCAGTCATGGTAAAATCTTTTCCAGTGATGACGTCGCCAAGAGTAGCAATCGTAATAGCGGTAGGAGCACCGAATTGTCCCACAGCTTCTGTAGCGGAATTATATGTATTACTGCTATCTACATCAATATAGGCCATGACATAGACACTACCAGTAGACCCTACTGAAACATCATAGGTAAAAGGGCCAGTTCCTGTAGCTGCGCCACCACCGACTACTGTGGTCATAGTACTATCACTGAACACCCCAACCTTCACTGACCCGGTTTGGGAACCAGTATAGGTTATAGCGCCCTGAATATTTGCCGCAAACGCAGCAATCGACAAACCCGCGATAAGAGTTACAGCAAGTAGTGTGCTTGCCATTACTTTTCTCAGCCATCTACTCATTGACCTTACCTCCTTTAAAATATTGTTTCTCCCAAAAAAATAGCAGAAAACGCAAAAAACGTTTTCTGCTTTAGGTAGTAATGAATGCGCTAACCAGCATATGATCATGCCAATCTGCAGCAATTCTTGCTGAAACAAAAGGAATATTAAATTGTGGCATTTAATATTGCTTCTTTCTCAGAACTAAGATTGTGGCCCTATTACACCACAATTAAATTTACCACGATGCCTGCCCCTTGTCAAGTTAAAATTTATTATAGCCTCTGGAAATTTATTATAGCCAGAACTTCTTCATTTCTTCGGTAATATCGCCGCCATCGACACTGTCTATTTTATGCTGTCCCTGCGGCTGAACCCGGCCATGAGGCGTTTTTTTCTTATTAACCAAGGATACATATTGGCTAACACTCAGTAACACGGCATGATAAACCCGGATATTATTGCCGATGCGGTTGTCATCAGTGATCACGGTTATTCTGTGATCCTGGCGCTTCTGCCTTACTTCGCTGATAATGAGATCATCAGCTTCCTGGCCAGGATCGGCAAACAGCAGTGACAGGCCTTTAACTGTTTGCTGCCGTAAAAGGTCACTACTGCCTTTGCGGGCGTCAAAGACGATTTTGATTTCACAGTCCGGCCCCAAACCGCGGCGCCGCCAGACAACATAATCAATCAAAGCTTCCCGGGCCTGCCGCAGTTCCTTAGGGAAAAAGACCTTTAATTCCGGGATCTTATTAATGACATTATACCCGTCAAATAAATAGAGTTGTTTAATCTTTCCCAAGACAGCTCCTGACTCCTTTTTTCTGCAAGTACCAGCAAAGAAAACAATGATCCTGGGTTGGTTTTATTTTTTCTTCCGGATGACACCCTCTATATTTATCCCTTAAAGCCAGCAGTCCCTGGCTGTAAACTGTCCTGATAAACCGGTCAGCCCGCGCTTTCTTGATTATAGCTGTAGCGCTTTGCCGGTAGATATTGCCAATAGTCATTTCCGGTAAATCTGAAGCAAAGCCGCAACAGGGTTTCACATCCCCGTTGGGACAGACATAAAGCACTTGCCCGGGACCCTGGCAATAATCTTCTTTAAACCACTGCTTGTTCCAGGGACTGGCTAATACCCCGGCTCGATCAACTGGGCATAGGTCTATCTTCGTGATCTTGGCGCTTAATCCTGGGAAATTCAGACTGGGCGGCACAACCAATCTTTGCCTTTTACTAATTTTGCCGGACAAGGCGCTGGCTAATTCCCTTACCTTATATATAGAGTTGACGTAAACCAAAGATATGCCGGTCACCATACCTGTTAATTGTACCGCAGTAAGAATAAACCTGGCAATTTTAGCGGCAGGCGCTTTGTGGAAATTATCTACACTGATGCAAAATGTGCCAGCAAAACCGGCCTTGATTATTTGCCGTAAAGTCTGCTCTAAATCTTTTTGGCCTTTAAACCAGCCGGCATTGGTGATAATGCGGTCAAACTTATAGCCCAGTTTAAGAGCCTGTTTAGAAATAGCGGTAAGAAATTCAGGATCTAAAAATGGCTCACCTCCGGTGAACCCCAGTTCCTTGATCCCGGCTCTCCGGCACTGCTTTAAAAATTTAATTCCCTGGGCGACAGGTAACCGGACTTTGCTTTGGGGCACACAACAATGAGCACAATGCAGGTTACATTGATAGGTTGGAGCAAATAGGACTTGTGTGGGATTAAAACCTCTGTTCATATTGTTATTATACCACAGGAACTTTTCCGTAAACAAGGGGTCTTAATAATTGAAGTAATAAAATATTTGGGGTTATACCCCGCAAGGAGGATACAATGAAAGCAAGAAAGCTGCTCCCGGCACTGCTCACCCTGGTTATATTGTCTGCTATAAGTATTGGCCAGACCGCCTTCGCTGCCACCCAACCGTTTAATTTCCGCTGCCGCACAAAAATCATTCGTGATGGAAACATCCGGTACGAAAACAGGCCATACAATTATAGTTTCCTGGTACAGGTACTAAGCGATAATGACGGGCATAAACCAGAATCATCGCTTAATCGCCGCCCTTTTGTTACGGCTGAACCTGGGGAAAGATATTCTGTCATTTTGCACAATCCCCTGCCGATCAGGGTAGCGGTCAATTTGACCATAGATGGTATTAATTCCATCAATGGGAAACCATGCAAGCCTGCTGATGGATCCAAGTGGATCATTGAACCTTATAGTTTCATTACTATCCGTGGCTGGCAGGTCAATGGCCATAATGCGAGGAGGTTCTTTTTCACCAGCAAAGAGGATTCTTACGCGCAATGGCGGTCTAACAGCTGGGGTAAGGACCTGTCGGTTAATTGCGGCGTGATCGGGGCAGCTTATTTCTGGGATACCCGGGAATTAGAACAGTACTATGAGCAAAATCCGGTCTATGAATATACCCGGCGGACATATTCATTTAATGAAGCGCTCGGTTGTAAGAAAGATGCTGACCGCTGTCCGGCGCCATCTGCCCGGGATAGCTCCCGGGAAAAGGAAATGAAAGCCGGAACCGGCATGGGAGAACGCGAGTCAAATCCAGTCCAGCAAGTCTATTTTAATTACAATGCCGGCATGTACAAGCCGAATCAGGCCGTAATTATCTACTATGATTTCGCCCAGGAGCCGACTCCGCCGCAGCCGTTCCTGAGCATGAATTTTGCCCCGGAACAGTAGAATAGAAAACGCTTATGGCTTATGGCAAATAGCTAATAGCAAAAACTAACAAAAAAAAAGAACAGGTTCCATTATTAGGAATCTGTTCTTTCGTTCTTGCTATATGCCATATGCTATCAGCTATATGCGCTTTATATTATATTAACCAGCTTAAATTCCCCTTCATATTCAAAAACCGTAATAAAGACAGCGCCGCTGCGGCATTCTTCAGCCACGCTTATCTCGAACTCACGCTTGATTTGTTTCAGGTCGCCTTCGTCAATATCTTCGCCAAAATTCACCCACATTTTATAAATATACTTATCCATATTGGGGTCAGATAAGGCCTTCAGGGCCAGGACACTGTCAAAATTCTTATACATCTGGTTGGATACCTGGTTCAGCATATCCATGATCTTTTGCTTTATCTTTTCCATATTTGATTCTTTAACAATAAGCATGTAATGTGTTTCCAGAGCCATAGCTACCTCGCGTTTGGATTTCTAAACTTATTATATGATATATCATTATTTCATGGTTGGTCAAGTAAAAATTATCAATATTCCCGGAATATCAGTAATCAATGGTCCAGAACAGGTCAGCGCCAGCCGAATTCATTTGCGATATTTCGCTTTCGACGTTCCACCGCCGGCCCAATTTGTATTCTAAACGCAATTTATCTTCCGCTTCAGCCGAAAAACCAAAAGTATAAGCTACAAATAGCCTGCGGCCAATATATTTGCCGACTGAAACCCGCCAATCCTGGGTATCTTCATCCCTCTTAATATCCAGCGTATCAATCGTCAGTTTATCTCCCAGGATATCCCGTACTTTAAGGACGGTGGATCTGCCGATGAAACTTAAGACCTGGCTTTCCACAGAAGAAGCTTCCTGGGTGGAAAGATTTTCTGATGACTTGCCAAAAAGCAGGTATGATAATATTTCCACATCCTTCTGCGGCGGATCGCTGCGCAGCTGGATCTGCGGATTGTTCAAATCGCCCCTGACCGTGGCCGTGATCATGATCTCACTTAGTTCTTTATATTCACCATCAATATTCAGTAAAGGATTAAATCCCGCCGTGCCGGGGAATTGCAGTTCACCGTGAGTAATGATAAACCGGTTACGCAAAAAATCATAATACCCCTGCTTAATCCTGACGCTGCCCAGGTACGTAAGATCTCCCTTAAGTTGTTTTTGGATGCGCAAATCGCCTACTAACTCAGCTTTGGAAGTATCCAGTTTGTACCAGAGATTACCTTCGCTATGGATATTAAAATCCATAGCTAAATGATCATAGAAGGATTCAGGCTCTTTTTCTCCTGGCTGCTTTTGATCTCCCAGCTGGCCAGGATCATCAACAAAAATAAGATCCGCTTGCTTTTCCTGTTCATTAACCTTGATCTCGATAATTCCTTCCAGGGCTTTTACTTCAGCCTGTAAAGCATAATCTGCCCCCTGCTTTTTAAAACTGCCTTCGGCATTAACCGTGGCATTAAAGATACCAGGATAGAAAATAGGCCCATTTATTATTTTTAAGGCAAAGTTAAAAGAGGCCAATTGCAGTTTTTCCACCACGCCTGTACCAGACAAGGAAAACTGCCCATCCGTAACATCCGCCAGTAGATACCCTAATTCAAGCTTTTTGTTATGGATCTTGGCTTTTGTTTTAAGAGAAATAAATGGTTCAGGCAAATCCCGTAATTTCAAGCTGCATTCGCTGGTGTTCGCCAGGATATCTATATCCGGGTTACATAAAGGCCCTTTGGCGTCAATAGTACTGTTAATAAATCCCTGGGCATTGCTGACCGCTGGCACTATCGTTTGGATGAAATCAAGCGGCAATTGATCCAGTTTGATCTTCAGGTCTATAGTACTGTCCCAGATATCCGGCAGCGGGCGGTCCAGGTTAACCGGATACTGCCAGGTACCGGCTAAATCAAGCGCTGATTTAGATTGGCACAGGCCCAAGCCGCGCAAATCCCACTGCCCTTTTTGATAATTAAGATCCATGGTATATTTTTCAAAGCAGACCGGTTTAATTTCAAGATTGCCTATTTCGACCCTGGCTTTCACCACCGGACGGTCCGCTGTGCCAGAGACAAAAATAAAACTATTCAAGCTGCCGCTGATATCTTGCCCAGCGCTAAAAGATTCATTCAAATATCCCAACTGCAGGTTCTCTAAACTAACTGAAAAATCCAAAGCTCCTTGCCAGTCCAATAATCCATAAGCCCTGATTACTTGTCCCTGATTGCCCATGATCAGATCCTTTACCGCTAAATAATGGCGGTCTGTTTGCAGTGTAAAAGTTTTTGCGTTCATCCAGACCTGGTTCAAGTATTGTATTTTTAATAATTCAATATTTGTTTCTATTGGCTTTTTTTGGATATTGGTCCATCCTTTTAGACCCAAGGCCTGGTTAGGTCTCCCGGTTAGCGCCAGTTCATAATCAAATTGTTTATCGTTATAGGAACCATTACAGTTTAGAGTGGAGAGAAAATAGTTTTTGAATTTTAGCTTTTGGGCGCTTAATTGCCAGGCTGCTTTTGGATTTTCGGTCAAGCCAGAAATAGTCCCATTAAGACTAGCTTGCCCGGACACGGGATAATCCGGGAAAATGTTACCAGCCAGGCTTAGATCTTTGGCTTCGATCTGGCAGTAAATGTCCGTAGCTCCTTCTTTTTCATAATAACCTTTGATGTCAGCATCAGCCAGTTCACTGGCCAGCTGTCCCTTCATTATCTTCAATTTGCTGCTGGACCATTCTGCCTCTATATTCAGCCGGTCTATTTTGATCTTGGCCAGGCTGCTTCCGGTGAGATCTACCGTCGTTGACCAGGCAGTCCTGGACTGGTCTTGCCACTTAAAATCCTGCACTGTCAGGTCTACTGCTCCATTCAGGCTGCTGCCCAGATAAATATCAGGCGCGAAAGGCTTGATATTAAACTGGTCAAAATTGAGATTGGCGCTGGCCGACGCGATGCCGCTAGATAGGTCCGGCACATCAAATTCTCCCTGGAAAACAAAATGGCCAAAATTAGTATTCAATAAATTGGTCACAGCTGTCAGCTTGGCCTTATTATACGAAATCATAAATTCTGAAGGATAGACCTGGTATGGTCCAAAATATGAATCCTGAAAGGTTAAGGTCATTTGCATTTCAGGGTCCCAGGTCTTATTTCCCCGGCCCGTTCCCTGTACGGTAAGGTTAAAATCAGTATCACCAAAGTCTGCGGCCTTGAATTCGGCCAGATTCACATGAGCCAATTCCCCGTTAAAAGTAAAACTATGCTTTTTTGAACCCAGCGCATCAACGATCCCTCTTCCGGAAAAGGCAGCTTGCCCGGATTTAGCCCGAAGCGCCCAGCGCAACAGGGACAGTTCCCCGCTGGCCGCAAGATCAAAAGAAAGCGGTTTGGTAAACACCGCCGCTGATTTTTTCCAAGCCGGTATGTCACCTAGATTGAAACGGTTTGATTTACAATGCAAATATATTTTGGGAGATTGAAAATCCTTGACCGCGCCATCCAGGGACAAGGTGGAAGAAGGCAGTTTTATCTGAAATCCCGATACCCGCAAGTCATTTGGAGTAGAAATAATTTCTCCTTTTGATTTGACCACAGTGACAGCAGATTCACTGTCACAGCTGAGCCCGGCTAGATCTAATTTCATCGCCCCATTGATAAAATCATAGAGGAGCGCAGCGTCAATATTGATGTTGGTAAAAAGTACCGGCGGCATCTTTTTACGGACATACTCTATTTCCGCCGTATTCAGGTTGAACTTGTTGATTTGTATATCCTTTAACCACTGGTCTTTTCGTCCACTATCCTCATCCCTCCTTTTTTCTGTGCTTTCCGCAATTGGATAAATCTTTATTTTCGCTCCGTCTATGATCAGGTCTTCAATGAACAGGTGTCCCCACATCAAGACATTAGGATGATATTTTATGTTTATTCTTCTGGCGGTCAGCATGAAACCAGGGATTTTAAATTCTACATTTTCCAGGGCCAGATGCCGGGAAAAATCACCACGGATCGAACCAATTTTAAGTATGCTGGAGGTATTAGCGGTAATTCTATTCAGCACATAGTCTTTTATCGCCCGCTGGGTAAATGGGGTAATAAGCAGTAAATATCCTACCACTACGACTGCTATGATCCCTATAAACAATATTTTAATAAATCGCCGCATACCTATTTCTCCCTACCCGCCAAAAAGCGCCGGCGGGTGAATTCAGCAAAGCTGAATTCAAAACGCTTGTCCTATACTGACATAAATTTTATATCGCTCTGTGCCTTGAAAAGGCTTCAATTTGTAACCATAATCAATCCGGATCGGGCCAATAGCTGTATTATACCTTAATCCTAGGCCAGTGGTGGTTGACAGCGCTGGCAGGCTGTAGTAACGGGTTTGCGCAAATACTTCACCATAATCATAGAAGAGCACCACCCCAAAATCACGATAGAAAGGGAACCGTAATTCAATATTACCTTCCCATAGCGAATTACCGCCGATCGGATTATCCTGCTCATCACGGGGGCCGAGAGACCGATAACTATACCCGCGAACACTGTAGCTGCCTCCGGAAAAAAAACGCTTAAAGACCGGGATGCTGGTACTATTCAGTATCGGCCGGGCATAGCCAAGCTGATTGCGCCAAGCTAAAACAACATAACTGCCTAAAGGCTGGAAGTATTTATATTCCCATGAGCCGAGCAAATAACTAACGGTTGAGCCAATATACTTGGGAGTAAATTCCCAGGTGAAATAACTGATCTGTCCGGCTTTCGGATTGAACAAATCAGTAGTGGTTTTATATTGGAAGCCGACTTCCAGATAACTTAAGATATATTTCCGGGCAAAGCCGGTATTTTCATCAAAAACCAGGCTGGGATCAAGTAAAAACAACCGGTCCCGTTCTGCCTGGTAGCCAAAAAAAGTATTCAAAGTGGAAGTCAGGCTTCTGGTAACACGGGCGCGGACATTCAACTTCTCCCGGCGGTAATAATCATAGAAGTCCTTTTGGTAGCCAAGACCCGCGATCAGATTGGTATATCTGTCACTGAAATAAGGCTGGATTAAATTAGTATCAAGGATATGCTGTAGTTGAGCCAATTTGCCGTTAATTTCCAGGTTACCGCCTAACCTGCCGAAATTATATAATTTCCAGAATGCTTGGATCCGGGCTTTGTCCTCCGGCCCATAACCAGGACCGATCTTCAGGTTATAAAAAGGCCTTTCTTCAACCTGCACATTGATATCCAATATAGTCTGGTCCTGAGGATCAGCGGCCGGCTCTAACACCACCGACCTAAAAAAGCCCAGGTCAAAGATCCGCTGCTGGCTGAGATATAATTTGTTGGCGCTAAAGATCTCGTCACCTTTAAATAATAGCTCCCGGGTGATAATGCCTTCCCTGACTTCTTTTATGCCTAAAACCCTGATTTTACCGAATTTTTGCAGCGGCCCGGTTTCCAGGGTATACTCAACTTTGGCCTGTACATTTTTCCGGTCCATGATGACTTGGCCGCTGATTTGGGCTTCATAATACCCATGGTCAGCCAAAACAGAGAGAATCTTCTTTTTCGATTCTTTATATTTCTTATACGAAAAAATACCATCCTCATGTAATTCAATATTATTATAGAGCAGTTTTTTTAAATCTGCATTAAGATGGGCATCGTTAAAAATATCGACTTTGCTGATCCGGTAATAATATCCTTCCTGTATCTGCAGGACAATACCCAGTCTCTTCTTAGGCCGGAAAATATACTCTGCCCAGACCTGGGTATCATACAAGCCATTATCCTGATATAAACTGATAATATTATTCAGGTCCTGTTCCAGCACATCAGCATCAAAATAATTTGGTTTGGACCAGGGCCACCAGGCGCTCACTTTGGTTTCCATTTTAGCCGCTATTTCATAGGGCAAGAATTTGGTCAGCCCCTTGATCTCGATACTTTGGACAATGAGGTTTTTTTCCAGGGGAGCTTCGGTCAGCGTTTCCGCTCTCGCCTGGCCGGCGCTTAAACATATAATTAGCAGCACTAATAATTTCTTCATCTTTTCCTTTGACCTGCTCTAATGATAAGGGGTGGTTGTAAATTAACAACCACCCCTTAGGTTTATTGTAACCTTATAACCATAGCTCAGCCTCTTATACTTCGACTACACTCAGTATAACCCTGAGCCTGTCGAAGGGTTATTTCTTTTTACTCTTTCCTTCCACTACTGCCTGGGCGGCGGCTAACCTGGCAATAGGTACGCGGAACGGTGAGCAACTGACATAGTTCATTCCTACCCGGTGACAGAATTTGACGCTTTCCGCATCACCGCCATGTTCACCGCAGATACCGATCTTCAAGTCTTTCTTGGTCTTGCGGCCGCGCTCGATGCCCATCTTGATCAATTCGCCGACGCCATCCTGGTCAATAGTCTGGAACGGATCATCCGGCAGGATCTTTTTCTCCAGGTAATCCGGTAAGAACCCGCCCATATCATCGCGCGAGAAACCAAAGCTCATCTGGGTCAGGTCATTGGTCCCAAAAGAGAAGAATTGCGCTACTTCCGCTATTTTACCGCTGACTACGCAAGCTCTCGGGATTTCGATCATGGTGCCGACCAAATGGTCAATTTTCTTTAACCCATATTTTTGCAGGACTTCCTTATATACTCTATCGACGATCTCCTTCTGATTGACGATTTCCGCTACCAGGCTGACCACCGGGATCATGATCTCCGGCATTACCTTCTTGCCAGCTTTCAGCAATTCAGCCGCTGATTCGAATATCGCCCGCACTTGCATCTCAGTCACTTCCGGATAGGTAATACCTAATCTGACCCCGCGATGTCCCATCATGGGATTGGACTCACGCAGTACTGAAGCGCGTTTGGACAATTCTTCCAGGCTGATATTAAGACTGGCCGCCAATTCCTGCAGTTTTTCTTTTTCATGGGGGACGAATTCATGCAATGGCGGATCCAGCAGCCTGATGGTTACCGGTAATCCTTCCATGGCCTCCAGCGTCGCCTTGATATCATTCTTGACATGCGGGAAAAGTTCGGCTAAAGCCGCCCTTCTTTCCTCCACAGTCTTGGAAACGATCATCTTGCGCAGCTTAAATAATGGCTGTTCGCTGTTTTTACCATAGAACATGTGCTCGGTACGGAATAAGCCTATGCCTTCCGCGCCAAAAGCGCGCGCTTTGGCCGCGTCGTCTGGCGTATCGGCATTGGTCCGGACCTTAAGTTTCCTGACCGCGTCGCATACTTTCAGAAATTCATTGAGCACGGCGTTCTCTTCTGAGGCATCTACCATCGGCAGCTGCCCTTCATAGACATAACCCTTGGTGCCATTCAAGGTGATCCAATCGCCTTCTTTGAGAGTCTTCCCATTGACGATCACAGTCTTGGAGTGATGGTCCACTTGCAGCGCTCCGCAGCCGACGATACAGCATTTGCCCCAACCGCGGGCAACCAGAGCCGCATGTGAGGTCATACCACCGCGGGCGGTCAAAATAGCCTGGGCCGCTCTCATTCCTTCAACATCTTCCGGATTGGTCTCTTCGCGCACCAGGATGACTTTTTTGCCTTCCTTGTTCCAGGCCACCGCGTCAGCGGCATTAAAAACGATCATACCTGAAGCGCCACCGGGACCGGCCGGCAATCCTTTGGCCAGCGGGGTATAGGTCTTTTCCGCTTTAGGATCGATGATCGGATGTAATAATTCATCAAGCTGGGCCGCAGTCACTCTGGTTACAGCAATCTCTTTGGTGATCAATTTTTCTTTGACCATATCAGCGGCCATTCTTACTGCCGCCGGACCGTTCCTCTTGCCAATACGGCATTGCAGCATATACAACACGCCTTTTTCAATAGTGAACTCAATATCCAGCATATCGTGATAATGTTTTTCCAGTCTTTGCTGGATATCATCCAATTCTTTATAGATCCTGGGCATTCCTTTGGCCAGGATGACCAGGTCTTTATTATGTTCGCTTTGGCTATATTCATTGATCGGTGCCGGGGTACGTGTTCCGGCGACCACATCTTCACCCTGGGCATTGACCAGGTATTCACCATAGAATTTGTTGGTGCCATTACCAGGATCGCGGGTAAAGGCCACGCCAGTAGCGCTGGTATCGCCCATATTGCCAAAGACCATCGCTTGTACGTTCACGGCAGTTCCCCATTCATCCGGGATTCTCTCGATACGACGGTAGCTGATCGCTCTCTTCCCATTCCAGGAAGCGAATACAGCGCCGACCCCGCCCCATAGCTGTTTCATCGGATCATCGGGGAAGCTGCTGCCCAGGACTTGCTGAATTTTAGCCTTGAATTGCGCGCACAGGTCTTTCAGGTCATTAGCATCAAGATCAGTATCAGCCGTAGCGCCTCTCTGGCGTTTCTTCTCGGCCATCAGTCCTTCTAATTGTTTACGGATACCGGTTTCGCCTACCGGCTCAATGCCCGCGGCTTTTTCCATAACCACGTCGGAATACATCATGATCAGGCGGCGGTAAGCGTCATAGACAAAACGTTCGTTGCCATTGGTTTGTTTGATCATTCCCGGGATAGTTTTTTCAGTTAAGCCGACATTCAAGACAGTTTCCATCATGCCGGGCATTGATTTACGGGCACCTGAACGGACCGACACCAGGAGCGGATTTTCCGCGTCGCCGAATTTCTTGCCCATTAATTTTTCTATTCTAACCAAAGCAGTTTCTACTTCTTTAGCCAGGGTTTTAGGATAGGACCGCTTATTGGCATAATAATAGGTGCAAACTTCCGTAGTCAGAGTAAATCCCGGAGGTACGGGTAGTTTTAGCTTGGGATGGCCGGCCATTTCCGCCAGGTTAGCGCCTTTGCCTCCCAGCAGGTTTTTCATGCTTTCATTGCCGTCACCCTTGCCGCCTCCAAAAAAATAAACATACTTCTTGTTCTTTGCTGCCATTGCTTCTTTTCCTCCTTTTTATTTTTAGAATATACTTAATAAAGATGCCCCGATGGACATCGGGGTAAAATTACCGCCATTATTAGCTGTAATTTTCTGTTCCGCTGTTACATTTTTTAGAATTATAGCATATTTTTTCAGCAATGTAAAGACTTATCAGGCCGCGCTTATCACTAATTTGGAGATATCCGCGATCAGCTGGAATAAGCCGGTTACCTCCTTTAATAACATCAGGCGGTTAGTCATTAGTTGACGATCCTCTACCATCACCATGACCTGTTCAAAGAAGGTATCAATATCGGGGCGTAAGCTGACCAGCCGGCGCAAAGCTTCAGTATAATTCCCTTTACCCAAGTACTGCTCTGTTTCAGCTTTGATCTCCATGAATTTATGATATAGCTTCTTTTCCGCTTCTTCCACCAGCCTGGTTTCATCTAATTTTTCACCTTCACCAAGCAGTTTCTTATCCCGGGCCTGCTTCAGGATATTATTAGCCCGTTTGAACCCGGCAGTGATCGGCTCGAAATCAGGTAAAGGCCGTAATTCCTGCAGGGCTTGCGCTCTTTTCAGGGTGTGATCCACTTCACTATATCCGACATCAAGCGCCGCGGCTATTTCATCATACGCCAGTTTATATGGCTCAAAGCCGAAAATATATTCTATTCTTTCCCGGAAGAATTTCCAGACTTTATTCAGTAATTCCCCGGTATCAACCACGGCGATCCCGCTTTCCTTAAGTATCCTGATCTCTTTTTCGATCAATTCAAATAAAGAGAAATTCCAATGATTATCGAGCAAGATACGGATTATGCCCTGGGCCTGACGGCGCAAACCAAAAGGATCGCCACTGGAATCAGGGATCAAGCCAATTGCAAAATCACTGACAATAGTATCCATTTTATCAGCTAGGCTGACGATAGAGCCATTGATCGTTTTAGGCAAGGGGCCAGAGATAGACAGCGGCAGGTAATGATCATAGATTCCTTGTGCCACTTCGTCTTTTTCACTATATTTGAGCGCATATTCCCGGCCAATAATTCCCTGCAGTTCCGGGAATTCCTTGACCATTTCAGTGACCAGGTCTGCCTTACTGAGCAAGGCTGTACGCCGTACATCATTCAGATTATAACTGGTAAAAGGCAGTTGGGCGCAGATGTATTCGCTCAGTTTGATCACCCGTTCAGTCTTGTTATATAAACTGCCCAGTTTTTCTTGGAAAGTGACCCCTTTGAGCTTCTCCACGTTCTCTTCCAAGTGGGCCTGGGTATCTACCTTATAGAAAAACTCCGCGTCCTCCAGGCGAGCGGCCAGCACCCGTTCATAACCGGCCCGCACCACCGCGTTGGCTTTGGGGTCGCCATTGGATACGCCGATGAAATACGGCGCCAGCTTCCCTTTAGCGGTCACCAGCGAGAAGTATTTCTGGTGGTGCCGCATGCAGGTGATCAGCACCTCTACCGGCAGGTTGAGGTATTTTTCGTCGAATGTGCCCATGACCGCGGTCGGAAATTCGGTCAGGTTGGTGACGGTATCCAGCAGATCATAATTAGCCAGGTCCGGCTCGATCTGGCCCTTATTTTTCGATAATTTATCCAGTTGGGATTCGATGATCTTCTTTCTCTCTTCCTGGCTGACAATGACTTTGGCCCGGGCCAGGGTTTTAACGTAGCCGGGAATGCTCTTGATAACGATCTCTTTATTGTTGGCCAGTATCAGGTGTCCCCGGCTCTTATTGCCGGCGGTAATATCGCCCACTTTTATTTTCAAAACCTGGCTACCCCATAACGCCACCAGGTAGCGCAAGGGCCGGGCAAAACGCAGGTTACCCGCCTGCCAGCGCATGGTCTTGGGAAAATACAGCTTCTGGACCAGGGCCGGCATTTCCTGCAACAGGATATCCCTGGTCGGACGGCCCTTTTTGGTTTGGGAAAAACAGAGATATTCCCCCTTTTCCGTTTTCTTTAATTTCAGTAATTGGGGTTTGATGTTTTGTTTCTTGGCGAAACCGATGGCGGCCTGGGTCAAATTACCTCGTTCGTCATAGGCCACGCTTTTGGGCGGCCCGGTGACCTCGTTATGCTGGTCGGCCTGTTTCTCCTCCACACCCGTGGCGATCAGCGCCAGCCGGCGCGGGGTGCCCAGGGTCGTAATTTTTACCGCCTGTATATTTTCCGCCGTCAACAGGGCGGTAAAATCCTTTTGTAGCTGGTGTAACGCGGCATTAAGGTATCCTGCCGGTATTTCTTCTGTTCCTATTTCTAGTAAGAAGTCTTTGGCCATTTATTTCTTCCCTTTCTTCAGTAAAGGATGACCCAGGTCTTGGCGCAGTTTCAAGTATTCCTCGGCGCAACCGCGGGCTAGGTTCCTTACCCGGCCGATATAATTGGTCCGTTCCGAAACGCTGATCGCCCCGCGGGCTTCCAGCAGGTTGAAGGTATGCGAACATTTTAAGACATAATCATAAGCCGGTAATACCAGGTTAGCGCTGCTCAAACGCAGGCATTCTTTTTCGTATTGTTCAAAAAGCTTGGCTAGCATCTTGATATCCGCTTCTTCAAAATTATGTTTGGAATACTGGACTTCATTTTGGTGATAGATCTCACCATAAGATATGCCGTTTCCCCATTCCACATCATAGACATTTTTCTTTTTCTGGATATACGCGGCCAGCCGTTCCAGACCGTAGGTGATCTCAGCAGTAATGGGATTAAGCTCAATACCTCCCACTTGCTGGAAATAAGTGAATTGGGTAATCTCCATGCCATCCAGCCACACTTCCCAGCCCAGGCCACTGGCTCCCAGCGTCGGTGATTCCCAGTCATCTTCCACAAACCTGATATCATGCTGTTTGGGGATGATACCCACCGCTTTCAGACTGCCGAGATACATTTCCTGTATCTTTTCCGGAGCCGGTTTAATAATTACCTGGAATTGGAAATAATGCTGCAAACGGTTAGGGTTCTCCCCATACCGGCCATCGGTCGGCCGGCGGCACGGTTCGACATAACAGACCGCCCAGGGTTCCGGACCAAGCGCCCGGAGAAAGGTCGCTGGATTAAAAGTCCCGGCGCCTACCTCCAAACCATAAGGTTGCACCAGCAAGCAGCCCTTTTCCATCCAGTATTTTTGTAAAGTAGTGACAATCTGTTGAAAATTCATCTATTCTCCTAACTGTTAATCTTGGTTGTCATAATCACCAACGCAAGCTTTTCCGTAATTATTATCGCCGGCCAGCGGAATTTCGCGGATTTACGGCAGTTAACTCTTGTTAACTGCCGCATAAAAGAATTCCTGGCAATTAAAGGAGCGCCCGGAAATGAATTGCAGATATTTTTCCAGCAGGATCTTGATCGCCAGCTTGGTTTCAGCTGTCAGGTCAATATCCAGTAATTGCGGCAGAGCGCTTTTTTGCAGCAACCGCAGCTTAGCCCAAACATCCGGGTTGAGTGCAAACACATAGTCTGAGCTCTTCAAACAAGCGCGGCAGGTGATGCCGCCATCCGGCAAGCTAAACACAATGGACTTATTCATAGCTGGTTTTTCTTTACAATGGATACAATATTCTAATGATAATTTATAACCGCTGTAATCTAGGATCTTCAAGACAAACCAATTCCAAAGCGACAGATAATTCTCCCGGGTCTTCAAGACCCCCGCGTCCATCAAACTAAAACTTTTGCCTAATAAATTAAAAATATCCTGGTTAGCCTCGCGGTACCCACTGAACTTGTCTACGAGTTCCAAGAGGTAAGAAGCCATGCCATATTTAAAATAACTCTCCCGTAAGGAATAAAAAGGATGCATCACCTGGCAGCCGGTCAACCGGGCCAGATCTTTATCAGTCTTAGAGAACAGCATCACTTGATTATGGGTAAACATCTCCAGGCTCGCCCCATACCTGGCTTTAACTTTGCGCAAACCCTTAGCTACTACTTGCACCTTACCCCAGTCCCGGGTATACAGCGTGATCAGTGAATCTGCTTCACGCAGTTTTTTGGTCCGCAGGACAATGGCTTCAGTTTTGGTAAAACCCATCTTACCCTCGGCGGATAGCGGGTAGCGGATAGCGGATAGTTATTAGTTTCGCCTTGCCTATACGCTCTACGCTATACGCTTAACGCTATTTTCATTTATCCAGTAAAAGAAACCACCACCAGGATCACTGACAGCAGCACTAACAAGCCGGTAATGATCCAGGCAATATAGTTGTATAATTTCGTATTAACATATTTTCCCATGATCCTGGAGTTATTAATCAACAACATCATAAAGATCATGATCACCGGCAATAGAAAACCGTTAACCGCTTGAGACATAACCATGATCGTGACCAGGGGGGCTTTGGGCCAAAGGATCAAGGCTCCGCCAACAACGATCATCGCAGTGTAGATATTAATAAATTCCGGAGCTTGTTTATAGGTCCGATCCACTCCCTGCTCCCAGCCGAAAGCCTCGCAAACAGCATACGCGGTAGAGAGCGGGATAATACAGACAGAAAAAAGCCCCGCATTAAAAAGTCCGATGGCAAACATGATAGACGCATATTTACCGGCCAAAGGCGCCAGCGCTACCGCAGCATCGGCCGCAGTGTTTACCTGGATATTATGAATGAATAAAGTAGAAGCACAAGCTATGATTATAAAGAAAGCGACAATATTTGTAACTGCCGTGCCGAATATAATATCCACTTTTTCGTAAAAATAATCTTTTATTTTTAGTTTCTTATCCACTACTGCCGCCTGCTGGTAAAACTGCATCCAAGGCGCGATCGTGGTCCCGATCACGGCGATAGCCAGGATAATATAATCTTTTTTAAATTGCAAACTGGGGATAGCTATGCTCTTAAAGGCTATACCCCAGGCTGGTTTGGCCATAAATCCGGAAATCACATAGGTAATATATATAAAACAGCCAAAGAGAAATATTTTTTCTACTGTCTTATATGTTCCTTTCAAGATCAAATACCAGGCAAAAAATCCCGCTAAGGGCACGGAAATATAACGGCTGATACCAAATATTTCCAGGCTGGCGGCCACACCGGCAAAATCACCGACTGTATTTGCTAAATTAGCAACGATCAGGATAATCATGGCAAAAAAGGTGATCCTGAATCCGTATGCTGCCCGGATCAATGAAGCCAATCCTTTACCAGTTACCATCCCCATCCTGGCGCACATTTCCTGGACCATATAGAGGCAAACAGCAATGACCGGCAGGAGCCAAAGGAGTCCATACCCGTAATTAGCGCCGGCCACGGAATAGGTGGCGATACCGTTAGCATCATTGTCGACGCTGGCGGTAATAATGCCTGGCCCCATCACGGCTAGAAATAAGGCTATTTTTGTCTTAAAACTTAATGATCCGTTTTTTTTAGCAACAACCTGTTCCACAATAACCTCAAGAATAAATTCTAATTTCTAATATCGAAATACTAAAACAAATTCTAAGCACGAATATCTAAACTCTAAACAAGTTCAAATTTCTAAATTCCAATTTCCTAAACGTTTTGTATTTTGAGATTAGATATTGTTTAGGATTTAGATATTAGGATTTAGTATTTGCTTTAAAGATTGTACATATATTTGACCAATTTTTTGGAAATATCCAGTTTTAAGTGTTTCATTCTCTTATCATACTGTTTAATATGGTCCCACATGATTATATTTTCTACGATCTTGCGCCGGAAAAGGTTGACCAGCTTGAATATTTCCCGTTCCGGGCCCAGGCGCTGCAGCATGCTGTTGATATCCGCCTGCACCCCAATGATGCGCAATTTTCCCCGCTGAATGTGCAGAGCTACATCATTGACCCGGAATAAATGTTTGCCATACCGGTCCACAATCTCTTCGTCCATAATATCCCGGTAGATAAAAAGCTCATTAGACTCGACCGCGCTGGAAACCATTTCCTCCAGAAAAATATTCAGGTAGATCGCTTTTTTAGAAAGGCAGGCGACATCGTCCCAGGGGATAACCAGTAATTCCTTTGTTTTGAACATGTTAAATCCCCGTTTGCTCTTGTTGGGAATCACTATTAAATTCTTTACCGGCGGGAATTCTTCACCCATCTGGATGGTCATGTCCTTGATCTTACCAACCTTAATATTCCCGGCGCTGATCACCGGTTTACCGACAAAATCAGCATAGAAACTGGATGACTTCTTCATGCCTTGGGCCCTTCAGTAGCTTCTTTTTTCACTTTCAAGGTAATAATTCTCCGGCGATTTGTTTCCACTATTGTAAATTTCAGGTCCTTGTAGCTGATCTCTTCATCTTTACGGGGTACCCGCCCCAAGAGATCCACCACAAAGCCGCTGACCGTATTAAAATCTTCGCTGGGTAAGTTTATTTTGAGCTTTTCGTTTACTTCATAAATATTCATTTTGCCGTCTATCTGTACTGAACCGTCGCCCATTGGCTCGAGGCTCAAGTCTTCAATATCGTATTCATCCAGGATATCCCCGACAATCTGCTCGACCAGGTCTTCCATCGTGATCAGGCCGCTGGGCACTCCGTATTCATCCACTACGACAGCCATATGCTGATGCCCTTTCTGCATTTGCCGCAGCAGGTTGTTCACCTTTTTGGTTTCCGGCACAAAATAGACCGGGCGAATCAGGTCCTGGATCACGATCAACTCATTACAGCGCCAGGCATTGAGCAAATCCTTGACATGGATAATACCGATAATATTATCCAAATTACCTTGATAAATAGGAACACGGGAATGCCCAGCCTCCACCACCAAGTCAATAAATTTATCTTTTTCCAGGGTGATATCCACACACTCCATGTCGATCCTGGGGATCATGATATCCCCAGTCACCTTATCGCCGAATTCCAGCACCCCGTGGATCATTTCTTTCTGGTCTTTGCCCAGCACTCCCTCACGGACACCTTCTGAAACCAGGAAACGGATCTCCTCATCCTTGTCAAAAAGCATATCCCGCTTAATGTTGCCACCTAGCATCTTGACTAAAGGATTAGTGACAAAGATCAAACCCTTGATCAGCGGTTCCAGCAGGTAATGCACAAGCACTACTAATTTTATGGTCCACACAGCCACGACTTCAGGCAGATGCTTGGCAAAGGTCTTTGGCGTGATTTCTCCCAGGATTAAAATAACCATCGTTATCAGAATCGTAGCCAAAACAGTCGCCCATTCTTTCGTAATATACAAGCTACTGGAAAAATTAACCGCCAGGTAAGTGGTCAATGCTGCAGCAGCCAAATTCACAATATTATTGCCGACTAAGATAGCGGCTAATATTTTATTAGGATGGTCCATCCACATCTGCAGGGACTTAACCTTTTTTTCTTCGATCAAAGTCTTGATCCGGTAACGGTCCAAGCTGGTCAAAGCTGTCTCGGTAGCAGAGAAAAAGAAACTGCCCAATAAAAGAATAACTAAAATAATAAAGCTGATAAACATAGGACCTCTGGACTAGCGTTAAGCGGGTAGCGGGTAGCGTATAGGAAAGCTCTTCTAAACGCTGTACGCTATACGCTGCACGCTGTATTTAAAATGGATTCATCATCCGGAAAATAAACAGGGTAACGATCATACCCAGGATCGCTCCTCCGGCTGCTTCCCACCAGGTATGGATCTTAGCTCTGACCCGGCTGTGCGCAACCATGAAAGCTAACAGGAAAGCCAATAACATAATGAAACTATTTTCTGTAGTCAGGGCGATAGCGGTACAGACACTAAAAGCTACAGCACTGTGGCCACTGGGCATACCTCCCCACAGCGGCCGTCCTTTGCCAAAATATGCTTTGCCGATAATAACAAAAATAAAAACAATGATCAAAGAAATGAACATGATATAATCAGGAACTTCCTTGATCTTGGAAATAACCGGAACCAGGTTATGGCCCAGGTAGCGTTTGCCAAAAACAAGATAGGCCACTATTAAAGCATTGCCAGCAGTAAAAAATACGGCGCCCGCGGCTATATCCTTGGCTACTTTAGCGGCTGGATGATAGGTGTCAGTGATCAAATTCACTAAAGCTTCCACCGCGGTATTCATCATTTCTGCCAATAATACCATAACGACGGTAATGGTCAGCATGATCACTTCTACGCGTTCCAGGCGCACAAACAAGCTAAAAAACAGGACCAGCGCCGCGATGATCAGGTGAATGCGCATGTTACGCTGGGTTTTGGTAACATAAATAATACCTTCTATCGCCGCGTTAAAACTCTCCCAAATATCTTTTGATCTCATTACTAATACTCCTGCGATGCAGACAGATTATTTCAGATGTCGACGGATTTAAACCCGATAGCTTTAAGTATTTTCTGCTCTTCCCGTTGCATGATCTTTCTTTTCCCAGAGGACAGGTCATCATACCCGATTAAATGCAGTATCCCATGAATTACCAAAAGAGCTATCTCGGCGCGATAACTATGCTGATACTCCCGGGCCTGATCCCGAGCGGTCTGGACACAGACAAACACATCCCCCAGCGCTACTATTGGCAGGTCGCTGACCGTCTCTATCGGAGCGGCGATGACATCGGTAGCATAGGTCCGGTTAAAAAACTTCTTATTCAAGCGGATCATCTCCGCCTGGCCGACAAAAAACACTTCCAGCTCATAATCCTTATTTGGCGGCAGATAATGACTGATAATATAGGTGGCGATCTTGTTCACTAGCCGGCGGGGAGTCTTTTCCTTTTTCACTTACGCTCCTCTGCCGGATATTCTACCCGGTTATGGAACATGCCGCTAAGAACATTACAGAATTGTTCACCGATCGTATGAATATCTTTTAAGCTCAGATCACATTCTTCCAGTTGGCCATCAATAAACTTGTTGTTGATAATACGCGTCACTAACTCCTGGATATGTCCGTAGCTTGGCTCATCTAACATGCGTGAAGCTGCTTCTACAGCATCAGCCAGCAAAATAATGGCCGCTTCCCGGCTTTGCGGTTTGGGACCAGGATAACGGTACTGCTCTTTAGTCGCGTCTGCTTCTTCCTCTAAAGCTTTCTGATAGAAAAAATACACCAGGCTGGTTCCATGATGTTGTTCGATAATATCAATAATATCACGGCTCAGCTTGTACTGTAAGGCCAGGTCTACTCCTTCTTTGACATGGGACAAGACGATCAGGCTGCTCATACTGGGGGCCAGATCATCATGCCGGTTATGGTCATTCTGGTTTTCAATAAAGTATTCAGGCTTAGCCAGCTTGCCGATATCATGATAGTAAGCGCCCACCCTGGCTAACAGCGGATTGGCATTAACCGCGCCAGCCGCAGTCTGGGCCAGGTTGCCGACGATCAAGCTATGATGATAGGTCCCGGGAGTTTCGATCATTAATCGTTTTAACAGCGGCTGGTTAAAATCTGACAGTTCCAATAGTTTTATGTTGCTGGAAATGCCAAACATATGTTCAAAATAAGGCAGGAATCCAATGCTTAAAACCCCGCAGAAAAAGCCGTTAATGATCCCCCACAAAGCATTATAAGCAACAACCTCAGTCCGGGTATGCTGCAACAGCGCCGTAAAACTGATAATGCCCAGGGCATTAGTCAGGCTGATGAACAAACCGGAGCGGATCAGGTCAGATCTCTGCCTGATACTGGAAGCGCTAAAGACACCGACCAGGCCGCCCAGCAAATGTACCGCGAACAAGTTCAAATCGTTATGATAGATAATAGCGATCAGGATATCCAGCAATACGGTTATTAAGATAGCCAGGTCAATATCCACCAGGATGGTCATCAGGATAGCCACCATGCCTAAAGGAATAAGATACCCGCTCAATCCTATCACATTAAAGATCTTCGCCAGGGCAATGACCAGAATGCTGACTAATTGCAGGATGATCAGGTCGTTATTGGACTCAAAAATATGCCGGGCATAACGATACAGGTAAAATCCCAACAGTACTATAAAACCTAAGACAATAAAGAAATATCCGGTAATCTGCCGAAGATCCTTTTCCTGGAAACTGGAAAGCAGGACCAGGATCGCCAGCAAAGTGAAACAGACAAAAAGCCAGCGGGGCGCAGTTAAAGGAGTTAAAAAAATATTCCTGGTTTCCGTGGAAAGATGTTTCCTGCGCAGCTGCCAGTGCCTGCTTCTTCTGAGCAGCGCCAGCAATATTCTCCTGAATAACGTATGCCAATCAACCATTACTTTGTTCCCCTGGCTATATTTTCTTCGAATTCATCGTAAGCCTTAATGATCTTTTTCACCAGCACATGGCGAACCACGTCCCGGCCGGTAAAGTCAACAAATTTGATGCCGGAGATCCCTTTCAGGATGTGCCTGATCTGGACCAGGCCGCTCTGCTTCTTGTTCTGCAGGTCGATTTGGGTAATATCGCCGACGATTACCGTAGTGGTTTCAAAACCGATCCGGGTTAAAAACATTTTCATCTGTTCCGGATTGGTGTTCTGGGCTTCATCCAGCACGATAAAAGCATCATTCAAAGTCCGGCCGCGCATATAAGCCAAAGGAACTATTTCAATCACTCCTTCATCGCGGAGATGATGAAATTCTTCTGCTCCCATGATTTCGTAGAAAGCATCATACAACGGCCGCAGGTAGGGATCTACTTTATCATAAAGATCGCCGGGCAAGAATCCCAGCTTTTCCCCTGCTTCCACTACCGGCCGGGTGAGAATGATCCGGAACACTTTCTCCGCCCGTAAAGCGGCAATGGCCATGGCTACGGCCAGGTAAGTTTTACCGGTGCCGGCCGGGCCGATGCCAAACACCATGTCATACTTTTTTATCGCCTGCACATACTTTTTCTGGTTTTTACTGCGCGGCGCGATCTTTTTACCTTTGATCGTATAACATATGCTATCTTCATCATCCTTATCAGGCACTGCTGTTTTAGCTTCTGTTTTATCAGTATAAAATTGCGAATTATTCACAATATTGCGGAACCCTTTACGGTCGATCCGGTAGCCGCGGCGGACCTGCTCAGATAATTCCTGGACCATCCGGTAGGCCTGGCTCACTTTGGCCTTCTGCCCTTTAATCATCAAGGTATTCCCATAAGTTACCAGGCTAACATCAAACTCATTCTCGATCAGGCGCAGGTTTTCATCCTGCGGCCCGAAAACATTGAGCATCTCTTCATTGTCTTGCAGATATACTGTTTTAGTAACCATAACGCCGCCCTATATGTATTCTAACCTTCTTAATAGTCTTTCCAATTGCTTTGAACTCTTCGTGAGTAAAAATATCACTTTTTGCATTATTACAGATATAACATGCCAAGACCCATTTCCCAGCAGAATATTCTTCGTTAAACTTTCTATCCAGTTCTAATGATTTCCCTCTCTTCCCATTTCTAAAACCTTCTTCTCTAATTAGTCCCGGCTTTTTACAATATTCACATACTCCTTTTTGTTTAATTAGCTGCTCTTTATATCGTTTAAAAAACTCTAACTTCTTTTTAGGAACAATTGGTATCCGATTACACTTAATATAAATACTTTCCGGAATAATCAACAAATTTGCTAGTATTCTACTATTTGCCTTATTTTGATTTTTATAAATTTTATATACTAAATCATCAAGCCCTTTCCATTGATTCTTCCTTTTAATCTTATTTATATATTTTATTATGTTCCTCTCGTAATTGGTATCCCTTTTATCTGTTTTACATAAACCGTCAAAAGGCACTTTAATTCGCATTTTTTTATGAGTCATATAAATTTTATCTTCTAATCTTTATAACCTATTCTCTTCACTTTTATAGGCTGTAACTGGATACTTCCGTCTTTATTAATGAATTTTAATCTGCCAGTAACTATTACCCAATCATTTCTCACTATATTACCAGCATTATCCCAGACATCATCGCCACCTTCATAACCAGAAATTACTACTTTTCTCTTAAAGTTATCTTCTAAGAAACAGTTTTTATCATGCCATTGACCAACAATCCCAGAATCCATAAAATCTGAGTTCTCAAATCTCATTCTCCATGTTGTTACCGCTCCCTTCGAGGCATCTTCATTATTTCTAAAATTAAGCCATTCTTTATCTGCTTCCTCTGGGGATCTTAATATATACCATTTGGCTTCTTCTTTTTTTCGTTTTTCTTCAGCGATTTTCTCTGCTTTAATCCTTGCTTTTTCTTTAGCCTCTTCTATTTCTCTTTGCTTTTCATTTTCCTTTTCAATTTCCAACCTTTTTGCTTCAGCGACAGCCTCTTCTTGCTTCTGAACTGTCAAATTCTTTTCGCTGGATAAAATAACCCTTTTTAGAGTAATAACATCCCCAAGCGAGGCAGGCTCATCCCATTCATCTATTAGTATTTCTCTAGTGCCATTATCTTTTACTTTAGTTATAAGGTCTTGCCTCTTTATATCTCCTATGCTATTAGTTATCTCGACGTTATATTTAACCGCAAACGGCATGACTTGGGCTACTTGAACCCCTTTATAGAAGTTATCTAAATCTTCTTGATTAATATCAGCAAAATTGCATGTTATTTCCCTTACTGACTCAGTTAGGTTAGGTATCGAGTTTGTAAAATACCCTTGACTATTGGTATAAATATTATATTCCCTATCTAACACTGATACTTTAAAATTCCGGTTTACTATAGGAGCTTCCGCCTCATTTACGAGCTGTCCTGAAATAATTAGATGCGCCTCATATTTTGAATCATACGAAAATATTCCATCATATAGTGTTTGAAATGGTAATAAAGCCAAATCATACATTGGGAAAATAGGGAGTATAAAATATAAAGGACCGCCCCCCATATCACTTGAGAAACAGAACTTGAACGCTGGGAAAGATTTTGTTTTTAATATATTCCAAGAATTATATGTATTCTTTGTAAGGGTATATTCTTTAACAATTGAACTCCTTGTGTTATTTTCAGCATATCTTTCCTGAATACTTGCGCAGCCAGTGAATATCAAAACTATTGTAATTAATAGCAATATAATAAAGTTCTTATATTTAAAATCCATGACACCCTCTTATACAGTTTTTTTCTACTAAACCTATAGCATCTATTCCTTCGCACATAATAAATAGTTTTGAAATGATTATATCGAAATCTATATTCTTCTTTCCAATAATTTCTTCTGATCTGCCTCGAATACACTTCTATTTGCATTTTTCCAATTAAACTCTTTGAAAATATCTATAGTAAAATCAAGGGCCAATTCGGTTGGGATTTTAACTATTTCATCAGCTTTAAATATTCTCTTTTCAGTAATTGGCTGATATCTGCATATATAAGTTTGGAATAAATGCCGATTAAATTCTTCCCAGAAAAATAAAACTCTATTTTCTACATTATCTAATTCGATAGATATTTCAATCTCTTTTCCAAAACCTACTTTTTTGGCCAGATTAGCCGCAAATAGATAGATTTCAGTTACCGAATAAAGGGCACTTATAACACTAAGATATCTATCAAATACATTCTCAGCCCTCAAAGATCGACTAGCTCTTTCTTTATCTTGTTTCGTCATTCTGTAATCTTCTAACATTGAAAAATAATGCACAAATTGCCCATTCTGATAAAATTTCCAATATTCATAGATTCCCCCATCTTCCCAATCACAGAAAGATGAAACACTGTCTGGGCCACTTCGTACCACTCCTGCTTGGCTATCAATATGAGGGTAATCCCACCCACGCAAAACAATTTTAGAATCTTCTATTATTTTGGCACATTCATCCTTATTTATTATT
>CAYTYR010000025.1:0-24631 GCA_964441745.1 uncultured Clostridia bacterium
AAATAGTAAAAACAATTAAAACAGATGCAAACAAATTAATAGAACAGATGCAAACGGATAAAGAATCTGTTTAAATCCGAAAGAATCTGTCTGCATCGTTTCTCAGGAGGACACACTGAAATGAGCAAGCGTATTACTATTGATTACACTAATTGTATGGATACGGCTCTTAAGCTTAACGGGATCAGTAAAAATAAGCTAAAAGACCTGCAACCAGCTTTGCAGCAAGCGCAAAAAGAAGTAAATCATAAAAAACAGGCAGGACAACTTGGTTTTATGGAATTGCCGTATAAAACAGGCGAAGCTAGAGATATAATGAAACTGGCAGCCAAGTTGAAAGGCAAATTCGATAATTTTGTCGTTCTGGGTATAGGCGGGTCTGCGCTCGGCAATATCTGCCTGCAAAATTCGATTAATCATCTTTATTACAATTTATTGCCTAAAGCGCAGCGCCGGGGGTTCCCCAGGATATTTGTACTGGACAATGTAGATGCTGACCTGGTCAAGGGATTGATGGATGTCATTGAGGTGAAAAAAACCCTTTTCAATGTGATCACCAAGAGCGGTACGACCAGTGAAACCATGGCCCAGTATTTTATTTTCCGTAAAGAGCTGGAAAAACGTTTGGGTAAAAAATACAGCCAGAATATTATTGCCACCACTGATTTAGAAAAAGGTTACTTGCGGGAATTAGCTGACAAAGAAGGATATACCACGCTGGTAGTGCCAAAAAATGTCGGCGGCCGCTTCTCGGTTTTGTCACCGGTTGGATTATTGAGCGCCGCGTTTGGCGGCATTGATATTGAGCAATTATTAGCCGGCGCCAAGTATATGGATGAACTGTGTACTACTGCGACGATGAGTAAAAATCCGGCTATGATCTATGCCGCGATCCAATACCTGATGTATCAAAAAGGGAAAACTATTTCTGTGATGATGCCTTATGCCCAGCATTTGAAAGAGTTCGCTGATTGGTATGCGCAGTTATGGGCAGAGTCATTAGGCAAGGCGGTTAATAACCAAGGGAAAAAGGTTAATGTCGGGCCGACTCCGGTTAAAACACTGGGAGCCACGGACCAACATTCACAGGTACAGTTATATATGGAAGGGCCATTTGATAAAGTGGTCACTATCCTGTCTGTAGAAAAGCTGGCCGCTACCTTGACTATTCCTACTTATAATGATCACTTCCTCGGCGGGCAGACAATGAACAAATTACTGCTGACCGAAGAAAAAGCTACGGCTATGGCTTTGGCGCAAAATAACCGTCCCAACTTGACCATTGAGATACCTGAGATCAACGAGTTTACCATGGGCCAGCTGATCTATCTGTTTGAGTTAGCTACCGCCTATATGGGTGAATTGCTGGAGATCAATACTTTTGACCAGCCAGGAGTGGAATTAGGCAAGATCCTGACCTACGCCCTGATGGGACGCCACGGGTATGAGGATAAAAGAAAAGAAATAGAGAAGCAATTGCAAAAGAAAGGGCAATATATCGTTTAAGTAATCAGGGGAACCAACAAGTTCCCGAAGGGAAAGCTTGTGAAGATCGGCTTGGATATAGATGGGGTATTAGCTGATTCAGACCCGGCTTTCAGGGCTCATCTGAAAAAGCTTTTTCAACGTCCTTTTCCCAAAAAGGACGTTGTTTGTTTTGATTACCAGCAATGTTTTAATTTCTCCAAGGTCCAATTTGAATTATTCTGGGAAACATTTACCCGGCAGGGGAAATGGGAAAAGATCAAGGTAATACCGGGGGTAAGGAAGTTTCTAAACCAGGTAAAAAGCAAAGACATTACCGTCATTACTGCCCGGCCTCCTGAGCTTAAAAAACAGACTATCCGCTGGCTGAAGATTAACCGGATTTCTTATCATCAGCTGATCTTTATGTCCCGGGAGTCCAAACATCATGATGTGCTCTTGCATAACCTGAAATTTGATTATTTTGTGGAAGACCGGTTTGAGTTCAGCAAAGACCTGGCTGACCTGGGTATTAAAGTATTATTGCTGAATTATCCCTGGAACCTAAAATTCGGAGATTATCCTGGAGTCACGCGGGTAAATACCTGGGAAGAAATTAGCAAGACGATTTTAGGCTAGTAAATATTTCATCAGACAAGAGCAAAAGTGTACAGAGACTAAGCTGAAAGGCTTAGCTTCATTTTTTTGTGCGAATGACGCGAATAAAAAGAACTAATTACTCGAATGAGGAGGAACCTTATGTTTAAAAAAGTAATGAGTTGGTTTTTACTGCTATCCGCCATCTGTCCTGTCCCCGCGTCATTGATCCCGATTTTCGGGATCAGCTGGGGATATCTGCCGTCCGCTTTTGCTGTTTCCCCTGGAGATGTAGTTGTTAACGAAATAATGTGGATGGGCACGGCAGCCTCCAGCTATGACGAATGGATTGAGTTGTATAATACCACCGATCAGGATATTAACCTCACGGACTGGGTGCTGAAAAGCGCTGATGGCACGCCGCAAATTATCCTGGCCAGTACCATTACTGCGCAGGGATATTGTATTTTAGAACGGACTGATGACCTGGTCATTAAGGATATTCCAGCCGATAAAATTTACAGCGGAGCTCTTAGCGATACAGGGGAAAGTCTGATTCTAACCGACAGCTATAGTATAGAAATTGATTCCGTACCTTGCAGCAGCGGGTGGTTTGCCGGCGCGAAAGCTCCTTATTATTCAATGGAGCGGATTAACCCTGCAGAGAGCGGTTGGCTTAAAACTAACTGGGGAAACAATAATGGCGTTATTATTAACGGGACAGACGCGAACGAGGCCTCGCTTTTTGCCACACCTCAAGCGCAGAATAGTATTTATTATGACGGGACCAGGGAAGAAGAGCAGACGCCAGATATCCCGGTTGTGGAGCATAAAATAAGGATTACAGAGGTAGCTTTTGCCGCTCCGACTGATTGGGCGGAGTTATATAATTATGGTGACATGGCGGTAGACATATCCGGCCTGATGCTGACTGACCTGGATGGCATAGATTCCAGATTAGCCGATAAAACCACGATGTTGGCGCCAGGTCAATATGCCGTAGTCTATTGGGACGAAGCTGGCGCAGATGAAACAGATGAAGCAGGGGACCTAAATGGTAACAGAGTCGTAGATCTATATCTAGCTGATACTGGCTTATCAGCAACTGATGACGAAGTAGCTTTAATGAGCTCTCCCAGCGGTGGGCAATACATAGATGCCGTCTGCTGGAGCACGGGTACTGGCGAGTTTGCCAGCAGTGAAGATAAAGACTTAAATTTACTGGTAGATAATGAGCAGTGGGTCATTGCCGGCGATACGGTTACTAAAAACGACTGTTGGATTGAATCCAGCGTAGTAAAAAGCGATCAATCAATTGGGCGAATAGCTCCAACGACAGTAGATACCAATACCAAAAATGACTGGTGTTTATTTAAATTGGCTACTGCCGGCATAGATAATCCAAGCCCGGTCTCGCCCCAAGTGACACTGGCCTTTGATCCGCCGCCGCCTTTTAAGGAAGGGCAGGTTAAGGTCAGTCTACACATAGAAACCTTGAATTCTATTGTCGAAGCTCCGCGGTTAACTTTTAGTGAAGATAATGGAGATGTTAAAGAGATTATTTTAAGCAGAAACGATCAAAACTGGCAGGGGATCCTGGAAATCTCTCAAGTTGAATACGCTAGAGCCATAATCTTGAAATATGAGGTTACTGATAACGCCAGAAACAGTTGCGAACAGGAAATCACCTATCTTGGACTGGCCTATGTTCCGCCTGAATATGGGGAGAAGCTGTATTGCTATCCCAATCCCTGGGTCAGGAGTTCCGGCCTAAATCTGAAGTTTTCCAATATAGGAGAGATAGAAAGCTTGATCAAGATATTTACTCTAAATGGGGAACAAGTTAAGGCCTTATCTGGCCGAGACGAAATTTATTGGGATGGTACCAATGAAAACGGAGAGAAAGTTGCCGCCGGCATCTATATTTATTATCTGGAAAATACCCAATGCGTGAAAAAAGGTAAAGTGGCCATAGTTAGATGACAAGGGATAAAAAAGCTTGATTTTGGGGGCATTTCCTGCTATATATAAGCAAATAAACTATCGCTTAAGGGACCAGTTATGAAAAATGAGCAGAGATCTTATGGCCGGATACCAGCTTTAAAACATATCGATGGTATTATGTACCGGGAAAGTAATCCGGAAGAACCTATTATTATCCAGATTAAGGATCTTAGCCCAGGCGGCATTCTCTGTGAAAGCAAAGTCGAGATCCAGCCGGACAACATTGTCCATCTGGAGATAAGATTCCCCTCGATGACTAATGACGAGCCGGGCAAGGTAACCGGAAAAATAGTACGCTGCAGCAAAAACGAACGCAGTAAAAGATTTGATCTAGCTATCGCCTATATCAGAAATAAATAAATAAAAAATATAAAAGTAAATTACTTGATTGCGGAGACTAATAAAGCCGATTACAGTGATTCGTTAGCAGCCATTAATCATTGTAATCTTTTTTAATCACTATAGTTGTTTACTTTAGGTTGGCTGGAGGCAGCGGCGATGAGAGCGTTAATAATGGCAGGTGGTTTAGGCACACGCCTGAGACCTTTGACCATTAATTTGCCAAAACCAATGGTCCCGGTAGTAAATAAGCCCATGGTCGGGCATATCGTTGACTTGCTGAAAAAACACGGCATCAAGGAAATGACTTCGATCTTGTATTTTCAACCCGAGATCATTAAAAACTATTTTGGCGATGGCAGCGCCTTTGGTATCCAGATGGATTATGTGGATGCAGTTGAAGATTTTGGCACTGCCGGCAGTATCAAAAACGCTGAACAAAATGTCCAGGAAACTTTTATCGTCATTAGCGGGGATGTCTTAACTGATTTTGATTTGAGCAGCGCCTTAAAATTCCATCGCGAGAAAAAAGCTCTGGCGACTATGGTCCTGACCAGGGTGGCTAATCCCCTGGCTTATGGCGTAGTGATCACGGATAAAGACGGAAGGATCGAGCGTTTTCTGGAAAAGCCAGTCTGGGGTGAGGTCTTCAGTGATACGGTTAATACTGGTATTTATATCCTGGAACCAAAGATCTTCGAATTCATTCCCGCCAAGAAGGAATTTGATTTCAGCCGCAACCTGTTCCCGCAATTACTGGAAGGCAAGCAGCCACTCTATGGCTATATTGCCGATGGTTATTGGAAGGATATCGGGGACCTGGCCGAATACAGGAACGCTCATAATGATATTCTGACCGGTAAAGTGAAAGTAATGATCCCAGGCAACAAATTAAATACTATCGGCCGGGATATTTGGGTTGGGGAAGATAGTGAAATAGATAAGCAGGCAGAATTGAATGGCGGGGTGGTGATCGGTAAGAATTGCGTCATTAAAGCCGATACCCAGATCACCAACGCGGTCATCGGTGATAATACCCAGGTAGAAGAAGGCGCTAAGATCAACAATTGTGTTATTTGGGAAAATTCCCGCATTGGCCGAAAAGCCGAGCTGAAAGAAAATATTATTTGCCAAGGGGTAGATATTAGGGCTAAAGCTTTTATCCAGGATGGCGCCGTGATCGCTGACGAATGCGTGATCGGCGAAGAAGCGCGCATCAAGGACAACGTTAAGCTGTGGCCGCATAAAATAGTTGAAGATGGATCCACTCTTTCCACCAGCCTGGTTTGGGGAGAGAAGTGGTCAAAAACGCTGTTTGGAGCTTCCGGCATTTCCGGATTAGCTAATATTGAAATGACCCCTGAATTTGTCGCTAAGGTCGGGGCTGCCTACGGCGCTTTCCTGGGCAAAGGCTCTACGGTGATGACCAGCCGCGATTCACATAAAGCCAGCCGGATGATCAACCGGGCTTTTATTTGCGGCCTGCTTTCCAGCGGGGTGAACGTTAAGGACCTGAGAAATATTCCGACACCATTATTAAGGTACAACCTGGGCAAAGAAGGGGAAAAAGGAGCTATTCATGTCCGTAAATCTCCTTATGATCCGCAAGTGATTGATATTAAATTCTTTGATATTGGCGGAGTGGACTTGTCGTTCACCAAGGAAAAATCGATTGAACAATTATTCTTCCGCGAGGACTTCCGCCGGGCTAAAGTAGAGGATACCGGTGAATTATCTTTCCCTGGCCGTATTATTGAAGATTACAAAGAAGGTTTTTTGAATGCTATTGATCATAAAGCTATTAGTGATGCCAGACTGCGGGTAGTGATTGATTATGCTTTTGGCGATGGGGCGACTCTCTTTCCTACGATATTAGGCGAACTTGGTTGTGAAGTTATTTCTCTGAATGCCAATATTAATCCGGCTAAATTTACCAAGACGGAGAGCGAATTTAACCAGGCTTGGAAAAAGCTGGCTGATATTACAGTGGCTTTAAAAGCGGATATAGGTTTTATGCTGGACACCGGCGGGGAAAAACTGTTCCTGGTGGACGAAAAAGGACAAGTGTTGACCGATGATAAAGCTTTAGCCCTGGTCGCTACCTTGGTCATGCGTGAGAAAAAAGGAGCCAGGATCGGGATCCCGGTCACGGCCAGCAGGGTGATTGAAGAAATGGCTAAAAAGTACCAGGCTGAGATCATCCGCACAAAAACAACGCCGCGCTCGATCATGGAACAAGCTTTGAAAAAAGAGCAGGATCTGCTGGGCGATAATCTGGGCGGTTTTATTTTCCCGAATTTCATGGGAGCTTTTGACGCGATGTTTTCCATGGCCAAGATCCTGGAATTGATCGCCAAACAGAAAGTGCATTTGAACCAGCTGGATGAAGAATTACCCAAAGTCCATTTCCGTAAAGAACGTGTTCCCTGTGCCTGGGCGGCCAAAGGGACAGTGATGCGCAATCTGGTACAGCGAGCCAAGGATAACGGCGAAAAATTCGAATTGATCGATGGGATCAAGATTTTTAATAAAGACTACTGGGTCCTGCTGATCCCGGATCCGGACAAACCATTTTTTAATATTCACGTTGAATCTGAGTCCAGTAATAAACTGCTGGAAGTCATTAATAAGTATAAGAAGAGAATACAGGAAAGCCAGGCATGAGAAAAGTGATAAAGTGGTAAGTGGTAGAGTAATAAGGTGAAAGAATAAAAAGGAAAAGAATAAAGATGGAAATAAAATTTGGGACCAGCGGTTGGCGGGGCGTTATTAGCGACGAATTCACTTTCGAGAATGTGGAAATCGTCACCCAGGCCATCTGCGATTATATAAAAGAAAGTCAGCGGACAGCGGACAGCGGACCCGCCACTAAAGCGTCGGCGGGCAGGCACCGGTCACAAGTGATTATTGGTTACGATACCAGATTCTTTAGCGAAAAGTTTGCAGAGGTAACCTCTGCAGTTATAGCCGCGAACGGTTTGCAGGCATTGTTAACCAAACGCGATACACCAACCCCGACTATTGCCTTTGAGATCCTCCGGCGCAAGGCGGCGGGAGGAATAAATTTTACGGCCAGCCATAATCCAGCCCAGTACAATGGTATTAAATTCTCTCCTGCCTGGGGCGGACCAGCATTACCAGAAACTACCAGTGCTATTGAAGAGAACTGCAAAAAATATCTAGCGCAGCCACACTTGGTTAAGAAAATGTCGTTTGCCGAGGCACTTAATAAACGCTACATACTGATGATCGATCCCCGGCCCCAGTATTTAAATAGATTAAGAAAAATTATTGACTTGCCGGCGATCAGGAAAGCCCGTTTGAAAATAGCGGTTGATGTCCTTTATGGCGCTGGTCGGGACTACTTGGATGAATTGTTAAAAGAAGCTGGTGTCAGGATGCATCTTCTGCATAACTGGCGCGACGTTCTTTTCGGCGGCCGGCCGCCGGAACCGTCATTTGAGAATATACCGGAAATGGTAAAGGCAGTTAAGAAAGAAAAATGTCACCTGGGACTGGGGACTGACGGTGATGCTGACCGGTTTGGGATCATTGATGAAAAAGGTAATTATATCCAGCCTGGCCATGTGATCGCCTTGCTGCTGGACCATTTGCAGAAAACCAGGAAATGGCCAGGAGTAGTTGCCCGCTCCGTAATGACCACCAATTTTATCGACGCTGTAGCCAGAAAACATGGCGTAACATTACGAGAAACCCCGGTTGGTTTTAAATATATTGGCGATATCCTGGTCAAAGAGGGTTTGATCATCGGCGGTGAAGAAAGCGGTGGTTTGACCGTGCATGGCCATGTACCGGAAAAAGATGGGATCTTGGCCTGCTTATTAGTGGCGGAAATGATTGCTTACCAGAGAAAACCGCTGAGCCGTATCCTGGCGGACTTGTACCGGGAAGTCGGTGTGTTTCTTTTTGCCAGGGTCAATTTCCATGTAACTCCGGAACGCATGAATGAATTGAAACAAAACCTCAAGCAAACTCCTCCGGTCAGCATTGCCGGGATTAAAGTGCAAAAAATTATTACCATTGATGGCTTTAAGTTTATCCTGGAAGATGGCAGTTGGGTCGGTTTGCGTTTGTCGGGGACTGAACCAGTAGTCCGGTATTATGCCGAAGCAAACAGTAATGCCAAGCTACGGAAATTAATCAGTGCCGGTAAAGTTCTAGTACATAGGCAATAATTATTTTATTCGCGTAATTAGCTATAATTCGGCTTTTATTCGTAAACAAAAAAACCCTGAAAGGAGTAAGTCATGAGCAAGATTAATGAAGTAAAAGCGCGGGAAATACTGGATTCGCGCGGTAATCCTACCGTAGAGGTGGATGTGATCCTGGAAAACGGTATCCTGGGGAGAGCGGCAGTGCCCAGTGGCGCCTCCACCGGTGAAAATGAGGCTGTTGAATTGCGTGACGGCGACAAGTCAAGATATTTAGGCAAAGGGGTCCTGAAAGCGGTTGGCAATGTTAATAATATTATTACCCCCAAGATCAAAGGAATAGATCCTTCCCAACAGGAGAAGATCGACAACCTGATGATCAGCCTGGATGGAACCCCGAACAAAGCAAAATTAGGCGCTAATGCTATTCTCGGCGTTTCTATGGCTGTAGCGAAAGCCGCGGCTATTGATAAGGGAGTCCCGTTATATAAGTATTTTGGTGGCGATCAGGCGACTTTACTGCCCTGCCCCATGCTCAACATTCTTAATGGCGGCAAACATGCTGATAATAATGTTGACCTGCAGGAATTTATGATCATGCCTCTTGGCGCTAAATCCTTCAAGGAAGCCCTGCGTATGAGCGCGGAAGTATTCCATAACCTTAAAGCTGTACTGCACAGCAAAGGTTTAAGTACCGCAGTCGGTGATGAAGGCGGTTTTGCTCCCAATCTTTCTTCTAATGAAGAAGCGTTGCAGGTAATTATGGAAGCTACAGCCAAAGCTGGTTACAAAGCTGGCCAGGATATCTTTATCGCGCTCGATCCGGCAGCCAGTTCTTTCTTTAAGGATGGCAAATACGTGCTGGAAGGTGAAAAATCAGACAAGATCAAAGATTCCAAGCAAATGGTCGATTTCTATGAGAATTTAGTGAATAAATACCCGATTATTTCGATTGAAGATGGTTTGGACGAGAATGACTGGGCTGGTTTCAAGATGCTCACTGAGCGCATCGGGAAGAGAGTACAGATAGTCGGTGATGACCTGTTTGTGACCAACACCAAATTCCTGACCCGGGGCATCCAGGAAAAAGCAGCTAACTCGGTTTTGATCAAAGTGAACCAGATAGGCACCTTGACGGAAACGATAGCGACCATTAATATGGCCAAGAAAGCGAACTTTACTGCTGTTGTCTCGCACCGCAGCGGCGAGACCGAAGACTATACCATTGCCGACCTGGTGGTAGGAATGAATACCGGCCAAATCAAGACTGGATCAACTTCCCGTAGTGAACGTATCGCCAAGTATAACCAATTACTGCGGATCGAAGAAGAATTGGGTAATCGCGCCCAGTATAAGGGTAAAGAAGTATTTACTAACTTGAGCTAAACTGGTGCCGACAGATTAAATAATCGGATTTAGACGGATGAATTGATCAGTTTGCATCCGGGAAAATCAGTTTGGATTGTGCTTTAAATGACAAAAATACAGAAACAAAAACTATTTTTCTGGCTAGTCATCGGCCTGGCTGTACTAGTCCTGGCAGGCAATAAGAATTTCTGGCGATTGGTCAAAGCCTACCGTGAACGGGCTTCGTTTCAGCAGCAATTAATAAAGCTTGACGCAGAAAACAAGGCTTTACAGAAAAAGATTTATGCTTTGGAACACAATGACCAGGAAATTGAAAAAATAGCCAGGGAAGAATTAGGAATGACTAAACCCGGCGAAATAGAATACCGGGTTAAGAAACAAGTAAAGAAATAAGCCTGCGAGTCCCGATTTACGGGGCTGGCAGAAAAGATATAAGTTGACAGAAAAGGCGTTTTGGGGTACTATTATGACTCCCAGTGGTTCGACTTCGCTCACCATTCCCTCGAACTCATGCGGCAGGCTCATGACTCTATCAAAAGAACAACCCTGAGTTTGTCGCAGGGCATCCTGAGCAGGGTCGAAGGACAAATAGACTGGGGCGAGTGGCGGAATGGCATACGCGGCAGACTTAAAATCTGCTGGCCTTATGGTCTTGAGGGTTCAACTCCCTCCTCGCCCAGGATTAATTACTGGAAAACGCAGCAGGGAAAGCAGTTTTGAGTTATAAGTGTTAATTTGTGGCCAAAAGATTTATGATATACCTTTCCGCCCTTAAGCTTGGCGGATCCGTCTCTGGCGGAAATTCAAAACTTAACACTTAAAACTTATAACTTTTTTTAATAGTTATCGCGGGGTGGAGCAGCCTGGTAGCTCGTCGGGCTCATAACCCGGAGGTCGGAGGTTCAAATCCTCCCCCCGCAACCAAGAAAACGGTTACTATGAAAATAGTAGCCGTTTTTGTTTTTTACGATGGTGACTACAAAAAAATTAGTTGTATTTTATAGCTGATTTCAGGTATGATAAAGCAATTGATCATAAGGAGATAGTTAATGGTAAGCGAGACCTATACTGGCCCGGACCGCAGACGGACTCCGCGGATAAGATATGAAGGCCAGGCGCAGGTTGCCGGCAAAGGCAGCGACGGCATCATGCATTCCGAGCTGTGTTCGTTTGTGAACCTGAGCGAAGGCGGCTGTTGCGTTAAATCACCGATTGGATTCCCTGATGGGGCAGAACTTTCCATGACTTTTAAAATACCTGGCTTGCTGAATATTTTTGTCCGGGCCACAGTCGAAGTAGCCTGGTGTACTTTATATCCAGTCGAACGGTGCTATTTGCTGGGATTATCTTTTAATAAGCTCAGTTCTTATGACCTTACTGCTGTGCGCAGTTTCATAATGACCGAGGTCAGGAATAAGAAAGAAATCGAATAGTGCCCTGAAAAGTCCTGAAAAGTCTTGCTTTAGAGCAGAAAAGGTGCTATACTATCTCCCCGATGGAAGGCGGTTCCTTGGCCTTCCTTGTTTTATCAGGAAAAGCTAAAATACAGGCAAGAAGAAGATGGCTGGGTAGCTCAGTTGGTAGAGCAGCGGACTCATAAGCCGTTGGTCGCGAGTTCAACTCTCGCCTCAGCCATTTATAAACAGCGTTCAGTGTACAGCGTATAGCGTACAGAGCGGGGCAGGTTGTGTTACTTAGGGATGTTGAAGAATTCATTGAAAAACAAGGTCTTTTAAAGAAAGACGATAGGATCCTGGTGGCTGTATCCGGCGGCGTGGATTCGGTAGCCTTGTTGCGAGTGCTTAAGACGCTCAGGCTTAAATATCACTGGGATCTCCAGGTAGCGCATTTTAATCATGCCCTGCGTGGCCAGTATGCGGATCGGGATGAAGCTTTTGTCCGCAGATTAGCCCTGTCGTACAATCTGCCTTTTCACGCACAGAAACAGGATGTGCGCAAGTATGCCCGGCAACAGGGCTTCTCTATTGAAGAAGCAGCCAGGATACTACGCTATACTTTTCTGGAAAAAACAGCCGCCGCTATTCAGGCTGATAAGATTGCTATTGCGCACAATGCGAATGACCAGGCCGAGACAGTGTTATTGTTCCTGTTAAGGGGTACCGGTAAAACAGGGTTAGCTGGTATGCCGGTGGCGCGAGGTAAAATTGTACGCCCGCTGCTTTCCAGCTGGCGGCAGGATATAGAGACCTTTGCCCAGCGGCAAAAATTATCTTTCCGGATCGATGCTTCTAACCTGAAAACAGATTACCTGCGTAACCGGATCAGGCTGAAATTATTACCCAAATTAGCCAAACATTATAATCCTCAAATTTATCAGCATCTCCTGCAGCTTAGCGCTTTGGAACGGGAAGAAGATCAATTCCTACAGGCACAAGCTAACCGGGAAGCAGCCAAATGCCTGGAACAAAAACCCGGAGAGACTGTCCTAAATAGCAAACGTTTCTCTAAACTTCCAGTCTGGCTGCAACGGCGCTTAATCAGGATTATCGCCCCTTTGCCGTTTGAACAGGTTGAAAAGGTGCGTTATTTAGCGGCACATCAAGGGCCGCATAAATTGTTACTTCTGGGGAATAAGCTCAATTGCCGGCGTGAATATGACAGGCTTATTTTCTCAATTATGATCCAGTCAAAGAAAGTTAAAAAAGCGGCTAGATATGGCCTATCCATACCGGGAGTGACCCAGATCCCTGAGCTTGGATTAAAAGTGGTGACCAGGAAGCTTAAAAAAACGACTACATTTAGGATCAGCAAAAACAAGAATCTAACCTGCCTGGATGCGGCAGCTATTTCCGGACAACTACATCTGCGTACGCGGCAGCCTGGAGATCGTTTCCAACCGTATGGCCTGGCCGGGACAAAAAAGTTAAAAGATTACTTTATGGAGCAAAAAATTGCTGCCGGAGCACGGGACCTTTTACCGGTAATCATAGATAATCAGGGGGTTGTCAGTTTATGCACTTTAGGCCGTATTGATGATCGGGTGAAAGTAACGCCACAGACTAAAACTATCATAGAAATAGAGGTGTCTTAAATTGAAAAATTTTATGAAGGGCCTAGCTTTTTGGGTATTGCTGATAATCGGGCTGACTGCCTTGTCGCAGCAAATAGGCAAAAAAGAACAAGCGGTTGACTTGCCTTATAGTACTTTTAAACAACTGATCAAGAGCGACCGGGTGATCAGCGCGGTCATTGAAGCCAAGAACAACATAATTACCGGTAAATTTTATGATGATAGCAAAAAAGAAGCTGAATTCCGCACAACTCCGGTCACTGACCCGGGGCTGGTTAGTGATTTAGAGGCCCACGGCGTTAAATTCAGCGGTGAAGCAGAGAAAACCTGGTGGAGTTACCTGAATAATTTTATCTGGTATTTCGGCCCGGTCATCCTTTTAGTAGTTTTCTGGTTATTCATGATGAAACAAATGCAGGCTGGCGGCAAGCAGGCGATGTCGTTTGGCCGCAGTAAAGCGCGTCTGCAAAATGCTTCGGGCAAGCAAAAAGTAACATTTAAAGATGTCGCGGGCATAGATGAAGTGAAAGAAGAACTGCAGGAAATTATTGCGTTCTTAAAAGATCCGAAAAAATTCCAGAAACTGGGAGGCAAAATTCCCAAAGGTGTTTTATTATACGGCGCGCCTGGCACTGGCAAGACCCTGCTGGCTAAAGCGGTAGCTGGTGAAGCAGGAGTGCCCTTTTTCTCTTCCAGCGGCAGTGAATTTGTGGAAATGTTTGTCGGCGTCGGAGCTTCCCGGGTCCGCGATCTTTTTGAGCAAGGCAAGCGTACTGCGCCCAGCCTTTTATTTATTGATGAATTAGATGCTGTCGGACGCCATCGCGGCGCAGGTATTGGCGGCGGACATGATGAACGCGAACAAACCTTGAACCAGTTGCTGGTAGAAATGGATGGCTTTGATACCAAAGAAGGCGTGATCCTGATTGCCGCGACGAACCGGCCGGATGTCCTTGACCCGGCGCTGCTGAGACCTGGCCGTTTTGATCGTCATATTTCTGTGGCCTCTCCTGATTTAAAGGGCCGGGAAGAGATTCTGGCTGTTCATACCCGTACCATAAAATTAGCTAAAGAAATAGATTTAAATGTCATTGCCCGGCGGACCCCTGGATTTGTCGGGGCTGACCTGGCTAATTTAGTCAATGAAGCTGCCCTGCTGGCGGCACGTAAAGAAAAAGAAGCAGTAGAGATGAATGACCTGGAAGAAGCTATTGACCGGGTCATTGCCGGGCCCCAGCGTAAAAGCCGCCTGATCAGTGACCGGGAGAAGAAGATCATTGCCTATCATGAAAGCGGTCATGCCCTGATTGCTAAGCTTATCCCCGGCACCGATCCAGTACATAAAGTTTCTATTATCCCCCGCGGGCCGGCGCTTGGCTATACCCTGCAATTGCCTTTGGAAGACCGTTATTTGACTACCAAGGGAGAGATCCTGGACCGGTTGGCGGTATTATTAGGCGGCCGGGTAGCGGAAGAGCTTATTTTCAATGAAATTACTACCGGAGCGCATAATGACCTGGGTAAGGCTACGGAACTAACCCGCAAAATGGTCAGGGAATACGGTATGAGCGCAAAGCTTGGGCCGATGACGATGCAAAAACAGGCTGAAGAGATCTTTTTAGGACGGGATATCACTAAAGAAAAAACATATAGTGAAAAAACAGCCGAGTTGATAGATTCTGAAGAAAAAGGGATCATTGATGAGGCGCTAGCCAGGACCCAGAAACTGCTGAAAGATAATATCAATAAACTAAACCTGCTGGCGGCTAAACTGATCGAAAGAGAAGTGCTGGAAGGCGAAGAGTTGGAACTTGTCCTTAATGGCCAGGAATTACCGCCGCTGGCTGAGGAAAAACAACCTCAGGCTAAGAATGGATCACCCAAGGAAGAGAAAAATGGCAAAATTAAACAAACCAAAAATTGAAAAAGCTGTCCTGGCTATCCTGGAAGCGATCGGTGATGACCCAAAGCGCGAGGGACTGGTAGGCACTCCCCGGCGGGTAGCTGATATGTATGAAGAGATCTTTGCGGGATTGCATCGTGATCCAGCCGCAGACCTGGAAGTATATTATGAAAAAGAAGATTATTCAGAAATTGTGCTGGTTCGGGACATTCCCTTATATTCCATGTGTGAACATCATTTAATCCCTTTTTTTGGGAAGGCTCATGTCGCCTATTTGCCGCAAAAGGGAAGACTTACCGGATTGTCCAAGATCGTCAGGGTAGTGGATACTATTTCCCGCCGTCCGCAATTACAGGAGCGGTTGTCCATGATGATCGCTGATACGCTGATGAAGGCAGTCAAGCCCCAGGGTGTAATGGTGATCATTGAAGCAGAACATTTCTGCATGACGATGAGAGGCATTAAAAAGCCCGGGTCAAAGACAGTCACCAGCGCGATGCGGGGTATCTTCCTGAAAGATGCCAGAACCAGGGCCGAAGCATTATCTTTAATAAACAAATAAATACTAATTTCGAATATCTAAACTCTAAACAAATTCAAATTTCAAAATCCAAATGTTCAAAACACAGCAATGGTTTAAAATTTAGAGCTTTGAATTTCGAGTTTGTTTAGGATTTAGATATTAGAGTTTAGAACTTGTACCTAAGATGGTGGTTTTATGCGTTCAGCGAGAGTCTTAGCAGTCGCAGATATCAAAAAGGAGATGGCCAAGATAGGCGTAGATCCTTATGGTATCAAGTTGATGGCTGGTAAGGCAGACTTGCTGGTGGTTAAGATCGAAAAGATCGATCATCGCGCGGCCAATATCCTGAAACAAGACATGCTTTCCCTGGGAGGGGAAACAGCTTGTACCCGTACCGTAATGTCCCTGAAGCCAGGAAGCGCTCCAGCCTTATTGATCGGAACCCCGGCCCAATACCGCAAACTAATCTTCAAATTGCAGTACCAGCCTTTTGGACTGAAAGAACTCTCTCTACAAATAAAAGAGACAATGGATAATTATTTTCAACGGGTTAAAAAAGTACAAATCATGGGTATCCTGAATGTTACTCCTGATTCTTTCTCTGATGGTGGTAAATATCTTGCCCCAGGAACTGCGGTGAACAGGGCTTTAGCCATGGCCAAAGAAGGTGCAGATATTATTGATCTTGGCGGGGAATCCAGCCGTCCCGGCAGTATTCCTATATCCGCCAAAGAAGAACTAGCCAGGGTTTTACCGGTATTAAAAGAGATTGTTAAAAAAAGTAAAGTGCCAGTCTCTATTGATACATATAAATCAACAGTGGCTAGTGCTTGCCTGGCACATGGTGCCAGCATAATTAATGATATTTCTGCTTTGCGCTTTGACCGGGGCATGGCCAAAGTAGCAATCAAATATAAAGCTAAATTAGTGCTGATGCATATGCAAGGGACACCGCGCCAGATGCAGAAAAGTCCGCATTATCAGGATGTGGTCAGCGAAGTGTTCCAGTTTTTGGAGGAAAGGATACAGTACGCCATGACCCAGGGGATAGCCAGGGGAAATCTTATTATTGACCCTGGTATTGGTTTTGGCAAAAACATGGAACATAATTTAGCCCTGTTGCAAAAACTGCCGGAATTTAAATCACTCGGGGTGCCGGTTCTATTAGGAGTATCGCGTAAATCCATGATTGGCAGCATCTTAGGCCATAGTCCGGGGGAACGTTTGAACGGCAGTCTGGCTGCTGCTGCCTGGGGTTATTTGCATGGAGCAAGTATATTGCGCGTGCATGATGTGCAAGCGACTAAAGAGTTAATTAGCGTATTAAATGCGATAAAAAGAGGTGACTAATGCCGGTAATACCTTTTATCATCAGGGATGTGGCTAGCGGGACTATAGATATTATTATTGTCACATTTTTGTTTTACAAGTTATTCATGCTGATCAGGGATACCCGAGCGGTACAGGTATTGAAGGGATTAATAGTTCTTTCTATTGTCACGGTTTTCGCTCAGATCCTGCAATTGCCGGTCCTGCGCTGGATCATGGGCGGTTTCTGGACCATCGGCGTAATTACTGCTATTATTGTTTTCCAGCCTGAATTACGCAATGCCCTGGCGCAAATTGGGGCGAATCGCTTTACTAATATTTTCCTGCGTCCTGAGTTTGTCACAGAAATAGGTAAAGCTGTTGAAGTCTGTTCTGCTAAAAAAATGGGAGCAATTATTGCGTTGGAAAGGGCTACCGGATTGCGCAATTATATTGAAAGCGGGGCTAAGATCAACAGTGAAGTCACGGCTGAACTGCTCAGCACAATTTTTACCCCAAATTCCCCATTGCATGACGGGGCAGTTATTATCAGGAATGATCGGATAGCGGCAGCGGCTTGTATCCTGCCATTATCCAAAAGTACTAATCTGCCGAAATCTGTAGGAACCAGGCATCGGGCAGCATTAGGCTTGACCGAAGAAACTGATGCGGCGGTAATTGTAGTCAGTGAAGAGACCGGGGATATCGCTTTGGTCCATGATAAGAAAATATTATCAAACTTAAGCGTTGAGACTCTGGAAAAAGAGATTACGAATTTATATGCCAGCGCCAATACTGTCAATAAACGCTTCCATTGGCAGTTACGTCCCAGCTTTAACCGGCGGGATATGGTTAGTAATCTGGATGTCAAGTTGATTTCCTTTTTATTGGCTTTACTTTTGTGGGCGTATGTTAAATATTATTTAGGACACTGAAAATAAAGGCGCTAAAAACAAGAACGCATCTGGCGTATAGCTAATGGCAAAAGCAAAGAAGACAATGCTTCTGCTATAGGCCATAAGCCATTTGCCATAAGCGAGGTTATTGTAGTGACTATTTTGTGTGTGAATATTGATCATGTGGCGACACTAAGGCAGGCGCGCGGGGGATTTGAGCCGAGTCTGCTGGAAGCAGCCAGGATAGCAGAAAAGGCCGGAGCCCGCGGTATTACTGTACATTTGCGTGAAGATAGACGGCATATCCAGGACCAGGATGTTTATGATTTACGCCAGGCTATCCAAACTAAGTTAAACCTGGAGATGGCTGCGACTGAAGAAATAATTAATATTGCTTTAAAAGTCGGCCCGGATATGGTGACACTGGTGCCGGAAAAAAGAAAAGAACTGACTACTGAAGGAGGGTTGGATGTAGTGCAGGGGGAAAAAGCCTTAAAAAAGGCTATCCAGCGCTTTCATCAGAAAGGTATCCCTGTAAGTTTGTTTATTGCGCCTGACTTAAAGCAGGTCAAAGCCAGTGCGAAAAGCGGGGCAGATATTATTGAACTACATACCGGCTTTTATGCTAATGCCAGCACGAAAAAGCAGCAAGCTAACGAATTAATAAAATTGCGGCAAGCCGCTCAACTGGCTTTAAAATTGCAGTTGGATCTCAATGCTGGTCATGGTTTGGATTATAATAATGTTCATCCAGTAGCTGTTATTAAAGGCATGCGGGAACTGAATATTGGGCATAGTATTATCTCCCGGGCGGTATTTACCGGCCTAGATAAAGCAGTAAAAAAAATGATCAGCTTAATTAAATAGTATTTACTATCAATAATGAACTATGAACTAATTTCCGGAGGAAATTCTATGTGCGGGATTGTCGGTTACATTGGGAAAAAAGATGCTATCAGTATACTTATTGACGGCTTAAAACGGCTGGAATACCGGGGGTATGATTCAGCCGGGGTAGCAGTGCTCCAGGATGGCCAGATCCAGTTACGGCGCAGTGCCGGCAAGCTTGCTAATTTAGAAGAAGCAGTTATCCAAAACCCGTTGGCCGGGACAATTGGCATTGGTCATACCCGTTGGGCGACCCATGGCAAACCAAGTGAAGAGAATGCCCACCCGCATACTGATTGCACCGGCGATCTGGTAGTCGTGCATAATGGCATTATTGAAAATTATCATCTCCTGAAAAAACAATTGATCCAGGAAGGACATACTTTTAAGAGTGAAACTGATACAGAAGTGATCGCCCATTTACTGGAAAAACATTTTAAGGGAGATCTGCATAAGGCCTTGCAGGAAACCTTGCAGGAGCTGGATGGATCATATGCTTTAGCCGTTATTTCTAAAAAAGATCCTCATGCCGTTGTCGCAGCCCGCAATGGCAGTCCCTTGATCTTAGGAGTAGGTGAAGATGAATATTTTATTGCCAGTGATGTCCCCGCGATCCTCCAGCGGACCAGGAAGATTATCTATCTGGATGACGGGGAAACTGCCCGGCTAACACTTGACGGGATTGTTGTTTATAATCCAGCCGGAAGCGAAGTTAAGAAGAAGATCCATACTATTACCTGGGACCCGATTATGGCTGAAAAGGCCGGCTTTAAGCACTTTATGCTAAAGGAGATTTTTGAACAACCACGGGTGATCCGTGACACTTTCCGCGGTCGGGTTATACCAGAAGAAGGGGAAGTTTTCCTGGAAGAAGTACAACTGGAGACTGCTTATGTCCAGGAGATAAATAAAATATTTATTGTGGCTTGCGGCACCAGTTATCATGCCGGCATGGTTGGCAAATATTTATTTGAAGACCACCTGCGCCTTCCGAGTGAAGTTGATATTGCCAGTGAATTCCGCTACCGCAATCCGATCATTGACAGTAAAACACTAGTTATTGTCATCTCCCAATCAGGCGAAACAGCTGATACCCTGGCTGGCTTAAGGGAAGCCAAAGCTAAAGGCAGTAAAGTGTTAGCTATCTGCAATGTTGTAGGAAGCACTATCACCAGGGAAGCAGACGGTACGATCTATACCCATGCTGGGCCGGAGATCGGAGTCGCTTCTACTAAAGCTTTTACCGCCCAATTAACAGCTCTTTATATTGTTCTCTTGTATCTAGGCCGCAAGCGCGGGATCATGTCTAAAGAAGAAGCGCGCCAGATCATTGAAAAAATGATGCATATCCCTTCCCAGGTAGAAAAGATTTTGGAACTGGATGAGGAGATCTTGAAAATTTCCCATGGATTTTTTAAGAAAGCTGATTTTCTCTACTTGGGACGCAATGTTAATTACCCGATTGCCCTGGAAGGAGCTTTAAAACTAAAAGAAATTTCCTATATTCACGCTGAAGGTTATCCGGCCGGCGAAATGAAACATGGCCCTATTGCCTTGATCGATGAAAATATGCCGGTTCTGGCTATTGCCACCAAATGCAAAACCTATGAAAAAGTATTATCCAATATTGAAGAGGTCAAGGCCCGTGACGGTATTGTGATCGCCCTGGCCTCCGAGGGGGATGAAAATATTAAGAAAAAAGCCGGCTATGTCATCTATGTGCCGGAAACCCTGGAAATACTCTCGCCGCTGCTCAATGTGATCCCGTTGCAATTATTAGCCTATCATATTGCCGTTCGGCGCGGTTGTGATGTAGACCAGCCGAGGAATTTAGCTAAATCAGTAACAGTGGAATAACTATGAAAGTTTTTGCTCATCGCGGATTTTCCGGTAAATATCCAGAAAACACCAGGCTGGCTTTTGACCAGGCTCATGAACTTGGAGTCGATGGCTTTGAGTTGGACATCCAGCTGTCCAGGGATCAGAAAATAGTTGTTTTTCATGACCAAACGCTCGAGAGGACAACAAACGGAAAAGGCCGGCTGGCCAAGCATACCCTGCTTGAGTTAAAGCAGTATGATGCTGGGCAGGGAGAACATATCCCGGCTTTGGCTGAGTTGCTAAAATCCTATTATCTCGGTCCGCAATTAATTATCGAGTTAAAATATTTTACCGCCAGGGATTACCAGCCCCTGGTCGAAGCGTTAGTAAAATTATTAAAAAGATATAAATTAAAATATCCGCCGGTCATCTGTTCATTTAACTGGCCAGCGCTGGCCTACTTACGGAGTAAGAGCCGGAGTATTAATATTGCGGTATTGCATGATCATAAACCATTTCCCCAGGTGCTTAAAATCGCTAAGTTGTTAAAGGCCTGTGCCATTTCTACCCCTATCAACGAAGTAAGCAGTAGAAAAGCTGCCCTGACTAAAGCCGCTGGGCTGAACATGTATGTTTGGACCGTAAATTCAAAAAAACAAGCAGCATTTTGCCGGCAATTAGGAGTATTTGGTGTGATCTCAAATTCCCCTGACGAGGTGAGGTGAGACTGTGAAAATAGAATTAACTTACGGCAAAGACAAAATTATCCTGGATATAGATAATCCCTTCTTAGCTGGCCCTTTGATCAAACCGAAAGTGAGCCAGGCTCTCCCGGGAACCCCGTGCGAAATCATCAGCCAGAGTTTTCTGACCCCTAAAAATCGTCCGCCGCTGCGTAATGTGGTTAAAGGGCAACGCGTAGGGCTCGTCGTATCCGATGAATTGCGGGTTGGCTTGCAGGAACAAATAATTTCCTGCCTTTTAGCGGAAATTGCCGCTGGCTCTCCTGCCGAAGTATTAGTCTTCATTGCTACCGGTTCCCATCACCCTGAAATATATGCTAAAAATATCACTGCCTGGATCCACCAGTATGCCCAGGGACTTAAACTTTCCTATCAAATCTTTCCTAACCAATGTGAACGCCAGGATGATTATATCAATCTGGGGCAAACTACCTATCATACACCGGTTTATGTCCATAAAATGTGGCTTTCCTGCCCGGTCAGGGTGCATGGCCATGAAGCTAAATATCACTACATGAATGGTTATTCCTGTATTGATAAGCATATTGTGCCTGGTTTATCTGCCCATGCGTCTATCCAGGCTAACCATAAGCTGGCTTTGCACCATCATGACTCCGTAGCTGGCAAGAATGCCTGGCATCAGGACCTGTATCGCCAGAATAATCCATTTTCACAAGATAACAAGCAGTGCCGTAAAATGAGCGAAAGATTCATCTATGACCAGGTAACTGGTACGGTTAAAGAAGCAGAAGTTATTACTTTTGGGCTGGATATGGTCAGCCAGAAAGACAAAATCTTTTGGATCGACTGTGGTGATCCAGACCTGGTCTGCCAGGATGTCACTGTGGCGGTAGATAAATACCTGGGATTTGAAGTGGAAAAGACAAAATATTTAGTGCAGTCTCCTGGTGGTCCACCAGCCAGTGAAACCCTGTATTATGTCCAGAATGGCTTTGATATGGTCATTAAAGGAGCTCTTTTGCCGGGAGGTGAAGCCCTGGTTTTGGCTCCGTGCAACGGCCGGCCGGAGGTGCCGGAAAATATCCGCGGTATCTGTCCTGATCCAGAGTCAATGGAATTATTCTGGAATACCCTGGTGGCCTATCTGGATAAACCTCTATCCGAATGGATAAGTTTTGTCGATAAGAATTTTAAGCTTTTTATGTGGAAAACTGACCGGGTTATTAAATTATTTAAGGATTCCGGGATTAAAATATACCTTTATTCCCAGTTACCGGATGAAGTGGTGCGTAAAGGGGGCTTTATTCCTGTGCCTGATCCGCAAAAGTGGATCGAGGAAAGGGCAGCCCGGAACGACGGTAAAATACGTTGCGTAGATGAAGCGAATAAACTGTGCGTACTTGGAAAATAAAGGCAATTATGAGTTTTGAATTTTGAGTTTTAAATTAATGTAAAAAGCTTTTTACCTAAACTCAAAACTTACCTGTCCCCGCGTCATTGATTTGTCCTTTAAGACAAATCAGCAGGGGAAAACTTATAACTCAAAACTGGTTTTAAGGGTTAAGATTATGCCAATCAAGAAAAATTTCATTATTCTAGTCGTGGGATTGCTCTTGCTGAATGGTTGTGCGGGTAGTGTGGTTAATTGGGGCATCAAAATGCAGTCCCCGGTACCTGCGGAAACAACTGCCTATAGTGATGAAGATATAGAGATTATGTTCTTGGTGGATGATAAAAGTATTAGTTTTGACTTAAAAAACAAAACCCAGAACGGGATTAAGTTAAATTATGATGAGATGTCGTATCTTTCTCCTGGCGGGGTGAGTTTACGGGTCGTTTCCAGTAATATCCGTTTTTCTGACCGTTTTGCTCCGCAAGCCGCGGTGGTTGTACCTCCTGGATTATCAATTTCCGAGACCATCATTCCGGCGCAAAACATTTCTTTCCGGACTAATAGTATGGATTATTATGGCTGGGATGTTGGACCTTTGTTCCCTAATGACGCGGAAACGTATCTTGGAAAGGAATTTGGCTTGTATTTCCCGATGGAGATCAGGGGAACAAAAAAAGAGTTTATTTTCAAGTTTTTAATTACTTCTACGGAAAAGAAGAAATAAGCAACTTTTAGTTGAAATATAGGGTCCTTTTAAGTAGAATAAAGCTGTTTATATCCAATCCTGCAACCCAGAGGAGTGTATATGGCCAATAATCGGCCGATCACCGGCAAGTATATCGATAAGATGCCTGATGGCACCATTAAACAGTTAAACCCGTTTACTGGTACCGAGGTATGGACAGTGCCTGGCAGGGGTGGGAAACCTATTACCAATGAAATACCTAAAAATGCTAAAAAAATAGAAAGGCATGATCCGGAAAATTACTGCAATTTCTGCGCCTCTAATTATTTAAATACTCCGCCGGAAAAATCAAGACTGGTCAAAGAAGGCGATAAATATAAGATCCTGTATAATGTAGCGGCCCAGGACTTGAGCGCAACCGTCCCTTTACTGCGCCGTATCCCCAATTTATTTGAAATAGTTTCTTATGATTATTGGGTTAAGAACTATTCTTTCTTCCTGCCACAGGACCTGATCAACTGGAAAAATAACTATATGTCCACTCAGGATGGCCAGGACCATGTTTTCAAAATAATCGATATGAAGCTAACCCTGCTGGGCAAAGATCCGCAAAAGATCAGCCGGGAGACCAAGCTGGACATGGCCGACGCCTTTTTTGGCGGTTGTCACGAGCTGGTCGTTGCTAACAAACATTATTCTGATACCGCTGAATATGATTCCCAGCTTTGTTCCTCAGGAGAACTTACTCCGGAAGAGCATTTCTGGTATATTAAATTCACCATTGAAGCGATCAAGGCGATTCACCAGACTAACCGTTATGTGCGGTATATCAGCGTGTTCCAGAACTGGCTCTCCAGCGCTGGTGCCAGCTTTGACCATTTGCATAAGCAATTAGTGGCAATCGATGAATGGGGTACGTCTATTGAGGAAGAAAGTGAATTGGTGCGTGGAAACCCCAATATTTACAATGAACTGGCAGCGAATTATGCCGGCTACCAGAACCTGGTTTTTGCGGAGAATGATTATGCCGTGGCTTTTGCCGATTTTGGCCACCGGTATCCGACTATTGCCGTTTATTCGAAGAGCCCATATTCGAATATCTGGGAATTAAGCGATGAGGAAATAAAAGGATTCAGCGATATCGTCCACGGTTGCCATGCGGCCATGGGATCGCGCATCCCCTGCAATGAAGAATGGTATTATAAACCGTTGGATGCTGATTTTGCCATGCCTTGGCATATTCTGATCAAATGGCGGGTAAATACGCCGGCCGGATTTGAAGGCGGGACAAAAATCTATATCAATACTATCGATCCGGTTAACCTGCGGGATAAAATGGTACCCCGGCTTTTCGAACTGAAAAACCAGGGTAAGATCGCTAAATTCAATATCGCGTTTGAATGTCCTTGTTTGCCAAACAGTTTGAAATATAATCCCGCAGTAAGATAAGGCAAATTCTAAATTCGAAATGCTAAATTCTAAATAAATCCGAAACACTAAATTCCAATATTAAAACGTTTAGAAATTTGATATTG
>CAYTYR010000026.1:0-23945 GCA_964441745.1 uncultured Clostridia bacterium
CGGCCTGATATAATTCCTGGAAATCTTTCTTGGCCATCTCCCCAAAACTGATGAACACTAAAACAGCGGCGCGGGCTTTGATCTCCTTAATAATGCCGGCCAGTTCCCCGGCGGTATAACCCCGGTCCTCGCCGCTTTGCAGCACTAAGGCTTTAAACCCGTACTTTTCTACCGCTTCCACGGCTGTCTCAATAATTTCCTGGCCGGTCATGCGGTAACGCTGCAAGCCGGTAACCGTATCCGCGATCCCGCAGTACACGCAATTGCTGCCGCAGTAGTTAGAAATCTCGATAATCCCGTGGACACAGCAGGCATTGCCGTGATATTTCTGGCGCAGGAAATTAGCGGTTTTGTAAAACAACTGCTGGGAAGAATTATCATCCAAATCCAGTAAATACAAGTATTCTTCCCGGGATAAACTTTTTTCATCGGTCACTTTATCCAGGATCTGGCCCAGTGTCTGATCCATCCCCTGCTTTTCCAGCTCTACCCGGGAAAGCCGGACATCCAGGTCCTGCAGTTCAAAGAACAGTTCCCGCCAGGTGGCTAAAATATCTTCCGCTTCCCGCGGCGATATCTTTTCGATAACAAAACCGCCCTGGGCATAAATATAGTCACCCACGGCCAGTCCGGTCAGTTCATTCAGGGCCTTTTTGCGCTCACCAAAATAATTGACCGTCACGAACTTATCATCTATCGCTGCCACTTTACCCGGTATCGCGTAACACATATAAATAAATCCTTAGCTTGCTCTAATCCGCGTTATCGTATTCCGAAAATCCGCGTAATCTTCTTCATTCGCAATCGAAAGACACTAAGCGTAGTTCCCTCGTCTTGCTGGGCTCAATTACCAGTTCAGCCCCGGCCAGGATAGTATCTTTGCCGTGCTCCTGAAAAAAGAACCGTAATACCTCTTCGTTTATTTCCGTAAAAGTCCCCAGCCGCAGATAGATCCTGGTGATCCTGGCGGCTTTTTGCTCTGCCCCTAATTTCAGCAAGTCGGTAAAGATATCTTTCACTAAATGCATTTCATGCACAGTTAACCTCGGTCTAAAGGTATTAGGTTACTTACATCCATACCTACTTCTATAACTTACACCTGATTTCTGTTTATGTACCTAATAATCTCATCTGCTGTCGCTTTTACTTCCCGGGATAATTCTTCTTTATGCTCTACGCTTTTAGGCTGGATCCCGATCATGACTGCCTGGGCCGCGGTATCATGGAGCAATAAATGATAAACCACCTTTAACGGTACCGCGTGGGTGCTTAAGGAAGCATCCGGGATATGTTCCTGGTCAATGACCCGCGCCTCCCCGGGAGCGCCCTGGAAATCAGCGGCATCGATAAAAATGATCCTGGCCGGATGCAGGGCAATGACCTGCTCAATAATATTTTCCGGGGTATAACCGGCATTAATTATTTTAAGCTGCTTCGTCTCTGTGATCAGAGGACCTAGATACGGTCCTACCCCGTCGTCAGCGCGGAGAGTATTACCGATGGTAATGATGACATTAATACCTGGGATGGTCGTTAGGGCGGAGCAGACTTCAGCGGTTAACAAGTTAGTCCTTTCGGAAACTTGTTGATTACACAGATTAAAAAAAAGATTACACAGATTATTAAGTGTAATCAAAGATAGGATTTGTAAAATTCTATCTTATGAATTTGACATTTAAAAAGTGTGCAGAGCAGGAAATACAAGGATCATAAGCGCGGACCAGCATTTCCATCATGAGGGTGATCTCTTCTTCGGTCTTATGCAGGATTTCCGGCACGAGTTTCTGCATGTCTCTTTCTATATTATTACAATTTTGGCCTGTGGGAATAATGCAATTCGCATTCACGATCTTACCGGCAGCGTCAATTTCGTAATTATGGAAAAGTATGCCGCGGGGCACTTCTACCGCGCCCACCCCATTGCCGGCTTTGACCGGGATAGTGCCTTTTTCATTCAAACCGACAATGATCGCTTCTTCCTGTTTCACGCCGTTTTCCTTGAAATCTTCCAGGATAGCGATCGAATCTTCCAGGCAGTGCACGCATTCCACAGCCTGCGCCACGGTATTCATGAAAGGATTGGTACAGCCAGGTTTAATTTTCAGGAATTCAGCGGCTTTTTTAGCCTTGGGATGCAGCTTGTCATAATTCAGGTTCAGCCGGGCCAGGGCGCCGACCATATAGGACTCGCGGCTGGCTTTAGCATGCTTAGCTGAAGAATGATCAACAATAAATTCATTGGTCAGTTTACGGTAATCTTTTTTATTAAGCTTCAGCCCGTCAGTGGATCCCAATTCACCTTCCATTAACGGATACTCATCAGTGTTGTTGATCAGGGCCACATACTCTGTGGGCCGGGAAAATTCAGGGAATTTCAAGGCGCCCAGCAGCTCGATCGTGGCTTCCATATCCGGTTGCAGGCCTTTCAATATTTCCAGCATGGAATCAAGGTCTTTAGGCTGAGGCAGTTTAGTAAAACCGCCAACTATCGCTGAGATTGGGTGGATATGCCGGCCAACCAAGATATCACAGACATCATTGCAGTTTTTCTTCATCCGTAAGGCCCGGCGCACTACAGTATTATGCGTATCGATCAAAGGGACGAAACTCTTCACCCCTAAAAGGTCAGGCGCCACCAGCAAATATATATGCAGGATGTGGCTGTCGAGCATTTCCTGGTGTAAAAGCAGTTTGCGTAATTTAACGGTTTGCGCGCTGGGCGTGAACCCGAGCGCGTCCTCAGCCGCCAGGATCGAAGCCAGGCTGTGGCCACAAGCGCAAATGCCGCAAATACGCGAAGTAATATGCTGGGCTTCGAAGATGGAACGGCCGCGCAGCATGCCTTCAAAGAAACGGGGCGCTTCAACAATATCCAGGCGGCATTCTTCCATCTTGCCATCCTTGACATTGACCACGATATTACCGTGGCCTTCCACCCGGGTTAAATATTCAACATTGACTTTAACATTCTTACTTGCGCTCATCTAGTTCCCTCGGTTTATTATACAGATCTAATTTATTAATGATCCATTCTAAAGCAATATTAAATTTTTTGAGAATATCTATTTGGCCGTTCTTAGCCGGATTAGTCACCATCCCGCGGCAGCCATAGCAAATATTCCCGTTATTAACGCACCAGGAATTACAGCCAGCCTTGGTCACCGGACCCAGGCAGGTGATCCCTTTATCATACATGCAGACATTCTCATTAAGTTTGCATTCCACGCAGACAGCATAATCAGGCACATTATAGGGGATACCGGCTAAAATACATTTTAGCACTTTGACGAATTCCGGCTGGTAGACCGGGCATCCATTGACAAAATAATCCACTTTTACGACCTGATGCACAGCCCTGGTCGGCAGGGTAGGAAAATTATTGGCCTTATCCTGGTAAACATATTTTCCTATTTCGTCCAGCGGAAACTTATTTTTCATGCCATTAATGCCGCCGATAGTAGCGCAGGAACCATACGCTACCAGCACTTTGGCCCGGCTGCGGATATGCTTGATCCGTTCGACATCATGCTCAGTGGTAATACTGCCTTCGATGATGGCGACATCGTAATCTTCTGATTTTTCGCTCATAACTTCGCGGAAGGTGACCACCTCTATAAGATTGAGGATATCCAGCAAGGTTTCACCAAAATTGGCAACTTGCAGCTGGCATCCTTCACAACAGGTAAAATCAAAAAAAGCTACTCTGGGTTTGCCCATCTTACAACGCTTCCTTTTTGTCTTTAATTTGTTCGTAGGTAAACACCGGGCCATCCTTACAGCAATAATAATTCTGGATCTGGCAATGGCCGCATTTACCGATACCGCATTTCATATGCCGCTCCAGGGAGACCAGGATCTGGCGTTCCGGGATTTCTTTCTTCAGTAGTTCGATCAGTACAAACTTATACATTACCGGCGGTCCGATGACGGCGGCAAAAGTCCGCTCCGGGTCAAGGTTCACTCCGGGTATTAACTTGGTAATCAGGCCGATATTCCCTTTATAGTCAGGGTCTTCGCAGCGATCCACCGTGATGTCAAAATTGACATCCAACCGCTTGCTCCAGGAATCCACTTCTTCGCCAAAAAGCATATCCTGAGGCGTTTTACAACCCAGCAGGATATTGACCTTGCCGAAATCGCGGCGGTTATCGATGACAAAATTGATCAGGGACCGCAAAGGCACAATGCCGAGGCCGCCGGCAACGAACAAAAGATCATTGCCTTCCAGTATCTGTACCGGGAAACCTTTGCCGAAAGGCCCGCGGATACCGACTGTATCCCCGGTATCAAACTTATGCAGGGCATTGGTCACTTTCCCGACATTCCTGACCACTATCTCAAATGATCCTCTTTTTGTTGGTGATGAAGAAACAGAAAGCGGCGCTTCCCCTACTCCCGGGATCGAGACCATGACAAACTGGCCAGGTTCATGGTCCAGGCTCTCGCCGCCAGGCAGGGAAATCTCAAATAACTTTTCTATTTTAGTCATCTGCCGGGCACGAATGATCTTCCCGGCTTTGACCAGATATTCAGAATCAGTAAGTTTAGCAGTCTTCATTTCTTTTCTTCCTTACTATCTGCCACTAGCGCATTAATTGTTTCTTTCAGACTGATCTTAGCCATGCAAGTCCTGGTACAGCGTCCGCAGCCAGTGCAAAAATACCGGCTATAGCGCTCTACCGGATATTTAAATTTGCGGAAATACCGGTGCCGCTGGCGGGCACCCCGGGTCTTGCGGAAATTTTCCCCACCGGCAACTTTAGCAAAAGGCTCATTCTGGCAGCCATCCCACATCCTGGTCCGGTCACCGGTATTGAGATCAAGGTTTAGGTTGTCAAGCATATCAAAACAGTAGCAGGAAGGACAAACATTGGTGCAATTGCCACAGGCGATACACCGGGCACCAAGATCATCCCAGACTTTGCTGTCAAAGGATTTGTCAAACAGCTTAACCAGGTCATTATGGTTTACTTTGACTTCGTCCTTAAAAATATCCCTTTTCTTTTGCCTGACCGCTTCAAGCTGGTCCAAGTGTACCTGCTCAGCCGGGTTAAACAATCTGGTCTTATCGATCAGTTCATCGCCATAAATAGTATTTACATGCACAATGAAGCTATCGGTAAGCTCGGTAAAGAACAGATCATATCCGCCATTGGGCAGGTGATTGTCCACCACTTTGCAGCTGGCATACTGGTCGCAGTATTCATTGCATTCCAAACCAATAATAATGATCTTATTTTTCCGGACCAGGTAATTGATATCCTTGGGTTTATCGGAAAAAACCATATTCAGGCACTGGATACCGGCCAGATCACAGGTGTGGACGCCGAAAATGACCATTTTTTCATATTCCAGCAAAGCCTCAAAGGTACCGGCGCTTTTATTGAATTCTATTAGTTTCTCGCGTTGGGGGAAAAAATATTTCTTGGGAGGCAAGATGGTAGGGATATATTTCACAGCCACATCCTGGCCGCTTTTCACTTCCTGGAACGAAAAAGTATTATAGCCACGGGCCACCGGAGCGACGACTTTTTCAATCCGGGCCAGGCTGGTAATAAAATCATTGAAATTTGCTTTTTTTAGGACTTGGTATTGCATCAGGGCCCCTAATAATAAAAAAAACCACTGCCTTTGCAGTTAGGCAGTATTATACTAGTTTAAAATATATAGTGTCAAGACTTATTTAATTTAAGCTTACACTACTGGTATTTTAACCGTGAACACTGAGCCGCTCCCTGGCTCGCTTTCGACATCGATCATGCCCTGATGCGCCTGAATAATACTGTAACTGACTGAAAGATTGAGACCGTTACCCTGGTTTATATTTTCATCGGTATTGGAAAAAGGATCAAAGATCTGCTCGATCTTTTCTTTGGCTAATCCCCGGCCGGTGTCCTCTACTTTTACTTTAATATATTTCTGGTCATGCGCTTTTTCCAAGGCAGTGGTGATCTTCACCTGTCTCCGGTCATCCTGGCTGGCCTGGCAAGCATTAAAGAGTATATTGCTCAGCGCCTGGTGCATCTGGCCATAATCAATAGCGATCTTAGGCAGATAACTGTTATATTTAGTAATAATATTGATACCATTCAGGGTAGGCTGGGTCCTAATGTTCACCAGTACTTCATCGATCAGGGTATTAATATTATATTTCATCTTCACGGTTTCCGGTGGTTGGGCAAAATAGGTAAGATTCTCGATGATCCGGACACACCGGAATATTTCCTGTTCAATCAGGGCTAATTCTTTGCCACCCAGGCTTTTAATATTTTCGTTTTGCTGGAGCAATTGCGCCAGGCCCATGATCCCCAGCAGGGGATTATTGATCTCATGCGCCAGCCCGGCAGCCAGTTTACCGATAGCCGCCAAACGCTCGTGCTGGCTCAATTGTTCGTGTAAGAATATCTTTTCCCTGACATCCTCAATAAATCCCGCCAGGCCAATGATCTGACCATAGCTATTTTTCAGGATGAACATAGATAAATTAGTGGGGATCTTTTCACCGGACTTGGCGACAATTTCACTTTCACAGCCGATATATTTGCCATCACGCATCGTGATTTCCATTTGTTTGGCGCCGAGGGGAACCAAAGAGAGCAACGCTTTCCCGCGCAGCTCTTCATCGCTATAACCAACCAATTGGCGGAAAGATACATTATAAGTAACAATACAGCCCTGATTATCCGTGGTAAAGATCGGTTCCTGGGATTGGCTGACGATATTGGCCAGGTAATCTATCTGCTCCTGGCGTTGTTTGCGTTTAGTGACATCATGGATAATGCAGGCATGGCCGATAGGGACATTTTTCTTATCCCTGATCAAGCTGATAGCCAGCATAATATTAATATAGGAATTATCTTTTTTCTTGGATGTAACCTCTCCCATCCAGCGCCCTTTTTGATTGACAATGTCAGTGATCTTACTACTCAGATCCTCATTATCGGTCAGAGACCCTTTGCCAAAAACAGAATCATGTTTGCCGACCAGTTCCGCCGCATGCTGATAGCCGAATAATTTTAAGACCGCCGGGTTCGCGTACTGGATGATCCGGTCCAGTCCAATGATCATAATGCCGTCAAATGAATTTTCGACCATTTGCTGGTAGCGGACAATCTCCCGTTCCAGCTTAATGCGCTTCGATACATCCCGGACTATTTCAATCGCGGCCACGGTCCGGCCTGAGGCGTCTTTCATCGGTGATGACTTAATTTCCATAAACCGGCCCATTTTATCTTCCGCAAGGCCAATCGCCGATCTTCCGGTCTGGAAAGTCTTCTGCACCGGGCACCAGGGACATATTTCCTTGCGGGAATTAAAAACCTTATAGCACTGCCCTCCTAATATCTTGCCTGGATATTGTTCCCGCATGAATTTATTGGTATACTGGACCCGGTATTTCCGGTCAGTAATGGCGATACCGTCAGCGCTGCCCTCAAAAATCTCTTCCAGCTTATTACGCTCCTTGAGTAAGGCTTCTTCATATTGACGTAATTTTGTAATATCACTAAAAATAGCTGAGAATCCCTGGATCTTATTTTTAGCGTCCTTAACCACACTGGCGGTAATACTAATGGGGACCGTGTTCCCATCTTTGTTCACGGCCTTGGTCGTATAATTTTTGATCGATCCTTTCTTGATTATCTTCTCACCCAGTTCCTTGAGCTGTTTATACTTGCCCTGCAGCATCAATTTGCTGACTGATTGACCGATCATTTCCCTGCCTTTATAACCAAATAATTCTTCCGCTCCTTTGTTCCAAAAAGAAAACTTTCCGCGGCTGGTGACCGCAATGATCGCATCCCGTGAAAACCGGGAAATATTAGCCAGGAACTGCTCCTGTTCGAATAATTTGGCGGCATTATTATATTTTTCGGTAATATCCCGCACTATTTCTACTACTTTCTTCTGGCCATCGCTATCACGGATCGGGAAAGCCTCGATCTCATAAACCTGGCCATGCTTGTCCTTGATCGTAGCTGTTTCAAAATAGCGATGGTGTTTTTTAATGATTTCCCGGACTGGACAGAGGTGGCAGGGATATTTCTGTTGGCTGATAGTCTGGTAGCATTTTTTTCCGATCTGGTTGCCGAAATGGGCGCGGAGGGATTGGTTCATATACTCTATCTGATATTTTTCGTTAACCACCATGATGCCTTCATTCATGTTGGTTAAGATCAGATCAAGAGATTCCTTGGAAAGCAGCTGTGAACGGGACAAAAACATAAGTTTAAATCCTTTTATAGACAAAAAGACCCGAAAACCTAAATCTTTTCGGGTTTATAAACTCTATTCAGTTTGAAGAGCTATATATGGGCCATACAACAACGTATTACGCATATATAAACCTTCCTCATGCTAATTTTTCTGCTTTTCAGTTATTAGATTAGTTAGTCTACATATTATATAGCAGAAAATTTACCATTTGTCAATGTTTTAATAATTTATTATACGGTTTTATACGGTATTAAATAATCTGGTAAACACTTACTCCTTTAAAAAGAAACAACTGCTTTGAATAAAGTTCCCAGAATTCTGATAAAACCCTAAGGTCTTTGTCGCTGAAATCGTAAGTTTTATAATAGCTCTGAAGTCTGGATAACTCTGCATTGTTAAAAAGAATATGCGTAATACCGGAAGCCTTAAGCAGTTTAGCTAATTCTTCACCGTTTGACGCTTTTTTATAGTATTGCTGAAAGACCGGTTCATCAAAAGCAGTGGAAGCAATAAAATCCTGTTTGCCATAATAGCCCCTGGTTTCACCGTAAAAAAGAACCAGGGAGGAAGGTGGCAGATGATCATTAATATATTCTATCGCTGGATAATAAGGATTCTGATAAAAAATGTGCTTCTGGGAAAGATATTCAGAGGCAGTTTGCCGGCCAGTAACGACCGGGATAGCTCCTTTCAGGTTAAATCCCTGATAAAGCACCCCAACATTCCCAATCAGCAAAATTAACATAATGGTTTTAAGTAAAGCGCGATTCAGTTTGTCAAATGGCCCCTCATCAATTATCGCCGGAATCAGCAGGCAGAGGTACCCTATTCCCGGCAGGAAAAACCTCCAGTTATCACTGGCTACTCTCCAGGTAACGAAAAAAACCAGGGAATAAAAAGCAATTTTCCTGATCTCTTTTCGGCAGATTATGGTGAAAAGAAACAAGGGCATGGCAAAAAGGAACACCGGACCGATGAATGAATTGAGGGATCCTTCGTCTTGGACTAAAAACCAGGGGTTAAGGAAAAAATCGTATAAGCCAGCAAAATGCAGGCTATGGCCGCAATCACCATAGTATTCAGCCAGTTTAAAACCAGGGACCTTCCCAATAAAGAATGGATAAAACGGGGCTCCTTTGAGCAGAAGATTACGAATTTGCCAAAATAATACTGGTAAGAGGAGAATAACCAAAAATAATATAACTTCCCTGCTAAAAATCTTTTTCCCTGTTTCCTGGACCCGATTGGAATATAGATACAGCAAGCTTACTATCACTGCCGGGATGGTAACATATTTTATGCCCAGGGCAAATCCAGCGGCTAAGGCAGACAAGCACACGGCCAAGGTTCTTTTCCGGCCAGTCAACAAAGGGATCAAGGTCAATAGATACAAGTTAAGCAAAACATAAAAAGCGGCACTTAAATCATTGAGAGCGGACCAGGTTTCCATACCTACTTGCGGGATCAGCCAGAAAAGGCAGGCAGCCAATATACCGGTTGGCCGGCTAAATAACCTCTTACCTATCAGGTAGAGTAAAACAGAACATCCGGCCCCAAAGAAAAAATGTAACAGCCGCGCCGATAAATCACCGGCCGAGGCCAGGCAGAGAGTGTAGAGCATCTCAGTATTCTGGGTAAAATAGGAAAAAATATTCCAGGGGATATCTGTAATCCGGCCAACTTTTAAATATTGGGCTGGCAAGGTTAAATGATAGACCAGGGTATCAATTTGATTTTCCGGAGAAAGAACGGCTATCAAGTTAAGCAGAAAGGCCACTACCGCCAGGGCTAGATAACACCAGGTGAAATAGCTCTTTTCCTTTAATATAGTATAGAACGATCCTATTTTGTGGCGACTGAACCAGATCTTAATTATACCGGCTGTCCCTATCCCCCAGAAAACAAACAGCAGCACAGGTTTAATCAGCCCCACGGTCGTACCCAAGATGAAAACCAGCAACGAGAATACAACCAATCCGATACCGCTGGCCACCAGGAAATTACCGGTGAAACCGTCTTCCTGCCCAATATCCCGGGTTAGTAAAGACCCGGTAAAATAAGCGCCGGCTAAGAGAAAAGATAAGGCTACAAACCCGGAAAACGCTTTCAGTAATTGAGCTGGGGACAAAAAAATCCCCAGTGAAAGAAATAAGCTCTGGACTAATTCAGGGATAAAAAGAAATTCGGATAGCTTAAAAAAGCTGACAATAACATATCCGCCCCATAACGCGAAAAGAGCAAAATAAATATATTTTTTTACTCTCTCATTAATCATAATCAGTTTATTCAGCTTTCAGGGATTTTCCAGGCAGGCAAAAGTCAGTACCGCCAATATGGAGCAAGGGTTTATTTTCTTCCCGGTCATTGCTTTCCGCTATGATAATATCTCCCAGGATGATCAAGTGGTCACCACCCTCGATTTCAGTGCGTAATTTACATTCATACCAGGCGATGGCTTCTTTGATCCGCGGGCTGGAAACTTTTTTGGCTTTTTCTTCAGTCAAGCCAGCCTCTTTTATCTCGCTGACCCCTTTGGGTAACGGTTTACTGCAAGTCCAAAGTTTGGCTAATATTTTTTCACCGGGTATATTCACTACAAAATCCCCGGTTTCCCTGATGTTGGCTAAGGTGTGCCTGGTCGAAACCATAGCAATGGCAATAACTGGCGGATTTGTTGACACGGGCATGACAAAACTAAACGGCGCAGCATTGGTATTCCCTTTCTGGTCAATGGTTGAAACCAAGACGGTAGTACGCGGCGCCAAAGTCCGATACCATTTGCTTAATTCGAGCTGCATAATTCCTCCAAATAAAGTTAGCCAGTAAATACGAGTTGCAGTTGCCAGTCAATTCATGAAACAGTTATTAGGTGTAAGTTTTGGAAGTAAGTTTGGTCTGAACTCTATGGGAGTTTGGCTCTAAACCAAAAACCTTAGACCTCCTTCCATACCTACCGCTACAACCTTCACCCTATTACTACTCTTAACCGACTATAATCTCTATTTCCGTTCCTTCCTTGGCTTTCATAATCTGGCTGGCATTCCCCTGATTGACGGCTATTTCCAAGCAGTCGTTAGAGCCGACCACCGCCAGTATTTGCCCCGCTGCGCTATCAGCATAACTGCTGCTCAATTTTTCGATTTTATGATCCTTGATCTTAATGACCATTTTCCGCAGCGACAATTTTTGCACCATCCCGCCGCTGATGTTAGTCACCAGATTGCCAAAATGGTCAGTGTATATTACTTTTCCGGATACCCCGTGGCGATGGATCCGCGGACTCAGGATCGTGAACTTCTTATATTCGTTAGTCGGCTCGCCAAACTTACTGATCTGTACGCCTTTGGACAGTTGCGCGGCCACCGGGGCAAAAATATCCCGCCCGTGAAAAGTATTGCTGATATCCTGCAGGAAATATTTTTTATTGTTTAACTCCACTATTTTTTTGATCTTCTCATTTTCCAGGGCAAAGCTGAGAGCCCCGTTGTCCGGGCCGATAAAAAAATAATCTTCTGTTTCTACCAGGATAGACCGGCGGTTACTGCCCACTCCCGGGTCGATCACGACCAGGAAAATAGTCCCCTTGGGGAAAAAATGATAGCTGGTACGCAAGACAATGGATGCCTCGAGCGTATTATGAGAGCTGACCGTATGGGTTAAATCTATTAATACCGCATTTGGATTAATAGACAGGATGACTCCTTTCATGGTTCCAACAAAACCATCTTTATAACCGAAATCAGTCATTAAGGCGATATTTCTTTTTTTCATACTTATACTCCTCCTTTGGCTATAGCAATGCGGTCCCGGCCATCACGTTTAGCTTGATAAAGGGCCGCATCCACCTTTTTAAATAATTGCTCGTAATTAGAACCGTGCTGGGGGAAAACGGCTACTCCCAACGACAAAGTTACACCCTCAGTCATGGGAAATTGTTCGCCAAGTTTCAGGTTTTTTACATCCTGGCGTATATGTTCGGCCCGTTGCACTGTTTCTTCCAATGATGTTTCCGGGAAAACAACAATAAACTCTTCCCCGCCAAAGCGGGAGGCAATATCTTCCCCGCGCACCAGCGTCCTTAAAAACACTCCCAGCTCGCGTAATAAGTAATCACCGGCAGCATGTCCAAAATTATCATTAAAATGCTTAAAATGATCAATATCCATCATAACGATCCCCAAAGTGACTCCCTTACGAGCAGACCGTTTTAGTTCCCGCTCCAGGGATTCTTCCATATAACGCCGGTTAAAAAGACCAGTTAAAGGATCGCGGATAGCCTGGCTGCGCAGTGATTCGTGCAGTTTTAAATTGGCCAAGGCTAAGCCAATGTTCTCGGACACGGTTAAAGCCAGCTGCCATTTCGACTCAGCCGTGCGGGAAGGCTGATCTGGCGACTCACTGGCTCCCCAGGGATTACTGCGAATATGCAAAATGCCCAAGGTTTCTCCCTGGGCGATCATGGGGACACAGATGTAACTCATGGCCGCGGGCGGACCTACGTGCTTGCAAATTATGCCGGTACTGGCATCACCCACACTGAATAATTGCCCGCGACGCAAAGCCCAGCAATCACCAGGAGCGAAAACCCGTTCACCGGTACTACCTTCACCCCAGGCCACTACCGTATCAACCAGGTCTTTATCCTGATCCAAAACGCATAAAGCTCCTGACTCCTGGTCAAACAATTGCTGTACGGTATGATCAACAACCGTATAGGCTTCATTCAAGGTCAGGCAGGTCTGTAGTAACTCACTCATCTCACTCAACAAGGCAATTTCGCGGGCATGAAGCTCCAATTCACTCTTGGCATTCTGCAAAACTGTCTGCGCTTTTTTATGTTCATTCTCCAGGATTCTTAATTCCAATATCTGCGTACGAGCTTCGATGAGTTCCTGGATCAGCTCTTCTTTTGACTTATCTTCATCTCTCATGTCAATTCCTGTACCGGGACTACGGGCAATATTTTCATTTCTATGATCTGATCCAGACGGAGCACTAGTTCCAGTTCCTGGAACTGGCAGGTGGCTAACAGTAAGATATCTTGTCCCTCTATTTTTACCTGTTTAGCCTCCACGATCCGCTCGAGATTTTCGCCATATTCGTTAACATACCTGATAAACAACGGCGTTTTGTTTTTGAGGGCCTCACTGAGAGCAGTAGGCAACACTGGTTTATTCAAGGACGGGACAGTGATCTCCCCACCCTGCAGCTCAATAAGCTGACCGATCTCCACGATATTTTTAGCCTGAAAATCCTGCATAAAACGGTTAAAGATATCTTTGGTCAAGAGGGCATCGTCAAGAGCACGGTGCTGGGTTTGGATCGGCAAGGTTAAGGTTTTCGCTATATTGCCAAGGCTATTGGAGGGGAAATTATAACAGCGCCTGGCCAAAGACAGGGTATCCAGCACGGTATTATCTACTTCCGGCAGGTCGATATTACGCAACTGCGAATTCAGGAAGCTTAAGTCAAAACTGACATTATGGCCGATGATAATAGTATCCCTGATAAAACGCAATAGATCTTCAGCTACTTCATGAAAGTAAGGCGCCTGTGCCACCATGCTGTCAGTAATGCTGTTAACAGCGCTGGCCGCCGGGGAAATAGGCCGGCCAGGGTTGAGCAAAGAGTGAAAGGTAGCCACAACTTTGTTTTCCTGCCACTGCACCAGGGCTAACTCACAAATACGGTGCCCGCCGGCTGGGCTCATTCCCGTAGTTTCCACATCAAAAAATACAAACGTGGATTCGCTTATTTTCTTAGTCACGTCTTTCATCTTTAACATAATTGCTTATATCCTTCAGTTTGGCTTTTTCTTTTAGTTCAGCGGCGATACTGGAGATCTGTCCCATAGAAATCAAGTTCCTTTTTTGGTTGCTGACCACGGCTATCCGCAAACGCATGATCGGGAAGCGCACCAGTTCACCATGCCGGTTCTTGGCCAGGATATATCCTTTTTTACTATCCTCAGGTTCATACATACTCATAATAAAATAGTCAAATCGATTGATCATCTCGATACAAAAATGCTCGGCATATCCGGCCGGCATGATCCCGATAAAATCATCTCCGCCGATATGTCCCAGGAAACAATTCTGGATATCAGAATCTTCAACTACCCGCTTCATTAGTTTAGCCAGCTCACTGATCACCCGGTTGCCAGAATCAAAACCATAGCGGTCATTGAAGGCCTTGAAATTGCCCAGGTCAGCGTAACAGACGGCAAACTTTTCGCCGCTTTTCAACCGCTGGTCAACTTCTTTGGCAATAGCGGTATTGCCCGGTAATTTAGTAATACTGTTAACATCCACATTCAGCTTGGTAGCCCGGCGCAATACTACTTTCACCCTGGCCAGCAGCTCTTCCAGATCAAAAGGCTTAACAATATAATCTTCAGCGCCTGATTCCAGTAATTGTACCTTTTCTTTTACGTCAGACACCGCGGTTACCATAATTATAGGCACATGTTTTATTTTAGGATTTTCCTTAACTTTGCGGCAAACCTGCGGCCCATCCATTTTGGGCATCATATAGTCCATGATGACCAGGTCCGGGACCAATTTTTCTATCTTGGCCAAGGCTTCTTCCCCGTCAGCCGCCCGCTCGATCTTATAGCCGTCACTGAGAAGCGCTTCACAGACGATATTCGAGATAAAAGGATCATCATCTACAACCAGGACTGTTTTCTTCTCTTCAGGCATCGGAACCTCTTTACTAGCGTATAGCGGGTAGCGTTTAGCGTGTAGTTTTAGTTTTCCTATCCGCTTTACGCTATACGCTTAACGCTATTAATAGGCTTTCTTTAATATACTGATCACGTCTTCTTCCGAGACTACCCGGGGATTGGTTTTCAGTGACCCGGAAGGCAAGCTATCTTTAGCTATTTGGGGGAAATCTTCCGGCTTGACCCCGAGCTCCTGCAATCGCCAGGGAAAACCGACTTCTACCAGGAGTTGTTTTGTTTTATCGATGCAGATCTTGGCGGCGCGTTCTTTGTCCAGTCCTCTTAACAAACCACCCATAACCCCGGCTATAGCCGCGTATTTCACAGTGGCAAAATTTAGATTAAACTCGATCACATATGGCAACAAGACCCCGCAAACCAATCCGTGGGGCAGGTTATATTTTTGGCCCAGGGGATGAGCAATGCCATGTACCGCGCCCATGCGCGCGTTAGACAATGTGATGCCGCTTAATAAAGCGGCATACATCATATTCTGCCGGGTATTGATATTGGTCCCATTCTTGAAAGCTTCCCGGAGATTCAGGCTGACCAAGCGGATAGATTGCAGCGCAATAGCATCAGTTAATATATTGGACCCGGTGGAGACATACGATTCAATAGACTGACAAAGAGCATCAATTCCAGAGTAAGCGGTCAATTTAGGCGGCAAACTCACAGTTAATTCAGCGTCAATTATAGCTGCTTGCGGATATAAAAAATGATGACGCAAACTTTCTTTTACTTGCCTTTTCCTGTCGCTTAATACAGCGTTAGGAGTAACTTCCGCTCCCGTTCCGGCGGTAGTAGGAATAGCAATACACGGGACCCCGGGGAATAACAGCTCCCGGCCAGTCATGTATTCTTCTACCAAACCGTCTTTGTTAGCCAAGGCCGCCACGGCCTTAGCAGCGTCGATCACACTACCGCCACCCAGGCCAACCACGATATCACAACCTTTTTCCCTGGTGACCGCGAGAGCTTGGTTAATATTATCACAGGCTGGTTCAGGATCGACCTGGTCAAAAACTGTTAGCCGGATCTCAGAAGTGGCTGAAATAATTTTTGTAATCCGGTCCAGCAACCCACTTTGCCGGGCGCTTTTTTTACCAGTGATCAGCAGTACATTATCCCCTAACCCGCGGATAATGCCGACCAGATTGTTCAGGCTGCCCAATCCGGAAACTATTTTAGTAGGTAAATTGAATTCAGTGATCTTGTTTTCCGGCACGATAAGCTCCAAAGTGCGAGTATCAGGAAACCAGGGAATCAGGGTGAAGGAGATCAGGTTACCAGGGGACCAGGCACTTCCTGATATCCTGTTATCCTGATAGCCATTACCTGATCACCTGATATTCTGATTCCCGTAATTCATTTGCTAAGTTCTTTCTTCAGCAGTGCATACACCTCGGCTATTGTTTGCGGCATCACTTTAGTAGCGCCGATCACCGGCATAAAATTGTGATCGCCGTTCCAGCGCGGCACAATATGGATATGTACATGACCAAGAACACCAGCTCCGCCGACTTTACCAATGTTGATACCAACATTAAAGCCTTCCGGTCGCATTACTTTTTTTAAAATCTTGGTCATCCTCTGAGTTAATTGCATCATCTCGGCCAGAGTGGCGGCGTCAATTTTTTCCAGGTCCTTGAGATGCTGGAGTGGAGCTATCATAATATGGCCATTGGTATAGGGATACAGATTTAACATGACAAACGCTCTTTCTCCCCGGTAAAGCACTAGATTTTTCAGACCGTCTTTCTTTTTCAGTTTTTTACAAAAAACGCAACCTGGTGCATTGGCTTTTTTAATATAAGCCATCCGCCAGGGCGCCCAAAGCAGATCAAACTTTTTCGTAGTCATAATAATTCCTCAAAATTATCGTTAGAGTAGTATCTTAACTTACCACTTTACCCCTTACCACTATCTTTCACTGCTTTAAACGCTTTTTTCAGTGTCTCCCAAACCAGGGCAGGATTAGCAGAATTTAACTGGTCCACTAAACTGCCGCAATCGTAACTCCAGGCAGCAATATTGGCGATACCGGCTCTGGCGGCAAGGTCTACAGCCAGACTGATTTCCGGTTCTTTGCCGGCCGGGATCTTAAAAGCCTGGATCCAGAGCTGCGCTTCCTTATCATGTTTGTTACAAAGATTATAAACTTTTTTTGCGAATTCTTCAACAAATTCCAGTTTTTTATTCCACAACAGCCAATATGGGTCAGTCCCGAATATATCCATAGTATTAAGCGCTAATATTTTATCCCAGAGCCGCAAGGACCTGGCATCATCCTGCGGGTAAACACAAATTGCATTTTTTATTCCCTCTTCTTTTACCAGCGCCGTCATTTCCCCTAAAAAATCGATAATTTTACTTGTTTCTTCCTGGTCATATTTTAATCCGATTTGATGCGGTTCATCCCAGAAAATAACGTCAGGTTTCATCGCCAGGGCGATAGACAGCCATTCTCTCATGAATTTTTTGAATTTCTTATGGCTAATATCAGCCATGGGAACGGGTTTCCCTTTTTTCCTTAAACAGGCATCTGGATTTTCCGCGACAAAAAGAGAAAAAGTTTCTCCGCCGAAAACACCGCCTACACCCCAGGGGTCAAGATATGTGGTTAAGCCGCGCTCGCGGCTTAGCTTTATTATTTCCTGCATATTCTGGCGATGATAATAGAGATCCGTTTCGCTGAATGTATGCACTATAAAATCGCAGCACGCAGTGATCTCGGCCAGGTCTTTTTTGGCCTGGGATAAGTCCCTGGTTAGAATGTAACTGACCCCGGTTTTCAAGGTAGACTCCAGAGGTTGCCAGCTATGGAAACGCAAAACGCCAGTACTGCGGTGAGCGCCACAGCATCACGGCCGGCGAACCTTAATTGATATAAGCTGGTGCGCTGCGGGCCAAGATGAAAGCCGCGAGCTTCAATACCCCGCGCCAATTCATCAGCTTTTTTCATGACATTGACCAGTAAAGCATAAGCCAGCAAAGGAATATTTTTTGGTGAATACCGCACTCCCCGCACCTGTTGCGCTTCCATGATCTTTTGATTTTCCAACAACGCCAGCGGGATGAATCTAATGGCCATCGTGACCATAAAGGCAATACTGGAACCAAGCTGGGCAAAAATATTAAGCGGCTTTAATAGCTTCTGCAGCCCCATCGCCAGGCTGAAGATAGGAGTGGTCGCTGTCAAGAGAGCAGTTAAAGATAGCAACAAAACAAAACGGGCCAGGATGGCTAAGCCTACTTTCCAGCCCCCTGCTGAACCCAGATGCATAACCAGGATCAGCGCCAGGAACCAGGCTAACGGACGAATAGTCTTTACCCAGCGTGAAAACGGCGCCTGTCCCAATAGTAACAGCAGTATGGAAATTCCCGTAAAAGCCGTATATTCCTGCCAACTATTGAGAAAAAAAACAACCCCAGATAAAATTAACAAACTGATAATTTTAGTTCTGGGGTCGAGGTGGTGGATAAAGGAATCACCTTCACTATATTGCCCTACTATGTCGGGAATATTGCGCATGGGTTTCCAGCGAATCTAGTCGCGAGTCCCGGGTCGCGAGTCAATGCCTAAACTCGTAACTTGAAACTCGAACTCTGGGACTTTTTTAAACGATCTTTTGTTTAATCAGCTCTTCCGCGATCTGCACGGCATTCCAGGCTGCTCCTTTGAGCAGGTTATCACTTACGATCCACACATTTAAACCGTTGCTGATGGATTCATCCTGGCGTATCCGTCCAACAAAAGTATCGATCTTGCCTTCGCAATCGATCGCCAAAGGATACTTCTTGTTAGCTGGGTCATCTACCAAAACCACTCCCGGCGCTTTCGCCAGCATTTTCTTGGCATCAGCCGCGCTGAGATGTTTTTCAGTCTCGATATTCACTGATTCGGAATGCCCGCGCATCACTGGCACACGCACCGTAGTGGCAGTAACCTGGATGGATTCATCTCCCATGATCTTCCTGGTTTCATTAACCATTTTCATTTCTTCCTTGGTATAATCATTCTCCAGGAAAACATCAATATGCGGAATGACATTATACGCGATCTGGTACGGGAAATAGGTACATTCTACGGGTTTACCAGCAACCAGGGCCTTTACTTGTTCCTCTAATTCAACCATCGCCTTATGACCCGCGCCGCTTACGGCCTGATAAGTAGAAACCACAATCCTCTTGATCTTGGCAGCATCGTGAATAGGCTTTAGCACCACAACCATCTGGATAGTAGAACAATTCGGATTGGCAATTATTTTTTTATCTTTTTGCAGATGGTGCGGATTAACTTCCGGTACCACCAAGGGGACATCTTTGTCCATACGCCAGGCGCTGGAATTATCTATGACAAAGACACCTTCCCTGGCGGCGATAGGAGCATATTCCTTGGAAATAGCCGCGCCAGCGGAAAAGAGAGCGATCTCCATGCCCTTAAAAGAATCCTTATTTAATTCTTCTATGGCGACATCTTGCCCCTTGTATTTTAATTTCTTGCCGGCCGAACGTGCGCTGGCTAATAGACGCAAATTAGCCACGGGGAAATCCCGTTCCTCCAGCATTTTGATCATTTCATTGCCTACTGCTCCAGTGGCGCCGACCACTGCTACATTATACTTTTTCATCTTTACTCCCAAGTAAAATTCTAAATTCTAAATTACATCGTCTCTTCGAGACTTATGCTAAATTAATGTTTTGTGCTCTATGATTAAAGACCTGAATTTGGAATAAGCGCAGCGATAGAATTCGTAATTTAGCATTTTTTATATCAAACTCGCGATCAGGTCGCCAATTTCCGTAGTGCCCAGGCCCATCTTACCGGCCGCCAGGCTCTTGATCTTGCCGCTTTCCAAAGCTTTAATCACCGCCTGCTCTATGGCTTGCCCGGCTTTTGTTTCGCCTAATGTTTCCAACATCATCCCACCGGCGCAGATCGCGGCTAGCGGATTAATGACATTCTTACCGGTATATTTAGGCGCTGATCCGCCAATCGGCTCAAACATGCTGACGCCTTCAGGATTGATATTCCCACCGGCAGCAATACCCATTCCACCCTGAATCATCGCGCCCAGGTCAGTAATGATATCGCCGAACAGGTTCTCTGTAACGATCACGTCAAACCACTCCGGACTTTTCACGAACCACATGGTGGTTGCGTCAACGTGAGCATAGTCCCGCTTGAGATTCTTGTATTGTTTCTCACCCATTTCTTCGAAAGCGCGGTACCAGAGGTCGCCACAATAAGTCAGGACATTCCTCTTATGTACGAGATGGATAGGTTTCTCGGCGTATTTTGGATTCTGCTGGTTTCTCTTCGCTTTGAGTTCATAAGCGTACTTGATACAGCGATCCACGGTACGCCGGTCATAAATCATCACCTGTGAGGCGATCTCATCCGGTGTGCCCACCCGGGTAGCGCCGCCGTGTCCCGTGTAGATACCGCCGGTATTTTCACGCACGACCACAAAATCTATCTCCGCCGGGCCTTTATCTTTTACCGGCGTAGAAACATTAGGATATAATTTCACCGGACGCAGGTTAATATACTGGTCCAGTTCAAACCTGATGCGCAGCAGTATGCCCAGCTCCAAAATTCCAGGTTTCACGTCCGGATGACCGATGGCGCCAAGATAAATAGCATCGAGTTTGCGTAGCTCAGGTATTACTGAATCAGGCACTGTCTCGCCGGTTTTCTTATATCTTTCCCCGCCCAAGTCATAATTGACCAGGTCATATTTTAAGCCGTATTTCTGGCCAACGGCATCAAGAACTTTTAGTCCTTCTTTTAGTACCTCCGGGCCGGTCCCATCCCCGCCCATAACCCCGATCTTATATGTTTTACTCACGTTATTGCTCCTCCTTTAAAATACTTTAAGTTTTAGTTGGTAATTTGTTTTGTTTTACTGCTTACTTTCAATCTTTTCTTTTTTTAATTCCGGCAAACGGATCATCCTGTTGGTTAAACCGTCGATCACTGAGCCAATGATCCAGCCTAAAACAATATACATAACTGACCCACCGATGGCGAAAAATAAGTTATCTAACCACCCCGGAGCTTGTATTTTGAGCATCTTCCAGAGAAAAAAGAGCGGAGCGTCATATGTCACTACGCTAAAGTTATCAGGCACCCCTTCCAGCGGATAGAAATAAAGAGAGTTTATGACAAACTGGAAATGGAAAACGCCAAAGATCAAGCTAAAAGCGATACGAAAATATTTTCCCTCGATCTTCAATGGCTGCATCTTATCTCCTTTGCCGGTTACTCGGTAGTCTCGATCAACTCGGCCCGTTTGGGATTATCTACTTTATAGATATACTTAAAATTACTGTTTCGCATATGGACATAAGTAACTTTCCAGGCCCAGACTGAGGTGTCTCTTTCCTTAAACGCATTGGTATATACTACTGATACCAGGATAAAATTATTGAATCTAACATAAGGATTTGTTTCTTTAGAGATTTCACGTTTAAAAGCATTAGATGCCAGTTTTACGGCAGTAGATACATCTACCTTAGGCGCCGGGATTGGCGAACCTACCTCAGCTTTGGCCGTCAGCGGCGCCACCGCTAAAAGCAACATAATCGCTATTACTTTTAAGCTTTTCACAGGGGTCTTCCCTCCTTTTTCTTTTTCTGCTGTTTTTCCCTAGATCTTTTTCTTGACATATTCCATTAATCCGCCGGCATTGATCAGTTCCTGCATAAACGGCGGGAAAGCAGTAGCATTATATGTTTTACCGGTAGTAATATTCTTGATCTTGCCTTTTTCCAGGTCCACTTCAATCACATCGCCTTCTTCGATACCCTTGCAGGCAGCTGCACTTTCCAGGATAGGCAGGCCGATATTAATGGCATTGCGATAGAAGATCCTGGCAAATGTCTCCGCGATCACACAAGATACCCCGGCCCCTTTCAGGCAGATCGGCGCGTGTTCGCGCGAGGACCCGCAGCCAAAATTTTTACCCGCCACAATGATATCCCCTTTTTTTACTTTTTTCGGGAAATCCTGGTCTGCGTCTTCCATGCAATGCTTAGCCAGCTCTTTCTCTTCAAAAGTATTCAGATATCTTGCCGGGATGATCTCATCAGTATTGATATTATCCTTGAATTTCCACACTTTGCCTTTCAGTTTCATGCACTACTCCTTTTGATTGCTAATTACGCGAATGCCTCGAATCTAAAGCATTATCATGAATTTGGCTTGTTACGGTCACGCAAAAAGTATATCATCGCTAAAATATAGGAGATGATAAAAATTATCCAGACCAGCCAGAGAATACCTTTCCAGAAATCAACAAAATATATTCCCAGCAAAATACCCAAACTCAGCAAGCACATCTTTAATATGCCAAACTTCCAATATTCCCAGGTCAGTTTCCGGTTCATATAACCCATACTGCTACCTCCCTATTTAACCAACCTCAACCGCGTAGGTTGAGATAGGGTTTATGTATTTGGGGGTAAAGTGCTTTTTTTGGGGAAAACCAACCAGTAAATGAGGTAAATAATAATACCTCCGCCCCAGAATATAGCCAGGATCAAAAATATTACCCTGACGATTGTCGGGTCAATACCAAAATATTCAGCTAACCCGCCGCAGACCCCAGCGATCTTCCTGTCTGTTTCCGACCGGTATAATCTTTTCATATTAATTTTTCACTTTCAGGGTCATGGCTTTATTAGCAGCCATGTTTATGGCAAATTCATCACAACCCTTAGCTTTGGTCGTTTGGATAAAGGCATTCCGGTCAGATTTGAACAAGACCTTGAACATTTTGGAAAAGAAATTATTGAACTTACCGCGCTCCATGATATTGCCAAACATCTTGCAGTCAGCGCAACTGGAATAATTATTCTCTATGGCGCACAAACGCACCTTGCACCATGAAGCTTTCTCGTTTTTGTGGCAACCGGGACACTTATCTTTGAAGTCCTCCATTTTATTCCCACATCCGCCACTAATCATCCAAAAAGCTCTGGCGCACTAAAGAGCGTTGGCGGACTCCCTACGGTCGCGCTACCAATTCCTTATCCGCAACAATATCTTTCATAGTCTATCCCTCGTTATGCTAATTCTTTTACGATTTCAGCAAGTCGCGGCTTTGCTTTTGGAATTTCCTCTTTCACAGCCCGCCAAACTACTTTTAAAACAATACCGAAATATTCATGAACAAGAACATCTCTCATTCCAGCCATCTGTCTCCAAGGAACATCTGGATATCTGTTTCTAATAACAATTGGGATATGTTTTGAAGCCTCTCCAATAATTTCCAAGCTTCTTATAACTGCATATACTGTTTTCTTATCTTTAGAAAACTTGTCAAAAGCACATCCCTTCAGGAAATTTTCCGCCATCTCCATATTTTCCAGGATATCCTGTAGATATAGCTTATAGTCTCTCTTGGTCATATATATTTAACCTCTTTAATAATATACTTCTTTAGGCTAGGTTTTAGGGCATCTCTCATAACCAAATCCACTTTTACCCCGGCTATATCTGATAAATAGTCTCCTATTTCAACAAACTTAAAAAGCCCGGGGATTTCACTAAAATCTACCAGTAAATCCAGATCGCTTCCCTTTTTATAATCTCCTCTAATATAAGAGCCGAATATACCTAATTCCTTGATCTTATATTTTTTCCTAAGGATTGGCTTTTGTCTTTTTAATATTTTCTCAATTCTTTCCAATTTTGTCATCGTTATTTCCTTTTCCTGCTCTCTAATTTGGTCCTACTTCTTTTCTCGTGAAAGGAGAAATCCAAGCAACCCTGTTATCTTTCCAAATCACCAATGAACGTCCTGTCCGCTTATGTTCTTCTATGACCCCTTTTACCGCCTGCTTCAAAGCCAGCACAGCTTTGTCTTGGATAGTTAATCTTTTTTTCTTAGTCTTGCCTTTTTTCTTCCTCATACAGAGATTTCCCTTACTTTCACGATTCAGCAGGGTGACCGAGAATAGAGCAATTATACCAAGAATGTGACTAAAATAATAGTTG
>CAYTYR010000027.1:0-21900 GCA_964441745.1 uncultured Clostridia bacterium
ATAAAATTATGATTCCTCTCGCTATCCCCTGATGCAATTTAATATTCAACTAATCCCCCTTTGCGTGTTTTTTAATATTATCATAAAACAGCTGCTTTTCCAAGCAATATAACCAATAAAATCAGAACCTGATCTGGTTCTCTATCCCCATGAACCGCTCTTTCTCATCGATCCTCATTTTTAAGTATTTACTCCCTTTCAAGTGATAATCCATCTCTACCTGGTGTTTTAAAGCCAGCCGGTTAGAATTAAGTTCTTCTTCCATGATCGTATTATAGCCCAGAAAAACGCGGGGTCCCAGGTATTTCCCGATACTGATGCTGGACCCTTTCCAAACCGGGCTGGTCGTACTTTCTACGGCATGCTGAGTCACTTCGGTCCGGATGCGCACAACATCGATCACGCGGTCCAGGCCCAGGTTTTTAACCACTGGCTTGATGATCCTGGTATTCAGGGTCGTATCTACTAATTTAAGCATTTCTTTTAAGAGCATCTTGCTCTGTTCTTCTCCCTCCAGCAAGTTAATTTCAGGCCCGTAAACAAGCATATTGAGTACTTTTTGTTCAGTCATTTGCGGGTCATTGCGGCTGGTGAAACAGGGGCGGACATCATCCAGTTTATTTTTATTAACTGTGAGTATAACCATATCCTGAGCCACCCGGGCTTCAGCGATTCCAGCCAGATAAGCGGTATTATTGTAAAAATCAAGAGCCGCTTCCCTGACCCGGAAATCATTGCCCAGGTACTGTAGCGTTCCGCGTACGGCTTCGACCTGACCAGAAATATTCAGGGTATCAGCCGGTCCCGTAAAAACCAATTTTCCGGTAACATTTACTTCCACTAACTCATTTTCATACCAGGTATTTTCTCCGCCGGTGATAGCCAGGTTCCAATGCGCATAATCCAGCCAGGCAGTAGAGGATAAACCAGCCGCTGATTTTTTCGGCGGATAGGTCAAATGGGTATTAGTCAAAGTTATGTCCCCGGCCAATTGATAATCCTTAAACTGTCCAAAAGCATGTATTTCACCTTTTAATTCTCCCCGGTCAATAAAACCAGGGATGGCCACTGGCAGACCGCGTTTGCCGCTGCTATTGACGGTTAAATCAAAATCCCCAGGGGAGGAAATCCCTAAATCAAGGTAACCAGCTACAGTCACTGCCCCATCCCCAACTACCGCCGAACAAGTACCGATATATATTTTATTGTCAGTGATCCTCAGCTTAATCTGCGCCGCACTTATCCTTTTGACTATCTTGGCCGGATAAAGTTCCCCGCCTTCGATAGAACAGACGCCGTTAAGCGCTGGATGGCTTTTTTTCCCGGTTACCGTCACTTCCGCTGATAAAGGTCCTTTAGCCTTTTTAATAAATTCCGGCCACAAGCTAAGCAATTCGCAAGAACTATCCGGCAAACTAACTTTTAGGTTATATTCGCCTTGCTCCTTTAAGGGTATAGCGCCATTAGCTTGTACCCTGTACCGTTGATTGCCGCGCAGTTCTGTAGCGGCTAAGATCAACAAACCATCCTTGATGGCAAATTCACCGGTAAAGGTGTTATAATCAAGCCCGCCGATCTTGCCCTCATAGCTTTGGAAAGAACAATCAATTTCCGGATTGGTCCAGCGGCCTTGCATTTCCAAGTTAAACAAAGTCCTGCCGGTGACTGGAATTTTAAAGTCTAATAATTCACTGACCGTACCAGCCATAACCCCCTGATTCTGGGTACTAATTACCAGGCTGATATTCTGCGGATAATGGATCTTCCCGTTGGCGATCAAGACCTCTTGGCCTTTTTCATAGAACATAATATTATTAAACACATACTCTTGTTTGGCCGGCCTGAAGATAGTTCCGGTAATCGACTTTTCTTTACTCGCTAACGGTAGAAATTCAATTTTTTCATCTTGCCAATTCAGGCGTACCTGTTCCCCGCTGTAATGATGCTGGTTTACCCAAAGATCCCTGACCAGGATGGAGCAATTTTCTTTTTTACCTTGGATCGCCAGATCACCGAAAAGCACAACCTGATCTAACTTAATATTGCGCAAGCCAAGCCGGCAATCAAAAGCTATCTGATCTTGTTCCAGCCAGGTCACGGTACTGCCTTTTTCCAGATAAATCTTGCTTTCCTTATTTTCCGCCCGCAACGTCTCAAACGTGATCAGACCATTCTCTATTTTAAAATCCCCGCTCACTTCACTGGGACTAAAGCCAGCGTAACTAAAATCGTGAACCAGGATATTGCCGCTGACTAACGGATTTTGACGATTACCGGTTATTTTCACTTCTGCCTGGACCCGGCCTTTGGTCTCCCCAGGATCGGTAACTACTTGGGCCAGGTTGGCAAAATCAGCCTGGTTTACCTGTATATTCAGCCACCAGGGACTCTCTTCATTAAAGGGTATTTTACCGGCCACCAGGTATTCTTCCGGCCCGTTCTTTAATTCCAGATTAGTCAGATGCAGAATACTATTCTGGCAGCGCCATAAGCCAATGATCTGGTCATATGCCAGTCCCCGCCAAGCGCCGCGTCCTCCGGCCAGGCTGCCTGTTATAACCGGATCTTTTAAATCTCCGGTTATAGCGGCCTCAATGTGCAATGGTCCGGTCATTTTCTCTAAAATCTTGATCTGCCACATAGTATTGGCCTGGGCCATATTATCCAGATCTATGTTCAGTGATCCTTGGATGCTGGGTTTTTCCTGTACCAGCACTGTGATTTCCAGGAGATAGGATTGGCCCATCCGGGCTTTCATTATTACTTGCTTTTTCTGGTTACTAATTTGTCCGGTTATTTCCTGCGGCTGTTTATTGACAGTAAATTTTTCACTGGAAAGCTTAGCGTTAAAGGCAGCCTGGCCATTATCTTTCAGCCAACCGGCACATTTAATCCGGCCAGTCAACTGCGGCGTTTCATAAGCAGTCCCCGGCAACACACTTTGAAACCGGTCAAAATCAAAAATTACCTCAGCCTTATTCTCTTTACCCTCTTGCAGGTTTATCCACCAGGAACTTTGCAGAGTACCGTCTTTACCCAGTGTGCTGATAGCGCCTTGGAAATGTTTTTTCTGGCTGAAAACCAGGGTCGCCTGGCTTGGACCCAAGGCCAAATCCCACAACTGCAGCGCTCCGATCTTCAAATTACCACGCGCCTCTATCGCTCCCGGCGCTCCGTTTAAGCTTAGCTGACCGGTACTCAAGCCGTTCAGTTTCCCGCCGCTATCAAAGCCCACGGCGGATAAGATAATGCCAAGTTCCAGGTCCACTGGCTGGAAATTCAGGTCTACCAGCGGTTTTGGCTTGAAAGCAATAGTGCCCTGTATCTTTGAATCACGGTTGATGCTAATTTCAGGGAATTCCATTTTCTCCCTGTTGATCAGGCAATCTCCGGCTAATGTTATTCTCTGCCCGCCAGCTGATAAGTCATTACCGTAAATCTTCAGCTTGGCCTGTGGAGCGGTTAATGATCCTTGTATCTTCCCTTGACTGTTAACCGTCCCATGCAGGTTAGACAAACCGAACAGGGAGGATAGTTCCTCGACCGGCACATTTTTGCCAGTTAATGTCAGCAGTATTTTTTCATCCTGGTTGGTTTGTATCTCCCCCTGCACGCCAATCTTCCCGCCGTTGGCAAAATCAATACCCAAATCAGCGATCTGGATCATCTTTCCCTTAAACCAAATTAGACCGCTGATCTTATCTTTAGTGTTTAATCTTTGTCCGGAAAATGTCAGGTTATGCTGGCGATACTGGAATGACGCATCAAGAGGGCCCAGGGCATAATCAGCGAAGGCAATTTTTCTGGCCATGATCCGGCCTTGAGTTTCCACTTCCGGCCAAATTCCTTTGGCGGTGATGTATGCATCCATACTGCCGGTGCAGTTATTTTTGAATAATTGACCCAGGTTAAGATGCAAACTGCTGGCATTCAGCTCATATACTTCCAGCGGCAGATCTACCCCCAGTTTTATCCTGGCTGAAGCGACCAGATCACCGCCAGCCAGATTAGCCTGGCAAGTGTTGATAGTCAGCAAGTTATGTTCCCATAGCGCCTGAAATTTGAGACCAGTCAAGGGCAGCTCTTGCCAATGCCCTTTGGCCAGGGCCAGATCAGAAATGATTTTTACACCAGACAGCGGGCCGGTTATAGCGAGAGTAAGCCTGCCCTTGCCGGCTAAGTTCCAGGCATGGAAATCAGGGCTGGGAAAAATACGGGTGAGGTCAGACAGGTCAAAAGCCGCAGCTTTCAGCTTTAAGTCCGCTTCCGGCTGGTGGAGAAAATCGGAGATAGAACCAGAAACAAGATAAGCAGAATTGGCCAGAGTAAAAGAGGATTTGCGAATATTAATATTTTTTTCGTTAAATTCCACCGCGCAAGAAAAATCCCGTACCGGGTCCGGTATGCCGGCCAGCTTAAATTCCCCTTCTTTGAGCGTCGCTTTACCCTGACAGGAGAATCCATCCTGGCTAATAGTGTCATAACGCAAAGCCAGGTTTAGAGACATTTCTCCCTGGGCAGTAGTAAGTTTTAAGGCCGGAAAAACCTGGGGTATTTTCTGGAGAGATATTTTTTTGCCGTTGATTTCAGCGTCAATAACAGCTTGCGGGATATCGTATGTTCCGTCTACGCTTAAGCGGTCATTTTGGCTTAAAGAAGTGACCGCCTTGAAGCGGAAGGCAATTTGCGTTTTGGTTTTTTGCTTAAACGCGCCATCTATTTTTCTGACGGTGACTTGGTCCAGGCTGCCGCTTTCATCATCAAAGCTGATTCTGCCGTTATTGATATTTAAAGAGTATGGAAGCTGACGTCCTGCGCTCAGGCTCCTGGACATTAGCTCATTAAGATTCCATCGTCCCTGCCGGCAGCGGAGATGCGCGGCAGGATCAAGCAAGACGATATATATAATACTGCGTTTAAAATCCCTGGTTTTCAATAAACGCCAGATATTATACCGGATCGCAATTTCCCTGATCTCCAGGACTGGGCCTTCTTCCCGTTTCCCCGGCTGGTAGATAGTCAATCCATTGATCACTAAAGAGTTAAAAATATTAGTCTTGAGTGGCCCGATCACTACATCTTTATTGACCCACTGGCCCAGTTTCTTGCTCAGTGGCTCTCTCAGACGTTCACTGACAATGCCGGTGAGCGCCAGCCGAAAAAAAATAAAGCCCAACAATAAAAAGACACTTACTGTTATGGCTGCAGTAATTTTTTTAGATTTAGTCATGTGTAGTGAGCCTAAGACGTGGTTACGCCGGCCAGCTGTTTAAAGGATATTTTTTCGCCCGCTATCGCTATCAGGATCGGCTTGGTCGAATCAATGGTCCTGGAAAGAAGTTCTTCAGCCAGGGGATCTTCCAGGTATTTTTGGATAGCCCGCCGCAGCGGCCGGGCGCCGGATTTGGGATCAAATCCTTTTGCTACCAGGAAATCCTTTACTGCGGCATCGATTTTCAGTTCTATATTCTGCTCATGCATCCGCTCTACGACTTTATTCAGCATGAGTTCCACGATCTTATGCATCTCTTCACGCTTTAAGGTCTTGAAAACAATCACTTCATCGATGCGGTTCACGAATTCAGGGTTGAAGGCTCTTTTTACTTCTTCCAATACTGTGTCTCTCATCTCTTGATATGATGTTTCTCCATCCTCTTCGCCGGTAAAACCCATGGGTTTGCCTTTTTCGATCAACCTGGCGCCGAGATTAGAGGTCATGATGATCACGGTGTTCTTGAAATTAACGCTATGCCCAAGATTATCAGTCAGTTTGCCCTCGTCCAAAACCTGCAATAAAATATTAAATACATCCGGATGGGCTTTTTCTATCTCATCTAAAAGAACTACCGCATAAGGCCGGCGCCTGACTTGTTCGGTTAGCTGACCGCCTTCTTCATAGCCGACATAACCCGGAGGCGCCCCGATCAGCCGGGAAACAGCAAATTTTTCCATGAACTCGCTCATATCAACGCGGATGACTGACTCCTCGTTGCCAAAAAGGAACTCAGCCAGAGCCCTGGCTAGTTCTGTCTTGCCTACCCCGGTAGGTCCCAGGAAAATGAAGGAACCGATCGGCCGCCGGGGATCTTTTAATCCGGTCCGGGAACGGCGCACAGCCTGAGCGATAACCTTTAACGCTTCATCCTGGCCGATCACTCTTTGCCGTAAATCCTGTTCCATATGCACCAGTTTTGATTGTTCCTTCTCAGTGATCTTCATGACCGGGATATTGGTCATCTTGGAAACGATATAAGCAATATCCTGTTCTCCTACTACGGCATCTTTCTTGCTCCGTTTTTGGGACCAGTCTTTTTTGGTCTTATCTAATTTTGTTTTAAGTTCTTTTTCGCGGTCACGCAATTTCGCCGCGGTTTCAAAATCCTGCGTATTAGTAGCGTCTTTCTTTTCCTTATCCAGCTGCTCGATCTGCTCCTCAATCGATTTCAAGTCCGGCGGGAGCATGGTGGCCTGCAGCCGTACCCGGGAAGCGGCCTCATCCATTAAATCAATGGCCTTATCCGGCTGGAACCGGTCAGGGATATAACGGTCAGACATTTCCGCGGCGGCGTCTATGGCTTCATCCGCGATCTTGACATGATGATGCGTCTCGTACCTTTCCCGCAATCCTCTTAATATTTCTTTGGTATCTTCCACACTCGGAGGTTCCACTACGATCGGCTGGAACCGGCGTTCCAGCGCGGCGTCATGTTCTATATACTTGCGGTATTCGTCAAAAGTAGTCGCGCCGACACACTGCAGTTCACCGCGGGAAAGCGCCGGTTTCAAGATATTGGAAGCGTCGATCGCTCCCTCTGCCGCTCCGGCCCCCACTACGGTATGTAATTCATCGATGAACAGGATAATGGAATTCTTGGCCCGGCGGATCTCTTCCATAATGGTTTTCAGCCGCTGTTCAAATTCGCCGCGGTATTTGGTCCCGGCCAGCAGACCGGCCAGGTCCAGAGTCAATACTCGTTTATTCAGCAATGCTTCCGGCACATTATTGTTGATAATTTGCTCAGCCAATCCTTCGACGATAGCGGTTTTCCCCACGCCTGGCTCACCGATCAAAGCCGGATTGTTCTTGGTCCGGCGGGCTAATATTTGAATGACCCGTTCGATCTCGCCACGCCGTCCGATCACTGGGTCAAGCTTCCCTTCGGCGGCCATTACCGTCAGGTCACGGCAATATTGATCGAGGGTTGGGGTGGTCGATTTATTTCTGGCCTTAGCCTGCTGCGGGATCTCTTCATTCTCCACATTCACCTGCTGTGTTTCCAGGTTGCTGAGAATATTGATAATTTCTTCCCGTACCCGGTCCAGCTGGATGCCCATGGCCACCAGGACCTTAGCGGCAATACCTTCTCCTTCGCGCAATAATCCTATTAATATATGTTCTGTCCCGATCCGGGAATGGCCCATGGTCTGTGATTCTGCCACTGCCAATTGCAATACTTTTTTTGCCCGCGGGGTGAATGGGACTTCCCCCAGTAACATGATCGTATCACCGGCTCCAACAATTTTTTCTACCTCTTTACGAATTTTACTCAGGTCCAGCTCCAGGTTAGCCAGGACCAACGAAGCTACGCCCTCATTCAAATCAATGAGGCCAAGAAGCAAATGCTCAGTGCCCAAATAATCGTGATTCAGGCGCTTCACTTCTTCCTGGGCGAGCTGGATAGCCCGCTGTGCCCTTTCCGTAAAGCGATTAAACATCGACGCCTCCAATTACCTAATCTCAAATTTCAAATCTCACCTGTCCCCGCGTCTTTGATCCCGATTTATCGGGATCAGCAGGGGGAATTTCAAATTAAATCTCTACGCCTTCAGTTAAAGTCAGAGCTTTGTATTCTGTGATCAATTTAGATGTTATTTTGCCTGGCTTACCATTCCCGATCGGCCGTCCGTCGATCATGACCACCGGCACGACTTCCGCCGCAGTCCCCGTCAAGAAACATTCATCCGCGGTGAACAGGTCATACCGGGTAAAAACTTCTTCCCGGCAGGATATACTATTCTTCGCCGACAGTTCCATGACCACATCCCGGGTAACGCCTTCCAGCGCGCCCAGATAAACAGGCGGTGTCTTCAGCACATTATTCTTGAGAATAAAGATATTATCACCGGTACATTCAGCCACATAACCATCTTGGGTCAGCATAATAGCTTCCGGCGCGTTCTGCAAAGTGGCTTCTATCTTGGCCAGGATGTTATTCAGGTAATTAAGCGACTTGATCCGCGGGCTCAGTGACTCAGGAATATTTTTCCGGGTGGAAGCAGTCACAATAGTTAAGCCCTCTCTATAAAATTCTTCAGGATAAAGATTTATCTTATCCGTAATGCAAAAAACAGTTGGCTTGGGGCATTTACGCGGATCTAATCCCAGGTCCCCAGCGCCGCGGGTCACCACCAGGCGGATGTAGGCGTCTTTCAACTTATTGGCCCGCAGGGTTTCGAGCACGACTTCTTCCATTTGGCTGATAGAAATCCCGCATTCCAAATTGATCGCCTTGGCTGAATTATAAAGCCGTAGTAAATGTTCGCCCAGGCGGAAAACCCGGCCATTATAGGCGCGGATCCCTTCAAAAACCCCGTCGCCGTATAATAAGCCATGGTCAAACACACTGATCTTGGCGTCTTCCTTTTCCACTATTTTCCCATCTAAATAAATCTTCAAACCCATGTTTTACTCCTTCGGAGATTATAAATTACAAATTCTATCGCTTCGCTTATTCTAAATTATTTTTTAGTACCAATATTTGGCATAAGTTCCGCAGGAACGATGTCATTTAGCATTTAGAATTTTTATACTATGCGTCCGTCTTTCAATTTTATGATCCGGTCCGCTTTCTTGGCATATTCTTCATCATGCGTGACCAGCACCAGGGTTTTCCTATCAACTTTATTGATCTTGTGCAGAATATTAATTATCTCCAGACTGTTTTTATAGTCCAGGTTGCCAGTCGGTTCATCAGCCAGGATCACCCCTGGATCGTTAAACAGGGCCCGGGCAATAGCTACCCGTTGCTGTTCCCCGCCGGAAAGCTGGTTAGGCCAATGTCCCATTCTTTCCCCTAGTCCAACCCGGCCTAATATCTCTTCAGCCCAGGCGCGATCAGCAGCTGGTACTTGTAATTTATCCTGGCTGATAAAACGGGGCATCAAGACATTCTCTAACACACTGAATTCAGGCAAAAGATGATAAAACTGGAAAATAAAACCAACTTTTTTATTCCTTAAGGCGGCTGTCTCCCGGTCCCCCAGTTCCTTGATGTTAACACCTTCAAACGTCAATTCCCCGCCTGTAGGCTGGTCCAGAATACCCAGGATGTGCAATAACGTGCTTTTACCGGCGCCGCTGGGACCAATGATCGCGACAAATTCGCCCTGTTTTAATTCCAGGTCTATCCCCTTTAGAACCTTTAACTCCTGGTCACTGGTAGAATAATTTTTAGTCAGGTTCTTGGCGGTAATGATTGGAGCTTGCTGCCCCGCCGGCTGATTAAGAACCGATTCCTGGCCTATATCATCAAAACTTAGTTGTTCATTCATATCTAATTGCCTCTGATAAACTTCCTCATTCTATGATTCTGGTTTTAAATAATTTTTCACCATTTTCTTTTTACTCGTACCGAATCGCCTCGACTGGATTAAGTCTGGATGCTTTGTACGATGGATAAATAGTAGCCAGGAAGCTGATCACTAAAGCGGCTATGGCAATCACGCTAAAATCCCCTAATTGCATTTTTACCGGCAAATGGTCCAGATAGTAAATATCCCCGGGCAATTTGATAAATTTATATTTATCCAGCAGGATACAGCCGAGCCAGCCGCCGGCCATCCCCAGCGCTAAACCAAAGAATCCGATAACCAAACCTTCCCACATGAATATTTTCATAATGGCGGCCCGCGTCGCGCCCAAAGCCCGCATTATTCCGATGCACCGGGTTTTCTGTATGGTAATCATCATTAAAGTCCCGACAATATTAAAGCAGGCCACCAGCACGATCAAGGTTAAAATGACAAACATCGCTATTTTTTCCAGTTTTAAGGCTGAAAAAAGGTTGCGATTCACCGACATCCAGTCCCGCGCCCAATACGGGAAACCGATGCTTTCCTGAAGCTCTTTAACTACCTGGTCAGCTAAGAAAAAATTATCAGTCTTCGCCTCTATTCCAGTAACCTTGTTCTTAAGACCAAAAATACTTTGGGCACTCGCTAATGGGATAAAAGCCAGGTTCGAGTCATACTCGTAATAACCAGAATCAAATATTCCTACTACTTTAAATTTTTTCATCAGAGGTATAACTCCCATCGTGGAAGTCATCCCCTGGGAAGAGATCATTACTAATTCATCTTTCAGCGTTACTCTGAGATTCTGGGCCAGTCCTGTCCCTAAAACTATTCCGTCTACAGGCATGGTTTTACTTTTTTTAGCTGGTTTAGTTGTTACCAGTTTATCCAGGCTGCCAGCTTTCATATAGGAAGTGAGATTAGTCACGGTTAATAATTGCGCCGGCTCTACCCCTTTAACCAAGACTCCTGTCGCCCCATCCTGAGTTTTAAGAATAGCCTGTCCATAGATAAACGGGCTGGTCCCCAACACGTGCTTATTCTCATCGATCTTCTGGATCAATTTACTATAATTTTCAATTCCCCGGCCGGTCTGGGAAGTCACCACTATATGAGCATTGACTCCTAGTATTTTCGCCCGTAAGTCGTTCTGAAATCCGTTCATTACGGAAAGCGTAATGATCAGAGCCATCACTCCTACGGCTACTCCGGCAATGGAAATGATCCCAATGAGGGATAAGAACATTTGTTCTTTCCTGAATTTCAAGTAGCGCAGGGCCACGCCAAGCTCAAACATTTTCCGGCCTCATTTGCGGGAATAAGATCACGTCGCGGATAGAGGCAGAATTGGTGATCACCATGATCAAGCGGTCAATCCCGATACCCAGACCGCCGCAAGGAGGCATGCCATATTCTAAAGCGCGGATATAATCCTCATCCAGCATTTGCGCTTCTTCATCGCCGCGCTCCCGCTCCTTGAGCTGTTGTTCCATCCGTTTTCTTTGTTCCTGTGGATCATTGAGCTCAGAATAAGCGTTCGCCAGTTCCTGGGCCCCGATAAAAAGTTCAAAACGTTCGACGATATCCGGATTACCCTTGGCATTTTTGGCCAGGGGAGATAATTCGGTCGGATAATCGCAAATAAAAGTAGGCTGGACCAGTTTCCCCTCCACTAATTCTTCAAAGATAGTATTAATGATCTTATATTGCGTATCCTGATCCTTGAATGGCGCCTGCAAGTCACGGGCGATCTTCCTGGTTTCTTCCAGGGTTTTCGGCGCCATAAAATCAGCTCCGGTATATTCCTTCACTGCTTCCAGCAGGGTTAGTCTTTTCCAATCGCCGGCAAAAACAATAGTATTGCCCTGATATTCAATTTCCAGTTTACCGGTACACTCTTTGACCACACTAGTGATCAATTCGCGGCAGAGGTCCATGACCTGGTTGTAATCAGCGTAAGCCTGGTATAATTCGATCATCGTAAACTCGGGATTATGCCTGGTAGAAATGCCTTCATTACGGAAGTTCCGGTTAATTTCATAAACCCGTTCTAATCCCCCGACGATCAACCGTTTCAGGTATAGTTCCGGGGCGATCCGCAGATACAGGTCTAGATCCAGGGCATTATGATGAGTGATGAATGGTTTTGCCGCCGCTCCGCCGGCCAGCGGCTGCATCATCGGCGTTTCCACTTCCAGGAAATCTTTATCATCCAGGATCTTACGCATAGTCTTGATCGCCTTGGAACGGACCCGGAAAATATCCGCGACCTCATCATTGGCGATCAAATCCACGTAACGCTGGCGATAGCGTGTTTCAATATCTTTTAAACCGTGCCATTTTTCCGGCAGCGGGCGCAAAGCTTTAGACAGCAGGGTAACTTTTTGCGCCATAATAGTCAATTCCCCGGTCCGGGTGCAAAACACACTGCCTTCCACGCCAATAATATCTCCCAGATCCAGGGTTTTGAAAAGCGCATATTCCGGCTCGCCTATTTTATCTTTGCGGACATAGATCTGGATCCGGCCAGACGCATCTTTCAGCGTGGCAAAACAGGCCTTCCCCATCAATCGCATGGTCATAATCCGGCCAGCCAGCGCTACCATCGTCGGCTCTTCGGCCTCCTGAGTCAGGTGGCCGAACTGCTGACGGATAGCAGCCGTATTAAAAGTAGCGGCGAATTTATTAGGATACGGATCCACCTGCTGGGCTTTCAGGTCGTCCAGTTTTTTCCGGCGTTGTACATATTGGTCGTTTAATTCTTCCACAAATTCCTTCCTTGATTACGGAAAATATAATTAGTATATTATAGTGCATGGACTCGACGAATGTCAAGAGTAAATACTATTAGCGGATAAAACCGTTTTTGGGTGTTGGGTTTGGAAGTAGGTATGGTCTAAGGTCTCAGGAAGTATGGCTTGAAACTATCTACTTATGACCTACTTCCATACTTACATCCACAACTTACAACCTAATACTTCTTTGGCCAGCTACTTTATTCTATTCACCGTATTTTTTTACTTGTTGGGAGTGATTTTGATGCGGATAAGTTGGGGCTCAGTTGTCGGACGGGCGCCAAAACGATTGGCAGCGATAGTTTCCCGCATACCAGTGGAAGCATCTTTACGCCGCGGATCTCGTCCCAGTTTGTTCACTTCACTGATAAAATTAGGAAACTCCTGGTGTTGAACTTGATAGGACAATTCCTGGTTATCTACAGACTGGTCCACTTGCCTGGCCTGGTAATTTTCTGCTACCGCCTCTAAACGCTGCCTGGTTCGTTCCAGATCATCAACTTCCATGACTATGTCATAAGAAGACGATGATTGCGGCTCGGTATCAGCTATGCGGCCTTTTTGCCGGGAAATTGCTGTTAAACTAGCGATCTGCTGCGGCTCGCTGACATAAACAGAACCATCTCCCGCCACGGTCAGGGCCTCGTCACTATACAGAGCATCAATAGCCCTGGCGGTATTGGTTTTGGCTCTAACGGCAATCATTTTCCTTTCCAAATTCTGGAATAGCGGTGGTACGATCAGCGTGGCTTTTAACGGCAGATTGGCTTCTGCCAGCTGGTCTTTTTGCTTTGAAATTGCCGCTGCCTCGTTTAGACTCCGTGGCTCAACAGCATAGTCAGAGCTATCCTCTTCCGCGCTCACTGGCGCCTTCTTCCGTACAGACTCAACTAGGGGACCAGGGCTGGCTTTGGATTTAGCGGCTCTGGGAGCCTCTTCCAGTTTTTGGTCATATTTTGGGGTTAACAGCGGAGACGTCAGCGGCAAGCTGGATCCGGCAGTGATATCGTGCCTGGTTCCGGCTTTTTCCTGTTCCGCTACCTTGACCGTATATTTATTAATAGCTACCGCCATCAGGAAAATAACTACTGTCGCCGCGGCTACCGGAACTGGCCGCCAATCGAATATTTCCCAGAATGACTTTTTCTGGATTCTTTGTTCTATGCCTGCCCACAAGTCTGCCGGAGGATTTATCTCCTTTAGGCCGGCGACCAGGATAATAGTTTTCCGCAGGCCGGCCAGCTCCTGGCGGCATTCGGCGCACTCGGCCAGGTGACTTTCGACGATCTTTTTCTCTTCGTCGGAACACATCTGGTCAAGATAGACAGATAAAAGTTCGCGAATATGTTTTTTTGTACTCATCTTACATCACTTCCTTCTCCGCCTGAGGCGGATCCGCCTTCGGCGGAAGCAAACCTTACGTTACAATACAGTATTCTTAAGTATGTCCTTCAATTCCAGCCGCGCGCGGGAAAGGCGGCTTTTTACTGTTCCCAGGTTACACCCCAGGGAAGCAGCAATATCTTCATACGAGCAACCCTGGATATCCCGCAAAATGATCACTTCCCGGTGTTCCGCGCTTAAGGATTTAATTGCTGTTTGCACCTGTTCCTGGACCTCTTTAGTTTCCGCTTTGACCAGAGGGGTTAAATCATTTTTATCTTCGACCTGCCTGGTCATCTCGTCATCTTCAGTTTCAAAGGTTTCATCCAGGGACATTACCTTGGGCTGGGTTTTCCAGTGGCGCAGTTTGTTTTTGCAGGTATTACTGGCAATGCAATAAAGCCAAGTGGAAAAGCTAGCCTCCTGCCGGAACTTCTTAATACCATTATAGACCCGCACAAATGTCTCCTGGGTGAGATCTTTGGCTTCTTCGTAGTCATCCACAAAACGGAAACACAGGTTAAAGACCTTTTTCTGGTACTTGGCAAACAACTGGGAAAAAGCCTGCTGATCTCCCTGTTGGGTCCGTTCGACTAATTTGATATCGTCTAGATCTACCAAGACTCTCCCCTTATTGAGACACGGTTATTGCGTATAAGTTCCACTAATTAATTCCAAATTCTGAATTATATCGCCCCTTTGGGGCTTATGCTAAATTGTGGTAATAAAGCTCTTATGAATTTACCTAAATTTGTAATAAGTTCCAAGTTATTACTTGGAACGATAGAATTTGTAATTTAGAATTTTATTTTGCTGTTGCTAAATTATCCAGAAACGCCTCTATGAACGGATCTATCTCCCCGTCCATAACTGCTGGTACGTTGCCTATTTCCACGCCGGTACGATGGTCTTTGACCAGGGTATACGGGCAAAATACATACGACCTGATCTGACTGCCCCAGGCAATAGAGCCCTTGTCATCATAGTGTTTTTCTGCCTGCTTGCGCCGTTTATCCTGTTCCAATTCAAAGAGTCTGGCGCGGAGTAGTTTCATCGCCGTAGCCCGGTTCTTGATCTGGGAACGTTCTTTCTGGCTTTGCACTACCGTATTAGTAGGTAGATGTGTGATCCGAATGGCTGACTCGGTCTTATTCACATGCTGACCGCCATGGCCGCCGGAACGGTAGGTATCTATACGCAGATCACTTTCATTGATATCGATACTGATCTCAGCGGATATTTCAGGAATTACATCACATGAGGCAAAGGTAGTATGCCGGCGCTTATTAGCATCAAATGGGCTGATCCGCACCAGCCGGTGTACCCCTGTTTCTGATTTTAAATAGCCATAGGCATAAGAACCGGTAATGATAAAAGTGACGCTTTTAATGCCTGCTTCTTCCCCGGCTAAGATATCCGTGATCTCCGCGGTAAAGCCCTTGCTCTCGGCCCAGCGGCTGTACATCCGCAGCAGCATTTCCACCCAGTCACAGGCCTCGGTGCCGCCAGCGCCTGAGTGCAGTGTTACGATCGCATTGTTGCGGTCAAATGGCCCGCTTAGTTTAGTCCGGAAAATAAAAAGATCAAGTTTTTTTTGCAGTTTTTCCAGAACCGGCTGCAGTTCGTGTTGCAGGTTCTCATCATTCTCCTGCGCCGCCAGATCCAGCAAGCCCTGGGTTTCCTGGAACTCCCGCTCCAGCTGCTGGAAAAGCGTCACATCTTCTTTCAGGCTATTTAACCGTTGCATCAGTTTCTGGGCTTCCTGCTGGTTATCCCAGAAACCAGAGACCCCGGCTTTACTTTCGATAGCGGTGATTTCCTGCTGCTTCGATTCTATTTCAAAGAAACCCCCGGAATTTTTCCAGGTCGGTTTTAACTTTATTCAGGATCTCAGTTATTTGATTATTAGGCAACGGCTTTCCTCCTGATCAGTCCGCCGGCAAGACCCAGGATGACCAGACCCACGCATAACTTAGAGAACACATCTCCATACTTAGTATACTTGGTCATTTTATTCTCCGGTGAGACGGAGAAGATGCTGATTTCCGGTACAAATAAATGGGTCTGGCTGATAATATTACCATATGGGTCAATATATCCGGAGATACCGGTGCTGGAGCTTCTGATGACCCATCTCCGGTTCTCGATCGCCCGGAAAACATTCATATAAAAATGCTGATACGGGGCAGCTGTATTAAGGTACCAGGAATCAATAGTGATATTGACGATAACTTCCGCCCCGTTCTTGACCAGGCGCCGCACCAGGTCAGGGAAAATATCTTCATAACAGATATTTACGCCATAATGCCCATGCGGTGTTTTCAGCAGATCCAGGTTATGACCCGGGACAAAATCCCCCATCTCTTTCAGGACCGGCACGATCTTTTCCAGGTATTTACGGAAGGGCACGAATTCCCCAAAAGGTACCAGGTGGCTTTTATTATATTGCCCGGCGATCTGGCCAGCCGGAGTCACCAGGAAACATGAGGTGTACGCCCGATCCTCTCCCGGATTCACTAGATCGATAGAACCGAGTAATAAATAAGCCTTGCTCTTACCGGCCAACTCAGCTGTCCTGGCTAATAAATATTTATCGTATTTCAGCAAGCCCGGGACCGCAGTTTCCGGGAAAACGATTAGTTCAAGATTATTACTTTTTAACCGGTCCACAGAGGAAGCATATTGTTCCATAATATTATGCTTCTCTTGCGGATCCCATTTCACGTCCGGCGGGATATTCGGCTGGATAATTGCTGTCTTGATCAACTTCTGCTTTATTGGTCCCTGCTGGCGGGATAAAACAATGAAACCATAGCCAAAAGCTACGGCTAGTACCAGGGCAAATACTTCCAGGCTTCTGAGGCTTTGTTTGCGGTGGCGTAATTCTAAACTATAGCCGATCATTTTAGCCGCCAGGGCATTGACCAGAACGATCAAAAAAGAGACCCCATATACCCCGGTAAAGGCGGAAATCTGGGCCACCAACAAATTATTCCACTGGCTATACCCCAGTAAATTCCAAGGGAACCCGGTCAACAAATAGGTCCTCAGGTACTCCAAACTTACCCAGAGCGAGGCAATAAAGAAAATATTAAAAGAATAGAAATAACGGTTAAAAAAACTGGTAATGCCGCAGAACAGGGCTATAAACAAAGCCAGGTACACCATCAATAAAGCGCCAATAGCAATACTCATCAGCCAGGAAAAATTCCCATAAACACGCAAAGTGCCAACAATCCAGTAGAGCGTAGCGGCATAAAAAATAAAACCCACGATCAGGCCATTAAGAAAAGACCGTCCGAAATTTTCCCCCTCGATGCTGATCAATAACGGTATCAGGCAGATCCAGGCCAGGAACGACAGATCATATTTTGGAAAAACCAGTATCAGCAAGAGAGCTGAGCCCAAGGTCATGATACTATTTTTAGTGAATAATTTAATCATACTTATATCCTATTCGTTTATGCCGCAGCATTTCTTATATTTTTTGCCGCTGCCGCACGGGCAGGGATCATTACGCCCGATCTTGTCCAGCTTCTGCGGTTGCGGTTTGGCCGCAGCTATCACCGGCCTGGCCGCAATAGACTGGCCTGGCGCCGGCCTGGGCCTGGGCTGTGCCTGCGGTGGCGCTGCCATTTTTACCTTAAAAAGATAGCCGCCTACTTCTTCTTTGATCCTCATGATCATATTACTAAACAACCGGAAAGCTTCATGCTGGTATTCTACCAGCGGATCCTTTTGGCCATAGGCCCGCAGACCGATCCCCTTGCGCAACTGGTCTATATCATATAAATGTTCTTTCCAGCAATTATCCACTACCTGCAGTACAACCCGGCGTTCCAGGAAACGCATCATTTCAGTCCCGGCAGAAACTTCTTTGTCGTCATAAGCTTTTTTAACCCTTTCCAGGACCATATCTTTAAACGACAGGTGATTTAAGCGCAATAGTTCTTCCTGACTGATCTTAAACTCCTGGCCATAAGTTTGTTTGACCCAGGCAGAAAAAGCATTAATCTCCCACTTTTCCGGATAAACACCTTCCGGACAATACCTCCCGGCTTTTTCTTCCACTACTTCACTGACCATTTCCAGCACATGCTCTTTCAGGTCTTCGCCGGCCAGGACCATTTGCCGCTGGTCATAGATCACTTCCCGCTGTTTGTTCATGATATTATCATAATCCAGTAATTGTTTGCGGATATCAAAGTTCATCGCTTCCACTTTACGCTGGGCTGATTCAATAGCCCGGGAAATGAGCGGATGCTGGATATCTTCGCCTTCCTGCATCCCGAGCTTATCCATCACAAAGCTGATGCGGTCAGAACCAAACAGCCTCATTAGCTCATCTTCCAAAGATAAGTAGAAACGGCTGGCGCCAGGATCCCCTTGCCGGCCGCTGCGGCCGCGCAATTGGTTATCAATACGCCGGGATTCATGACGCTCTGTCCCCAGCACATACAAGCCGCCGGCAGCAACCACTGACTCGTGTTCCACATCAGTTTCCTTTTTGATCTCTTCCACCAATTTACGGTACTGGTCCCGCGCTGACAGCACCGCCGGGTCAGTCGTGGGAGTATATTCACTAGCCAAGGCGATCAAATTAAGGTCCAGACCCCAGCCCTTCATTTTTTCTTTAGCGATATAAGCGGGATTTCCACCCAGAATAATGTCTGTTCCGCGTCCCGCCATATTAGTAGCAATAGTGACCCCGCCTTTACGGCCAGCCTGGGCAATAATAAAAGCTTCCTGTTCATGATACTTGGCATTCAACAAGTTATGCTGGATCCCTTGTTTGCGCAAGAGGGCGCTTATTTTTTCGCTTTTTTCAATGGAACGGGTACCAACCAATACTGGCTGTCCTTGTTTGTGACATTCGCTGATATCATTAACTATGGCGTTATATTTGTCTTTCTCTGTTTTATAGATCACATCAGCATGGTCCAACCGAATCATTTTTTGGTTAGTCGGCACTTCCATGACATCCAATTTATAAATATGGAAAAATTCTTCCCGTTCAGTAGCGGCTGTCCCGGTCATACCGGAGAGCTTATTATATAATTTAAAGAAATTCTGGAACGTAATAGTCGCCAAAGTCTGGTTCTCTTCGGCAATGCGCACATTTTCTTTGGCTTCTATCGCCTGGTGCAAGCCCTCGCTCCAGCGCCTTCCCGGCATCAACCTCCCGGTAAATTCATCAACGATGATGACTTCACCGTCTTTCACTACATAATCAACATCTTTTTTGAACAAGTCATAGGCCCGGCCAGCCTGGATAATATGATGGACCCATTCACTTTGCATGTCTTCATAAAGATTAGGGATGCCCAACAAATGTTCACATTTGGCCACGCCTTCTTCCGTCAGAGTCCAAAGATTATTTTTTTCATCGACGATGGCATCATAACCTTGCTGCAGGTTAAGTTCTTTATACTTGGCATCTATTTCTTCTTTTTCCGTGACCCAGCGCCGTTTTAAATGAGGGATGATGCGGTTAATGACATAATATTTTTCCGTGGATTCTTCGGCCGGACCGGAAATAATCAGCGGGGTACGGGCTTCGTCTACCAGGATGCTGTCAACTTCGTCAACCACGGCGAAATTCAACTCACGCAGGACGCAGTCTTCCTTGGAAACAGCCATATTATCCCGCAGATAATCGAATCCTATTTCATTATTAGTGACATAGGTAATATCACAACGATAGGCCGCCTGCCGTTCCGGATTGTCCAGATCATGCTGGACCACTCCCACGGTTAATCCCAGGAATTTATAAACCGGAGACATCCATTCGCTGTCCCGTTTGGCCAGGTAATCATTAACTGTGACCAGGTGCACCCCTTTACCGGTGATGCTGTTAAGGTAGACTGGCAGGGTCGCGACCAGGGTTTTGCCTTCGCCAGTCCTCATTTCCGCTATCTTGCCCTGGTGTAAGACAATACCGCCCATGAGCTGGACATCAAAATGACGCATCTGCAAGGTTCTCTTGCCTGCCTCCCTGACCACGGCAAAAGCTTCCGGCAAGAGCTCATCCAGGGTTTCCCCATCACTATGGCGTTTTCTGAATTCTTCAAGTTTAGCGCGTAATTCAGCATCGCTCAAAGCGATCATTTTTGGCTCATAGCTATTGATCCGCTCTATCAGCGGCAGCATTTTCTTCAAGTCACGTTCATTTTTTGTGCCAATAAATTTCTGTAATATCCAACCCAACATAAGAGTAAATCCCCAATCTAGAAATATTGAAACATAAATCCTAAATCCTAATATCTAAACTCTCCCCTGCTGATTTGCCCTCAGGGACAAATCAAAAACGCGGGAACAGGTAAACAATATCAAATGCTCAAAATTCAAATATCAAAACGTTTAAGAATTTGAATTCAGTTTTCAGGATTTGTTTAGAATTTAGAGCTTCGGATTTAGAATTTGTTTTTATAGTATAGCATATTTCCGTCTAAAAAGTAAACCCTGTTAGAATTTTTTCTAACAGGGTTATTATTGATCCGGTTATCAGGAGCTTCCTGCTATCCTGATGCCCTGATATCCACTGCCTGATATCCTGGTTACCTGATATTCTCTAATTATTTACTGAACTACGGCGATCTTCTCCTGGATATCTATTCCGGTACCCTTAATCTGCAGCTGGTACATTCCTGGATTGACTATTTTCCCATCTTGCCCCCGGCCATCCCAGCTGACCATCTCCTGAGTTTTTTCTTTGGCCATGACCGTATTTTTCCAGACCAACTGCCCGGTCAGGGAACGGATCTCAATTGCTACCTGGCCATTATGATTGGGGAACATCATAATATATAATTTTTCATCTTTTGCCGGTTCAATGAATCCCTTCACCCCGCCTAATATCGTAATGCCCTTTTGCTCAGACAAAACCAAGCCATTGATCTTAAAGGAAATAATAAACATATCGGCGTAGCCGAAATTTTTATTACCACTGAAGGTACCTTCGGTATAACCGGCCACATAGACATTGCCGGCTTTATCGGCAGCGATCCCGCTGCAAAAATCATTTTTATCTGTTCCCAGCTCGCCGATCCAGGGCTTATTGCCGCAAGCATAATACTTAACCAGAAAAACATCAGCCAGGCCGCTATTTTTACTTTGGCCTAAACTACCTGTGGTATCACCGGCGATGCAGATCGCCCCGGTACCGTCGATGGCCACGCCCAAGCTCGAATCAGAAGCCCTTGAACCTATTTGCCGGCTCCATATTTTTTGGCCATTGAGATCAAACCTGGCCAGGGTAATATCTCCCAACCCCTGCTTAGTGTTTCCTTTGACCTGGCCTTTAGTTTCACCGGAAACATAGATGTTATTGGCGCTGTCAACAGCCACCCCGCCGCTAAAATCATTAGCTATTGTTCCGGTCTGTTTGATCCAAATCTTATCCCCGTATGGATTATATTTAGCCAGGAAAACATCGTAACCGCCCAGGGAAGCCTTTGGCTCAAGACTACCGCTCGTATCACCGGTGATATAGATATTCCCCGTAGAATCAAGCGAAACCATTTTAGCATGTTCCGCTGCAGTTGTGCCGAATTGTGTCCCCCATAACCGGTCACCGGAAGCATCAAATTTCATGATGAAAACATCGGCTTCCCCATAATTACGGGTACCAGTCAGTTTCCCATATGTATCACCGACCACATAGGCGTTACCTTCATGGTCACTGGCTACGCTTAAGCCATACTCTGACTCTGAAGAACCGAATTGTTTGATCCATAATATTTTTCCTGATGGTTCTAGTTTGATCAGGAATACATCTGCTCCGCCAGCATTGGTCCTTCCTTCGAAACTGCCGTAAGTATGACCAGTGATGTAGATATTGCCTATGCCATCACAAGCCAGCGCCACACCCTGGTCAGATTCCACTGTGCCCAGTTGTCTGGTCCATAATTCCTGGCCAGAAGCATCATACTTGGCCACAAACATATCCGTCCCGCCAATATGATGGTTATCACCCAAAGTAGACTCTGTATACCCCGTAATACAAATATTACCTGAGGGATCGCAGGCGATACCTTGCAGATTGTCCAGCCCGATACTGCCAAACTCTTTGATCCATTGTATGTTTAAATCTTCCGGAATTTTTTTTCGATTTTGTCAGCAAAGCGCGAAGGAGTTGTGTACAACTTCC
>CAYTYR010000028.1:0-20863 GCA_964441745.1 uncultured Clostridia bacterium
ACGTGTATGCTTCCAAAACTGTCAGATTCATCCACTTGAAAAGGAGAAGAGCCAAGAAAAATAAGTTAATAAAGAAGGAGGCGAGAAGTATGGGGACTAAAATCCTGATCGTAGATGACTCAGCTTTTATGCGGATGACGCTCAAGAACATCCTTTCCAAAGAAGGCTATGAAATAGCCGGGGAAGCCGAAAACGCAGAACAAGCTGTAGCTAAATACACAGAAACGAAGCCGGACCTGGTAACCATGGATATCATTATGCCTGGAGACAACGGGATCAAGGCGGTAAAAGAGATCATGAAAGTCAATGCCAGCGCGCAGATCTTGATGGTCAGCGCCATGGGACAGGAAGCGCTGATCGTGGAAGCGATGCAGGCCGGCGCCAAAAATTTTATTATTAAACCTTTTCAGCCTGAAAAAGTGATTGAAGCGGTCCGTAAAGTACTGAAAACATAACTCTGGAAGGGAGCCTTATTAGTGGACAAGATAAAAGTATTAGTTGTCGATGATTCTAATTTTATGCGTAAGATCATTACGGACATGTTGAATTCTGACCCGCAGATAACAGTCATTGGAACGGCCAGTGACGGCCGCGAGACTGTGGAAAAGGTCAAAACCTTAAATCCGGATGTGATCACTCTTGATATTATTATGCCGGAAATGGATGGTTTGACTGCGCTGGAACAGATCATGAAAATATGTCCGACTCCGGTAGTCATGTTCAGTAAAGTGACTCGTGACGGAGCCGAAGCAACACTCAAGGCCCTGGAATTTGGCGCAGTAGATTTTGTGACTAAGCCGCAGGATGCGGATTTAGGCAGTATAAAAATGGAGATCGACAAAGTCAAAGTAGAGTTAATAGATAAGATCAAGATCGCGGCCCGTATTGACCGCAATAAGTTAAAAGTGCTCTATCCAACAACCAGGATCAGGGAAAAGATCACTAAAGTGGCCGAACCGACCGAGCGGGTGATTTGCATCGGTTCTTCAGCCGGCGGGCCAAAAGTTTTAATGGAAATAATGCCGCAGTTCCCTTATGATTTAAACAGCGGTGTGCTGGTCGCCCAGCATATGCCTTCATTTTTTATTAAATCTTTTACCGAACGTCTCAGTAATATTTCCAAGATTAGCGTGCGCGAAGCCAAGATCGGCGATATTATCACCCCGGCGACGGCTTTTATGGCGCCGGAAAGCTATACTATTAAAGTAGAAAAAATAAAAAAAGGCGGAGCAGTTACTTTATCAAGTGAACCCTCGGTGCACCGGGTGAAACCGTGTATTGATGCGATGATGGAAGCAGCCGCGCAAGTATATGGCGCTAAAACAGTCGGCGTCTTACTCAGCGGCATGGGACGTGACGGGGTCAAAGGGCTGAAAGCGATTAAAGATGCCGGCGGGAAGACTATTGCCCAGGATGAATCATCCAGCATCGTTTTTGGCATGGCCAAAGCGGCGATCGAAGAGGGTGTAGTTGATAAGGTAGTCTCGGCTAATAAGATCATCGAAGAAGTCCTTAAATTAATTTAAGAGGTTATTTTTATGACTGAGGATATGTCGCGCTACAAAGATATGTTTATCAGTGAAGCGACAGAATATTTACAGAATCTAAACAAATCACTGTTGGATCTGGAAAAAAATCCTGAAAAACTAGAATTACTAAATGAGATTTTCCGCTTGGCGCATACCATGAAAGGTATGGCCGCGACTATGGGCTACCAGAAAATTACTACCGTCGCGCACCAGATGGAAGATGTGCTGGACCGGCTGCGCAAGCAAGAGTTAAAAGTCACCCCGGAAATAATTGAAATCATGTTTAAATCCCTGGATGTGCTTGAACCGCTCCTGCAGGAAGTAGCCAGCGGGGAAGATAAAAAAGTTGATATTACCGAGACCATTGTTAAGTTAAAAATGATCATGGAGCAAAAGAAGCCGGAAGCTGACCAACCGGCGAAAGAAGCCGAACCCGGAGCTCCCGAAGCCGAAAAAAAAACTGTAAATAGCGAGAAAGATAAGAAAAGAGCGCAAACCAGCGTCAGGATAAATATCGAGCACCTTGACAATCTCATGAACCTGGTTGGCGAGCTGGTTATTAATAAAGCCAGGTTGTTCCAGATCGGGGCTAATTATAAATTAGGCGAACTTAATGAGAGCTTGACCCAGTTAGAGCGTATTACCGGTAGTTTACAGGAAGAAGTACTTAAAACCAGGATGATCCCTGTTTCCCATATTTTTGACCGTTATCCACGGGTGGTCAGGGATTTGGCGAAACTTAAAAATAAAGAAATTAATTTTGAAATTGAAGGTTCAGATATTGAACTGGACCGGATGATCGTAGATGAGATTAACGATCCCCTGATCCATTTGATCAGGAATTCGGTGGATCATGGCATTGAGAGTCCGCAGGAGCGGGTTAAAAAAGGTAAAAATGAAACTGGCTATGTCAAGCTTTCTGCCAGACGTGAAAAAGGCTATGTGCGGATCGAGCTAATGGATGATGGTAAAGGCATGGATCCGAACGAAATAGCGCAGAAAGCGATTGAAAAAGGAATGTTGACCAAGGAAAAACTGGCCTTGATGAGTGAGCAGGAAATGCTCATGCTGATCTGCGAGCCTGGTTTTTCCACTGCTGACGAGATTAGTGATATCAGCGGCCGCGGCGTAGGCATGGATGTGGTTAAGACCAAAGTGGAGGCATTCAATGGTTCAGTGACCATTGAAACGCAAAAGGGTAAGGGCTCTACCTTCATAATCAAGCTGCCCTTAACCCTGGCGATTATCCAGTCCTTAATGGTAAAAGTAGCGGATGAGGTCTATGCCATACCGCTTTCGAATATTACAGAAATAAACTCTTTTGCTCCTGATCTGATTCGTACTATTGAAAAGAAAGAAGTGATCAAGATCAGGGAAGAGATCCTGCCCTTGGTCAGCTTGCGTGAAGTATTTAATTTGCCCAAGCGGGAATATGGTGAAGAAATATACGTGGTCACCGTAGAAGTGGGAGAAAAAAGGCTGGGGCTGATCGTAGATTCCCTTTACAGCCGGGAAGAAATAGTGATTAAAACACTTAGCGGTATTTTAAAAAGAACCAAAGGTATTAGCGGGGCCACTATCCTGGGTGACGGACGGGTAGTGCTGATCGTGGATATAGCCGGAATCATGTAAAGAAGAATGATTACGGAGATAAAAGAATAAGATTATCCCCTGCTGATCCCAGTAAATCGGGATCAAAACCGCGGGGACAGGCAGCGATTAAAACGTAAGAAGGTTATGAATGGATAAAATATTTGCGTTAGATATTGGTACCAGGAAAGTAGCCGGCTTGGTAGCCACCAGTGAAAATGGGACTATCAATATTCTGGATTGCGAAATACGGGAACATCAGACCCGGGCCATGCTGGCTGGTCAAATACATGATGTTGACCGGGTGGCGGCGGTAGTGCAGGAAATTAAAACGGTCCTGGAACAACGACAAGGCGAAGCTATTAATAAAGTAGCGGTCGCCGTGGCTGGGCGCACCCTTAAAACCCGGCGCGGCCTGGCTGGCAAAGATATTAATTTTGAAAATGAAATTAACGCCTCAGATGTGCTGGATCTGGAATTAGCCGCGGTCCAGCAGATATTAAATAATCTGGGCAATCAACCGGAACAGGATCTGGCAGAACATTTTTATTGTGTCGGCTATAGTGTCGTCAGCTATTTTTTGGACCAGGAAAAAATTGACAATCTGGTGGGGCAAAAGGGATACAAGATCGGGGTAGAAATTATTACTACCTTCCTGCCCCGCATTGTTTTAGAAAGCATGTTTACCGTACTTAAAAAAACAGGACTTGAAGTAGCGGCTCTTACTTTAGAGCCAATTGCCGCGATCAACGCGATCATTCCGCCTGATATGCGCCGGCTTAACCTGGCGCTTGTGGATATTGGAGCCGGCACCAGCGATATCGCTATTACCAGCGGCGGCAGTGTTACTGCTTATGGTATGGTCCCTTCAGCCGGCGATATGATCACGGAGAAATTATGCGACCTGTATCTGCTTGATTTTTGCGTCGGGGAAAGAATAAAACGGCTTTTAGCCAGCCAGACGCAGGTTGAATTTACAGATATTTTTGGCAAACAATGGAGCCGGTCAACATTGCAGGTCCTGTCAGACCTGACTCCAGCGATCGAAGATCTTGCCGCTGCGATCAGTGCGAAGATCTTAGCTCTCAACTCGACTGCCCCTATCGCTTTGGTCTGCGTCGGTGGTGGCAGCTTGACTCCACTACTACAAGAGAAGCTGGCCCGCGCCCTGCATCTGCCCCGGGAACGCGTTGGGATCAGGGGGCCTGAATTAATTTCCTGGATCAATAACCCAACCGGGAAACTTACCGGGCCTGAAGCGATAACCCCATTGGGTATTACCGCTATTGCCACTAAAGGTGAAGGGTTACAATTTGTTAATACTACGGTTAATGGGAAACATATACATTTACTGAATATCAATCAAAACCTTAATGTTTTAAGCGCTCTTTTAGCCAGCGGCATCAGTACTAAAAAAATGCACTCCCGGCCAGGATTATCTAAGACCTTTGAGCTTAATGGCGAATTGCGCATTATCCAGGGGACCTTAGGCCAATCTGCTACTGTCTTGTTGAATAATGCCCCGGCGAGCCTGGAAGACACGATCAATGACCACAGCCAGATCATTTTTGAAGAAGCGCAGGACGGGCAGGACGGTCAGGCGAAAATCAGCGATTTTATCAGCCTGATCTCTAACAAAAAAATAGTATTGAATAGTGAAGAGGTCTCAGCTGGCCCGGCGGTGTATATGAATAATGAACCAGTCTCTATGGATACAGAAATCCCGGATCTGGCTAAAATTGAAATAAAAGCAGATATTTCACTGCGGGGACTGCTGCGGCAGAAGTTTGATGTCAGCCAAGCCAGCGAACGCAGCATTGTCGTAACTATTGATAATGAACCAAGGATCATCACCCAGCAGAATTTCCATCTGGCTATTAATGGGCAGGAAGCCAGCTTGGAAGCGCCTTTGCATGATGGCGATATTATTGATTATACGGCCAATAGCCCCCGGCATTATCAGCTGAAAGATGTGGTGCCGGAACCAATTATCGGCCGGGGTGCGCGCGTGTATATCAATGGCCAGGAATATACTATCGAAGGCCAGCGCGGGAAAATTATGATGAATGGACAGGAAGTATCGCCAGATGAATTTATTATCAACGGGGCTGATATTAGGACCATCCCTGGTAAAAACGCCGATTTAATAGTAGTTGACCTGTTGCGCTATATTACCCTGGACATGGACCGGAATGCCGGGAAAAAATTAAAAATGTTCGTTAATGGCCGTGAGGCTAATTTTACCACTGCGCTATCCCAAGGCGCAGAAGTTAAGCTTTACTTTGAATAGGGGATATAATGGTTGAAAAAGAACTGCCTCAATTAAGTCCGAAACAGCTGGATGCTTTAAAAGAGTTCAGCTCGATTGGCGCTGGCAATGCGGCTACCGCCTTCTCCCAGATGCTGAACCGCTCGGTGATGATGACAGTTCCCAGTATTTATATCGTCCCGATCAATGATGTGCCGCAATATATGGGCGGCCCGGAAACCTTAGTTTGTGGTGTTTATACCCGGTTATTAGGGGATGTCTTTGGCAGTGTATTATTGACTTTCCCCCGGGACAGCGCCTTTGCGCTGACCGATATCCTGATGGGCAAGAATATAGGAGCCACTAAGATATTAACCGGTATGGGGCGGTCTTTATTAAAAGAAACCGGCATGATCGTGACTGGGTCATTTTTAACCGCTCTTTCCAAGATGGTCAAAACCACTATTATCCCGCGGGTTCCTACGCTAACGCTGGATATGGTCGGCGCAATTATTGATTTTATTCTGATCGACCTGAGCCAGGAAGTGGAGTTTGCCATTGTCATTGAAATACGGTTTGAAGAAAAAGATTCCCATGTCAGCGGGCATTTTTTCCTCTTGCCTAATCCTGATTCATTAAAAATAATATTAAAAGCGATTGGAGTCGACCATGATTGATCTGAAAAATTTAACACCGTTCCAACTGGATGCCCTGAAAGAGATTGGCAATATCGGAGCTTCCCATGCGGATACGGCCCTTTCAGAGTTACTGCGCAAAAAAGTCTGGATCAGCGTGCCGGACGCAAAGGTTGTGCCTTTGGATGAAGTGCCGCAGGAATTCGGCGGCGCGGAAAAAATGGTAGTCGGCGTATATCTGCAAATGCAAGGTCAGATCAGCGGTAATATTCTGTTCTTCTTCAGCCAGGAAACAGCTATGACCCTGGCGGATATATTAATGAGCCGGCCGGTCGGCACGACCAAAGTGCTTAATGAAATGGACCAGTCAGCTATCAAGGAAACTGGCACTATTTTAGCTGGTTCATGCTTGACCGCGCTGTCAGCGCTCACGAATAAGGAGATAATTCCTTCTATCCCGTATTATGCCATGGATATGCTGGGGGCCCTGGTTGATTTTATTATTATCAACCTGAGCCAAAACGCTGAATATGCCTTGAGTATCCAGCTGGAATTTAGCGAATCAGAATATAAAATTGACGGAAGTTTCTTGTTATTACCTGACCCGCAGTCTTTGGAAGTGATTCTGACTTCTTTGGGCGTGGGCTGAAGTGCGGGAAGGAGAGGAATAATGGACGATCCAATTAAAGTGGGCATTGCTGATCTTAAGGTCAGCACCGCACCAAACAAAATAGTGACGAACGCACTCGGTTCCTGTGTCGCCATTGTTTTGTATGATGCAGTGCATCGGATAGGCGGACTGGCTCATATCATGCTGCCCAGTACAGCCTTTTCGAAGATCCGTTCCAATCCAGCGAAGTTTGCTGACACGGCGGTCCCGGAAATGCTCAGCATGATGAAACAACTAGGCGCCACTAAAACTACCACCTCGGCCAAGATCATTGGCGGAGCGCAAATGTTTGCCAATGTGCTGGTAGAACCACTGGGAAATATCGGGCAGAGGAATGTGCAGGCAGCTAAGGAAGCATTAGTCAAGGAAAACATTAATATTGTGGCCGAAGATACTGGCGGCGATTGCGGCAAAAGTGTTGAAGTTAACCTGGATAACGGGGAAGTAACGGTCAGGTCTATAAAATACGGAATAAATAAACTGTAAAATAGATTGGCAGTAGGGGGAATAATGGATAAAACAGCAAAAATACTAGTGGTTGACGATTCGCCTTTTATTTTGGAGATTATCGAGACTATTCTTAAAGACAGCGGGTTTGAAGTAATTACCGCTGATGATGGTGATAAGGCCTATGCCCGCGCTACTACGGAATCCCCTGACCTGATGGTGCTTGATCTGATGTTGCCCAAAAAGAACGGTTATGAAGTTTGCCAGATGCTAAAAAGTGATGAAAAATACCGGCACATACCTATTATCATGCTGACGGCCCGGGTGAACGAGGAAGATGAAGTAAAGGGAAAAGCGGCCGGGGCTAATGTCTATATGGGAAAACCTTTTGAGTTGGACGATCTGGTTGCTAAAGTTAAAGAACTTTTGCAGGCTAAAAAATAAATAGTTCCCGCTTGATTAATTTTTTGCCAGGCTAATCTTTTTAAACGAACTACCAAGATTAGCTTTCTTTTTTTTGAGGAAAGCCGAATTGAACCTGGAATTTACAATAGGATTTGGCATTTATATAGTATTCACAAACTTTTTTGTGCAAAACTCCTGCGAGCTTTTTCATCTCGGTGCTCAAACCTATTGCAAACTCCAGGTTGAAGAAGCAAATAGCACGAATAAAAAACTGAGAGTTTTATGTTAAACAAGCTATTATCACAACTGAATCCGATGCAGCAAGAGGCAGTTAAGCATATAGACGGCCCTTTACTGATCATTGCCGGCGCCGGCAGCGGCAAAACCCGGGTTATTACTTATCGTATGGCTTATTTGCTGGCTAACAACGTGCCTGGCTGGAATATTCTGGCGGTAACTTTTACCAATAAAGCTGCCGAGGAAATGCGGGTCCGGGTGGATAAACTGGTCAAAGAGCTATTCCCTGGGAAGCATACTGCTAGTCCCCTGCTTTCAACCTTCCATTCATTCTGTGTGCGTGTTTTGCGCCAGGACATTGAGCCTCTTGGTTATAAGCGGAGCTTTGTCATTTATGATGAAAATGATTCTCTTAGCTTGATCAAGCAATGCCTGCGCGAGCTTGGCCTGGATGACAAAAAAGCCAAGCCTAAAGAAATACTTTATGCTATTGATAAAGCTAAAGATGATCTGTTGGATGCCGAGTCATATCAGATTTACGCTAACGCCAGCCATAATGATGTACGCCAGGCAGTAGCGGAGATCTATCGGCGCTACCAGAAGAAGCTTAAAGAAAACAATGCTCTTGATTTTGGCGATCTGATCATGTTAACCGTACATCTCTGGCAAGCTTTCCCGGAGGTATGGCAGCGGTACCAGGAACGCTTCCGCTATGTCATGGTAGACGAATACCAGGACACCAACCATGCCCAGTATATCCTGACCAAAATGCTGACCCATAAATACCAGAATCTTTGCGTGGTCGGGGATGAAGACCAGAGTATCTATATGTTCCGCGGCGCGGATATCCGCAATATCCTTGATTTTGAAAAAGATAATAAAAATTGCCAAGTGATCAAGCTGGAGCAAAACTACCGTTCTACCAAATATATCCTGGAAACCGCCCAAAAAGTCATCACCAACAATAAATCCCGCAAATATAAAGAATTATGGACTGATAATAAAAAAGGCGAACCAGTCAGCTTTTATGAAGTAGCTAATGAAACTGAAGAGGCGGGCCTTATTGCCAGCTCTATCCGCCGGTTGATCGGGGAAGGTGCCCTGCCCCGTGAGATCGCTATTTTTTACCGCACGAATGCCCAATCCAGGGTCTTTGAAGATGCCCTGCGCCGGGAAAATCTGCATTATGTAATAGTCGGCGGGATGCGTTTCTATGAACGCAAGGAAGTTAAAGATATCCTGGCCTATCTACGGGTGATGATCAATCCCCAGGATTCAGTTAATCTCAAGCGTATTATTAATGTGCCTAACCGGGGTATTGGCAAAACCAGCCTGGAAGTGATCGAGAAATTCGCGGAAAAACAGGGGATTTCCTTGACTGAAGCTCTTCAGCGGCTTGACCTGATTAAAGAATTACAAGACCGGGCCAAGAAAAACCTGCATGGATTCCTCCAGCAATTACAAAGGTGGCGGGAGGTACTGGGCGCCCTGTCAGCCAGTGAAGTAGCCGCTAAAATAATTGAAGAGTCACACTATATTAAGGAATTAGAAACAGATCCTCAGGAAGCCAGCGAACGTATTGCGAACGTCAAAGAATTAGTTTCAGCGATCAAAGAATTTGAAGAACAAAGTGAAGACCAGTCCCTGGAAACCTATCTGGAGCAAGTGGCCTTGATCTCAGATCTGGATACCTGGAAAGAGGAAAAGAATTATATTACCTTAATGACCCTGCATCTGGCCAAAGGGCTGGAATTTAATTATGTCTTCATGGCTGGGCTGGAAGAAGGATTACTGCCGCACATGAATTCCTTAGCCACAGAGATAGAACTGGAAGAGGAGCGGAGGCTATGCTATGTCGGGATGACCAGGGCCAAACAGCAGCTGGTGATCACCAGCGCTGCAGAGCGCCGGGTCAACGGCACCAGGCGGTGGAACATACCTTCGCGGTTTATTGCTGAAGCAGAGCTGGTGGAGAGAAAAAGGGAAGAGCAGACGGCAGACAGTAGATGGCAGCCGGCGGAAGATGCGCAAAAAATAATGGAAAGTCCAATTAGTTTGCCGCAAAGCACTAAATTCAGGAAACATCAGCGGATCGAGCATGAAGTGTTTGGCGAAGGGAAGATCATAGAAGTTTCTGGCTCTGGGGAAGATGAGAAGGTAATTGTTGATTTTAACTCCGGGGTCCGCAAAAAACTTCTGGTCAAGGCTGCAAATCTCCGGAAATTATGATATACTATAAGAAACACCCCAAACCCCGCTCAAAGGGGCTCACGCCCCTATTGCGCTCACTCGGCTGATTTGCCTGCGCAAATCAAAGCGCCGGCTCGCTATTACCCCTTGGGGTGTTTCTGAAAGATAGTACCTAAACCATGCTCAGGAGTCGAAAATGCTAACAATTATATTCCTAATAGCTTGCGGCTTATTTGCGTTGGCCTATGTGAAATACGGCGGTTTTCTCAAAAGGCATTTTGAGCTGGATAATAAGAATAGCCCGCCTTCCTGTACTATGTATGATGGCGTAGACTATTGCCCGGCGCCAGCGATAGTACTTTTTGGGCATCATTTTTCTTCCATCGCCGGCGCAGGCCCTGTCTTGGGCCCGATCATTGCCGGCGTGGCGTTTGGCTGGGGCCCGGTTTGGCTGTGGGTGATCATTGGCTCTATTTTTATCGGTGGAGTCCATGACTTTTCCAGCCTGGTTATTTCTATCCGTAACCGGGGACGGTCCATTGCTGAAATAGCTAATACATATATGTCCAGGAGGGCTTACCGGCTGATGCTGGTGTTCATCTGGCTTTGTCTGGTCTATGTCCTGACTGTTTTTACAGATTTAACCGCAGCGACGTTCAAAGCCAATGGCGGAGTTGCCACCTCTTCCTTATTATTCATCTTGCTGGCTATCGGCTTCGGAGTTTCTCTTTATCGATTAAAAATACCATTGCGCTGGGCTTCTTTGGTGTTTGTGCCATTGCTTTTTTTCTGTGTTTGGCTGGGTCAGCAGATACCTTTGAATAATATACCGGCAATTTTAGGTGATAAAGCTAAAACCTGGGATATAGTATTAATAATCTATTGTTTTATCGCTTCTGTAACCCCAGTGTGGATTTTATTGCAGCCCAGGGATTACTTATCCAGTTTCTTGCTCTATAGTTCGATCCTGGGCGGATTTCTGGGGATACTTTTTGGCGGATTACCCCTCAAGTACCCGGCTTTTATAGGCTGGAACTCAGCTAGTGTCGGGCCAATGTTCCCGTTATTGTTTGTAACCGTGGCTTGCGGCGCGATTAGCGGTTTTCATTCTATAGTCGCCAGCGGGACTTCTTCCAAGCAAATTAAAAAAGAAACTGATGCTATCCCCATAGGATACGGAGCCATGTTGGTAGAAGGCCTCGTGGCAGTGATCGCCCTGAGCACTTTAATGATAATCGATGTTAGTGACCCATTAACTAAAAAAGCTCCCTTGGCTATTTATGGCGCTGGTATAGCCAGGTTTTTGTCTCTCTTTGGGATCCCAGAAAAATTTGGCGCCTCTTTTGGGCTGCTGGCGCTTTCTACTTTTATTTTAACTACTTTGGATACGGCTACCAGGTTAGCCCGTTATATTTTTCAGGAATTCTTTAATCTGGAAGGGAAAAATACCCGTTATTTAGCTACCGCTATCACTTTATTCTTGCCCGCTGTTTTTGTCTTGATTACTATTAAAGATGCTAATGGGAATGTCGTCCCTGCCTGGCAAAGTATCTGGCCAATCTTTGGCGCTACCAACCAATTATTAGCTGGCTTGGCGCTCATGATCGTAGCAGTATGGCTTAAAAAGAAAGGCAAACAGATCTGGTTCGTGGTTATTCCTATGATCTTTATGTTGGGGATGACTTTATGGGCTTTGTTCCTGGTCATTATGCAGTACAAGCTGAGCTTGCTGGGATTTATAGGGGATGTGCTGATGTTGCTGGCGATGTTGCTTATTGTGGAAGCTATACAGATTTTTGAAGCAAAAAAACATCTTAAAAGAATATTAAAAAGAAAATAATGCTCATGTATCTCATTGGAGCTAAAAATGAAAATAACTAAAAAAGAAGTGGAATATGTGGCCCGGCTGGCACGGTTGTCGCTTAATGAGAAAGAAAAGGAAAAAATGACTGCCCAGCTTGATTCCATATTGCAATATGTAGATACTTTAAGTAAGCTGGATACTAAAAATGTTGAGCCGACCAGCCATGTTCTGCCCTTAAATAATGTCTGGCGGGAAGATATAGCCAAGCCCAGTACTCCTCAAGAGGAGATCCTGGCTAATGCCCCGGAGCAGGCGGAAGGATTTTATAAAGTCAAGAAAGTCATCGAATAAGGAGATTACACAGATTTTTAAGAGAGATTACACAGATTAATGCGTCTTATTGTTTTTGTTTGAAATCGGTGTAATCCCTGTCCGCCTCTGGCGGAGCTTTCGTAATCGGTGTAATCAATAGACCATGAGACATATTGTGATTAAAACCGAAAAAGTAAAGATGGAAGCAGAACTGAACGAATCTAAGACTGCTGCGGCGATCTTAAACGCGTTGCCACTCGCTACTGAAATAAGCACTTGGGGCGAGGAGATATATTTTGAGATTCCGGTGAAAGTTGGCCTGGAAAATGGCGTGGAAGAAGTACAAATAGGTGATCTGGGATACTGGCCGCAAGGAAACTGTTTCTGCATTTTTTTTGGTTTGACGCCAATTTCCAGTGAGGGCAAGATCAAACCGGCCAGCGCCGTGAATATCATCGGTAAATTATTAGCGGACCCGCAGGAATGGAAAAAAGTTCAAGCTGGTGAATGGATTTTAGTCGAAAAAATCTAAGGGTGATTACACAGATTAATAACTGAAAAGGTAAAAAAATGGAATTATTTAGATTAACGGCGCATGAATTAAGCGAGAAAATAAAAAAACAGGAAGTGACTTCCCGGGAAGTTACGGCCAGTGTTTTTCAGCGGATTGACGCGGTAGAACCTAAAGTCAAAGCTTATGTCACGCTGCTCAAGGAAAACGCCTTCAAGCAGGCGGAAGAGATCGATCAGAAGATAAAAGCCGGTGAAACCACAGGGGCTTTAGCCGGCATCCCGATAGCGATCAAAGATAATATGAATCTTAAAGGAGCTAAATGCACCTGCTCCAGTAAAATACTGAATAATTTTATTTCTCCTTATAATGCCACGATCATCGATCTGCTAAAAAAACAGGATATGGTATTTATCGGGAAAACTAATATGGACGAATTTGCCATGGGGTCATCTACTGAAACCAGTTATTTTGGCAAAACCTATAATCCCTGGAATCTGGAGACGATCCCGGGTGGTTCCAGCGGCGGCAGCGCTGCCAGCGTGGCTGCTGATGAAGCGATTATGGCCCTGGGCTCTGATACTGGCGGGTCCATCCGCCAGCCAGCTTCGTGCTGCGGGATTGTCGGGTTAAAGCCGACCTATGGCCGGGTGTCGCGTTTTGGCCTGGTTGCTTTTGCCTCTTCCCTGGATCAGATCGGACCATTAACCAAAGATGTCCAGGATGCTGCTTTACTGATGAATGCTATCGCCGCGTATGATAATAATGATTCTACCAGTGTGAATATTCTAACTCCTGACTATACTAAATCTTTAGTCAAAGATTTGACGGGATTAAGGATCGGGATTCCCAAAGAATATTTTGTGGCCGGCCTGGACAAAGAAGTGGAACAAAGCGTCAGGGAAGCAATTAGCTTACTGGAAAAGCAGGGGGCAAAAATTATGGAGATCTCCCTGCCGCACACTGAATATTGCCTGGCGGTTTATTATATCCTGGCGCCTTCAGAAGCCAGCGCTAACCTGGCCCGTTATGATGGGGTGAAATATGGTTATCGTACTCCTGACGCTAAAGATCTATTGGAACAATATGAAAAGACCAGAGGCGAGGGTTTTGGCCCGGAGGTAAAACGGCGTATTATGCTGGGGACCTATGCTTTATCCAGCGGCTATTATGACGCCTATTATCTAAAAGCGCAAAAAGTGCGGACACTCATTAAGAATGATTTTGAAGAAGTTTTTAAGAATGTGGATGCTATCGTCACCCCTACTGCTCCCACCGCTGCGTTTAAGATCGGGGAGAAAACCGATGACCCTCTGCAAATGTATCTTTCAGATATATTTACGATCTCGGTGAATCTGGCCGGGATCCCGGCGCTCTCCCTGCCCTGCGGGTTCACTAAGAATAGAATGCCGATTGGGTTGCAGATCATGGCTAAGCATTTTGCCGAGGAGACGATCTTTAAAGTAGCCTATGCCTATGAGCAGAACACTGCCTGGCATAAAGAAAAACCGAAACTATAAGATTACACAGATTTTTAAGAGAGATTTCACAGATTAAAACGTCTTATTGTTTTTGCTTGAAATCGGTGTAATCCCTGCCTGCCGGCAGGCAGGTCTTTCGTAATCGGTGTAATCAATTTTACCAGAGGTAAAATATGAAATACGAAGCAGTGATCGGGCTGGAAGTGCATGCCCAGTTAAAAACCAAATCAAAAATATTCTGCGGCTGTTCCACACAGTTCGGCGCAGAGCCCAATACCCAGACCTGTCCGGTATGCATCGGCATGCCCGGCGTATTACCGGTCTTGAATAAGACAGCTATTGAACATATTATCAAAACTTCCCTGGCTCTTAATTGCCGGGTCAATCCGATGAGCCGGTTTGCCAGAAAACAATATTTTTATCCTGACCTGCCGAAAAATTATCAGATCTCCCAGTATGAACAGCCAGTATCGGAACATGGCTACCTGGATGTCCAGGTTGACGGCAGTACTAAAAGACTGGGCATTACCCGCATCCACCTGGAAGAAGATGCCGGCAAACTTTTGCATGAGGTTGGCTCGCGGCAGATAGAGGGCAGTTATGTAGATCTGAACAGGACTGGCGTGCCGCTCATGGAAATTGTCTCTGAGCCGGATATGCGCACTCCGCAGGAAGCTTATGCGTATCTGACCGCGCTGAAAAGCGTTTTAGAATATCTTGATGTCAGTGATTGCAATATGGAAGAAGGCAGTCTCCGGTGCGATGCTAATGTCAGTATCCGGCCAATCGGGCAAAAAGAATTTGGCACAAAAGCTGAAGTGAAGAATATGAATTCTTTTAAGGGTGTACAGAAGGCCCTGGAATATGAGATTGAGAGACAGATCAAGGCCACGGAAGACGGCGAGCGGATAGTGCAGGAAACTCGTCTCTGGGATGCAGACAAGGAAATGACCTTTTCCATGCGTTCCAAGGAAGAGGCTCACGATTACCGCTATTTCCCTGAACCAGACCTGGTACCGGTACTGGTAGAAGAGAAATGGCTGGCAGAGATAAAGAAAACTTTGCCTGAGCTTTCAGAGCAGAAAAAAGAAAGATTTATCAAAGAGTATCATTTACCTGATTATGATGCCGGTGTATTGACTGCTGACCGGGCTGTTTCTGAGTATTTTGAGAATACAGTCAAAGGTTATGCGAATCCGAAAGCTGCTTCTAACTGGATCATGGTGGAATTAATGGCGCAGTTGAATGCTGCCAATAAAACTATCATAAAATCTAAGATCACACCCGTGCATTTGAGAGCAATGCTGGAATTAATGGATAAGGGCACTATTTCCGGTAAGATCGCCAAGACTGTATTTGAAGAAATGTTCACCACTGGTAAAATGCCGGAAATAGTAGTGAAAGAAAAAGGATTGGTACAGATCTCAGATGAAGGCGCGATCGCTAAAGTGATCGAAGAAGTATTAGCCGCCAATGCTAAATCAGTAGAAGAATATAAAGCCGGTAAGACAGCGGCGATGAATTTCTTGCTGGGGCAGGTGATGAAGAAGACACAGGGCAAGGCTAATCCCGGAGTGGTGAATAAGATATTAAAGGAAAAACTGGGGTAGAAAAAATCAGTGAACTGGTTATTTTTGTTTCCGCCTAAGAGATTGGCGGACTCCCTCTGGTCGCGCTTAAAGGTCTTAACCTCAATCATTGCTTCAGCCGCAGGCTGATCCGCCGATCTTTTTGGAGGATTGACTAAAATCGACAAGCTCGCTCAAAAAACAACCAAGTTCCCTGATCTGAATATAAGCAGTTAAGTTCGGTTTACAGAGTAGTAATAACTTAAAAAGGAAAAAGAATGCTAAAAACAGATGATTTGTTATCTATAAAAGAGGCCAGTGAATGGGCAACACATTATTTGAAGAAAAATGTTACGGTTTCTAATATTTCATATCTTATTCAATATGGCCGCATAAAAAAGATAGACGAAAGCGGAATGACGCAAGTATCCAAACAAGAATTAGCTGCTTATTATAAATCTTATAATGGCAACCGAGAAGTATCATGGAAAAATCAACTTGGAGAGGATTTGAATTGGGCGCTCTCTTTTGATCAATATAAAGAGGCAGATACCACAAAACATGTTCATAGGCTTCACCCTTATAAAGGAAAATTTATTCCGCAGCTTGTTGAGTGTTTTTTTTGACAATCACACTGATAATTCAGAAAGGATGAATTATGAAAACATATCAGGTTATACTTACTAAAAGTTATCTAGTGACGGTTAGTGCTAAAACAAAAGAACAGGCACGAAGAGTATGTGAGTTTTACACAAATGATATTCAGAATATTTCAACTATAGAAAACAGAGAAAAAGAAAATTTCCTGATTGAAAATATCGAGTGTACTGTGAATGAAACTTTTGATTGTCGTGAAATAAAAACAATATGAAAGAGATTAAAACAAAAATCATTCAAGGTGATTGTAAAGATGTCCTGACAACAATTAATAATAATTCAATTGATTTAATTGTTACATCGCCGCCATATGCTGATAGACGAGAACATACTTATGGTGGGATAAAACCCGAAAAATACATGGGTTGGTTTTTACCAATTAGCGAGCAACTTTTACGAGTTTTAAAACCCACAGGCACATTTATTTTAAATATTAAAGAAAAAGCTGAAAATGGTGAACGACATACTTATGTAATAGAATTGATTTTAGAATTGAGAAAGCAAGGTTGGCTTTGGACTGAAGAATTTATTTGGCATAAAAAAAATTGTTATCCTGGGAAATGGCCTAATCGTTTCAGAGATGCATGGGAGCGTTGTTTACAGTTTAATAAAACAAAAATATTCAATATGTATCAGGAAGAAGTAATGATCCCTATTGGGAACTGGGCAAATGGAAGATTAAAAAATTTAAGTGAAACAGATAAAACCAGAGATAATTCACGTAGCGGGAGTGGTTTTGGTAAAAATATATCTAATTGGATAAATAGAGATAAAGCGTATCCTACAAATGTTTTACATTTTGCAACAGTTTGTAACAACAAAAACCATAGTGCTCCTTTTCCAGAAGAATTACCAGAATGGTTTATCAAATTATTTACAAAAGAATTTGATTGGGTATTAGATCCGTTTGCAGGCTCAGGGACAACTTTAACTGTTGCAAAAAAAATGCATCGTAACTCTATTGGTATAGAAATACTACCTGAATATGTGGAAATGATTAAAAATAATCAAGCAGAAAAAGAATTTGTATTATTTGAACCAAAGGTAAAATATGAATCAGTTAAATCTAAATGAAGTTTACGAATATGTTGAAAAACATATTTCCACTTTTCATCAGAAACGACTTGAATACATTACAACTACAACTGAATTAGATAAAATACTTCAGCAGAAAAATCCTTATTTGTTCAGGGCCAAAAATATTTTGACTGCCCAAGACTTAATAAAAGGGTTTTTAGATGCTTTTCTTCAATCTCAGGAAGAAACTTTATTTGGTGAATTTATTGAAGGTTTGGCAATTTTTGTGTGCAACAGAGTTTTTAGTGCGAAAAAATCACAATTAACAGGAATTGATTTAGAATTTGAGAAAGATAATGTTATTTATATAATTGAAATTAAAGCAGGTTGGAATTGGGGCAATGCAAGTCAAATCAAGCAGTTGAAAATTAATTTTGAAAATGCTAAAAAGCTTTTAGAGAGACCTACAGGTAAAAAGGTAATTGCAATAAACGGCTGTTGCTTTGGCAACAAGAAAAATAAAAACCCGGGAAAAGATGGTTATTATAAAATTTGTGGTCAGGATTTTTGGCAATTGGTTTCGGGAAATGATAAATTTTACATTGATATTGTTGAGCCAATCGGATATAAGGCGAAACAAAAAAAAGAAGAATTTCTCGAAGCTTATGCTGTTGTCGTAAATAAATTTACATTAGAATTTGCCCAACGGTTTTGTATAGATGGAAAAATTGATTGGAAAAATCTTTTGGAATTTAATTCAGGGAAAATAAAAAAACATAAATAATGGTTCCCTATTGGGTAAAGATAGAATGGCTTTGTTTAGTTTTCTCCATTCATTAAATACGACTTTTGGAACATCTATTTATGAGCCTGTCGCGAAAGAACTTGCTAAGCCAATTTTTAAGCAAGCTCATACTCAGTATAAGCTTGGGAATATTATAGCCCAAGAAGCTCAGAATGAAATTCAGAAGATAATGAATGACCTTTCTATTGATGGCGAAGTAAATAAGGCAAGCGAAACCGAGAGATTACGAAAAGTAGCACAATTAGGAAATCAGAATAAACTAAAATCAGTAAAAGTTGATCTATTTCTTCTTTCAAAAGATGACGAGGTTTTTATGTTTGATCTGAAAACGGTTAAGCCAAATATAGGAGATTTTATATCCTATAAAAGAAATATGCTTGAATGGTTAGCAATTTACTTTTACGATCATCCAGCTGCTAAAGCAAATTCTCTTATTGCGATCCCCTATAACCCTTATGAACCAAAGCCCTATGCAAGATGGACTATGAAGGGGATGTTAGATTTAGTCGAAGAGGTAAAAGTTGCTGAAGAGTTTTGGGACTTCGTAGGTGGAAAAGGAGCCTACGTCGATTTACTGGATTGTTTTGAAAAAGCTGGCATCGAATTAAGGCCAGAAATGGATAAGTATTTTGAAAGATACAAAAAGTAAAATAGGTGGTTTTATGAAAAGAATTGAGGTAAAGCTGAAGAAGGGGATGGCCGAGGGGTATGAGATACAGCTGACCAATACCAGGTTGGTTTTTGTGTTGACTAAAAAGGGTTATGTGATGTGCGGCTATTTAGACCTGACTACTGCTGATAAAGTTGGTGATATCGCTGCCTTGGTGCGCGGCGTAAGCACTGTTGAGGAGCTGTTAAAAGCTACAGTGCAAGGGGTTTCAGCGGCAGCGAAACAGCTTGGTGTCGAATTAGGCATGACCGGTGAAGCAGCATTAGAAAAAATGTTGTAAACCCCGTTAGAGATATAACGAGAACTATTTTAATGGCTTAAGCCTATATATAGAAAATCGATTTGCGAGCAATAAAATCTCCCGGAAGCTGGAAAACGACAGTTTTCTATCTCTAACGGGGTAAAAGGAGTTGGTTATGGATAAAAAAACGCAGGAATTGTTTGAAATGTTTAACACCGGCATAGAAAAAGAAAGGCAAGCCCAAGAATTCTATAAAGAACTTATTGAAAAAAGTACTTCAGACATGCAAAAACAAATTTTTCAGGCGTTTTTAAAACAAGAAGAAGGCCATGAAAAACAATTGATGAATATGTATGCAGAACTGAAAGAAAGATACGGATTAAAATAGAATGCCAACTTTAGTTAAACCCATTACCGTAAAAGAAAAAATAAACCTGAAAATAGAGAATTTAATCTTCGGCGGCGAGGGATTAGCCCATTACCGGGGATTTACCATTTTTTTGCCTTATGGCTGCCCTGGTGATGAGGTAGAGGCAGAGATTACGGAAATTAAAAAGGATTATGCCCGGGCCAAGATTACCAAAATTATTACTCCTTCCCCTGACCGCATTAGTCCCCCTTGCCCGTATTTTTACCATCTGGATGAACAGGTAGAGGATAAGCTTTTCTGCGGCGGGTGCGACTGGCAGAATATTAAATACGAGACCCAGCTGCAATTAAAGACCTCCATGGTTAAGGATGCTTTAAAATATATTGCCCGTTTCAAAGATCCTCATGTACTGGATATTATTCCGGCTGAAAACCCATTTAATTATCGGAATAAAATGCAGTTAAAAGTAGGTTTAAGGGAAAAGGAAGAAGGCGGTAAAAAGATCGTTTGCGGTTTTTATGCCAAAAATACCCATCGGATCATTGATATAGAAAAATGCCAGATCCAGACTGATACCGCTAATGAGATTCTGGCCCTGGCCCGTCAACTGCTGGGCGAATATGAACTGCCTGGTTATGATGAAGAAACCCATCGCGGCCTGGTGCGCCATATTATCGTGCGGGCCGGAGTGAACACCGACCAATACATGCTGATCTTTGTCACCAAAGAAAAAGATTTTCCCAATAAAGCAGAGATCGCCGCTAAAATAATGGAACGTTTCCCGCAAGTGCTCAGCGTCATCCAGAATATCAATAAAGCCAAAACTAATGTCATTCTCGGTGAAGATACCCTGATCATTGCCGGCAAGCAGAAGATCCAGGAGAAGATCAAGAATCTATTTTTTGATATCTCCCCGGTTTCTTTTTTTCAGACGAATACCCGGCAAGCAGAAAAATTATACGATACGGTTGTCAGCTTGGCTGAACTTTCCGGACAGGAAGTAGTCCTGGATGTGTATAGCGGCGCCGGAGCGATCGCTTTATATGTAGCTCCCCAGTCCCAGAAAGTCATTGGCATTGAATCCGGGCAAAGCGCCGTGAAAGACGCGATGTTTAATGCCGAATGGAACAAGATCGAGAATGTGGAATTCCGTCTTGGCGAAGCCGAACTGGTATTGTCCCGGATGCACAAGCAGCAGATAAAACCAGATGTCATTATCGTGGATCCACCGCGCAAGGGACTGACCCAGAAAGTAATAGACGCGGTCATTAACCTGGCTCCCAAGAAAATAATCTATGTTTCCTGCGAGCCGTCTACTATGGCGCGTGATCTGCAGATCCTGCATAAGAAGCATTATAAACTGGACGTAGTGCAGCCGGTGGATATGTTCCCGCAAACCGCGCATATTGAATGCGTCGCTAAAATAGTAAAAACAATTAAAACAGATGCAAACAAATTAATAGAACAGATGCAAAC
>CAYTYR010000029.1:0-20465 GCA_964441745.1 uncultured Clostridia bacterium
GTCTCTACACAACTCCTATATGCTCTTTACTGTCCCTATCGCAAAAAAACCGGGCAGACATAATAGTGCTGTTAGAGAATTAGTTGGCATATGCGGGAAGACAAATATCAAACTATGTATTACTCAAATTACTATTGATGAAATTGATGCGGTCGTATACGGTATTGAAAATAATGCATTGCGTAACTTTGATAAAATACCCGCTGAGTTATCGAAAAAGGTAGGGAACGACTTCTATGAATCTTATTTAGAAGGAAAAAAGAAAAACCTGGGATATTGTGCTGCAGATTTATTTAAACCATTTCACGACCTAAAGGATACATTGTCAGTTGAGAATATAGATGTTTGTGACTTTGATTATTACGATGATTTAATGAAGGAAGCTGATAAGGCCAATTATAAAAAAGTATTTAACAGCAAGTCGCTTGAGATAAGAAAAAAGGCAAAGGGGCCAGATTCCCTACGGCATGATATATTCCATTATCTTTTAGTAATGAAAAAAAGAAAAGATGATAATTCTAAAAACTGGTTCTTAACGTTAGATGCGTCGTTGCCTTATGTCGCTACTGAATTGCAAGAAGGTGAAGAACCGCCATTTTGTATATCATTAGACATACTCATTCAAAGTTTTTCAGCATATATTTCCGATGATAGGGATATTGCCGAATTTTCAGAGGTATTTTCAAGGCAAATATCAAATCAATTATTTCCTAGCACAAAATTATTTGATATTCGGGATTTTGTGTTGTTTAATGATATCGGGATAGAGATAGATGCATTGCCGGAAAAGGATGTGGAAGAGGCTTTGTATCATTTGAAAAAATATGTACTTAAAGGAAGGGTATATACAAGTAATGATTTAGAAAAAGTTACTTATGAGTTAAGAAAACTATTCAGAAAAAGCGGGGAAAAGGATGAGAAAATAAGGCAACTTATAGATGAGAAACAGGTATTAAATGAAAAACATAAAGAGGAGCTTAAGATTAAGGATAGAGAAAAAGAAATTGCATTAGAAGAAATAAAAAAAGCGAAGGAAAAAGAGGATTTTGAAAGGAAAAAGAATAATGAAGATGAAAGACAAAGGAGAAGAAAGTATATTGTATGGCATATAATATTCACAGTTTACTGTTTGATATTTGCCAGTGCCTTATATTATATGACAGTATTAGCAGATAAATATTCGGAGGGGAATAATATATTAATAAAAATGGAAAACTTCTGGGTGTTTTATACTTTATGGGGGATAGTAGTATTATTTATATATGATGTATTATGGAAGAAGTTTGGTCTAGAAGGAGAAAAGTAGTCTATACCCATGACCTTTACAGGCGTAAAAATTGTAGAAGCGTCGGCGGGGTCGGGGAAGACGTATGCCCTGTCCAGGGCCTATCTCGGCCTGCTGCTGGCTGATCCTACTGAGAATACCCTCAAATCCCTCCTGGCGATCACTTTCACCAACAAAGCCACCTACGAGATGAAGGAACGTATCCTGGAGCTGTTGAAAAGGACCGCTCTGGATGAGTTCGTTAAGCCGGAGGATAAGAAAGATTTGCTCGCCTACCTGAAACTGCAACCCGCGCTGGCCAAAGACAAGAGCCTGCAAGCTCTTGATACCATCATTCTGAATTATAATTCCTTCCAGGTGAAGACCATAGACAGCTTCGTCAACCTGCTGCTGTCTGGCTGCGCCTACCGGCTCGGTTTGCCGGCTGATTTCCGCATAAAGAAGGATTTTGAATATTATTTAGAAGCGGCGCTGGACCTGATAATCGAGCGGGCAGGGCAGGACAGCCAGTTGCGGGAAATATTCGAGGACTTCCTGGTACAATATTTATACGCTGAAGATAATAAATCCTGGTCACCTCGGCTGGATATACTGAAATTAGCCAAAGACATGTTCACCCAGAATACCAAGCACGGTATGGATTTCCGCTTACCTACCCTGGGGAAAGACCTGATCTCCAAAAAGAAGAAATTCTTAGAGCTGCTAAGAGAATTAAAAGGCAAGCTGCCTGCAGGCACACACAAGACCTTCCTGAAAAGCCTGGATAATTTCCTGCAAGACAACAAGGATGCATTTTCGCTTGATGGGATGTCCACTTTCTTCTACAAAGATTGCCTGCCGCTGAACAAAGGCGTGACTTGCCCAGAAGCGACTCATAAGCTCTGGGACCAGATCAGGGCAATACTCGCGGATATCGCCATGGTGGAATCTTCACGCGGGTATGACCATTACCTATTGATCTATGACCAGATACGGAAGGCATTCCAGGCCATCTGCCGGAAGGAAAGCATACTCTTCTTGCCGGAGTTGAATGGCCAGGCAGTTAAAATATTCAATGAAGAAGACTTCTCAATACCAGAGCTGTATTACCGCCTGGCTGCCAGGTACCGGTATATCCTGATAGATGAATTCCAGGATACCAGCTTGCTGCAGTGGTCCAACCTGTCACCTTTGGCAGAAGAAGCTTTGGCAGGAGGCGGTGGATTGTTCCTAGTGGGAGATGCCAAACAGGCCATTTACCGGTTCAGGGGCGGCGAAGCAGGATTGTTTACTGCTGTGCCGGAAAATCTCTCCCAGTTCGGTTTGACCACAGAGAAACTAGCTAGGAATTTCCGCAGCGGCAAGGAGATAGTCTCTTTTGTTAATGCAATTTTCCAGTCTGAGAACCTGCAGGCATTGGTGAATGGGTTCCTGGATAAGAAGGATCATGCCCTGGTTGAGGATCAGGAGTGCGGGAAGTACTTGTCTCTCTATCATGACCTGGCGCAGAGCGCGGTAAAGGAGAAGGATGGGTATGTGAGGGTGGATGTTGTCCCCCTAGATTCCGAGACGGAATCTAAACAGGGGGACTCGGATAGCGAAGATGCTCTTCAGGTGGCAATTCTGCAGCGGATTAATGATCTCTTAGAACGGTTCCACCCTGGCGATGTCGCTATCCTCGCCAGGACGAATAAACAGGCGGAACTGATCACCGGCTGGCTGCTCGATGCTAAGATGCCAGTGGAATCAGAAAAGACCCTGAATATATTGGAGCATAATTCAGTACGGGAAGTAGTGTCATTGCTGGAATTCCTGGCTGCGCCGCTGGATAACCTGGCTTTTGCCACTTTTATCAGCGGCGAAGCATTTACCCGTGTTTCCGGGATACCGGCCGCGGAGATCACTTCTTTCCTATTCAAGTTAGGCATTCGTGTCCGCAAGGGCGACAAGATATATTATTACCGGGAGTTCCAGAAAGAATACAAGCAGGTGTGGGACAAGCTGATCGAGGATATTTTCCGCAAGGCCGGGTTCCTGCCGCTGTATGAATTGATCGTGAGCATCGTGAGCAGGTTTGAGCTGTTGAAGGGTGGCCCGCCACTGGAGCGTCGGCGGGCTGCCTCGCCAAGAAACAGCGAGGCAGAGCAGGGGTTTTTGGTAAGGTTTTTGGAACTAGTTAAAGAACAGGAAGAAGAGTCGCTGGATATCCCCGGATTCCTGGAATATTTGAAAGAAGCGCGCGAAGAGGACCTGTACGTCAAAACGCGGGAGTCATATTCCATCCGGGTGCTGACCGTGCATAAGGCCAAGGGGTTGGAGTTCCCGGCAGTGATCGTGCCGTTCACCGGCATAGACCCGAAAGTGAACAATTTCCATATCCAGGAAGAGGACGAGGCGCTCTCGCCGCTGAATATCGCGGATAAATATTGGAAACTGAACCGCCAACTGGCGGAGATTCGGCGTAGTGAATATTTGAAGAGCATCCTGGATGAGATCAATACCTTGTATGTCTCGTTCACCAGACCGAAGGAAGAATTGCATATATTCGTGAAGAAAGAATCTCCCATAGTATCTTTATTGCCGGGACTGCCTTATGAAAAGGGGACAAAGCGGGCAGGGAAATCAGAAATAAAAGCAGTCGCGCCGATAGTCTTGTCCGGCAGCCTGTTCGAGGCCTGGACTGATAAGCTTAAGGAAGAGCAGAAAACAGTTGATGCCGAACGGATGAAGAAGAGAAAAGAAGGGGATGTCTTGCATTACCTGCTGGCCGGGATAGGTAATACCAAGAAACAGAAGGTTAAAGCGATATTAAAAGACAGGAGAAAATCCCTGCCCCTGTCATTTTTCACAGACGCGGAGATCGATAGCCTGCAGGAGAAGGCGCTGGCTGTCGTAACTGATCCGGGGATGAAACAATTCTTTGATACAGACGCGGAAGTGATGACTGAAGTAAGTATCACAGCTGAGGGCGGCGTGGGCCGGAGGATCGACCGTCTGCTGGTGTTCCCGAAGGAAGTATGGGTAATTGATTTCAAGTCAGATAAAAATGAGAGAAACTACGAGCAGGTGAAGCAATATTGCCGCTCGGTTGAAACAATATACGGGAAAAAGACAATAGGGTTTATCGTATACATGAATGAACCAGGATCGGAGGAAGTCAATGCCTAAAATTGAATTCCTCTCGTTCCGTGAAGATCCGATCAAGGCGACAGCCAAATACCTGCTGGAGCTGAAAGAAAAGGGCATACCTTTGGAGAAAGTGGCCCTGGTATTCGGCGGGCGCCGGCCGGGAATGTTCCTGAACCGGGAATTGTTTCGCCTGCATGGGAAACCGCTGCTTTCACCGGTATTCTTCACCATGGATGAGTTCGCCTCATATATCGCCTGCCGCACACAGCCCTGCTCGCAGATAGGCGACCTGGACGCGGAGTATTTCATCTACCAGCTCTGCCGGGATAAATATCCGGGACTGTTGCGGGAGGACAAGTCTTTCGCCTCGTTCCTGCCCTGGGCCAGGGAGATAAGGGTCTTCATCGAACAACTGGACCTGCAGGATATACCGGAAGAGAAATTAAAAGCAGTGGAAGCCAGCGCGGCTATCGGCTATGCGGTGCCGGAAGCAGTGAACAGGCTGTTGGAGAATATCAGTAAGGTCAGGATTGATTTTGAGAAGTTTTGTTTCAAGGAAAGGAAACTGACCCGCGGGCTGATGTACCGGGAGGCAGCACGGTCGGCTATCCCCCCTAGATTTCCAAGGAAATCTGAGCAGGGGGGACTCGGCTCTCAAAAGGAGCCTCGGAAATCTGAGCAGGGGGGACTCGGCTCTCAAAAGGAGCCTCGGGGGGATTCGAATTTGGGAGGGGTTCTTGAAGATTTTGCCCATTTCGTATTTTCAGGATTCTTCTATTTTCATGAAACTGAACTGGCGATAGTGAAGACGATATTAGATTCAGGCAAAGCCAAGATGATTTTTCAGGGTGATCCGGAAGAATGGACGGTGCTAAAGGGGAATGCGAAGGCGCTGGGCATCCCCCCAGATTCCTGGAGGAATCTAAGCGGGGGGATTGACCACAATAAAGTTTCGTTGAAACTTTATTGCGGTCAAGATTCGCATGCGGAAGCGGCGCTGGTCAGGCAAGTGCTGGAGAAAGTGGAAGACCCGGAGAATACTTTGCTGGTAGTGCCTGACCCGGCCAAACTACCAGTGCTATTATCCGCTGTGTCGCCGCTGCCAGCTGAATTTAATATTTCCCTCGGCTATCCTTTGCGGAGAACCATTGTCTTCCCGTTGTTTGACGGTATTTTCCGGGCGCAAGAATCCATTAGAAGTATCACTTCTAACGGATCAAGAGTGTACTATACTCGTGATTATTTACGCATCATGACCAATCCGGTAATTAAGAACCTGTCCTTGAATACTGGCAGCACGGCAGTCAGGATAACCATCCATAAAATAGCAGAAGCATTGCTAGGCACAGTTGCCAGCCCGGTAGCAGGCAAATTATTCATCTCCCTGGATGAGATCATTAATGACCAGGATATATTTGCTCAGGCAGAGGGGCTTTCTGAAGTGCCGCAGGACAAACTGCGGGAAGAAATAAAGATCCTGCATAAGATGCTATTCACTGATTGGCAGGATATCAATACTTTAGCATCGCTAGCGGCGAAAGCCGGCGAGCTGGTGATGGCAGTCAGCCAATACAGCCAGTTTTCATCTTATCCTTTTAATGTGAAAGCTATTGAAGAGACCTTGAGTATGGCAGAGACAGTATCATCGGCTGCCTGCAGCAAAGAGGTGTTTGACCAGGCGGATCTTTTTCGAATATTCCGGCTGTTCCTGGAATCAGCTAAAATGTCTTTCTCTGGATCGCCGCTGAAAGGCTTGCAGATACTGGGGTTGCTGGAGACCAGGTCTTTGTCATTCAAAGAAGTGCTGGTCATGGACCTGAATGAAGGGACTGTGCCGCAGATACGGCAGTTGGAGCCGCTGATACCCAGGGAAATAATGCTGAGCCTGGGAATTAACCGGCTGGAAAAGGAAGAGGAGATACAGCGGTACCTGTTCCGCCGGGTAATCGGCGGGGCAGAGAAGGTGCATTTATTCTACCAGGAAGCGGGGCAGAATGAGCGCAGTCGGTTCCTGGAGCAGATATTGTGGGAAAAGCAGAAAGAAGAAAAGAAGCTGGACGTGTTTATCCCGCAAAGAGGCGTGTTCAGGGTAGAGCCGGCATTGAAAGAAGAAAAGACAGAGAAAACAGCGGAGATGGCTGATTTCCTGAAGCAATTTACTTATTCGCCCAGCAGTATGGATACATACCTGGATTGTCCGCGGCAATTTTATTTCCGCTATGTGCTGAATTTACAGCCAAAGATCGACCTGCTGGCCACTCCCGAGCCCAGGGAGATCGGGACGTTCGTGCATGAACTGCTGCATCAGACTTTCGCGGAGTTCATTAATAAAAAGCCGGTGATAGATGCGGGATTTGAGGCCAAGTTCTTTAGGGCATTCAAGAAGAAATTCGAAGAAGATTTCCATCCGCGGCTGGGTGATGGCGCGTTTTTATTAGAGTCTGTGCTGAAGCACCGGCTCGAGCAATTCCTGCGGAATGAAAGGGAGAGAAATATAGCCAAGCTTATTGTCTTGGAGCAGAAGTATTACTACAAGATAGGGGACTTTAAGTTAGTAGCCAAAGTGGACCGGGTGGATGAGCTGGATGACGGGACCTTGCTGGTGGTAGATTACAAGACCGGAGGCAAGATCGAAATGCCGGGGAGACTGCAGAAATTGCAGGAGATGCCGGCTCAAGAGAGGCAGGCAATGAAAAAAGCAATCAAATCTTTCCAGCTGCCCATATATATCAGTATTTTCCTGGATAAATATCCGGGGAAGGAAGTGAATGCCTGCCTGTATAACTTGCGGGAAACAAAGTTGAGCATGTGCTTCAAGAAGCAGGCCCTGGCAGAAAGGACCGAGTCTCTTTCCCTGATCATGGCTGCGGCGCAAAACCTGATTAAGGAAATAATTGATCCGGCTGTGCCGTTCGCGGCAGACTTCTCTGATGCCTGGCAATGCGAGAACTGCGCGTTCAAGAGCTTATGCAGATAAAAGCGGATGGCGGATGGCAGAAAGAACAGAGTAGCGGGCAAAAGATAAGAAATTTCCTCAAAATCCCTCTTGGAAAGAACCCTTAAAAGTGATAGAATTATTAAAAGAAAGTGAGGTCAGTATGTACCAGGCAGAAGTGTTTTGCGCTAAAGATATGACTTTCCAGGTGAAGTCCAAAGGTTATGAGATCACGATAGACGGCAAGAGCGGGGCCATTAGTCCGCTGGATACGCTGTTGGCTGCTTTAGGCGCCTGTGCCGGCGTGTATATCCGTAAGTTCGCGGAAAGCACAAAGCTGGGGCTGGAGAATTTCATCGTCAGGGTAGAAGCAGAGCTGACAGATAAAGCCCCGTACCAGTTCAACGAAATAAAAATAGATATAGACTTGCAGGGACTGTTCCTGGATGAAGGCAAAAGAGAATCATTATTGCGGTTTGTCAAGAATTGTCCCGTGCATCAGACCCTGAAAGCCAGCCCTGAAATGCTGATTAGCATAAAGTAAGTAAAAAAAAGGAGATAAGACTATGAGAAAAGCATTAGTTGTTTTAGCAGTAGTAATGTTCTTGTTTGTGGTAGCGAATGTAGCAGTAGCAGCTCCGGCGCCAGTGGAAAAGAAGAGCGTAGTAGTCACTACAGCCAGCAATGATATGACCGGCAAATTGGGTATCGGCACCAATGGCAATGGTATCGGCGCACGGTATTGGCTGAATGACGATATGGCCCTGGATGGTAATCTTTCCTTCTCTTTCGGGGAAGATGAAACCGAGTTCGGGATTGGCGGCGGAATAGCGTACGTATTAAAGAAAATGACTTACGTACGTTTGTTGGCTTTAGCCGGTTTACAGCTTGATTTCGACAATTTCGAGAGCGGCAATTTCGAGAGAGATGTGACCACCTTTAATATCGGTGGCGGACTGGGAGTTGACTTCCGGTTCCAGGAGATGCCTAACCTGAGCTTTGAAGCGTATGTGAGCCGACTGGGCATTGATATTACTAGCACGGATATCAGCAATGATGGCCATGACACTTCTGACTCTACTACGACTTTTGCCACCCAGCCGGGTGTTGGATTTGTAGTCAGGTATTATTTTAAGTAGAAACGATTACACCGATTACGAAAAGCGATTACACAGATTAAAACGGAGTCAAGATGTCAGTAACAAAAGCTAAAAAAGAATTTATGTACTGGGCGCATTTGTTGTATGAGCGGGGATTAGTAGTCGGCAAATCAGGCAATCTATCCGCCAGGATCGATCAACAAAAGGCGCTCTTGACCGTGACTAACTGTTATCTGGGCATGCTGACCGCATCCCAGATAGCAGTTGTTGGTCATGATGGCAGGATCATTTCCGGGAACAAAGCCTGTAAGCTAACCAGTGAGAAGGACCTGCATCTGGGAATATTGAATAATTTCCCGGCCGCAAAGGTGGTGATCCATGCCCATCCGGTCCATACCCTGGCTTTTTTTCACTATTTCCCGCGCTTGGCTGTTTTTTCATTCGAGACCAGGTTCAACCTGGGTAAAGTCCCGGTGGCGCCGCAAAGCACGCCGACAGTGACTAATATAAAACCAGTATTGCGGGCGTTGGAAAGCAATAATATCGTGGTGTTAAGGAATCATGGCGTGGTAGCTATGGGGGATAATTTTGCCGCTGTTTTCGCTCTGATCGAATTACTGGAGGAACAGGCAAAAATTAACCTGGTGTTGCAGAAGAAAAGTATTCCCGCCAGGTTTTTACCGGATAAAGCGAAGTCAGCCAGGAAATTAAAATTATTTTCTGATGAACATCTTACGAAATTAAAGCAGGTGTTGGATAAAGACGCACAGTTGAAAGGGTTGGTAAAGAAATACCAGTTTAAAACCGCGCTGTCGATCAGGAATGAAACAACCAGGGAAGAAGCATGTTTTAGTTTCCTGGCTGGTGAAACCAAGGACCTAGTGATCAGTGGCGGTGGAAAAGAGCTACTGCGGCTGTTTAACGGGGAAATGGATCCATTTGCCGCTTACGCGCAGAAAAAGATCAGTTTTAGCGGAGAATTCCTGAAAATCAGCCGGTGGTACCCGGTTTTAGCCAGGATTTTTGAGTTGTGGCAGGGAAGACCGGTAAAGTAGTTGGCACATATTAAGAAAATACGGTGATCAGGAAATCAGGTCATCAGGAGGAAGAATATCAGGATATCAGGGTACCAGGTACTTACCTGATCTCCTGTTAACCTGATACCCACTTCCTGACACTCTGATAATCTGGTACCCGTTTTAGGAGTTTTAGCTTGAAGAAGGTATTACTACATATTTGCTGCGGGGTGTGCGCCGGGTCAGTAGTGCAAAAACTACGGGATGAAGGGTACGAGGTTACTGGGTTTTTTTACAATCCCAACATCTTCCCGGAGGAAGAATACCAACAGCGGCTGGAAGTTGTGAGGAAAGCGGCTGCCTTGCTGAATTTTGAGTTGGTAGAAGGGATCTACGAACAAGATTTTTGGTATAGAGAGGTCAAAGGATTGGAAGCAGAGAAAGAAGGCGGCAAGCGTTGTCAGGTTTGTTTCCGGGTGAGATTGGAAAAGACAGCAGAGAAAGCAAAAGAACTAGGGATAGAGCACGTTGCCTCAACTTTGTCAGTCAGCCCGCATAAAAATGTGCAGGAGATAAACCAGATCGGTTCTGAAGTGTGCGCTGGTTTTCTGCCGTATGATTTTAAAAAGCAGGATGGTTTTAAGAAGACTATGGATTTTGCCAAAGAGCATGATTTTTACCGGCAACATTATTGTGGCTGTGAGAGTTCACGAATAGAAGCCGAATTAAGGGATGCGAATAAGAGCCGAATAAAAACTAAGTAATTTGCAAAGGATTGTCATGATCAAGGCGGTGATATTTGACCTGGATGGCACGCTGGTTGATGCCTACCGGGCGATCGAGAAAAGTCTTAATTTTACTTTACAGTCTTTAGGATATAAGAAGGTCAGTTATGACCAGGTCCGCCGCGCGGTCGGACTTGGGGATAAGCACTTTATCGCTCAATTTGTAAAAGCAGCGGATACAGCCAAGGGTTTGGCTTTATACAGGAAACATCACCAGGTATCGTTGCAGCGATATGTAACATTGAAACCGCAGGTCAGAAAGATTTTATCATCCTTGCAAGGCCGGGGAATTAAATTGGCTATAGCCAGCAACCGTCCGACAAAATTCAGCCAGGTCTTGATCCGGCACCTGGACCTGGAGCAGTATTTTGATCTGATAGTCTGCGCTGACCAGAAACATGAACTGAAACCAGAACCATATTTATTGAAAAAAGCGCTGAAGCGCTTCAAAATAAAACCTCAGGAAGCCCTGTATGTCGGGGATATGGTGTATGATGTCGAAGCCGGGAAGAACGCTAAGGTTAAATCCATAGCTATCCTTGGCGGCTCCTGCAGCCGGAAAGAGCTGGCAGCACTAAACCCGTATAAAATAATCACTAAACTAAAACAGTTATTGAAAATTATATAAATATAATAATCCGCGAAATCATGTTCTGGAATCCGCGTAATTTTAAAGGAGCGAATCTATGAAAAGCTACTCTGAAGAGATATGGTTTAACACCAAAAATCGCTATGAGTTTGTTAATATTACCGGCCAGGTTGAGGCAGCGGTGAAAAAAAGCGGGGTCAAGGAAGGATTATGCCTGGTTAATGCCATGCATATTACAGCCTCTGTGTTTATCAATGACAATGAGCCGGGACTACACCGTGATTTCATGAAGTGGCTGGAAAGGTTAGCTCCTTACAGCAAAGAAAAATATGAGCACAATGTCGGTGAGGATAACGGCGATGCGCACCTAAAACGGACAGTGATGGGCCGGGAAGTGGTAGTGGCAATCACGAATGGTGAATTGCATTTCGGTCCGTGGGAGCAGATATTTTACGGGGAATTTGACGGGATGCGGAAGAAGAGAGTGCTGATAAAGATTATAGGGGAATAAGTAATACAAATCCGAAATCCGAATATCTAATTACTAAACAATATCTAATTTCAAAATACAAAACATTTAGAAAATTAGAATTTAGAAATTTGAACTTGTTTACCTGTCCCCGCGTCTTTGATTTGTCCCATAGGACAAATCAGCAGGGGAGAGTTTAGATATTAGTGCTTAGAATTTATTTTAGTATTGGAGGGGAGTATGGACTTAAAGGAAAAAAAGAAATTGGCGCAAGGGGGATTGGAAGCGAAGTTGCCGCAGTTGGAGGTATTTCCGAATTTATTCAAGGATTATAAGATCACTATCTCTGTGCCTGAATATACTTCGCTTTGCCCGCATACAGCTTTGCCTGATTTTGCGACTATTACCATACAATATATACCTGATAAACTGTGCGTGGAGCTGAAGTCATTCAAATATTATATTTTGGGATATCGCAACCTGGGTATTTCCCATGAAAATGCTGTGAACAGGATCCTGAAAGATTTCACTGCGGCTTGCAAGCCAAAATGGGCTGGTATTAAAGGAGTATTCACTCCCAGAGGCGGGATCATTACTACAGTGGAAGCTGAGTACGGCAAGAGGGGTAAAGATTATTAAAGAGGGAGCAAATGGCCGCTTTATTCTTCGCTATTCGTAGTAGAAATTGTAGCGGCTACTTCGTACACGCCTTCTAATAGAGAGCTGGTATAGAAAATAGCAGCCTTGGTGTCTCCGGTAAAGACCAGGGTATCAGCCAAATGTTCACCCATAGTGATTGAGGTCGCCCCGGCAGGTAAAGCTATAGCGGTTTCATAATCATAAGTACCGCTATCAATATAACCGATAGTTTTGCTTTCCCCGCTGGCCAAAGTATGGGCCGTCCCTTGGAAATTTAAAGTGACTGCGGCTAAAGCCTGATTGGTGACAACGAGTTCATTATTGCCATTCAGATCGTCATCGCTGCAACCAACACTCAGTACCAAAAGTAACATGAGCAACAAGATTTTTTTCATAATAATAGTTCCCTCCGTTGTATTAAGGGGAATTAATGAACTTTAATGTTATTTAACATATTTTATAGTTATTAGCAAGTTTTTTTTTAAGATAGGATATTTATGCCCTTGAAAATAATGCTCAAAAAAAATGAGGAAAAAAGATTATTAGCCGGACATCTCTGGGTGTTTTCCAATGAGATCGACCATTTTACCGGAGAGATCAACAACGGTGATATCGCCGAAGTTGTCTCCAGCCAAAATATGTTTTTGGGATTAGGATTAGTTAATAAGAATTCCCTGATCGCAGTCAGGATCCTGACCAGAGAACGGGAAGAGATCGATCTGGCGTTTTTTAGCAGGCGCATTAGCCAGGCCTATCATTTGCGCCAAGAACTGTATCCAGGGGAAAGATCATATCGTCTGGTTTATGGAGAGAGCGATTTTCTGCCCGGGTTGATCATTGATAAATATGAAAATTACCTGGTAGCGCAAGTATTGAGCCTGGGCATGGAGCAGAGGCTGGAATTGATCGGACAGGCTCTGGTTGAGATTTTTAAGCCGGTAGGGATCTATCTCCGCAATGATGTTGAAGTAAGAACACTAGAGGGTATGGAGTTATATAAAAAGCCGTTATTTGGCCCGGAACCTTCAGGTAATCTGGTGATCGAACAGAATGGACTGGATTACAAGGTAGATATCATGAGCGGCCAGAAAACCGGATTCTTTTTTGACCAGCGTGATAACCGTGAGGCGCTGAAGAACTATGTTTCACGCAAGAATGTCCTGGATTGTTTTTGTTATAATGGCGGATTTTCCATCTCCGCTGTAAAATATGAGTGTCTTAAAGTGACTGGGGTGGACGCCTCAAAAGAGGCGGTCAAAGAGGCGCAGGAAAATGCCGGATTGAATGGATTTAATAATTGTGAATTTGTCGCTAGTGATGTATTTGATTACTTGACTGAGGCAGTGGTGAAAAATTCATTGTTTGATGTAGTTAATGTTGACCCGCCATCGTTTACCAAGACTAAGAAGAACCTGCCGCAAGCGATCAAAGGATACCGCAAATTAAATGGCTTAGCCATGCAGGCAGTAAAAAAGGGCGGCATCCTGGTCTCTTCATCATGCTCGCACTACATGGATGAAGATACTTTTATTAATATGCTCAAAGACAGCGCCTTGCGTTCCAAACGTACACTGCGTTTGCTGGAATTCCGCGGCCAGGCCAAGGATCATCCAGTACTATTATCCATGCCGGAAACAGCGTACCTGAAATGCGCGATAATACAGGTACTATAAGTCAAATCCTAAGCACTAATATCTAAACTCTCCCCTGCTGATTTGTCCTATGGGACAAATCAAAGACGCGGGGACAGGTAAACAAGTTCAAATTTCTAAACTCTAATTTCTAAACGTTGTTTAGGATTTAGATATTAGAATTTCGGATTTGTCTTAAATTGGGGGTTTCATGAAAGCTCTGATCGTTTATTACACAGAAACCGGTAATACCAGAAAACTGGCGCATTTGATTGGCGAATATCTGCATGACCAGGGGTGGGCAGTGGATGAGCGCTGGCTCCAGGCTCCGAGTGAACCGAAATCATTCCTGGGTAAGTGTTTCAAGGCCTTTTTCCGCCTCAGGACCAAAGTGGAAAGCACCTTTGTAGTAGTATCACCGTATGATCTGGCCTGTTTTGGCTCCCCGGTATGGGCTTTTGAACCAGTTCCAGCGATGCGTAGCTATCTACAGGATTGTGTTGGATTGGTAGGAAAAAAGACATTGGCCTTTGTGACCTATGGCAGTGGTTTGGGCAAAGACCGGTGCCTGGGAAATATGGCTAAGATATTAAAAAAGAAAGAAGCCCGGGAAGTAAGGCTTCTTAGTGTCGCTAGCACAGATATTAATAACATAGATGAAGTAAAAGGATTGATCAGGGAAATTTTAGGGTAGGATTTAAAACCTTAACTCAAAACTCAAAACTTTTAACTGCTTTTATAAATATACTTTATAATCTATATACGGGAATATGTTATCGCGGTACTCAAGCTCGCGTAACCAGCTTTCGTCAATAGTATTATTTTTCAGGTCATCATAAAGCTTCAGGAAACGGTTGATGTGATCTTTCGTTCTCTTCTCCGCGTACGCTACCATGGTGCCCATGGCCATGATAAAGGCCCAGTCGCTCGATTGGGCTAACAGCAATTCCCGCGCCGCCTGGTTCAAGGCCCTGATCCGCAAGCCATTGCTTTCCTCCCGGTTATCCTGCGCCAATTCAATCATCCGGCTCTGCGCTTTGTGCAAGTGCCGGTAGATCCAGTCATTGGTGCCCTGGAGCCAGCATTCATGATATCCTTTGTCTCCCCAGCTGGAAGCTGCCGGAACTGAAACCTGGTTCTTAGGATTCTCTTTCAAATATTCACTGGCCGTGATCATTTTGATCTCATCCTGGTCGCAGGCGATCTTGCGGATCAGGAAATTCAGGAAGTCAGGACCTTCAAACCACCAATGTCCGAACAGTTCAGCGTCATATTGCGCCACAATGACCGGTTTTTTCCCCAGAAAATCGTTTAAGTGCTCTATCTGTTTTTGCCGGTTAAACATAAAATTGCCGGCATGTGAAGCTGCTGCTTCCTTGGCTTCAGCAGGATTATAAGGCTGTTTTCCGCCTAAGGTTGTTTTGCCGGTGATCTTGTAATATTTGACACCTATATTACGCCTGACCCCGTCATTATGGAGATAAGGGCGAATATAATCATATTCCAGGTCATAACCAATATCACGGTAGAACTCGCGGTACCGAAAATCACCCGGATATCCGTCTGTCGCGCTCCATACCTGCCGGGAAGATTCAATGTCCCTGCTGAAAGCAGCTACGCCGCTAGGGCAGAAAACAGGAGCGTAAACGCCGTACTTGGGCCGCGGTTCGGCAAAGAGTAACCCGTGGGTCTCCATGAAAAAGTACCTGATCTTTTCATCCCGCAATAGCTGGTCATCACCGATCTCATAAGCGCACTCCGGCAGCCAGATACCCCTTGGCGGTTGGCCAAACCTGGCAGTATAATCCTGTACCGCGACTCTTACCTGGGCACGCTTAGCCTGCTGGGTTAGCATCAGTGGCAAATAGCCATGGGTAGCCCCGCAAGTAATAATCTCCAATTTTCCCAGATCCTGGAATTTCTTAAAGGCATTTAAAAGATTACGGCCATATTTTTCCTCAAAGATATACCTGGCCATTTTGAAATGGTTTTCATACATTTGGGCCACTGGTACAAAGGCTGGCTGGAATTGCAGCCTGGTATTTTCTTTTTCAGATAGTTCTATTAGCTTCCAGATATGGCGCAGATACCGGTCTTGCAGTAATGGGTCGCTGAGCATGGCGCATAATGGAGGGGTTAGGCTCATGGTGATACGGAAATCAATGCCATCCTGAACCAGGTTATCCATCATGTTGATGAGAGGTATATAGGTTTCGCTGATGGCTTCATAGAGCCAGTCTTCTTCCAAAAAGTCTTCATGTTCCGGATGACGGACAAAAGGAAGATGCGCGTGTAATACTAAACAGAGGTAACCTTTTTGCATAATGCCTCTACTTGCAGTTATAATTAAAAAGTTTTTCCGCTTGCAGCGGATCCGCCAATCTTTCGGGGCGGAAAGTGTCTATAAAAATAGCTATAACGAATTATTAGGAAGTAGCTAATTAAATCGTTATAGCCGAGGATTATCCACTATTTCGTTTTTCTTTTGGCGGTAATAGTGATCTGCCGGGTATCTATAGTATCAGCGGAAATAGCTTTAATGGGTATGGTAAGCTCGCCATCCGGGAAGGAAAATCGTAAGCTGAAGGTCCCGTCCGGCCTTAACTTTACCGGTTTACCTTGCACGGTAAGCAAGGCATCAGGTTCTGTCGCCCCATAGACTATCAGCTCAGCATCCGCGATCAGCCAGAAGCCGCGTTTTTCCGGCCGGACCGGCCCGGCTCCGCTGCCGCTTTTGGAGGAAACTGCCAACACTGATTCCAGTCTCTGGGCCAGGATCTTGATCGCTTCGGCGCTGGAAGCGCCAATTTTATCTATACCTGACAATTTCATCAGTTTTTCAAAGTCTTCTTTAACCAGCATCCATTGTTCATCATAAATATCAGAGACACTGCCGGCTGGTGTTGCTACTACATTGGAACGGGCTAAGGTGATGAACACGCCGTCATCTGCCAGCAGTCCAAGGTCAGCGCAATAACTGCGTTTGGGCATTCCTACATAGATATACCAGTTTTTGGATTCAGGGGTGATGAAGATATCAAAACTGCGGTTGGCGTTATTCCCATTGAAGTTGATATTAGTAACATCATAGACCCGGATAGCGGCTTTGGCTTTCTGGAAAATGTTGGAGCCGTATTTTTGGGTAATTTCGTTCCTGGTCTTTTCGCTTATTTCCCAGTAGGCAAAGATCCATTGCGGGTCACGGGGCAATAAAACAATTAGAGTATCGCCATAACCGTCAGGCAAGGGACCGCCGCGATCAATATAGCCTTGTTCGTTAGAAGAGCCGCCTTTGGAGCTGGTGCCACCGGAAGAAGCATTAAAAGGTGAGTTGTTTTTGTCATCAGGCATGATTATATACCATCCATGTTAATATGATCCGTTTACAATAAAGTAATTTTATCTCATCAAAATTTATTTGTCAACCTTTTTGTTTAAAAATCACAATTTTATATTGCGCAGGCAATATAAGTATGGTATAAAAACAGTATGAATTTTAAGCTTTTTTCTGACTATAAACCGCAGGGAGACCAGCCCGAAGCGATCCGCCAGTTGACTGCCGGATTAGGGGCCGGCGAGGTATACCAGGTACTACTAGGTGTAACTGGCAGCGGTAAAACTTTTACCATGGCTAATGTCATTGAAAAGGTGAACCGGCCTACCCTGATCATTTCCCATAACAAGACCCTGGCCGCCCAGCTTTACGGTGAATTCAAGCAATTTTTCCCGGAAAACGCGGTAGAGTACTTTGTTTCCTATTATGACTACTACCAGCCAGAAGCCTATATCCCCCAAACTGATACCTATATTGAAAAAGACTTGGCTATCAATGACCAGATCGACCGGCTGCGGCTCAAAGCCACCAGCTCTCTTTTGGAGCGGCGGGATGTTATTATCGTAGCCTCGGTCTCCTGTATCTATAATATCGGTTCACCGGATGAGTTCCGGCAGGCGCAGGTCGTGCTGGCCAAAGGCACGGAGATCAACCGGGATGAGATAGTCAGGCAGCTGATCAGTATCTATTACGAGCGCAATGATATTGATTTTCACCGTGGCACAGTCAGGGTCAAAGGGGAAACAGTGGATATTTTTCCGGCTAATATGGAAACTGCCATCCGGCTGGAACTGGACGGGAATATGATCAGCCGGATCAGGGAAGTGAACCCGGTCAGCCTGGAAACGATCGCGGAAAAGGATAAAGTATATATTTACCCGGCCAAACACTATGTGACCAGTACTCCCCAGTTTGAAAAGGCCATGGACAATATTAAGACAGAGCTGGAGCAAACCCTGGCGGAGATGAGAAGCCAGAATAAACTGTTAGAAGCCCAGCGCCTGGAACAGCGCACCAATTTTGACCTGGAAATGATCCGGGAGATCGGCTATTGCAGCGGGATCGAAAATTATTCCCGCCATTTTGATAACCGCCAGCCAGGTGAACGCCCAAAATGCCTGATCGATTATTTTCCGGAAGAGTACCTGATGTTCATTGATGAATCCCATGTGACCATTCCCCAATTGAACGGGATGTACCATGGGGACAGGTCCCGCAAACAAACCTTGATTGATTATGGTTTCCGGCTGCCCAGCGCCATTGATAACCGGCCTTTGAAATTTGCAGAAATAGAGTCATTAATGAAGCAAGTCATCTTTGTTTCAGCTACCCCGGCCAAATTCGAACTGGAGAAAACAAAGGGGGTCATAGTAGAGCAGGTCATCCGGCCGACCGGGTTGGTGGATCCGGAGATCGTGATCCGGCCGAGTAAAGGGCAGATCGATGACCTGATCAAGGAAGTCATGGAGCGGGTAGCTAAGCATCATCGTACTCTGGTGACCACCCTGACTAAACGGATGGCCGAGGACCTGACTGATTTCCTGCTGGATAAGGGCCTGCGGGTCAAATATCTGCATTCAGAAATTGACACCCTGGAGCGGGTGGAGATATTGCGGGACCTGCGCAAAGGCGAGTTTGACTGCCTGGTCGGGGTCAACCTGTTGAGGGAAGGGTTGGACCTGCCGGAGGTTTCCCTGGTGGCGATCATGGACGCGGATAAAGAAGGATTTTTACGGTCCGAGACCTCGCTGGTCCAGGTGTGCGGGAGAGCGGCGAGAAATGTGGACGGGAAAGTATTAATGTACGCTGACAACATGACTGGTTCGATGCAGCGGGCGATCAGCGAGATCAAGCGCCGCCGGATCAAACAAATGGAATATAATAAGATACACCAGATCACGCCGCGGACCATCCAGAAAGCGATCCAGGACCTGGCTGAGTTCACCTCTGTGGCTAAACAGAAGATCTATAGTTTTGTCAGGGACGAAGGATATAAGTATACGCCGGAGAAAGCTACCCCGGCTTTGCTCAAGGATCTGGAACGGCAGATGCGGGAAGCTGCGGATAATCTTGATTTTGAACTGGCAATTATGCTGCGTAATAGGTTATTGGAGCTGTCTAAAGCAGTAAAAGCGAAAAACAGTCTAAGCGAGGAGCAGTTGCCAGTAAAAGATAAGAGCAATAAGAGCAAGAAAAAGCAGTAAGAGGTTGAAAGTTGTAGAAGTAGGTATGGAAGTAGGTCTGAAGTTTATAGTTTAGAGCCTAACACCCATAGACCTCAGACTAAACTTACTTCCAAACCATACGCCAAATAACCGTTTTCACAAAAAGGAGGAGATATGAAAAAAACAGTGCTGATAGTGTTACTATTGTTACTCTGCGCCGTTGTGGCGGAGGCGAGGGTGGAAGAGCCAAAATACCATTTTGGTATTGGCCTGTTCCTGGGAGAGCCAACCGGATTGACCGGTAAGTATTGGCTCAATAATAAGGAAGCTTACGATCTGACGACCAGTTTCCGGTTCGGCGATTATTTTTATTTGTCTGCGGCCTATCTTTACCACAATTATGATGTTTTTAAAAACATGGAGGAACCAGGGACTGCGGCGCTTTATTATGGCGGGGGTATACGTTTCGTGGCTGACAGTGACCATAATTATCACAAGCATTTTGACGATGAGGAATATGATGCGATATTTGGCTTGCGCGGTACGGTCGGCGCTAATTATATTTTCCCTAAACATCCTTTTGAATTATTCATAGAATTTTCACCGATCATGGATATCGTCCCGGGTACGGACCTGGATTTCAGCGTTGGCTTGGGGGCCAGGTTCCTCTGGTAAGATGGGTAAAAAAATACTGGTAATATGATCGCAAAAGGGGATATAATAATATATCATAACGGCTAAACAAGGAGGAAGGCAATGGCTAAGAGAATTTTAGTCGTTGAAGATGAACCGGATATTGCCGAAGTGATCAAGCAAAGGCTGGCCGGCGCGGGTTTTGAAGTAATGATCGCTGAAGACGGCTATATGGGCCTGGAAACAGCCCGCCGGGAAAAGCCGGACTTGATCATTTTGGACCTGATGCTGCCAAAGATCGAAGGATATAAAGTTTGCCGGATGCTGAAATTTGATAAGGAATATAGCCATATACCGATCATTATCCTGACCGCCCGCAGCCAGCCGGTGGAGGAAGAGATCGGCTATTCCACCGGAGCCAATCTCTACTTGACCAAACCCTTTGATGGCAATGAATTGGTGAATAAAGTCAAAGAATTATTAAATATTAATAATTAGGAGAACATAAATTATGGAGGTAATTGAGCAACGTCATGTAAAAGGCCGCTTGTTGAGCGATATTTCCACTCGCTGGGCGTTTTTGGTCATGGCTATTATCCTGATCGTTTTTCTTTCACAGCTTGGCCAACTAAAGAACATGCAGATGATCCTGATCTGGGCTGTGGCCATCGTCGTCCCCATGAATCTCAGTTTGCATTTAGCCCTGAGAAAAGGCAAGCACATCCCTCCTTTCACCGAATACCTGATCCGGATACTGGATATAGCCTTAATTACTT
>CAYTYR010000030.1:0-19207 GCA_964441745.1 uncultured Clostridia bacterium
AAACAGATTATCAGTATCTGTCTGAATCCAGCTTATTATCCGTCTAAATCGTTCTTTTTCTAATTAAGTTATTATAGCTTTATTACTGATTTTTTGCAATAAAAAAAACCCCCTATTTTAGGGGTAGCAAGGTGAAGGTTGTAGAAGTAGGTATGGAAGGAGGTCACTTCAGACCAAACTTACTTCCAAAACTTACACCTAATTACTGCTCTCTATTTCATTCCTAACACTTTCTGATAAGCATTTTCGGTATTAATGGCAAACTGTTTAAGACTATATTTCTCTTTTATATGCTGGTGAGCTTTATCGCCCATACGCCTGCCCTGGTTTTGATCGATCAGGAGATCATATATTCTTTGCGCCATGGCTTCCTGATCACCAGGATCTACGAGATAACCATTCTCTGTGTCTTTGACGATTTCCGGGATACATCCGACTTTTGTGGCAACTAATGGTTTACCGCAAGCCATCCATTCCATAACTACCCTGGAAATAGCTTCGCTGCCCACGGAAGCCACCACCCCAATATCACAGGTATTCATGAACCTGACCACATCTTCAGTCCGCCCCAGGTAAGACATTTCATCCTGTAAACCAAGGCTATAAACTATTTCAGACAATCTCTTCCATTTAACATTTTCTTCTTTGCCCACGATCAAAAACTTAACTTTAGGGTAAATATCTTTGACCATTTTAGCGGCCTGCACAAACGTACTGTGACCTTTGACCGGATCCAGCCGCCCGACCATGCCGATGATCGCGGCGCCTGGCTCAACTTTTAATTCTTTTTTCATACCTTCATCCGCATATTGCGGCTTAAAAACAGTTGTGTCCAGGCCCTGACACACAGTGACAATTTTATCGGCTGACAGACCTAAGCTTTTGATACACGCAGCGCGGATAAATTCTGCCGCACAGATCACCAAATTACTTTTTTCATATAAATGCTTATTAGCGGCATTAGCCGCAGGATTGCGGATATCCCCGCGCGTACGCACGATCGGAATATTGCTGAAAGTCGTACGCAGGGAAAAGTAGGCCCAAAAATGGCTTTGGCCGCCATGCGCGTTGACCAACTCTATTTTTTCCCTGGTCATGGCCGCTTTCAGATTAAAAACATTCATATTAGTGAAACTAACCGGCAAGATCGGCAATCCCATTTTTTTAGCCTGGTTGATGGGTGGCTTATTCGGCCAGCCGCCGACAATCACCTTATGCCCCCGGTCGCTCAACGCTTTCGACACGGTTAAGGCATAATTGGTAATACCGCTATCCCAGGGTTCATCGATCAACTGCAAAATATTCATTTAAATTCCTTTTCGATTACAAAGATTAAGATCACTGTTCCGTTTATCAGGGAACTCGTCATTATTTTGAGCGAGCTTGTCGATTTCCTGCCAGCCGGCAAGGCAAATCTTTTTCCACCACTATATCCTTGGTACTGTACGGATAGTAGTCGGTCCAGAAGGGTGAGCAAGGAGCGGCATTCATTTCTTACCCCCATCTTTGCTTAATTCTTGCTCAATTTGCTCAATAGTGGGCAGGCTGGGCTTAAATTTCTTTGGCAGAGAATGTGTCAGTTTATATATTGAAATACCAATCGGCTTATGAATATCACTCAAGGCGTACTCGGCAACAATTTTATCCTTCTTCTTGCATATCAGGATGCCAACGGTCGGATTATCTTGTTCGGATCGAACCTGTGTATCAACCGCTTTAAGATAGAAATTAAGTTTTCCGGCAAATTCAGGCTGGAATGCTGTTGTTTTCAGCTCTATCACAACATAACAATGGAGCTTCATATGATAAAAAAGCAAATCAATATAAAAATCGCTCTCGCCAACACGCAATGGGACCTGACGGCCTACATACGCAAACCCGGTACCCAATTCAAGTAAAAACTGAGTTACATGGGTTACCAACGCGTTTTCAAGGTCTCGCTCATCATACTTCCTGGTCATGCTCAGAAAATCAAAAATATACGGGTCTTTTAGTGTCTGTTCGGCGAGGTCAGATTGAGGTTTAGGCAGGGTAAGAGCAAAATTATTAACGGCTTTCCCTTCCCGCTTATAAAGACCGCTTTCTATCTGATGGACAAGAACACTTCGGCTCCAATTATATTTAATCGTACTCTGCACATAATATAGCGCTTCTTTGATATTCTTGCATTGTGTAATAATGGCAATGTTATGACCCCAGGGTATTTGGGTGATTTGTGCAACGGCTTGTTGTGCAATTTGGCCAACAGGCAGTTGGCTAATTGCATCTGACACCAATTGCGAAACAGGCTGTTTCGCAATTAGGACAACAGGATGTTGCCCTAATAATATCCCTTTAGAATAAAATATATACCACTGTCTAATAAGCTCAAGGTTCCGCTTCGAAAACCCCTTCATATCCGGGAATTCCGTCATTAGATCCTTGCTGAGCTGAGATAGAAAGCCATCGCCCCATTTGGCATTTGCTTGTTTGGTCACGATATCAGCGCCAAGCCCCCAATAAAACAAAAGTATTTCTGTATTAACTTTTACGACTGCCTTAAGCTGGACATTACGGACTTTTGACTTAATTTCAGCAAGCCATGTTTTATACTCTTTGTCACTTAATAAATTATATCTCATGTCACCCCTTTTTCATTAAATTACTTTCTAAAAGTCAATTTAACATCTGCTGCGAAGGTTCTACCGATGATTTTACGGGAAACAATACCGCCAGGACAATTCCTTCCCCTAACTTGGTCAGACGGAAGAGATCCAATTCCTTGGAAAACCATAAATGACAAGCTGGATTATCCTTATCACTTTCAGAATAAGGAAAGAGAAATGCCCAATTTAATTTATGCCAGTAAGCCTCAAATAGAAGCAGGAATTGCTCCTGCGGCAGCTTTGCTAAGTATTCTTTCCCTGATTTTGTAAGACGCCGATAATGTTTTCTGTTTGCTGTTAACTTCATTAGTTGGCCTAACACATCCAGATATTCTAAATACCCCCATTCGTATTCGCTTTTGATAGGATATTCCTTGAAATGTTCAGGCAATTCGATTATAATTCCTATTTCAGCAATTGTTTTTAAATTAAAGTTCCCCGTAGTCGTCAGTTTGGCTTCGTTGTTTTCAAGAAAACGCAGTAGTTTTATTAAATCCTGCAGAATTATAATCTGTTTGATTTGGTCTTCCATAGCATATTTGCCTTTTCAAAATAGGTTCTGGGTCGACTCTTTATTCTATACTTTATTTAAGAATCCAGGATATACATTCCAAAGATGTCCGTCATCAGTCCTGATGGTTATGGTTTTCTTGTTTAGCCGTTGAATAATGCCGCGTTTTAGTTGGTTTCCATCCCCTTGGAAGCAGACCCGCTCCCCAATACGAAAATCAGCCATCAAACACGTGCTTTTTGCCTGAGAGATCAGTTTCAGCCGTTCAATAATAAAATGATTAAGAAACAGCAAATCATCTTCATTAAGACTTTTAATCTCCTCAACCGCGCTGTTTCGGTCCAGCATCTTAGCCATATCTGTCTCCTAGTATAATATTCATTATACCTATAATCATGCATAGGTTTGAAATTCCTACGCATTAAATTACCATGATAATCGCCTTTTCACCGCCTCAAAAACATCCGAGACCGTGATTAACTTCATACAGGCAAAATTATTCTTTGAGCATCTCCTCCCTCCGTGCTTTCCACACGGACGGCAAGGCAAATCTTTTTCAACTACAATATCTTTTGTGCTGTACGGGTAAAAACCCAAGGACTGTGTAGTCGGCCCAAAAATCGCTACCACCGGCACTCCTTGGGCTACAGCTATATGCATTGCGCCAGAATCATTAGTAACCAACAAGTTGAATCGCTTCATCACGGCAGTCAATTGCGAGAGAGTCGTCCGGCCAGACAAGTTAATTGCTGCTTCATGCATTTCGTGGGCCATCTTATCTGCCACCGGGGTATCGGCCGGGCTGCCAATGATAATGATCGTAGCTTTAAGCTCCAGGGTCAAGCGGTCAGCCAAAGCAGCATACTTTTCCGTAGCATAGCGTTTGGTGGGCCAAACACTGCCAGGATTTATGCCAATAACCAGGTCCGTTGCTTTAATCTCATATTCATGATAAAGTTCTAAAGCATGATTAATGGCTTCTTTGCCAGGATCTATAAAAATAGCGGCCTTTCTATCTTTCACTCCCAACGGTTTGAGCAGGTCAAGATTCCTTTCTATCTCATGGATCTTTGCACTTTGCCTGTAAGGCACCTGATCAGTATAGAGAATCCTCCCGGCCGCGGCAGTAAACCCGATCCTTTTGGGGATCCGGGCCAGGGAACACAGCAAAGCGCTTTTAAATGAACGGTGTGGCAGTATGGCTGCATTGAAATGACGCGCTTTTATCTTTACCACTAAGTCTCGGAAAGCCAGCCAGGAACGGTCTTTACCTTTTTTATCAAAAACTATGATCTCATCTAGATCCGGATTATTCTCTAATATTTCTTTTACCGCAGGGATAACCATCACACTCAAATAAGCGTCGGGAAAGGCTTTTTTTGTCGCCATGATCAGCGGAATAGTTAAGACTACATCTCCTAAAAACGCCGTCTGTATTATTAATATACTTTTTAATTTTTCCATCAAACACACCTTCTGGTTTTTCTGCCATCTACCATCTGCTAACTGCCATCTGCTTTTAACTGTTCTTGCAAAGATTCAAATACTTCGCTGGCTAAAAGGCCGGATAAACACAGCCGGTCCCCTCTTCTACAGTCATTGGTCCCATGCAGGCTACATGGCCGGCAGGATAATTCCTTAAACAAAATAATATCTTTGCTGCGGGGATGAATAAAGCCGAATTCTGGCACAGTGGGTCCGAGCAGCGCCAAGACCGGGACCTCCAGCGCCTGGGCGATATGCAGCGCGCCTGAATCACCAGTGACCAATACCCGGCATTGCTTGATCAGCGCACTTAACTGGCGCAGATCAGTTTTTCCGGCTACATTTATTACTGTATCTTTTATATCTACCGCTTCTCTTAATAGGGCGCTAATAAAAACCTGGTCAGAGGAATCACCGAATAACAGCAGTTTAATTCTCTGCTCACGGCATAATTTAATAAATTCCAGCCAGTTGGGCAAAGGCCATTTTTTAGTTTCCCATTTAGCGCCAGGATTCAAGCCAACGAGCAAATCTCCCGGGCCATTGCCGCACTGTTCCAGAAAAGCCTGGGCGGTCCTAGTCTCTTTTTCCGTCAGATAAATTTTAGTATCAAGACGCAATTGCTTTATTCCCAAAAACCCCAGAGTGTCTAAATAGCGCTGGATCACGCTTTTCTGCAAAGCCGGATTACTCTGTTTAAAATGCAGCAAAGCATAGCGGTTCAGTGATTGCTTATTATAACGCAGCACTTTAGCGCCGGAAGCAAAGCCCACGATATGGCTTCGTAAATTATTATGCAGGTCAATGACCAGGTCATACTTGTTTTTCCGAATACGGTTGATCAGGCTGGCCAGGTTTTCTTGTTTTTCCAGCGTCAGGATCTCATCAATATTAGGATTATTAAGAAAAACATCCTGGTACTGTCTCTTCGTCAGAATGGATAATTTAGCTTTAGGCAGGGCTTGGCGTAAATTAGCAAAGACCGGGGCAGTCAGGACCACATCCCCTAGCGAGCTAAACCTGATCACTAAAATATTATTGATCCCGGACATCATTGGCTAAAAGCCTCTCCATTGCCTCAACATTTTTGTCTACTGCCCCTTTTTTGGCGATCAAGCTTTCCTGAGCCTTAAGTCCCAACTGCCGGGCAGCATCTTGATGAGTTAATAAGAATTCAATTTTTTCTATTAATTCAACAAGGTTATGTACCTGGATAATCGCTTTTTGTGTTAACAGGTAGTTTGTTATTTCCTTAAAATTGCGCATATCCGGGCCGCAGATCACCGGCTTGGCCAGGGCTGCTGGTTCTAAAATATTCTGGCCGCCATAATTAACCAAACTACCGCCGACAAAAACGACGTCAGCTATACTGTAGGCCGGCAAGAGCTCTCCCATAGTATCGATCAATAAGCAAGCAAAGGACTGAGTACCGGTATGCTCTTGCGAACTTAAAATAAATGATACTGCCTGTTCCCTGAGCTGTTTTTTGATTTCATTAAGTCGTTCCAAATGCCGCGGGGCCAGGACCAGCTTTAATAATGGCACTTTCTTCTTGAGATCCTGGAAGGCTTTGATCAGCATCGCCTCTTCCCCGTTACGGGTACTGCCGGCCACCCAAACCAAATCATCAGGCGCGAAAGAATATCTCTGGCGGATAGAGGCGGCAGAAGAATCCAGCTTGATCTCAAAATCATATTTAATCGATGAGGTAACGGTAAGAAGCTCCTGTGGAAATCCCAAGGTAATAAATTTTATTTTATCCTCTTCTGTCTGTACGCAAACATAATCAAAACAGCGTATTATTTCGCGGAAAAACATTTTAAATTTTTGATAAGCCGGATAACTCCGGTCAGACAACCGTCCATTTAGCAGAATAATTTTAGTTTTCTTTTTTCGGGCGATCGTGATCAGGTTAGGCCATAATTCTGTTTCTATAACTCCCAGTAAAATCGGATTGATCTTTTTAAGAAAGGGGTTAACGACAAAAGGCAGGTCCAAAGGAGCAAAAACAACCTCAGCCAGGCCATTCAGGCGGGTTTTAGCTTGTTTAAACCCAGTAAGAGTGATCACTGAAACCACTATCGGGTGGGGACAGGCACGTTGCTTTAGTCTTTTGATCAGGACTTCAGCAATCTTTATTTCTCCGACGCTGGCGGCATGAAGCCAAATCACTGACTGCCGTTGTGCTGGCAGTCCACCCCCTAACCGCTGCCGGAATCCGGTGCGCCAAGTCCTGGAGCATAGAAGCTTTACCAGCCAGTAAGGAGAACTGACCAGAACCGCTAACAGGATGATAGTATTATAGAACCAGATCATACTAATTTATCCGTTTCATCAGTCAGAAGATTTAGCGCTGCCTGCAGTTCTTTTTTCTTTTCTTCCAAATCGTCTGTTTTATGAACATATACTGGATTGCCGTTAGCCACAACAATAGAATTAAATGGATACGGTATGATAAATTTATCCCAATTATTCAGCACGATTCTCCTGCTGGCGCTAAAAGTCAGAGGCACTATCGGCAAGCCGGTTTTCTGGGCAATATACAAGACACCTGGCTGGACCTCCCGGTATGGTCCTTTGGGACCGTCAGGAGTGAAAGCTAAAACATCACCGTCTGCCGCGGCCCGGACTAATTTGACCAAAGCGCGCAGGCCTCCCCGGGTAGATGAGCCACGGACTGCCTTAAAGCCGAATAAACTGGTAATATCAGTAATAAGCTGGCCATCCCGGCTCTGACTGATGAGAATATTAATTTTGCGAAAACGGTGGGAATAAACGAGGAATAACTGCCGGCCATGCCAGAAGGCATAGATATAGTTCTTTTTCTCTTTTTTTAAATTTTCAATGACTCCATTATTAATCACGACAATACGGCTGGTAAGGCCAATAAACCAAATAGCGATATATCCGATAAAAGCCAGAAGTTTATTCATATGACCTCAGTGATAAAGTGGTAAAGTGATAAAGCATCCCTACTACCACTCTCAAACTTAATCCCTAAACTGTATTTCATGCAGTTTTTTATACAAACCGCAGCGATCAAGCAATTCCTGATGTTTACCCATATCTAGGATCCTGCCCTTTCCCAGGACCACAATCTTATCAGCTTTGCGCACAGTGGAAAGCCGATGAGCAATAATAAAAGTAGTCCGCCTCACCATTAATTGATCCAAAGCTTCCTGCACCAGCATTTCACTTTCACTGTCCAAGGCGCTGGTAGCTTCATCCAGGATCAGGATACGCGGATCCTTCAGTATGGCCCGGGCCATAGCAATACGTTGGCGCTCTCCGCCGCTCAGGTTGGTCCCCCGGTCCCTGATCACTGTCTCATATCCCTGATCCATATCTAAAATAAACTTGTGGGCGTTCGCGGCTTTGGCGGCCTTGATTATTTCCTGCTCCGTTGCCTCCGGATTACCATAGGCGATATTATTCCTGACGGTATCACTGAAGAGAATGGTTTCCTGGGTCACGATACCGATCTGGTTCCTGAGCGAAGATAAGGTCACTGCTTTCAAGTCATGACCATCCATTTTGATATTCCCGGCCGTCGGGTCATAAAAACGCGGAATTAAATTAACCAGCGTGGTTTTGCCGCTGCCGCTAGGACCGACAATAGCGATAATTTCCCCGGTTTTTACTCTCAGGTCAATATCGTTCAATACCGGCTCTGTCTCGTAAGCGAAGGCGATCTTTTCCAACACAATTTCCTTTTGCAGCAACGGTAAAGGAATAGCATTGGTCGTTTCCATTACGGTTGGGACTGTATCCAGGACTTTAAAAATACGTTCGCTGGCAGCTATCGTCTGCTGTAAAACGGCATTGGTATTGGAAAAACTCTTGATCGGAGTATAGGTTGATAGGGCTGCTCCCACAAAGGAGAAAAATGCTCCCGCTGTCCAAGAGCCGTTAATTACCTCCATCCCGCCGTACCAGACAAAGACCGTTGACCCCAGTACGCCGATAAATTCCATCAGCGGTGGTGACAGGGCGTTCACCCTCATGGTCCGCATCGTCAGGTCAAAGAAATTACGGTTCTCTCTTTTAAACCGGCTGATCTCCCGATCTTGGGCGCAAAAAGCCTTGACGATCTTAATGCCGGAAATCGTTTCTATAAGTATAGAGTATATGTCCGCAGTTTTCTGTTGGGATTGAGTGGAGACCCGACGCAGCTTTTTTCCGAAAACCACTAGGACATAAACGATAAAAGGGCTGACAATCAAAGTATAAGCAGCAAAACGCCAGTGTAAATAAAACATTAAACCGATCAGGCCGATAATAGTCAATCCATCCTTGACCAAAGTGACCAGGCCGCTGGACACCGCATTCTGGATGACACCGACATCATTAGTGATGCGGGATATAATGGAGCCAGTCCTTTTATTTTCAAAATAATCCAGTGAAAGCAGTTGATAATGCTCAAATAAGTCGTTACGCAGGTCTAAGACGATTTTTTGCCCAATATACGACATCAGATAGCTTTGTCCATATGAACAGAGTCCTTTTAAGAGAAAGATCAAAGGTAAGCTTAAGGAGATCATTAAAAGCATCTGAATATTTTTTTCAATAAAAATGCGGTCGACCACATATTTCATGATCCACATCGAGGCGGTAGTAAATAAGGCCACCCCGGTCATACAGACTACAGCCCACATCAACCGGCCATAGTAAGGCTTGACGTACGTCCATAGTTTCTTGAAAATATTTTTGTTATCCATAATTACCTTATCTGGGCCAGAATTTCCTGTGCCGCGCGAAGCGAGGCCCCGGGCGTCCCCAGTTTATCTTTAATCTGCAACAACTTGTCTTTGATCGCTTTCAATTCAGCGGGATTATGTAAATATTTTTCAGTCTGCGCGGCAATGCTTGACGGCTCGGCTGCATCCTGGATATATTCTGGCGCTATTTTTTGGCCGCTGACAATATTAGCTAAACCGATATACGGGATCTTCACCAGACGCTTGGCCATTTGATAGCTTAAGACGTTCACTTTATACATGATCAGCATCGGGATACCCAAATAGGCCATTTCCAAGGTGGCTGTTCCGCTGGCGACATAGGCCAAGGTCAACTGCCGCCGAACCTGATAGGTATCATCATCTATGACTTTAACGCCTAAGCGTGAAGTTTGAATAATCTTTTCCAGCAAGGCCAGATCTATGGTCGAGGAACGCAATAAGACCAGTTCAATATCAGTCTGGGCGGCCTGCACTTTACCGGCGGCTGCCAACATGACTGGTAACAAATGTTCAATTTCCTGGCGCCTGCTTCCCGGCAATAATCCGAGCAGCTTTTTCTTCCGATCAAGCTGGTACTTCTCATAAATATCGATCTTTGTTTCAGCCGGAAGATGTTCCAGCAGCGGATGCCCGACCCAGGCAACCGGTACCCCGGCTTGGGAATATATTTTTTCTTCAAAAGGGAAAACTACCAGTACTTTACTGGCAAATTTTTTAATCTCTTTGATCCGCCCCGGCCACCAGGCCCAGATCTGCGGGGCAATATAATAAACTACCGGGATCTTTAAAGAGTGTGCCAATTTTCCAACCTTAAAATTAAAGCCAGGATAATCTATTAACACGATGATATCTGGTTTTTGTTCACGGAGATACCGTTTGGTGGTTTTTAATAAACGTTTGATCAAAACCAGGTTTTTGACGACCTCCAGAAACCCAATGACCGCATGATCAGCCAGGTTATAGAGCAGCTTCATCCCGGCAGCTTGCATTCTCTGGCCGCCAAACCCGACGATGGATGCGTCCGGCTGTAATTTTTTTAATTCTTTTACCAGATTAGCGCCATGAATATCACCGCTGGCTTCCCCGGCTACGATAAAGATCTTCATTAAATACCTTTACTTTAAAATTCTAAATCCTAATTTCTAATTTCTAATTTCTAAATTCTAAACAATATCAAAATTCTAAACAAAATCCCAGTTTAGAACATTTGAGATTAGTATTTTGAATTTGCCTATTTTATTTTTCTCATTATTTCCAGGGCTATTTCCAGGGCATCGCGTCCATCTTCACCGGTTACCTGAGGTTTCATCCCTTCCCGGACACAGTTGACAAAATGTTTCAATTCTTCAGCCAAAGGCTCCAGCTTGACCAGCCGTGGATAAACAACTTTAATATCCTTCAGGCTGCTGACTTCCTCTTTCTTTTTTTGGTATATTTTTAAGCCAGGCTTGGCATAGTCCAGGGAAAGGTACGAATCTTTTTGGAAAATACGGATCTTCCGGAATTTTTTTATGGATACCCGGCTGGCGGAAATACTGGCTACACAGCCGTTAGCAAAGCGGATCCTGGCATTGGCGATATCTTCAAAATCACTCAGTACTTTAGCTCCCACCGCGTCAATGGATACTATCCGGTCCTGGACCAGGTACAGTACAATATCAATATCATGGATCATCAAGTCCAGGATTACACTGATATGAGCTACGCGCGGGTCATAAGGACCCAGGCGATTGGCTTCAATGAATTTTGGTTCATGGATATATTTTTGCGCTTCCAGAACAGCAGGATTAAATCGTTCGATATGCCCAACCTGGAGGATTAACTTTTTCTGTTTTACCAGGGCCACTAATTCTTCTGCTTCCGCCAAATCTGGGGTGATCGGCTTTTCAATCAGGCAATGGACCCGCGCATTAATAAAATCTTTAGCCACCTGGTAATGTAATGGAGTGGGGACAGCAATACTGACTGCGTCAACTTTAGTCAAAAGCTGCCGGTAGTCAGTATACGCCGCGGTCTTATATTGCCGGGCAATTTTCCTGACCTGTGGTTCATTGATATCACAGATCCCTACCAGCTCCACTCCAGGCAAACTGCTGACGATCCTGGCATGATGCACTCCGAGGCGCCCTATTCCGATGACTCCCATCTTTAAAGAAAGCACAAAGACTCCAAACTGAAATTCTAAACTCTAATATCTAAATAGCAAACAAACTCTAAATCCTAATTCCTAAATCCTAAAAAAATTCAAAGTTAAAGATTAGATATTAGGATTTTACTTATTTTCTACCGCTACTAGACAAATCTTATATGTATCGGCCTGTTTGATTACAGCGTCAATATTCAGAATTAGCGTTTCCCCGGCGCAAAAAGCTAAAACCTGGGCCCCGGCTTCATGCAATACGGCTATAGTATTTTCACCAACGATCGGCACATCAAACCGGAAATCCTGGTTTGGCTTGGACACTTTTACGACGACTACCTCGCCTTTACCGATTTTCCCGCCCCGCAAGATTGTCTGATCCGTGCCCTCCATCGCCTCCACTGCCAGGACTGCCCGGTCCTTGACGACAATTGTCTGTCCGACATCCAAGGCAGCTATGCCCTTGGCGATCTTCAGGCCAAATTCAATATCCTTTTCCTGTTCCTTATTTGGTTTCACTCTGGTCAGGATACCTGCCTGCGGGATGAACTTTTCCAAAAATATCCTGGAATCAATTAAGGCAATACCCTCTTTACCCAGCTCCTCAGCTACTCCGCCCAGGATCGTATCTGCCTTCTTGTTTGGCAGGCGTTTCAGCAGAGCGGCAGCCCGCAAATCAAGCTTTAAAAGGTCAAAAAGGCGAAAATGTTTCACTTGTCCGGCCATCACTACCTGGGTTACTTGTTCTTTTTTAAAAGTATCGATCAACTTATTCAACTGACCCAGGCCGACCCAGGTGAAAGTATCCACCATGGTTTTCAGTTCAGGATTGGTTTCCCCATCCAAAGCGATAGTAATGATCGCCTTACCCTGCGCTTTAGCCGCTTGGGCGAAATGCAGTGGATAATCGCCGTTACCGGCTATCAAGCCTATCTTGTCTGTCATAAATCCTCAAGTCTAAGGTTTTTGGGTTAGGAAGTAAGTTTGGTCTTAGGTCTATGGGTGTTGGGCTCCAAACCAAAGACTTTAGACTTACTTCCATACCTACTTCTACAACCAACACCTGTCACCGCTGGTTTTTATTCTTTAGTGATGCCTCTTTCAGACTCGGCAATGAACTGGATAAAATATTTTACTTCGTCACACCAATTGGTTTCTTTTTTTAAGTAGACCAGGGCCTGGGTGGTATTCATCTTGGAACGGAAAAAGATCTTATAGGCTTTTTTCAGTTGATTGCGCACATCCTGGGAGAAATTATTTCTTTCCAGGGCAATGGTATTCAGCCCATACATTCTGATCGGGCTGCCGGCAGCTTTGCAATATGGAGGGATATCTTTATTAGTGCGGGAACCGCCTCCCAGTATCGCGAAGGTGCCGATCCGGCAGAATTGATGAATGGGAGTCATACCGCCGATAACTGCCCGGTCCTCTACCACCACATGGCCAGCCAAAGTAGCATTATTGGCCAGGACCACATAATTGCCGATCACACAATCGTGCGCGACATGCGCATAAGCCATGATCAGATTATTATCACCGATCTTCGTCTCTCCTACCGCTACCGTCCCCCGGTTGATGGTCACATATTCACGGATCACATTACGGTTACCGATGATCACCTTTGTTTTCTCACCCCGATATTTCAGGTCCTGCGGCGGCGTACCGACAGCCGCTCCAGTAAAAATATGGCAGTCTTCGCCAATTTCAGTGTCGCCATCAATGACCACATTGGCTTCTATTTTTGTGCCCTTACCGATTTTTACATCTTTGCCAATGATCGCAAAAGGACCTACTTCCACGTTTTCGCCGATAACGGCATCTGGATGTACCAGCGCTGTCTTATGAACCTTCATGCCAATCCCTCCAAAATAAACTAATTACTCGAATGATAGCTAATTTCGCGAATAAAAACATTCGAGGCATTCGCTGTCATTTGATCTTTATTCGCTAACTTTATCTATCAACCAGCATAAACATAAACTCAGCCTCAGCTGTTAACGTGTTGTTAACATAAGCCTTACCGGTAACAACACCGGTCTTGCTTTTGACCTTCAATAATTCTGCTTCGAAAAAAATGGTATCTCCCGGCACGACGGTCTGGCGGAATTTCACCTTGTCAATGGTCATGAAATAGGCCAGTTTTCCGGCATTTTCACTTTTCTTTAACAATAATACTCCAGCTACCTGGGCCATGGCTTCGATCAGCAATACTCCCGGCATTACCGGATGGCCAGGAAAATGCCCGCGGAAGAAATCTTCATTAATCGTGACATTCTTCACGCCAATAGCTTTCTTCTCTTCTTCGATCGCCAGTATTTTGTCAACCAGCAGGAACGGCGGCCGGTGCGGCAATACTTTTTGTACTTCATTATTATCCATTAAGGGTTTACCCAGATCCAATCCCGCAAACCGATCTTTGCCGGGAACTGCTTTCTGGTTCTCCTGCCCCACGGGTTTAGGGACCCCTTTATTCTGTAATTCTCTCAATTTTTGCACAAAAGCCGTATTCGAAGGATGACCGCATTTAACCGCAATGATGTGGGCTTTCAACGGCTGTCCCAGCAGGTAAAAATCCCCGATCAGGTCCAGGATCTTATGACGGACAAACTCATCCGGAAAACGCAGTGCATTATGGATGTCTTTTTCGCCGATCACCACAGCGTTGACCAGACTTCCGCCTTTGGCTAATCCCTGTTTTTTCAAAGTCTCAATCTCAAAATCAAAACAAAATGTACGGGCCGGCGCCAGTTCTTTAACAAACATTTCCGGGGTGACGGTGAAGCTGGCATACTGGGATTTTATCAACGGATGGTTATAAACCATGGTCAGGCTCACTTTAAAATCATCGGCTGGCAGGGCAATAATACTGGTATCTTCATGCACATAATAAACCGGTTCTTTTAATTCATAATATTTCCGGGGTGCATCCTGTTCCACAATACTGGTTTTTTGCAGAGTTTCAATAAAAGGCAGGGCGCTGCCGTCGCCTACCGGTGGTTCATTGGCATTGATTTCAATATAGGCATTATCGATGCCTAATCCGGCCAACGCCGATAGGATATGCTCTACCGTATGTACTTTCACATTGCCTAACCCTATATTGGTCCCACGTTTAACATCGATCAAATTATTGATATCAGCCGCTATCTTGCCTGAATTTGGCTGGTCGATGCGGATAAACTTAATGCCGGTATTTACCGGCGCCGGTTTAAAAGTAATAGTGGTAGCGCTTCCGGTATGCAGTCCTATGCCTGAAAATGAAACCGGGTCCTTCAGAGTCTTTTGTTTTTCCATTATGCCTCCTGTAAAATACAAATTCGAAATTCTAAATTCTAAATTCTAAATAATTGAAGAGATTACTTTTTTTCGAGTTCAGCGATCCTTTTTTCCAGTTCCTTAACTTTTTGATTCAGTTGCGGCAATCTATTTACTTCTGCCTGGAGTCTCTTTGCTAATTGGTGCGGCTGGGCCGGATAGCCGCTCACTATTTCCTTGGGCGGAACATCCTTGGTCACTCCAGCCTGGGCTGCCACAATACTACCTTTGCCAATGGTGATATGGCCGATAACACCAGCTTGCCCGGCAATCGTTACATTATCCTCCACTGTCGTACTGCCGGAGATGCCAACCTGCGCTACAATGATGCAATTCCGCCCGATCTTGACATTATGAGCGATCTGCACTAAATTATCAATTTTAGTCCCAGCCCCAATTACGGTATTCCCGAGAGTGCCCCGGGCAATACAAACATTGGCCCCGATCTCGACCTTGTCTTCGATGACCACCGCGCCGACTTGCGGTATTTTGACGTTTTCTCCATTACTGGGGACAAACCCAAAACCATCGCTGCCAATGACTGCCCCGGAATGGATAATAACCTGATTACCGATGCTCACTTTTTCCCGGATGGAAATATTGGCATAGAACAGGCAAGCCTGGCCAATTTTAGCATCCTTGCCAATATAGGCACCTGGATAAATAATGGTTTCATCGCCGATGACTGCGCCTTCTTCTATGATCACCAATGGACCAATGGCCACATTAGCGCCTAACTTGGCCTGCGGGCTGATAATAGCCGAAGCATGCACTCCCGCTGGGATTATTTTTTCAGGCGGGTAGAAAACGCCCAAAATCCTGGCAAACGCCAGATAGGGATTGTCACAGATAATAGCGGCCAGATCATGTGTTTGCAGGTCAGGGGAGACAATGATGGCTCCAGCGCCAGTCTGGGCCAGTTCCTTGCTGTAGCGGGGATTAGACAAAAAAGTAATTTCATCCTTTTTCGCCTCTTTGATGCCGGCCACCCCTTTAATCAATAATTCCGGGTTTCCCATTATTTTGCCGCCGACCAGCGCAGCTAACTCAGCGAGTGTTTTTTCTATCATATAGTGTCCTGTCTCCTAAATCTAATCCTCTTTAATATTGAGATTAGATGGTTCCTTATATTCCTGCTTAGCCGGTAATAGCTCTTGCTCAGTAGCAGGCAGGTTCCCGGTAGGAGAGCTGATCAAAGGCGCTACTCCCCCCTCCAAAACTTTTAGTACTTCTGCCGTAATGTTCCAGGATTCAATACCAAAAATCACATTGTTTTTATCCAGCACCAGGGAGAATCCTTTTTCTTTTCCCACTTTCTGCACCGCCGCATGTATCTTCGCCAGGATCTCCTGGGTCAAATTAGCTTCTTTTTTGGAAAGTTCATTCTCCGAATCTTCCGTGAATTTCTGCAGTTCCTGCGCTTTGCGGTCTATCTCCTGGGCCTTAACCTTCTTGTCTTCCGGAGAAAGCGTGCTTTGCGGCAGGTCCAGGCTTTCCCGCAAATTTTTAATTTCATCGCTGGTTTTCTGGATGGTATCCTGTTTTGCCTTAATCTCTTTTTCCAAAGCCAATTTAGCCGTTGCGGTCCCTGAATATTTATCAAAAATAGAGGCTATATCAACATACCCGATCTTTAGTCCGGCAGCCAGGGCTAAGCCAGCAGTAGTTAATATTAAACTAAGTATTATCGCTGCTACAAATTTTTTCACTAATTCCTCCTTTTTACTTTCGGCGGATAGCGTATAGCGGATAGAAATAAAAATTCTTCCGCTTTTCCTTTACGCTACACGCTTTACGCTATACGCTATTAAAATACTGATCCCATGCTGAAATAAAATTGTGACTTCGGCTCATCATCCCGGTGATTCAAACCATAACCCCAGTCAAACCTGATCGGGAACATCGGCAGGGTAAAACGCAAGCTTAAGCCGACACCTTGTTTTAAAGTATAATTATTCCGGCCGGTGACTTCATCGTGATGATGCAATTTGGTGGTGTTCCAGGTATTGCCGGCATCATAGAACAAAGCGCCTTTCAAGATCGTCTGCCGTTTTTCCCTGATAATAGGAAACCCATACTCGATATTGAACAAGGTGACAAATTTGCCGCCGCTGATCTCGCCGATCTCTCCCCGATAGTCATACCCGCGAACTGTTTCTGCCCCGCCCAAATAGAATCGGTCATAGACCGGTACTGTTTTGGATTTGCCAAAAGGCTGAACCACTCCGGCCATACCGTGCACTCCCCAAACAAATTTCCAAAAACTGGGGAAAAACCAGGCAGTTTCACCGACAATCTTTTGATAATAATTATCACCGCCTAAATAACCGCCGGCCACCTTATAACTGATCGAGTGATGGGAACCGGAAGTAGTGTCAAAGATATTATCCCGGGTATCACGTGAAAGGCCCAAAGAAACAGAACTGGTTTGCACCAGGTCCAGGTCAATGCTATTGGCAATATCCGCGCTGATATTCTGGTAGTAATAACCGGCCAGCGGATTGGGTGTCACTTCATCGCTTAAAAAAGTAGGCTCAGAATAAAGCCGGGAGGTCAGAGTTCTTATTTTTGTATCTTCATAAGTATACCCGATACTGCTGTTATAGATTTCCTTAAACCTTTTGCCAAAGGTAATGCCTATTCCCCGGTTAGTTTCACTATATAAGTCTGTTTCGGTATCTTCTACAATTATCGGATTAGCTGTGCCATCAGGCAGGGTAGTTGGTATTGTCCCTGCCGGATCAAAATAGGTTTTTTCCGTTCTGTCCCAATAAAAATTCCTTTCTCTCCTGGTATTAAAGACCTGGGCGCCAAAGGAAAAATATTTTTGCATGAACCAGGGATCAAAAAAGCTGACTTCATAATTCTGCCGTAATGAACCGATCTCGTACATCCAGTTTACCTTTTGGCCGCGGCCAAAGAGGTTATTGATCTGAACCTGCATATTGCCGACAACCTTGTCCACAGTGCTATATCCTAAGCCCAGGCTGAGCACATTAACCTGAGATTTTTCTTTGAAATTAAAGATCAGATCCAGCTGGTCTTCCGGCTTTTCCTGGTTTGGTTTAGTGTCCAAGCCAACATCTTCGAAGAAACCCAGATTATACAATCGCTCCTGACTGCGACGGACCCTGTTCATGCTGAGAGGATCTCCCTGTTGCAACAGGATCTCCCTCATGATCACATAATCTTTCGTGATCTCATTGCCAGCGATCTCTACCTTGCCGACATAGGCCATTGGGCCTTCCGCTATCTGGTACTCAACGTCCATGGCCAGGGTATCGTCATGAGTCGTCACCTTGGGATTGATCCGGGTAAAGACATAACCTTTATCCGCATACAAAGCCTGGATGTTAGCTGAGGCCTGGTCAAAATTTTCCTGGTTGAACAACCGGTCTTCCTTAATGGGCAAATCCAGCCGGAAATCCTTTTCCGCCAGAACGGTATTCCCGCTAAAAGTGATCTTCCCGATTTTATAACGTAATCCCTCGCTCACCGTAATGGTAACCGTCATCTGGGAATGGTCTTCATTATATATGATCTGGGGTTCTTCCGCCTTAAAATTATAAAAACCCCTTTTCCGGTAATATTTTTCCAGGTTTTCCATTCCTTTAGTCAGCGTTTCCTCTTTGTATACCTTACCCGGCCTTATTTTTGTTATTCCCTGTATCTTCTTGGCCAGCAGGAATTTATTGCCTCTTACTTCCACCTGCTGTATTTTAATCTTATTGCCTTCAGTAATATAAAAAGTCAGAGTTTGTTTGCCCTCGCCCAGGTCCGTAGTAAAGGTTTCTACTTTAATCTCGGCAAAACCTTTATCTTTGTACTTGGTAACTATTTTTTGTATTGATTCTTCCAGTTTGCCTTCATTAATTGCTTCTTTTTCCTTTAAGGTGACTTCATCCTTCAGAGCTGAAGCCTTGAAAGCCTTATTTCCTTTAAAATCTATCTGCTTGATAATATTTTTTTCAACTACAATAAAAACTACCCGGACACCGCCTTCTTTATCTACGGCGTCTATATTAATAGAACTGAACAGGTTCAGATCAAACATGGACCGTAAATCATTATCAACGGTTTCCTGCTTATAGTGCTGGCCTTTGCGGGTTTTAGTCACTTCCCAGACATCTTTTAAAGGCACATTTTTCAAACCGCTGACCATAACTTCGATGATCTTTTTTCCCTCTGGCGACTCACTGCTGACCGGGTCAATAACTGCTGTCCCGCTAAGCGCCGGGGCAGCGTCACCTGCGGCCGGCGTCACAGTTGGCTGGCCGGCCGCCCGGGCTGGAATATATCCAAAACCTATCAATAAACATAAAATTATGATTCCTCTCGCTATCCCCTGATGCAATTTAATATTCAACTAATC
>CAYTYR010000031.1:0-19010 GCA_964441745.1 uncultured Clostridia bacterium
TTAAGCGGTTGTTTAATGGTTTTAGCTCTATTCTTGGTAGGTGGATGCGCTAAAAAAGCAATAAAAGCTACTCCGGACGAAACCAGGGCATCGCGATCAGCGGTGTCTGATGAGGATACAGAAAAAGATTCAGATACAATGAATTCAGGAGCCATTCCTCCGGAAACCAGTTCACGGGGCCTGGATTTCGGCTCCATTGTGAATGTGGCCTTGGAAGATGTCTATTTTGAATTTGACCAATATACTTTGTCCCAGATAGCCTTGGATACCTTGGCCAAGAACGTGGAAATGTTGAAGAGCAATGCTAAGATCGTGGTCCAAATAGAAGGACATGCCGATGAACGGGGAACGGTTGAATATAATCTGGCGCTGGGGCAGAAAAGAGCGTCAGCGGTGCGCACATACCTGATCAATGCTGGTATTGACTCTGGCCGGGTATTTACGATTAGCTACGGCAAAGAACGGCCCCTTGATCCGGAACATAATGAAGAAGCCTGGGCCAAAAACCGGAGAGCTCATTTTGCGCTGGCGGTTAAATAATAACCCATGAAAAGAATAATTTTGTTAGGCGTCATCGGCGGGCTATTTTTGCCTGGTTGTTTTGCCACCAGGGAGGAAATGGCTACGCTTAAAGAAGATCTGGCTAAATTGCAAGAGCAGGTCGGAGGAGTACAGCAGGGGATGAATAAGTCCACCTCCAAGATCAAAATTGGACAGGCTGATATCGGGGCCAGGATGGATGCGCTGGAACTAGGCCAGCAAAAAGTTGAGTCTCAAGTCGAGGAAAGTAATAACAAAATTGATAAAGTAGGCATGCGCATAGACAATCTGGAGGCGGTCTGGCAGTCCCGCCTGAAAGCCCTGGAAGAAAGGTCAGCCGCCGAGTTGGCCGTCTCTTCAGAAAAGATGTACCAGTCAGCGTATACTGATTATACTAAGGGTAATTATGACCTGGCGATAATGGGCTTTCGGCAATATCTGGAAAAATATCCTGCCGGGGTGTTGGCGGATAGCTCGCAATACTGGATTGGGGATAGTTTTTTCAGCCAAAATAAGTATGCCCAGTCAATTGAAGAATTCAAGAAAGTAAGCTTGAACTATCCCCAAAGCATTAAAGTCCCTCCGGCTAAGTTAAAAATCGCTTTAGCGCTGGATTTAATGGATAAGAAAAAAGAAGCTTTAAAATTATTGGATGAAGTTATGGCCCAATACCCTGATTCTACAGAAGCCAAAGCTGCTGCTGAAAAAAAGCAAGAACTGCAGAAACCTAAAAAGCAGGAGAAAGAGCCACCAAAGGAGCCAGAAAAGGAAAAGGAAAAGGAAAAGGAGAAGGAGTAATGATCGCGCCGGAAATAAGCATCAAAAGGGCGTTAATATTTTCCCTCTGCCTGCATGCGGTTTTATTTGCAATAACCGGCCCGAGATTCAAGCGCAAAACTATACGCTACTGGATGTCGGTTCCAGTAGAGCTGGTGACCTTGCCGTCCAGGGAGACGGCAACGGTGAAACCAGCAGAACCGAATAAACCCCTGCCGGAACCAAAGAAAACCGCAGAAATAAAAAAAGCGCCAGAAAAAAAAGCAGAACTGAAAAAAGAAGTCATTACTGTCAAGCCCAAAAACAAAGTGGCTGAACCAAAACCGGAAGCAAAAGCAGCTCCACAACCTGCTCCGGTACCGGCAGCGCCGGTCAAAACCCAGTCCACAGCTATTGTGCCTGATGTCAATGATTTTCCGTTTTTATATTACCTGAACATTATCCAAAAGAAAGTCACCGCTAACTGGAATTTTGATTATGAAGGCAGTGTCCACCAAAAAGTAGTGGTTTTTTTTAAAATAGACAAAACCGGCCAGATCTATGACCAAAAAGTGGAGAATTCTTCCGGCATCGCGTTTCTGGATCAGTCCGCGGTGCGGGCAGTTTTGCTTTCCAGCCCGTTTCCGCCCTTACCGGACGAATACAGCGGCAGTTTTTTAGGCGTTCATTTCGGATTTGAATTTAAAAAAGAAGGATAAGGCCATGAATAAAAAGGCTTTTTATGCTGTTATATTAGGCTTGTTAGCAGCCTCTTTATTGTGCGCAGAGAACAAAGACGTTACGATCGATGTCTCCAAGTTTGATTCTCGTAAGATAACTATTGCCGTAGCGCCATTTAGCGAATTAGAAAATCTGGGTGAAGATAACCTGGGAGGCCAGGTAGCCGCGATCATTAAAAATGACCTGAGCTTATCAGGGTATTTCACTATTGCTGATGTGGCCGATGAACAGAAATTGCAGTCTTCCAGCCTCAATTACATTGAACTGAAGGACCAGGGAATAGAGGCAGTAGTAAAAGGAACTATTACTAAAAAAGACGACCAGTTTCTCCTGGAATGTTATTTATACGATACAACCAGCAAAGTAAGGGTAACCGGGGTACGCTATAAAGCCGTCAAAGCAATTTTGCGCAAATCTGTCCATGATTTTAGCGATGAAATTGTTTTCCGGTATACCGGGGAAAAAGGTATTGCCCATACCCGGATCTGTTTCGTCGGTGATATCAAAGGCCAGCGGGAAATTTACCTGGTTGATTATGATGGATACGATCTTACTACTTTGACCAGTGAAAAATCCTTAGTCCTGCTGCCAAAGTGGACGCCTGATGGCCAGCGTATCATTTATACCTCATACAAAGATAATAATCCTGACCTCTATAGTATTAAAGATAATGGCTCTGGACGCAAGCTGTTGTCCGGATTTCAAGGCCTGAATTCCATGGCCAGGGTGGCGCCTAACGGCAAGTCCATGGTCATCGTTCTGAGCAAGGATGGTAATCCTGAATTATACCTGTTGAGCCCGGCTGGGGAAATGATCCGCCGGCTGACTAATAATAAAAGGATCGATGCTGCTCCCAGCTGGTCGCCCAGCAACCGTGACTTGGTCTTTATCAATGACCGGACCGGAGTGCCCCAGCTTTTCGTTACTGATATTGATGGCGCTAATATGCGGCGGCTGGTCTATAACAATATTTATACTGATTCGCCTGAATGGTCGCCTACCGGTGAGCGGATTGCCTATGTTTCCAGGATGGCGAAGGGAGAATATAATATTTTTACTACTGATATTGGCGGGAATTACCAGCAGCAGCTGACCAAGGGGACCAGGCGAAATGAAAATCCCAGTTGGTCTCCTGACGGCCGTTTCCTGGTCTTTGTCAGTACCCGCAATGGGAAAAGCCAGCTTTTTGTGATGAGTAATGACGGCTCCAACCAGCGGCCTTTATTCCCCGGAGAATTAGAAGACCAGTTTAGGGGGGAGATCTATACTCCCTGCTGGTCACCATAATAGTATAAAAACCTAAACTTACACCTAATAACAGTTTTTTTGGCTAACTTATATTGGAGGTTAAATCGTGTTACAGTATTTTGTAAAAGGCGGGATAATGATGTGGCCACTTTTGTTGTGTTCCATATTAGCTGCCGCCATTATTATTGAAAGGTTCTTTTATTATCATCGGGTTAAGACTGATATCGCCACCTTTATGAGTGAGCTTAAAAAACTGGTTTATACCGGGCAAACTGCCGCGGCGATATCTTTATGCGAGCAAACTCCCGGGCCAGTGGCGTATGTCCTGGCGGCAGGGTTGAAAGAGAAAACACACGGCCGCGTAGCCATGGAAGAAGCCATGGAAGAAGCAGGGCTGGATGCCATTCCTAAATTGGAAAAATTCCTGCCTTCTTTATCTACCTTGGCCAGTATTTCCACTCTGCTTGGTTTTACCGGCACAGTGACCGGGATGATCGCTGCTTTTAACGCTATCGCGGCGGCTAATGTCACTAGTGCCCAGGTGGTCGCCAGCGGCGTGAGCGAAGCTTTGATCACTACTGCTTATGGATTATTCATCGCGATCCCCACCGTGGTGGCTTATAATTTATTTATTACCCGGGTGGATAGTTTTGTGCTGGGCATAGAAAAGAGTTCCACAGAGCTGGTCGGCGTTGTGACCAGGGAGAAAAAGTAATACTAAAGACAGGACACTGGAATGAAATTCAAAAGAAGGCATCACCGCCTGATAGAACGGCTTGATCCTACCCCAATGACAGATGTTATTTTTAACCTGGTCATATTCTTTATGATCGGGGCCAGTTTCGGTTTACCGCAGGCGATAGGAGTAAAACTGCCGAAAGCAGTCACCAGTGACCCTCATCCCGAAAAACAAATTGTGTTGACTATTACCAAGGACAATAAATATTATCTTGGCGAAAAAAGAATAGATGTGAATACCCTGCCTAAAGAGTTGAAGGCAAAGTTCGCCGGGCATAAGGATAATTCGCTGATCATTAAGGCCGACCGGGCCGTCCTGCATGGGATAGTAGTACAAGCGATGGATATTGCCAAGAGAAACGGTGTGGAAAAAATGGCTATCGCCACAGAGCCGGACAAGCCATAAAAAAGCTTTACATAGGAAAAGAATATTTGATATATTTAAGATCAGGCAAATAATATAATGCAAGCTACGAAATAATCTAAAGAAAGAGGGGGTAAAGAAATGTTAAAACGTCTTTCTGAAATATTCATTTTTCTGGCTTTTGCCGGATTTCTGACATCCGTAGTGGCGGCCGCCAGGACAAGTTCTATGTTGTATGGATTTTCGGTGAAGGCTTACGGCCAATTTACTATTTGTGCTTTGGTTTTTTCTATTGCCCTTTCGCTCCTGGAAATGAACAGGCCACAAAAATAGACTCATTACCAGTCTGCAGTACCGGCTGAGCCGGTCAACTCTGCTTTATACTCAACAGCTCTAATCTGTGTAATCTTCTTTTTCAATCTGTGTAATCTCCTTTCAAAAAAAAGCGCTTGACAAAATAGAAATCTCTGGCATATTTATTTCACCATACAAAAACTTCATAAGAAAACACCAAGCCTCAGGTACTGGCGTACCTATTGTTGTTTACCCCAATAGTGCTTCGTTGAGGTGTGTGAAAGTAGGATCAAAGGATACGGGGAAAGACCGTATCAATTTGGTAACATTTTCAAACACTAAATCGAGGAACTATATTATTTTTTAGGGGGGCAACAATGAAAGCGAGTACCATCTTTAAGTCTGCAGTAAGGATCCTGGCTGTTTTTTCCTGCCTCGCGTATGGGCAGGTGGCTTTAGCTGCCACTACCAGCTTTACCGAGACATTCACCAGTACAACTTACAAATCATCCAATACCACTGCAGTATGGAACACTTCCACCGGGCAAGTTTCTTTGCCGACCACCAGCACATCCAGCTACACCCAAAAGAACATGAGCATAGCGCGCGATGCCTCCGGCAACATGGTTATGGTCTGGATCGACAGCCGCAACGGGGCCATTGACGTTTATGGCGCCAAATACAATACCAGCGGCACCAAGATATGGGGAGACAAAAAGTTAAACCAGTCAGTGCTGTTAGACGGTGTCTGGGACCAGGCGCCAAGAGTAGCCTGTGACAGCAGTAGTAATATATATGTATCTTACGCGGTCAGTACTGGTAACCTGAGGCTTTTAAAATACAATTCCAATGGGGACTATCAATGGGACCGGCAGGCAGATTCAGCCGCTTATTCGGCAGAATGGTGCTTGCATGACCTGGCTGTTGACAGCGTCAGTAATATATATGTTATCTACCAGAGATACGGACCGCAGGGCACTGGTTCATTTATGTCCAAATTTGATGCCAACGGCAATAAGCAGTGGGGTGATAAATACAGCGGCGTGGGCAATGATCCTTGTATCGCTATCAATGGCGGTTATATTTATGTGGCCAGCAGTAACGGCACTGTTGCCAGGATCGATGCCAATGGTAATCAAGTACTTTCGTATTCTATAGGAACGGTAACCAGTGCGAGGATCGCAGTCGACTCTATTGGCTATGCTTGTATTGCTTATAGCTCCAATTACACAGTGCAATATGTGAGATACAATACAGCTGGCACCCGGGTTTCCGGGCCAGTCCTGGTCTCTGTTGCTGGGTCATCGTACCTGCAAAAAGAAATGCCAATGATAACCATCGATTCTTCCAATAACAAATATATCGTTTTCCGTGATCGTTACGACACTGGCAGTGGTTATGATATTCGTCTCAAAGGTGTGAAACTGTCCTCGTCTGATACAAATTACTGGACCCAGGGCGGAATCCAGCTTACTAATAATGATTTCATTGAGCAGAGCGCAGCGGCTGTGGCGCATGATGGCGCCGGCGGACTGTTTGGCATCTGGATGGCTAACAGCAATCTGTATGCCAACAAAATAGTATCTGCCGGAACCAGGGCTTGGAGCGCTGACCTGCCCTTATTCACCGCCGGGACAGCCTATATTAATAGTGCTTTTGCTGAGACAACAGCGATAGATACAGCTACCACTAACATATTAGCAGCTACTTTAACCTATAATGCTACCTTGAACGGGCAATCAGTCACTTTCCGGATGAGCAATAATGGCGGCGGCGAGTGGCGTGATGTGACCCCTGGCACAAAATACACCTTCCCCACAACCGGGTCTGACCTGCGGGTCAGGGCTTTCCTGGCTACTACCAATACTACAGTTACTCCTTATCTTAATGATATAACTATTGCCTATGACCACTCAGATACTAGCGGATCAGGCACGTTCCCATATCGCATGTACTGGGACACCACCTGGACACCTGGCCTTTCGGGCTGGATGGGATCCAGTAACGGAGCCAGCTTGACCTGTGACACTGCATTTACCGGTGAAAAGTATAGCGGCACTAATAGTACAAAATTCACTTATAATCCAGCAGTGGAAAGCTGGGCTGGTATTTACAGTTTATACTCTGGAAGCTGGAGCGGAACAGGCATTAACCTAAGTGGTAATAGACGGTTGACTTTCATGGCCAAATCCTCAGTTAATGGCGTAGTAGTTACCTTCGGTACAGGCCAAGATACTGATACGGCCAAGAAAGAGCAGGCCTTCACCTTAACTACTGCCTGGCAGCCGATCACCATTGACCTGGCAGGATTAAATCTCAGCTCCATCAATGGCGTGTGGTACTTCTTCATTGAAGCATCACGCAATACCGGTATCGCCAGCCCGATCACTTTCTATGTTGACGAAGTTTCCTATGATGAAATAGCAGTGGTAACAGATACGACTCCTCCTACCGGAACTCCATCTGTTCCGACTGACCAGGGAGCATCTACTACCAGCACTTCCTTGGTCTTTAATTGGACCATTGGTACTTCTGCCGACACACAATCCGGTATAAATGGATATTACCTGCAAGTAGCGAGAGATACCGGATTTGCTAATTTAGTATTCAATACTGATGTCGGTAATGTCACCTCTTATACTGTTACCTCAGGCGTGGCTGCTGGCAATACCTATTATGCCAGGGTCAGAGCTAAGAACGGCGTTGGCTTGTATGGCAGTTTTTCTGGCACCAGTGACGGCATCTTAGTCCAGACCGCAGACACGACCGCGCCGGTTATTTCCAGTGTAGCCAGCTCTGGCCTGACGGCCAGTGGAGCAACTGTTACCTGGACCACGAATGAAGCCAGCAATACCCAGGTAGAGTATGGCTTAACCACCAGCTATGGCAGCAGCTCAACGCTGAACACCAGCCTGGTAACCAGCCATAGCGTAGCTTTAACTGGTTTAAATGCGAGTACCTTGTATCACTATCGCGTTAAATCCAGAGATGCAGCTGGTAATTTAGCTACCAGCGCTGATTATTCATTGACAACGGCCAGTGCGGCAGACACGACTGCGCCGACGGGAACGCCGACGGTGCCGACGGATGCGGGGACCTACAGTACCAGCACCTCAATCGTGTTCAACTGGACCATCGGGACCTCCGCGGATGCGCAAAGCGGCATTACCGGCTATTACCTGCAAGTAGCCAATAGTTCTGCCTTTACCACCCTGCTGTTCAATGGCGATGTGGGCAATGTCCTGACCAAGACTGTTACTGGCTGCACACAAGGCCAGACCTACTATGCACGGGTCAGGGCGAAGAACGGGGTAAACTTGTACGGCAGTTATACCAGCGCCTCGAACGGGATCAAGATCGATAATACTGTACCAACCGGCGTCCCAACCGTCCCAACCGATGCTGGAACCACCTCAACTTCAACCACGATCACCTTTAACTGGACCGCAGGAACATCCGCAGATGCGGAAAGCGCGATTAGCGGCTATTACCTGCAAGTGTCCAATAGCTCATCATTTACCACCCTGCTCTATAATGCGTATGTGGGCAATGTCCTGACCAAAGCAGTTGCTAATTGTGTCAATGGCAGTACCTACTACGCGCGGGTCAGAGCCAGGAACAATGCCGGCTTGTACGGCAGTTATACCGCGGCCTCGAATGGGATCCTGATCAATACCGGTAGTGTCCCGACCTATACGGTAGGCACAACCACCTATAGTTGGATCACCACCAGCACCGCAACCGGGATTACCCTGGATGACCAGAGCAAGCTATTTACCTTACCGTTTACCTTTAAATACTATGGAGTGAACTATAGCAGTGTGTATGTCTGCAGTAATGGGTTCATGAGCCTTAACTCATCGGCCACTGCGTACTCACCGAAAACAATACCCAATACAATAGCACCGAATGCGTTATTAGCCGCTTGGTGGCGGGACCTGAGCCCGGCCAAGAGTGGCGGGACCATCACCTATAGCAGTTCATCCACGAGATTTGTAGTGACCTGGAGCGTATACAACTATGCGAACGCGAACAAGCAGACGTTCCAGATAATCCTCTATCCCAGTGGGGAGATCAGATACCAATACCAGGCCATCACCAAGGACCTGACTACGGTGGTTGGAGTAGAGAACCAGGCTGGAACAGCCGGCAAATCTTATGCCTCCGCCAGCATCAGCAATGGGATAGCCTTGAGATTCGTGCCTACCACGCAGGCAGCCGCGGCCCTGGGTTATGCGCCGAGCCTAGACTTTGCCGAAGGTGAGAGCTATGTGTATCCGAATCCGGCCAAGGGAGGGCAGAAACCTACGATCCATGTGGAAGTCGGGGAAGCGGACAAAGTAGAAGTATATCTCTATGATGTGGCTGGCGATCTGCAGGACAGCTTTGAGCTTACTGATGCGCCGACCATCAATCCTGATAATTTGCAGTATGCTTACGAGTACCAATGGGATACCACGGACAAGGCGAGCGGCGTGTACATCGCCTATATCGTGGCGACCAAAGGTTCGGATAAGCTGAAGATAACTAAGAAATTCGCCGTAGTGAAGTAAATATATACAATAAAAATTTGGAGGAAGAAATGAAACGGATATTGAAAGTGGCAATACTCATAAGCAGTTTAACCTTACTTCTGACTAACGCAGTCTGGGCCGCCAGCAGTGGAGCAGCCTTTTTGAAGATCGGCGCTGGCGCCAGACCTGCGGCTTTGGGCGGAAATTATGTAGGATTAGCCAATGACGTCAATGCCGTCAACTGGAATCCCGGCGGCTTAGGGTTTTTGCAGGACAGAGAATTAACCGCGATGTATGCCAGCTGGCTGGCGGATATGAACTATGAGTTTGCCGGCTATGCCCAGCCATTGAGCGACACCTGGTCTATCGGCGGCAGTATCATCATGCTGCAATCAGGGGACATGGAAAAGCGGTCAGAGACCCGGGAAAAACTAGGCACTTTCAGCGCCACTGATATCTGCGGCACCCTGGCCATAGCCAAGAAAGTACAGGAAAATGTTTCCCTGGGAGGCAGTGTAAAAGTCATTAACCAAAAAATCGATGATGAAAGCGCTACTGGTATGGCCGTGGATCTGGGAGCATTAATCAAGACCAGTATTGATAATTTAAGTTTGGGGATAGCTGTCCGCAACCTGGGACCGCAGATGACATTTATCAGCGAAGGATATGACCTGCCGTTAACGGTGGCGGCTGGTGTTAACTATGGCTTAGGCCAGATGAACCTGACCAGTGACATAAACTACTATGATTCGACCACGACTATTGGGGTGGGTATGGAGTATAAGGTGATCGATGCCCTGGTCCTGGACCTGGGTTACAAAGCAGGCCAAGACAATAAATTAGAAGGCTTAGCGGGATTGAGCGCGGGATTAGGGTTTAACATTAACAGGATCAACCTGAGTTATGCCTGGGTCCCTTATGGCGAGCTCAGCGATACCCATAGAATCAGCTTAGGATTTAAATTCTAATAACCGGAGAGATTAAGATAGTTCGGATTACGCGAAAACCTCTGTTAAGAATGCTAACAGAGGTTTTTCTTTTACTGCTCATTTAGGGATATTGGCTCGCTGTCTCGCTGTGCCGTTTTCCGCCACTAAAGCGTTGGCGGACGCGGCGAAATCGTGTTTATATAGCTTGAATTTGCGGTAAGCAAATTCACCCGCCGATCTTTTTGGATGGCCGAACGTTTTCTTCACTGGCAGCAGCGGCCGCGCTCGCCTGTAATCTGTGTAGTCGCTCTTAGAAATCGGTGTAATCGTTACTAAATAAAAAATGGACGAGAAGGGAGTTGAACCCTTAAGGTCTAACGACCATAGCGTCCTGAGCGCTACGCGTATGCCAATTCCGCCACTCGTCCAAATAAATATAGGCCCGCCTCTGTATTGCTTGGCGGGTATTTAAATTATACCCTAAATCACTGGTTCTGTCAAGATACATTGAAAAAAGTGGATTTTTGTGGTATATTAATTAAATGGAACTTAAAAGCATTTCCACGAACCGCAAAGCCCTGCATAATTTTGAAATCCTGGATTCATTTGAGGCTGGTATTGTCCTGAAAGGCAATGAAGTGAAGTCTATTCGGGGGGGGCATATTAATATAGGCGATGCTTATGCCAGTATCAATAAAGAAGAAATATTCCTTTATAATATGCATATTTCGCCTTATGAGCATTCCCGTTTGGAAGAATGCGATGCCTTGAGGGTACGAAAACTTTTATTGCATAAAAAAGAGATCAAAAAGCTCATGGGTAAAGTCAAGGAGAGAGGCCTGACGCTGGTCCCTTTGGAACTTTATTTCAGTAAAGGCAACGTGAAAGTAAAACTAGCCCTGGCGCGCGGCCGGAATTTCCGAGATAAGCGGGAAGAATTAAAAAAGAAAGATGCCCAGCGCGATGTACAAAGGGCATTTCGCGAAAAACATAAATAAAACTAGCGTGTAGCGGGTAGCGTTTAGCGTATAGGATGTATTCATTCTTTACTTTACGCTATACGCTTTACGCCGAATTACTAATGGGGGTGAAAGGTTTCGACCGGAATATCTGGGGTCTTGGATGGCAGGTCGGCATGGTTGGGTCGCCGTTAAATACCTAGCAAATTATAACTGCTAACTATAACACGAACACGCAGTTCGCATACGCCTGTTAAGGCGTAGTATCTTTACCTGCTCTGCCTACGGGCGGTAGAGGTACAAAAACTGTAGGCTGGCTTGACGAGTTACTCCTTAGCGAGTCAAGTGAGATCAGTAAGGATAGCTGTCTTTGTATCCTATCTAGTGGAGCCAGAAGCAGCGAATTCAATTACTAGACTAAACCTGTAGAAGTTCTCGACACCGTATTTTGGGACCCGGGTTCGATTCCCGGCACCTCCACCATTTAAAACGATTACACAGATTAATAAAGAGATTACCCGCCAAAAAGCGCTGGCGGGCGCAGCACAGATTAAATCAAAAAGGAATCGTTTTGTTACTTAACATTATAAAATGTTTAGTATTATTTCTATGCTTCTTGAATGTCGTACCGGCACAGGCACAGCCAGTGCCTTTACCGATCCAGGTTACCCTCGAAAACGGAACCCGCACTGAAAATGCTAAACTATATGAAATAAACAAAGAAAAATACCTCGATGTCGCCGACCTGGCTGATTTTCTTGATGCTGATATTAAATGGCTGCCAGTCAGTAAAAAAGTGATCCTTTCGCTCAAAGGCGTCAGGATTGAATTTATCTATTTTGGCCGGACAGCTACGATCAATGGCCAGAAGATCAAGATGCCTTTAGTCTGCCGCTTGGAAAAAGGGGATCTCTATGTCCCGCTTAGTTTTGTTACCAGCCGCGGCTTTACCAAGCCTGTCGGATTGCGGATAAAATGGGATGCGCCAGCCAAGGTCTTAAAAGTATTCCAAACCCCAAATATCTCCGGAGTGAAGGCCCAGCAGGAAGAAGGGCTCAGCCGTTTGGTCCTGGAAACCCAGGGAAAGCTATATTATGAATCATCCCAGACTGCTGCTAATAAGATCACCATAGATATTTATAAGGGAGTCCTGGATCAGGATAAGAAGTATGCGATACCTGGTAATACCCTGATCACCGGCATGAACCTGGTACAGAAAAGTAATAAAGTATCCTGGCTAATAGAAGCTTGTCCGGACTTTGAATATAGTGTCAAGGTAGTGGATAATCCCTGGCGGATACTGGTGGATATTAAGAAAACAGGGGAACAAGTTTGTCCGCCGGAGCCGGAAATATCTGCCTCCACGCAGACGGCACAGGTGGCGGTGGTGAAAATCCCGCCCATCACTCCGGAATTGTCTTCGCCCCCGGTGGTAATACCGGAGATCAAACCAAAACCTGAACCGCCGAAGAAAGCCAGCTCTAAAATAAAGACCATTGTGATCGATCCTGGCCATGGCGGCCGTGATCCTGGAGCGATCGGGCAATATGGCACCAAGGAAAAGGATGTTAATCTTAATATCGCTTTTAAATTAGCCCAGCAACTGCATGAGAAAACAAATTTACAGGTGATTTTGACCAGGAAAGAAGATGAATTCATCCCTTTAGCCGAACGGACCCAGATCGCTAACCTTAAAAAAGCAGACTTATTTGTTTCTATTCATTGCAACTCTGGCCTGGACCGGGAGGCCAAAGGATTTGAAATATATTTTTTAAGTGAACGCGCTACGGACATGGAAGCTGAAGCGGTTGCTAATATAGAAAACTCCGTCATTGACCTGGAAGAGAGATCAGCCGTCACTGATAAGCTGAAGGCTATCTTGTGGTCCCTGACTTTGAACGAATTTGTTAATGATTCCAGCGAATTATGTTCCTTTGTGGTTGGCCGGGTCAATGAGCTGGATGTAGATCTCTTGAACCGGGGTGTAAAACAGGCTGGTTTCTATGTACTGCGCGGAGCCAAAATGCCGGCGGTGCTGGTAGAATGCGCTTTCCTGTCCAATAAACGCGAAGAGCGGCTATTAAACAATAAAAAATTTACTGACAAAATGACTCAGGCGATATTTAATGGGATCATCGATTATATTGAACGAAAGGAACAAGAATAAAATGCCTAAAAATATTGGGGTCTTTGATTCTGGGGTTGGCGGTTTGACTGTGGTAAAAGAGTTAATGAAACTCCTGCCCCGCGAAACCATCATTTATTTCGGAGATACGGCCCGGGTACCGTACGGGAATAAATCAGCAGCTACCGTAACTAAGTATTCACTGCAAAACGCGCGCTTTTTAATACAGCAGGATATTAAATTACTGGTTGTTGCCTGTAATACGGCCTCAGCTTTAAGTTTGCCCGCTCTTCAGGAAAAGTTTCCTGGTTTGCCGATCATTGGCGTGATCGATCCTGGAGTAAAAGCAGCGCTCAAAGCGACAAAAAGCAAAAAAATTGGGGTGATCGGGACAATGGCCACTATTTCCAGCCAGGCCTATAACCGTCTGCTTACAGCTAAAGCGCCAGACCTAAAAGTATATGGGCAAGCCTGCCCTTTATTTGTGCCGCTGGTTGAAGAAGGATGGGTCCATAAAAAAGTAACTGCGCTGGTTGCTGCGGAATATCTCTCAGGAATGAAGCGGTTAGGTATAGACACATTGATCTTAGGCTGCACTCATTATCCCCTGCTGAAGAGGATAATCGGTCAGGTAATGGGCAAAAAAGTAAAATTAGTGGATTCGGCCCAGGAAGCGGCGCTGGAGGTACAGCAAATTCTGGAGAACAAAGAAATGGCAGTTACCAAGGGAGTGGGTAATTGCTTGTTCTATGTCAGCGATGTTCCGGATAAATTCATTACCGTGGGCCAGCAGCTTCTCGGCGAAAAAATACAACAAGCAACCCAGATCGATATAGAAAAGTACTAAAGAAAACTCTAAATCCTAATATCTAAATTCTAAACAATATCTAATTTCAAAATACAAAATGTTTTGAGAATTAGAGTTTGGAATTTTGAATTTGTTTAGGATTTCGATATTAGAAATTAGTATTTTGATTGGAGTACTTATGTTTATCTTAAAAGTGATTAAGGTTTTTAGTGCGGCGCATAACTTGCGCGATTACAAAGGCAAATGCGAGAACCTGCACGGCCACAACTGGAAAGTGGAAGTAGAAGTGCAGGGAAATAAATTGGGCAAAGCCGGCATGTTGATCGATTTTCATGAATTAAAAGAAAGGGTAGCTGATATTTTAGTAAATCTTGATCATGGCTATTTGAACGAAATACCTCCTTTTGATAAAATCAATCCTACCAGTGAAAACCTCGCTAAGTATATTTTTACGTCCCTAACCCGCCATCTGCCGTCTGCTGTCTGCCGTCTATATAAAGTTACTGTTTGGGAAAGTGATACTGCCTGCGCTATGTATAAGGAAAAATAATACTTAGGTTAAGGTTTAGGTTGAGAAAGCTATGCTGAAAAAAAAGAAAGCAATAGTACTATTATCTGGCGGGTTAGACTCAACTACTTGTTTGTATTGGGCCAAGCGCCAGGGCTTTGATTGCCATTGCCTGATATTTGACTATGGCCAGAGACATAAGAAAGAAATACAGCAGGCTGTCAAGATCGCGAAAACCGCTAAAAGCCCTTACCAGATAGTGAAAATATCCTTCCCCTGGAAAGGCAGCTCCTTATTAGATAAAGCTTTGCCTGTTCCACGCATGACGCACGACGCACGACGCACGACTGCAATCCCCTCCACTTATGTCCCCGCCCGCAATACCATTTTCCTCAGTTTTGCTTTGTCCTTTGCTGAAGCTATTAAGGCCCAAGCCATCGTGATCGGGGCCAATGCCCTTGATTATAGCGGGTATCCTGATTGCCGGCCAACCTATTTCCAAGCTATGCAAAAAATGGCTAATTTAGCTACTAAAGCAGGAGTAGAGGGGAAGAAGATTAAAATACTAACTCCTCTTTTACATAAAACCAAAGCCCAGATCATCCGGTTAGGAAAAAGCTTAAAAGTACCATACCATCTGACCTGGAGCTGTTACCGCGGCGGGGCCAAACCCTGTGGTACTTGTGATAGCTGCCTTTTGCGCGCCAAAGGATTCCGGGAGGCTAAAATCGCTGATCCAGCGATTTTGGATAGCAGATGATGGATAGCAGATGGCAGTTGCAACCAAATAGCAAGGCGTCGATCACTGAAATATTTACCAGTATCCAGGGGGAAGGTTTATTTGTTGGTGAGAGGCAAATCTTTATCCGGTTTGCGGACTGTAACCTGAAATGCGATTACTGCGATACTGTAACCAGTGGTAAAGTGGCAGAGTGGTCAAGTGGCAAAGTGATAAGCCAAATAAAAAGAATCCTACGCGGGAAGATCCACTCAGCTTCGATTACCGGCGGTGAGCCGCTGATCCACGTTGACTTTTTACAGGAATTGCTGCCACAGATCAAAGATCTTGGTCTTAAAGCTTACTTGGAAACGAATGGTACTTTGCCCAGGGAACTGGCCCAGGTAGTCAACTTGCTGGATTATGTGGCCATGGATATCAAGCTTCCTTCTGCCTGCGGTAAAGCTTTATGGCAGGACCATAATATATTTTTGCAGATATTGAAAAATTCTTCACTCCGGCCTGGCGACTATTTCGTGAAGATCGTGCTCACGTCTAAAACTACTCAGCCAGAAATAAGAAAAGCAATTGAAATTATCGCACGCGTTGATCGTTCAATTCCTTTAATCCTGCAACCAGTGTCTCCGGGGGAAAAGAGCAAACCAATCTCGGCGAAAAACATTTTTGCTTTCCAGTCTTTAGCTTTAAAATATTTATCAACGGTAAGAGTCATCCCGCAAATGCATAAAATACTGGGAGTAAGATAAAATGATAAAAGAAATAAGCTTGATCGCCTCTGTCGTATTGCCCATGTTTAACATCCCGCTGATAATCAGGGTAATTCGCCGTAAGTCCTCCAGCGATATCAGCCTGACCTGGGCATGGGGAGTCTGGATCTGCCTGTTGCTGATGGCTCCATCCGGATTTACTTCAGCTGACCTGGTGTGGAAAACCTTTAATATCGTCAATCTTATACTTTTTACCGCTGTGGTTGTCACTGTCACTATCTACCGTAAAAAAACTAATAATTAAATCAGACCTAATTGCTTAAAGGAGAAATAATTGGACAAGAAGTCGTTAAAAAAACAGTACAAGGAAACCTTGCAGCCGATGGGTGTTTTCAAAATACAGAATAAAGTCAATGGCAAGATATTGCTCATCAGCAGTAATAATATGCCAGGCAGGATCAATAGGGAGAAATTCCAGCTGGATATGGGCAGCAATCAAAATACAGGTCTGCAGCAGGATTATAAGGAATTTGGTAAAGATAATTTTGCCTTTGAGATAGTTGACCAGCTTAAGCCAAAAGAAGACCCAGCCTATAATTATACTGATGACCTGGCTGTGCTGGAGTCAATGTGGCTCGATAAACTCCAGCCCTATGGCGATAAAGGCTATAACGAGCTAAAACCCAATAATAACCAACCTCAACCTACGCGGTTGAGGTAAGCGGTTAAATAAAGGTAGGATAAAGTAATGAAAAGGATGATAGTGCCTGGCAGGGTGATAACCCTGGAACATAAGAAAATACCGCTGCCTAATGGCTACATTGTGCAGATGGACGTCATTAAGCATTTAGGGGCGGCATTGATCGTGCCATTCCTCAATCAGGATAAGGTAATCTTATTGAGGCAATATCGTCCGGTCATAAATAAATATCTTTATGAACTGCCGGCAGGCACAGCGGAGAAGGGTGAGAGCAACCTGCAGACTGCTAAGCGGGAGTTGATAGAAGAGACAGGATATTCAGCAGGAAAGATGACCTTGATGGGACATATTTACCCTGTGCCGGGGTATTCCACCGAGAAAATAGCGATCTACAAGGCAGAAAAGCTTAAACCAGTGAAATATCATGCCGAGCAAGATGAGGTTATAAAAATCCTTACAGTAAACAGGGCCACGGTTAGGCAGATGTTCAAAAAAGGCCAAATGACCGATGCCAAAACCATCTGCGCCTTCGCAATGTGCGGGTGGTCATAAGGTAGATAATAGTCAATTAAAAGGCGAAGCAGCAGATTTACTATTCTTGACCAAGGAGTATAATACCTTTGGGCTTTATTTTTTATAAGCCAGGGAGGTATATATGCGCAAGAAATTAAGAAAGATAGCTAGGCTTTTAGTTTTAGCTGTCCTTATGACACAGGTGACAGGCTGCTGGTTTGGGTTTGGAATCAGAGGGGAAGGCGATGGAGGTGGAGGCGGTGGATATGAGCACCGTGGAGGTGGTGGTGGTGAGCATGGCGGCGGCGAACATGATCGGTAAGATAGGATCCATGGACAATATTGACAAAAAGGGGTGCGAGGAGTATAAATATATTAGATAAAGTTCCATAAATGAAATTAAGGGGGACAAAATTTAAGGCAACTTCATAGGTGAAGTTGCTTTTTATTTTATAGGTAAGGAATTAGATATGGATTACAAGCTTATTGCTCCATGCGGGATGAATTGCGGGATTTGTATAGCGCATCTGCGTAAAAACAATCCCTGCCCTGGCTGTAATTACCCTGATAAAAACAAGCCAAAGACGCGCACGCAATGCAAATTACTGCTTTGCGGCAAGCGGACAGGTAAATTCTGCTTCAATTGCTCTGAATTCCCCTGTGATCAGCTAAAGCGCCTGGATACCCGCTACCGGACGAAATATGGCATGAGCGAAATTGAGAATTTGGAGTATATCAGGGATTATGGGATTAAGAAGTTCATAGAAGCAGAGAATAAGAAGTGGGTCTCGGGCAAAGGCATCCTTTGCGTTCACGACAAGAAATATTATAAGGTTAATAAATGAAACGCAAAGCGGAAATACAAATACCGAATGATAATACTAAGGGTTCTATTATCGGCATGGATGGCCGTAATATTATAGCTTTACAACAAGAGTTGGGGGTAGAAGTTCTTATTGATAATACACCCAATAAGATATTTTTGTTAGCGGAAGATAGTAAACAATTGGCAACAGTTGGTAAGGATCAATAAGTTTACTCCAGAGGAAATCCAGAAGGCAAAGGAAGTCTGGGGAAAATGAGTATCATGTCCACGGATTTTAAGAGGTTGCTTTCACGATTCAGTGCCCCCGTTTTTTCTGTTGCTTCCTTTTTATTATACCAAACAATATCAAATAAAAATTAATATATGTTAGGTATATTTATTGCTTGACAAAGGCTACCAAACATATTATTATATTATTAGAATAATGCTTGGTATAGGAAGGTGATCTGTATGGGAGTGATAAGAGGCGTATTACAAGAAGAACTGGATAATTCGCAAAAGATCGCAGCGAGATACCAGGAAGAAGTGGCTAAATTAAAAGGTGCTTTGGTTAAAAAAAAGGTAGGCAATAAGTATTATTATTATCTGGCTGTGAGGGATGGTAAGAAAGTACGGTTTATCTATAAAGGGGCAGCCTCAGAAGCAAAGAGGAAAGAATATGAAGAGAACAAAAAGAAACTCAGGCAATATAAAGTCTTGATTAAAAAGGCGAAAGAGCAGATAAAATTTCTTGGGAGAGCATTACGTGGAAAAGAAGCAGTATAGTTTATGTATAGAGGTATTGAAAACATTAAATAAGAGCGGTGCATTAAAACATTTGATATTAATAGGCAGTTGGTGTTCATATTTTTACGATCAATATTTTAAAGGCATGATTTACGAGCCAATCATAAAGACAAGAGACCTGGATTTTTTGGTACCAGTCCCGGTAAAGCTAAAAGAAAAGAGGGTCATCTCCAAAGTGAGTGGATGAATAAATCTACTATATAGACGGTAAAACG
>CAYTYR010000032.1:0-16534 GCA_964441745.1 uncultured Clostridia bacterium
GTGTATGCTTCCAAAACTGTCAGATTCATCCACTTGAAAAGGAGAAGAGCCTAAAAAATTAAGAGGAAAATCTTGATTTATACCGGGAGAGGGTATATATTATCACAATGAGTATTCAATACGGGACCCAGCCGTTGGACACGATCATGACCGAGCTTGGTATTACCAATTCTGATCTGGCCCGGGCTTCGACCGAGCAATTAACCCACAAGATGGTGCAAAAAGGACGCAAGGGCCGGCGGCTCACCCTGCAGATCCGGCAGAAGCTTCTTAACGCGCTTAATAACGCGCAACAGGAGCACTTGTTTATGCTCCAGGATCTTTTTAATTATGGACCATAAAAAGAAGGGTCAGAAATGAAGACTATAGCCTTACTGGTAGTATCCAATATCTTTATGACCTTTGCCTGGTATGGACATTTGAAATACAAAAATTCGCCGCTTTGGATCGTCATAGTGATCAGCTGGCTGATCGCTTTTTTCGAATATTGTTTCCAGGTCCCGGCTAATCGTATCGGCAGTTACCAGTATACCACTGCCCAGCTTAAAACTATCCAGGAAGTGATCACCCTGGTGGTATTTTCCATATTTTCGATCATCTATCTCAAGGAAGAATTCAAATGGAATTATGCCGTCGGTTTTTCCTTTATCATTGCCGCGGCATTTTTTATTTTTAAAAAATGGTAGCAGGATCACAACGAAGAACAAAATAAAACTAAAGGGGGATTGGGCATGGCTTATGACAGCAGTTTGGATCAGCAATTGTTTGTGAAGGAATTGGAAGGGGAAAAAAGCAAAATAATTATTAGCGTTTATTCCTATAATAACGGGCCCAGGAAACTACAGCTTTCCAGGTCAGTCAAGGATGAAAAAGGCAGTTTCTCATTCGCCAAGCTAGGCCGGTTAACAAAAGAAGAGCTGCAGGCTATCTTGCCGCTGATGCAGGAAGCTTTGGCCGCGATGTAAAAGGAAAGAACATGTTCAAAAAATATTGTTTAGCCGCAATCTGTGCTGGATCGATAGTAGTGCTGTCAGGAGTTATGATGGGAGCAGCTAAAGACACAGGCAAGATAAGTATTTTTAATGCGCGTACCGGGAAAGCGGAGCTGGTCGAAATAGTCAAGAAGACCGACGCTGAATGGAAAAAGATCCTGACCCCGGAACAATACCGGATCACCCGGCAAAAAGGCACAGAACGGCCGGGATCAGGAAGTTGTTCCCTGCCCGGTCATGACGGGATCTATGCGTGCGTGGGCTGCGGAACAGCTCTTTTCGCGGTTAAGGCAAAATTTGAATCAGGCACCGGCTGGCCGAGTTTTTGGCAGCCAGTGTCGCCATTGAATATAAAAGAAATTATTGACCGCAGTCTGGGAATAGAGCGCATTGAAGTCACCTGTGCCAGATGCGGGGCTCATTTAGGGCATGTCTTTGAAGATGGCCCGCCGCCGACAGGAAAACGATACTGCCTCAATGATGTGGCGCTGGTTTTTAAAGCAGGAAAAGGGGAATGATTGCCTAAAACAACGATCACGGCCTGGTTAATAAAGGATCATGAACGGGTTATGAGGGAGATCATCCTACCGGAATTCAGAAAGGAATATCCGGAGATAGATGTCTTATTGACCACGACTTCCTGGGACTACTTGTGGGATAAGGTGATCCGTTTCCATAATAGGAAACAAGGACCGGATGTATTCCAGATCGGCAATACCTTGAACGGCGTACTGGCTAAAATGGGGGCCATCAGGGATATAACTAAAATGGTTAATAGGTGCGGCGGCCTCAGGTCTTTTGTCCAGGCAGTTACGCCGCTCTGTGTTTATCCCGGGACCAGTATTATTCATTCCGTACCCTGGTATCTGGACATGCGTATCCTGTGCTACCGGGATAATATTTTAAACGCCTTGAGTATCAATGAAAATGAATTGCTGACCATTAACGGTTTGATCAAGGTCTGCGGCAAAGTTCATAATTTTAAAGTGAATAATAAGGCCGTAGCCGCCTTTGGCGTCTTTGGCCAAAAGGATGCCATGCTGCTGCATAACCTGGCTCCCTGGATCTGGAATTTTGGCGGGGATTTTTTGAGTCCGGATACGAAGGAAATCAGGTTCAACTCCGAAAGATCATTAAAAGGCATTAAAGCCTATTTTGATTTTATCAATACTTTCTGCTGCCATGAGACTGTTTTGCAGGATGCCAACGAGTTGTCTGACAATTTTATGGTCAAAGGTAATTGTTGTTTTGGCAATTTTGCCCCTACTGTCTATAATAAATACCTGGATCCGGCCAGCCCGGCGCGTACCCAGCTGGGACAGTATATTGACTGTATGGCTATGCCCGGTGGCCCTTATGGCCGACATACTTTCCTGGGCGGGAGTAACCTGGCTATTTCTTCCTATTCCCAGTATCCGGATGAAGCCTGGGTCTTCATTTCGTTCCTGTTACAGCAGAAGATCCAGGAATTATTTTCCCAACATACGCACCAACCGCCCAGCCTGGTCAAATGCTATACCCCAGGTTTTTTAATGAATAATAGCCTGAATAAGGCCTTAAGAGAATCGCTTAATTACGGCCGTTGCTTCCCGAATTTGGCTAACTGGGCTTTGCTCGAGGATATTTTAGTGGAAACCATTCATCATGTCTTAACCGCTATCAATGCCGGTTCATATAGTGAGGATTTACTGGTGGATAAGATCAATGCCGCCGCCGATAAAGCCAGGGAATTGCTGAGGAATTAAATCCCCAACTAACTCTTAAAAAGGCGCTGATCATGATCAACAAAGAAGAGATCGAAAAAATAAAAAAGGGAATACTCATCTTCCTGGGCTTGGTAATTTTATTTTACCTGCCGTCTATTCATACTTTTTTACAGGTGCATACCGGACGTAAATTCAGGATTTACCTGGCAGAAAAGCCCCGCAGCTATCAAAATGCAAAAAATATGGCCTTGGCGGATTTTCAATTAGAGGAGACCCCGTTTATCCAGGAAAGAGATATCAAGGGGTATGATTTTGAAAATGCGATAATTTATTTTGACCCAGCCAGGAAAGTATTTGATTCTGTTGCCTATCTTAATTTGATCGGCCGGGTATTTGTTGTCTGCCTGGGTAAGCAGCGGCTCTATCATGGCACATTATGGACGTATAAAATTGCTCATGGTACAGATACAATTATCGCTATACCTGACCGGCAGGGGATCAAAATTGAGCCTGGCTATTTCGGCATGGATCAGAAATTCAATGCGTTGATCCATAATGAAGAGATCAGGAAAAGATTTAGCGTTATCCAGAAACTGCAGTGAAATAGTTGATTGTTCCCGCTCATAGAATGAGGCGGGCAGGAATTGAAAAAGCAAGAAACAGGTGGCCCGATGAAATGGAAACTGCCGGTAATCCTGCTAGTGAGCTATCTTATCTATTTTTGTATCCTGGGTATCCATCCCTACAGCCGGTCAGTCTGGTTTGTGGAGAATATGGCCATTGTCCCGATCGTGCTGTTCCTGGCTTTTACTTACCGCAAATTCCAGTTTTCCAATACCTCGTATATGATGATGAGTTTCCTTATTTTTATGCATACCTTGGGCGGGCATTTTACTTTCGAACGGGTGCCGTTTGCGTTGATCACTAACTGGTTTGGCTTTCAGCGCAATCATTATGACCGGATCGCGCATTTTACCGTAGGATTTTACGCTTTCCCGGTCGCCGAATATATCCAACGCCGGAAATTAGCAAATTCACTGATTTTGACCGTCTTATTCGGCGTATTTTCTATTTGCACGGTAGCTTTGCTCTATGAATTATTTGAATGGGGATACGCGGTTTCCGCTGACCCGACTGCCGGGATCGCGGTGCTCGGCAGCCAGGGAGATATCTGGGACGCGCAAAAAGACATGCTGGCAGATACACTGGGCGCTATCATCGCTGGTATTTTGTTCTTGATAACGCATCAACAGAGGGGAAAGGAAACAGGATGAGTGCAGATGAACGGGACCGGAAAATAGCAGAACTAGCTAAAACTATTGAAACTCTTAAATTTAGCCAGAACCAGCTGGCCCAAGCTGAAAAAATGAAAATAATCGATGAATTTGCCCATGGGCTATCCCATGAAGTAAAAAATCCTTTAGCCATCATCCTGCAGGGAGTGGATTATCTCTCGACCAAGGTGGATACGGCTGATCCCAGCATCAGTTCGACTATTGGCTATATGAAAGATGCGATCAAGCGCGCGGATAAAGTTATCGGTGATTTTTTGAATTTCTCCTGTATGTCCGCTTTAGAATTGGGACCAGTCGATTTGACGGCTATTATCGATAATTCACTCGTGCTGGTGCGCCATCATCTGGAAGCGCACCGCATAGAAGTGACTAAAGAATATCAGCCAGGGCTGCCTCTGCTCCAGCTCGATCAGGACAAGATCACCCAGGTATTGGTAAACCTGATGCTAAACTCTATTCAGGCTATGTCTGATGGCGGACGGATAACCGTTAAGATCAGCCTGGAGCCAGGCCAATCACCGCCTAAACTGGTTAAACTGGAGCTTGAGGACACTGGCCAGGGCTTGGCCGAAGATGACTTAGTCCGGGCCTTTGATTTTTTCTTCACCACTAAACGCAGTAACGGCAATATCGGCCTGGGATTATCTACAGTTAAAACAATTATCGATATGCATGGCGGTGAAATCAAACTAGAGAATAAAAAAGAAAATAATGGGGTCAAAATTACCATTATTCTCAAAGCGGATTAAGAGGAGGACAGTCACTATGGCTAAAAGGACTATTTTGATCATTGATGATGAGATCAGTTTTGCGGAGATGGTGAAATTAAATTTGGAAGATACCGATGATTACGAGATCAGGACCGAATATAAAGGAGCGGATGGCGTAAAAACCGCCCTGGAATTTAACCCGGACCTGATCCTGCTGGATATAATGCTGCCTGATAAAGACGGCTTTGACGTGCTCAAGGATCTCAAAGAGAATGAAAAGACTCAACCCATACCAGTGATTATGCTGACCGCCTTAAAAAGCGACCCGGTAAAATTCAAGGCCGCTAACCTTTCGGCCGAAGAATTTATGGTGAAACCTGTTACTGTCAAAATGCTGGTGGAAAAAATAGAAGAAGTATTAGACCGTCGGATAGTGGAAAAAATGAAACGTGAAGAAAAAGCATAAGCTAAAAAGGAGATATTATGAATAAGAAATATTTCGCCCTGGTAATGTTTTTAAGCTGTTGCCTTTTATCTGCCCTGTCTGGGATAGCTGGCGCTGAAGAAGCTGCCCTGGTTATTGATAAGCAGCCGATAGAGATGTGTGCTATCGAACCTTCAGGGAGCAATATAACCGGTAATGGTTATATCGCTTTTGAAGCCAAAAACGTAGACGCCCTGTATGAACAGGTTAAAAGTATTATCACCAAGCATCAAGCCTTAGTCAAGAATTTTAATCTGAACAATAGTCCCGATATGAAATACAAGAACCTGACCCTGGAAGTATCCCTGGATATAGCCACTGCTCCTTCTTTGATGAGTGAGCTCTCTGGCTTGAAAACAGTCAAAAATCAAAGCTATCATCAATATGCCCAGCCGGAAATTAATATCCCGGCCCTCCAGCAGGAATTAGAAACCTATAATGATCGTTTAAATAAGGTTTTATCAGCAGCCAAAGCCGACGTTGAAGTGGTTAAATTACTGGTTAATAAGATCACGGAAACAGAAAATAGGATCAAGCCGCAAGAGATGAACCAGCCCATGCTTAATAAAGCCAGGATCAACATCACGATCATGCAAAAAGGATACCCGGCGAATTATGATCAGCGCCAGAAAAAAGATCTTTCCATAATATTGACTGTGATCATCGCCGGGATGGCGCTGGTTTTCTTTGTCCTGGGATTATTCTCCATAAAATTAATTACCAGGGTCAAGAAGAAAAAGACTGAGGGCGAGATTTAATAATGAACGATATATTTTTTGAAATACATGCCGATAATTCCCGGGAAGGCCCGGGGGATTTTGCGTCTACTCAGAGGGCTTTCCTGGCGCTGAAAAACCTGCCGGGAAAACCGGCTATATTGGATATCGGCTGCGGTCCCGGCCAGCAGACCCTGGACTTGGCGCAGTTAACCAAAGGAAAGATCACGGCGGTTGATAATCACGCTCCCTTTCTTGAGCAGCTAAACAAGCAGATCATCAGACAAGACCTGCAAAAGAGAGTGCAAGCAATCAAGGGGGATATGACCAGCCTCAATTTTAAGCCCCAGTCTTTTGATCTAATCTGGTCAGAAGGGGCTATTTACATTATTGGTTTTGAACAAGGCCTGGTATCCTGGAAAAAATTCTTGAAATCAAAGGGATATATCGCTGTTTCTGAACTGACCCGGCTCAAAGATAATCCGCCAGTGGAGGCCAAGAAATTCTGGGAAGGGGCCTATCCGGCGATGCGCGATATTTCCGGGAATTTGGCGATCATCGCCCGCGCTGGTTATTCCCTGGTTGAACATTTTACTGTGCCGGAAAGCGCGTGGCTGCAAGAGTATTATCTCCCGCTGCAAACAAAAGTGGAAAAACTAAAAATAAAGTACCAGCAGGACCCGGCTGCTTTGAAAGTGCTGGCCGCAGAAGATTTTGAACGGGAGGCGTATCAGAAATATTCTGCTTACTATGGCTATGTTTTTTATATCATGAAGCAAACCAGTGGCTGAAATTGATAGTACTTTTGTATTAATATGTGGTATAATAATAAATGGCTTTTAAAAATAGTATCAGTGCGAAAGATATAGTTGTCATTGGCGGCGGACCGGCCGGGATGATGGCAGCTGGCCGGGCGGCTGAGCTTGGCGCAAAAGTATTGTTGTTGGAGAAAACCAGTCAGTTAGGAACTAAATTACTGCTGACTGGCGGCGGCCGGTGTAATATCACCAATAATGCCGGATTCAAGGAATTTATTAGGGCCTTTGGAAAAAACGGCAAATTCCTGTATCGGGCGTTGCATGTCTTTTCAAACCTGGATCTCATCGATTTCTTTTCCACCCGGGGATTACCTTTGCGGACAGATCCTGATGGCAAAGTTTTCCCGGTGACTGACAGTGCTGAAAGCGTCCTGAAAGTTTTACGAGAGTATATACAGCATAATAGTGTTCAGGTCTGGCCTAACCTGGCTGTGAACAGGATCATTTGCCAGGATCGCCAGGTTACTGGTTTGGAAACCGCTGATGGCCGGATAATAACCTGCGGCCAGGTGATCATGGCCACCGGAGGGATGTCCTATCCTAAGACCGGTTCCTCCGGTGACGGATACCAGCTGGCGCGGCACTGTGGACACACTATTACTACTTTAAAACCAGGTCTCATCCCTCTCGAATCAGATGAGAAATTCATTCTTGAACTGCCTGGTTTGACCTTGAAACATATCCTTATTTCCGTAATGATAGACGGTAAGGTAAAAGCTTCAGCTCAAGGAGACTTGCTGTTTACGCATTTCGGCGTATCCGGTCCGACAGTGCTGATTTTGAGCGGGTTAGCCGTAGATGCCCTGGAAAAGGGAAAGACAGTAGAGCTTTCCCTGCATTTACTGCCGGAATACAGTGATGCAGATTTTGAACAGTATCTCCAGGAGGAATGGGACAGGCGCGGGGCAAAGACTTTTGCCAGCTATGTGCAGGATATTTTACCTGATTCCCTGGCTCCGGTTTTTGTACGCCGTTGTGGAATCCTGCCGGGAAAAAAGTGCAGTATCATCACCCGGGAAGAACGGAAGATCATTGCCCGGTGTTTTACTGATTTCAGGATACATATCACCAGTCCCCGGCCGATTGCAGAAGCCACAGTGACGCGGGGCGGAGTAGCCTTGAAAGAAATAGATCCCCAAGCGATGGAGTCCCGGAAAGTAAAAGGATTATATTTCTGCGGGGAAATGATAGATTTAGACGGCCTGACCGGCGGGTACAATTTGCAGGAAGCTTTTTCCACCGGATACCTGGCCGGGATGAAAGCAGCCGGACAGTAAAAGAAACATAATAACGCATAACAGGGAGATTCGTGAGTTTAAAATTTAAGGACCTCAATATTGGTGGATTAATAATTGACCTGCCGTTAATACAAGGCGGAATGGGAGTGAGAGTATCTAACTCTTCCCTGGTTTCAGCTGTGTCTAATGAAGGGGCTTTGGGCGTGATCGCTGCCGTTGGTTTGGGCGAAGAGGGCGATGAAATTGGCGCTAATTATGTCGAACGGTCGCGCACGGCCTTTATTAAGAGCATACAAGAGACCAGGAAGCTGACCAAGAAACCATTTGGCGTGAATATCATGTGCGCCTTGGGTAACTATGATGACCTGGTCAACGCGGCACAGGAAGAAAACGTGGATGTGATAATTTCCGGCGCTGGGTTGCCCCTGAAATTACCTTCATTGGTCAAGAACAATAAAACCAAATTGGTGCCGATCGTCTCCTCCGGGAGAGCGGCGGTTCTTATTTGCAAAACCTGGGAAAGAAGATATAAGCGGCTGCCAGATGCTATTGTTGTAGAAGGTCCTTTAGCCGGAGGGCACTTGGGTTACAGCCTGGAAGAATTGCAAGACAGTGAAAATTTCAACCTGGATAAGATCCTGAAAGAAGTACTGGCTACAGTCAAGGCTTTTGAAACCAATGAGCATCAGATCCCGGTCATCGCGGCCGGCGGCATTTTTGACGGTAAAGATATCGCCCGGGTCATGAACCTGGGGGCCAGCGGCGTGCAGATGGCCACCAGGTTTGTCTGTACTAATGAATGCGACGTCTCGCTCAAATATAAAGAAGTATATTTAGCGGCCAAAGAAGAAGATATCATTATTATCAAAAGCCCGGTGGGCATGCCTGGCCGGGTCATCAACAGTGAATTCGTCAGCAGGATCAATAGCGGCGAGAAAATGGATATCGGCTGCAAGTATCAGTGCCTGGTAACCTGTGACCCGGCTAAAGTGAATTACTGCATAGCCAAAGCCCTGCTTAACGCGGCCCGGGGAGACATGGATAAAGGATTTGCCATGGCGGGAAGCAATGCCAGCCGGATCAATAAAATAGTCTCGGTCAAGGAATTGATCGCGGAACTGGTGGAAGAAGTGCGCCGGTCCTAAGGATATATTGAGATCATGATCAAAGTTGAAGGGCTTTCTAAATCGTTTGGCGGCCAGGTTCTTTTTAATGATTTAAGCTTTACGATCAGTCCGGGGGAAAAGATCGGCTTGGTGGGCAGGAATGGTTTTGGCAAGACCACCTTGCTGCAAATGCTCCTGGGACAGGTCGAACCTGATGCCGGTGAAATTTCTATACCTCGAAATTACCGCTTTGGTTATCTGCAACAACAAATACATTTTACCCAGCCAACAGTGATTAAAGAAGCCGGTCTGGGCTTATGTGAAGATGTATCCTTAAACAGCTGGAAAGTAGAAAAAGTGCTGGCCGGTCTGGGCTTTGCCAGGGAAGACTTGCAGCGTCATCCGCAAGAATTCTCCGGAGGATACCAGATCAGGTTGAACCTGGCCAAAATACTGGTCTCTGCGCCCGACTTGTTATTGCTGGATGAACCGAACAACTACCTGGATATTATCGCCATCCGCTGGCTGATCAATTTCCTGAAAAACTGGAAAAAGGAATTAGCGCTCATTACCCACGACCGCCTTTTTATGGATGAAGTTACCACCCATACCATGATCATTCACCGCCAGCGGGTACGCAAGGTCAGGGGTGGTACGCAAAAAGTTTACCAGCAGATAGCCCTGGAAGAAGCGGTTCACGAGAAGACCCGCGTCAATGAGGAGAAAAAACGGAAGCAGTTGGAAGTTTTCATCAGCCGGTTCCGGGCGAAAGCCCGGTTGGGCGGTTTAGTACAATCGCGGGTGAAAATGCTGGCCAAGAAAGAACAGCTGGAAGAACTGGGGAAAGTAGAAAACCTGGAATTTTCATTCCGTACAGCCGATTTTCCGGCGGCGCAAATGCTGGCGGCGCATAATTTATCTTTTTCTTACGATCAAAGCGCGCCCTGGCTCATGGATAAGCTTTCCTTCAATGTTGGCCGTAAAGAACGGATCTGCGTGATCGGCAAAAACGGCAAGGGCAAATCAACGCTATTACGGATCATCGCCGGGGAATTAAAGCTCTGCGGCGGGACGATCAAGCAGCATCCGGTATTAAAAACAGCTTTTTTCGGACAGACCAATTTAACTCAATTAAATGAGCAGAAAACCGTCTTTGAAGAGATCATGAGCGCTGATGCTGACCTTTTGCCGCAGCAAGCCCGCAGTATTTGCGGCGGGATGATGTTCGGCGGGGATTTGGCCCTGAAACAAGTCAATGTCCTGTCAGGCGGGGAAAGAAGCAGGGTACTCTTAGGAAAATTGCTGGCTACTCCCAGCCATTTATTACTCTTAGATGAACCCACTAACCATTTAGACCTGGAATCATGCGAATCATTGCTGGAGGCGATCGATGAATTTCCCGGTTCAGTAATGATGGTAACCCATAACGAGCTGTATCTGCACAGGTTAGCAACCAGGTTGATTGTCTTTGACCGTGGCCAAGCTACTGTTTTTGAAGGTACCTACCAGGACTTTTTGGACAAGGTTGGCTGGGAGAATGAAGAAGTTGACTTGCGTAATCATTCGGCAGGTGGCGGACGGCAGACGGCGGTTAGAACAAATAAAGAAGATCAAAAAACTATTAAAGTAAAAAAAGCTCTGCTGGTGCAGGAAAAGTCCCGGGTCTTAAGGCCGCTGGAACAGGAAATGAAGACACTGGAAACAACTATCGCCGCTCTGGAAAAGGAACTGCATGACTGCACAGAAGCCTTGATCCAGGCGTCAACAGCGGGAAATGGCGCGGCTATTGCCGAATTATCCAGGCAGTCACACCGCTTGCGTCCCGAAATCGAGAATTATTATCACCGCTTGGATAAACTGCTGGCGCAGCATGAAAGCAAAAGCCAGGAATACAAAGAGAAACTGGAAAAAATATTAGAAAATTAATAATAGGGAGGGGTTATGAAAACAAAGCTGCTTAAGATCGTCAATATTATCTTGGGCTTATCATTCCTGGCCCAGACAGTATCAGTAGTATTTATGGTATTAGATAAGGCGCCGGGATGGCTATATAAATTTCATGCCATTAACGGTATAGTTTTTATCATCTTGGCCTTTACCCATATAACGCTAAACTGGGCCTGGATCAGGATTAATTTCTTTAAAAAGAAAGAGAATGTAATAAAATGAAGAAAATAGCCATAATAGGGGCCGGGATCGGCGGTCTGGTAGCTGGTAACCTATTAGCAAAAAAAGGCCATAAAGTCACCATTTTTGAAGCGCACAGCGCGCCTGGCGGTTATACCGCGGGGTTCTGGCGTAATGGTTTCTATTTTGAAAGCGGGACCTTTTCCTTTGAATCTTTAGACCTCGTCAGCAAGGTAATGCGTGAGATCGGGGTGCAGGACAAGATCGAGTTTGTCCGCCAAAGAACCCGGATGAAGTCAGAAGATTTTGATGCCACGCCTGAATCCTATGACCAGCTGAAAGAAATGCATTTTAAAGCTTATCCCGCGGAAAAAGAAGCGCTGGAAAGATTTTTTTCTGCCGTTGATAAACTAGTGACAGGTATCCGGCCATTGATGCTCCGGTCCAGTATGTGGGCTAAGATAGCCGCAGGGACACAATTTTTGTTTTTATATAATCAATATAAAAACGTGACCATGAGCCAGTTTGTCGTAAAATATTTTAACAAGGACACGAAATTATACCGCTACTGGATGAATATGGCCTATCCCGAAATGGCTGCCTGGATGATCGGCGGTGCGATCGTTTCCTTTATCGAGGATTACTGGACAATTAAAGGCGGCATGCAATCGTGGGCTGATACCCTGGCTGATAATTTTAAAAAGCTGGGTGGGGAGATCAAGCTGAACACCTATATCGATAAAATAATCACTATTGATGATAAAGCAACTGGCGTAGCCAGCGGCCAGGAGATATTTGCTGCTGATGAAGTGATCTCAGCCTGCGATTACAAAAAAACATTCCTGAAACTATTAGACAACCAGTCGTTACTGCCGCTAGAACTAAGGCGCAGGATTGAAAGGTCTGCGGTCAGCGAAAGCTTTGTCATGGTTTATTTAGGATTAAGAGTAAGCAATGAAAAACTGCTGGCCATGATCAAATGCCCGCATCTTTCCTTTTTTGATGAAAAGCCTGGCCTGGATATTACTGATGATGCTGATGAGCATTATTTTGAGAAGACCTCGATCGGTATATATTCGCCTTCGCTGCTGGATCAGCAGCTGGCGCCTGAAGGCAAATCAACGCTCATGCTCGCGGCGATGGCTCCTCCGGAGTGGATGGAGAACTGGGGTTGTGCCGACAAGCAAAGATATCTGATCCTGAAAGAATTTGCGAAAAAAGCCATAATTGATAAAGCGGAAAAAATAATCCCGGGATTAAGGACGATGATCGAATATGAAGATGCGGCTACGCCGCTGACCTATGAACGTTTTACTCATAATACTGGCGGAGCATCCTCAGCGTGGAGCTGGAACCCGGAAAAGAAATTCTACCCCAATACCCTGGGTACAAATATTCATACACCGGTGCGGAACTTGCATATCGGCTCCTGCTGGGCCAGCCAGATGGGTGGTATCCCTGGCGCGGTCAACGCCGCTGTCAAATGCGCCAAAAAAATAGGGTAGATATAATATTTATTAAGGAAGTAGTAGAGAATGGCGAAGAAAATATTGATTATAGAAGACGAAAAAATATTGGTCCAGCTGCTGGCTAGCGGGTTGCAGCATGATGGATATCAGGTAGGAGCAGCTTTTGATGCCAATCAAGGCACTATGAGTGTAATCCGGGAAAAACCGGATCTGGTCCTATTAGATATCATGATGCCCGCAGGAAGCGGGCTGGATGTATTGAACAAATTAAGGGCAAACACCAAAACATCCACTATTCCTGTGATTGTCATGACCGCCAGGTCAGATAATGAAACCAAAGAGGCTGCAGAAAAGTTGGGGATTTCCGGATATTTTGTAAAGGGCGGGGATTCAGCCGAACTTATGGCCAAAATAAAAGAAGTCCCTGGTGGCTGACGTACAGCTTTGATAATCCTTTACGCCGCTTGATCCATAAACCGGAAAAGATCCTGTCTGAGCTGGTAAAGTCTGGAATGACGGTGATGGATGTTGGCTGTGGTTTTGGCTTTTTCAGTATCGCTATGGCCAGGCCCGATGAATACCGAAAATTCACAATTGACCAAATTGGATACCAAAGAGAATTAGCAAATATCAAAAATCTTGTAATAGATTAACCAACTGTGAATTTGCGAAATTCACAGTTGGGGTTTGCGGTGGAGGGGAAAGTGAATTTGCGAGGTAGATTGCGTATTGGCGATGACTGGAACGCGATAACCATTATCGCCTTGTCTCAGAATAATCCGCTTAAAGCTATCGCTGAATTTGTGGAAAACAGTATTGACGCCCAGGCGCGGCATGTTACTATTATCCGCGGTAAGGAAAAAGGACAGCAGTATCTTAAAATTATCGATGACGGGAATGGTATTCCTTGCGCCCAAGATGGCTTGCCGGATTTCAAGTATGTAGCCACTCATATCTGCGATTCCCTTAAAAGCAGACTAAAAGAACAGGGCGCTTTGGGCATTCAGGGAGAATTTGGTATTGGGTTGCTTAGCTTCTGGACAGTAGGTCATAAACTCACCGTTATTTCTTCCAACTCTGAAGGCAAGACTTATCAAATGATCATGGAAAAGGGCAAGCCTGGTTTCAGTATCAGTGCCCATCCGCACCTTATACCAAATAAAGGAACGCAGTTGATCATTTCACCGTTATTGGTCGGAACACGTTTAATTAATGGCGAAAAAATTCAACGTTATCTGGCCGCTGAGCTGAGAGATAGAATCAAACATTCCGGTGTAAGGATAAAAGTAATTGACCGAATCTGCCGCCTGGAGTATGAAGTCAAGCCGCGAGAGTATTCCGGCCAGCTTCTGCATAATCTCCCGCCGGTGACGACACTTTTTGGCGACATCTACCTGGAATTATATCTTAATGAAAAAAAGCCGGAAAATAAGATCAGCCTGTTTCGTTGCGGCACCCGGGTTTTGCCGGATATCAGCATATTGGAAGAATTCAATGGATTGCCCTGGCAAAGCGGCTATTTTGCCGGTATCATGGATGCGCCATTTCTGCATCTGACACCAGGTACCAGGGATGGATTTATCCGTGACGAAAAATACGTTGAATTCTGCGCGGCGATGAACATTGTCAGGGAACAATTAGCGGTAATAGCCGGGGAACAGGAAAGAGCGGAAGAAGAGAATGCCAGCAGGAATATTTTGCGTTCAGTGCAGAATGCCATCAAAGAAGCGGTATTGGCTTTGCCTCCGGAGGACTATGACTGGTTCAATCTGCATGAAACGATAAAAAAGGAAAAACTAAACGTTGATTCTGATCAGGAAAATCCAATTGACGGCACTGAGACTGTCCCAGCGTCAGTACAAAAAATAATCGAAGACCAGATTGGCCAGAAACGATTTTTTGAATTCACCGGCCCATTGTTCAGCGCTAGAATACAACCAGCTTCCACTTTAGTACAGGCTGGGACAACTAAGACTTTTCGGGCAGTCGGTTTGGACCGTAAACGCCGCACAATCGAAGAAAATTTATCTTTTTCCTGGGAAATCAGTGAAGGCAATGGAAGTTTGGATAAAAATGAGGGCGAAATAGTATCATTCACTGGCCCGGCTGAACTTGGAATATGTCGTCTCAAGGTTAATGTCCGGCAGGGAGAAACTGTCTGTGAAGCGGAAACGGTTATTACTATTGTGGAGATACTGATAAAATCATCCATTATTGGGGATTCGTTTTCCCAGGGATTGCCAGGTTATACTTTAGAAAGTACGCCTGGAAAACCCTGGCGTTCTCATTACGATCAGGAACGCAATCTCGTTATTATCAATAACGGCCATCGCGATTTTCTTTATGTCAGGGGTGAAAAGGCGTGCAAATTACGTTATATCTGTCGTCTCTTTGCCAAAGAACTGATTTTACAAAACTTCCCCGGACTATCTCCTGACCAGCTGCTGGAGCGTCTGGTGGAATTGTCTATGTACACAGAAGAAAACCTGAAGTAAATAGAGTCTTAAGAGAGTCTTAGGGACAAGATGACAAGATATTGACTTCGGGAAAGATTTTTGATAATACACGCATAGGCCCAGGAATAGAAGATTAGAAAGACCCGGAGCTTTATACCATATCATAGTGCGCGGCCTCGAGCGCCGGAAAATATTCAGCGATAATGATGACCGGGCAGAGTTTTTACGGCGCTTAGCTAAAGCACTGGGAAAATCCGGCAGCCATTGTCACGCGTGGGTCCTCAGGCCGAATCATTTTCACCTATTGATTCAGACCGGCAAGAAACCAATAAGTGATCTTATGCGCAGTCTCATGAGCGGTTACGCGGGTTATTTTAACCGGAAATACCACCGTAGCGGATATTTGGTCAAAACCGATATAAAACAATCCTCTGCCAGCAAGATGCCTATTATAAAGAGTTGGTGAGGTATATACACCTCAACCCTTTAGTTAGCAGCTTGGTCAAGACCATGGATGAGCTGAATAAGTATCCCTGGAGCGGACATGCCGTCCTTATGGGGAAAGCCAAAAGAGAGTGGTATCATGAAGATGAAGTGCTTTCCTATTTTGGAAGAACAGAAGCCAACGCGCAGAGAGACTATTTAACCTTTATTCAAGATGGCCTGGCAATGGGCCGGCGGCAGGATTTGACCGGTGGGGGATTAAAGCGCAGCGCTGGAGGCTGGGCTGGTATAAAAGCCTTAAAGAAGATGAATACCCGCTGGCAAGGAGATGAAAGAATCCTGGGAGATGGGGATTTTGTAAGTGCGGTGATAAAAGAATGGGAAGAAGATATAGAGAGTGCAGAAAAGATGCAAAGAGCAGGGTGGAATATAGAAAAACTGGCAGATCATGTATGTCAGCTCTTTAAGATCAAGAAGGAAGAGATAGAAAAAAAAGGGGAAAACAATCAGATTGCCCACGCTAAGGGATTAATAGCCTATTGGGGGAAGCAAAAGCTGGGACTAAGCGGGGTAGCGATAGGGAAGAAATTAGGATTGAGCCGGCCGGCAGTATCATTGTTGGCGGCACAGGGTGAGAAGTTAGTAAAAGAAAAGCATTATAACGTGACATCTTGACAACGTTGTATGTCCCCAAAGTCATGATTTATGTTATGGCTTACAGTTCGAAATTAAAGGAAATTTAGATGGATAAAGATATAAACAAAACACCTAACGCATATATTTCATCTACTATTGGCTCATTATTATCAGATGATACTCCGGATCTGAAATATGTGCCGGGGGATTATCTAGTTCAAATACTTGGAGAAAGAGATAAAAGGCGAATTAGCCTGATGCCATTTACGCCCAAACAAAAAATTGGGTCTTCTCCTTTTCAAGTGGATGAATAAATCTACTATATAGACGGTAAAAC
>CAYTYR010000033.1:0-14693 GCA_964441745.1 uncultured Clostridia bacterium
CGTTTACAGCTAGGACTACCAGGGTATCTAATCCTGTTTGCTCCCCTAGCTTTCGAGCCTCAGTGTCAGTGTTAGGCCAGGAAATCGCCTTCGCCACCGGTGTTCTTCCTGATATCTACGCATTTCACCGCTACACCAGGAATTCCATTTCCCTCTCCTATACTCAAGCTAAGCAGTCTTGGAAGCAGTTCCACAGTTAAGCTGTGGAATTTCACTTCCAACTTACAAAGCCACCTACGCTCCCTTTACGCCTAGTAAATCCGAACAATGCTTGCCACCTACGTATTACCGCGGCTGCTGGCACGTAGTTAGCCGTGACTTCCTCCAGTGGTACCGTCAGATCTCAAAGATGTTAGCTCTGAAACCCATCGTTCCACTTGACAGAGCTTTACGACCCGAAGGCCTTCATCGCTCACGCGGCGTTGCTGGATCAGGGTTGCCCCCATTGTCCAAAATTCCCCACTGCTGCCTCCCGTAGGAGTCTGGACCGTGTCTCAGTTCCAGTGTGGCCGATCGCCCTTTTAGGCCGGCTACCCGTCGTTGCCTTGGTGGGCCGTTACCCCGCCAACTAGCTGATAGGCCGCGGGCCCCTCTCCTAACGATAGCCCCTTACGGACGCCATCTTTAAATGGAAGGAATTGCACCTTCCAGTACTACGGGGTATTAGCTCGCCTTTCGGCGGGTTATTCCCCATTTGGAGGTAGGTTACCCACGTGTTACTCACCCGTTTGCCACTAATCCCAGCGATATTCTGCTAGAACCCGTTCGACTTGCATGTGTTAAGCACGCCGCCAGCATTCGTTCTGAGCCAGGATCAAACTCTCCATAATATAATTATAGAGTAGATCAATCTGCTCTAATCTTACTGTTTGCTAGCTTTACTATTTTTTGTTGATTCTGTTAAGAATCGACAAGGTTTATGGTTTTTACCATATTGCACCTATTCAGTTATCAAAGAACTTTTGAAAACAAAAATATACAAAACCACTTACCACTTTCTTAAGTGGTTTAACTATTATACTTATTATAAAATTATTGTCAAGAATTATTTTAAATTTATTTGCGAGGATTTATTGCGAAGGTTATTTACTGCCGGGAATTCTGCTTGCTGTTCCCTCCCTTCTTGCATCCATTGTTAATAGTACCAGAACCTCTAAATAATGTCAAGCGGTATTTTTAATATTTCTTTGCAATGTCCTTTTACTACTGCGGAAAAATCTTTTCTGCTGCGCCTGCTTCTCTCGTTCCTAACTTATCTCTGATAAGCTTCGTCTCTCGTTCATTGTCTTCCGCCACTAAGGCTTTGGCGGGCACAGCGCCAAAGTACCAGTGGCGGACAAAAGACCTTCCTCAGAAACCTTATTCAGAAAGCTTACTTATATTGTTTTGATCAATGACCTTAAATTTTATTTCATTAGCTAATTCATTATAATGTTTATCGAAAGCTATTACAGCATCGATATTAATTCGTTTATCCTTATTTTCCTTTTTCCTAATATCTCTAATAAAACCCGCACTAGAACAATCAATAAAACTCATATAATATCCATACTTATTCTTCTCAATGAATAATTTATAGCTAGCTTCAAACATTTTTTCATTTACATTAAAGATTTTAAAAGTATCGCACATTTCCTTAGCTGCTTTTGGAACTAGAGAAATAGCAGCTTTACAACTTGACAGTCTTTGAAGAGTTTCACAATATATATAATCAGTTATAACAAATACGGGCTTTAGTGAATTTCCTTCTAATAACTCTTTTATTGCTATTGCATCTTTATGAAATGAGTCATCTTTATTTAAATAGGCAATTAAAAAAGAAGTATCCAATAAAATATGTTTTTTATAGCACATATTTAAATTTGACACTTCTTTTCTTTAATGCAAATAGATGTGTCAAATCCAAAGTTTATAGGTTTTATTCCAAAAAAACCATTACTAAGGCTTTTTTTCTTTTTACATTTATATGCTGTTATATTCCTTTTTTTCTTCATTTAATTCCTCGTACTGTTAATATATACTAATTCCGTATATTTTTCAAGCCTTTTCTTTGTTCACACTTATTTTTTATAAAAATGATTATATTCACCCCGATGGACATCGGGGCAGGGATTATAAAAGAGATTACGCTGATTAAAACTAATTTACACCTGCGCGGTGACCACGCGCCACAGGGGGCTCCGCGCAGGTGAATACCGGTTGCTCATTTACTTTTATCTTTTTTTCCTTAATCCAATTGTGCGGCCTTCTTTAGATTATCGGCGTCGATTTTGTCTTGCGGCCTGGCGCTCGTCTCTTTTGACCGAATCAGATCGGATCGTGAAATAAACGAAATCTTAAGATTATCTAATACCACCATCTCACGGTTCTTCCACGCATCTTCAAATCTAATTCCTGGAATGGACATCATAATATCTACACGCAAAGGCGGCCTTCCCATCTGATAGAAATAACCCCGTTGCGTAAAGTCATCAGCAGTAAGGTTTACCAATGGAGCGCCAAAATCCTTAAGCGCCGCATATACTGCATTCGCATTCTCCGGATCAGTCGCTATTAGTATATCAAGATCTTTCGTAAATCGCGGTTCGCTGTATTTCATAACCGCGTAGCCGCCTACGACAAGATAGCGAACTTTATTCTTTTCGAAAAGATTCAACAGTTCTTTGAAGTCGGCATTCGTTAACATTTTTACCTCTAATCAAAAAATAGTCCCGCAGCATTTCGGACACTGCCTCAAAAATGGCGCGATCCCCTTGCGATTGCCAAAAACGAATATCAAAGGACCGTCTGTCATCGGTGATACGCTGATAGTTTTCCTGTATTTTCATTTTATCTCCTGCCACTATATCACATATTCAATTTTGCTGGCGTTGAACAACTCTAACAGTTCTTTGAAGTCTTTCTGCACTTCCACAATATTGCCTCCTGAGCATTTCAACGGCATCAATTCGTTCCCGCGGAGTTTTCTTCAGCCAGTATTGCAAGTCTTCCTCAACGATACTCTTATCGCTCAAATATTTTATTTTTATGACTTTCTTGTTTAATCTAGACTTTCTCATTAAATCCCCTCAGTAACTATAACATATTGTTTCTATTTGCTAAGCCTTTCACGTTTCAGTGCCCGACCCTGTGGTTTCCCCGTGGGTTCTCGCATAATGAACCGATTTTGCATCCAGTAGATTAGATTGTTACTTTTTCTTGTATTTAATTAACACACATGTTGCGCACCAAGCACTCTCTTCAACTTCATATATTTTTGTGCTTTTTGAAGAGACTTGATAATCTTCCCCTAAAATATCTTTAATTTTCTTTTCTATCCGTACTTTTTTATCTTCAATCTTTTGTTTTGCACTTTTTTGTTTGCCATCATCTGCTGCATCGTAATATCCCAACAAGCCGAATTGAAGTGAAGATTGGTTAGATTTTGGTTTTAAAAATTGCTTTATCCTTTTTATGTCTTTTTCATATTGTTTAAAATCATAAATAAATAATTTTATTTCAATTACTGCTCTTGGTGTATTATTGCCCCACCATAGCAATATGTCGACCTTGCCTTTCTCTCTAATATCCTTAGGTAATCTTCCTCTTCCCCGCGCACCTGCATCTTCTATTGTAGCAGTTGAACCATGTTCCAAAGTGATATATTTTGACCCATCAATCTCTGACATTTCTTTGGCAACATTTATCGTAATTAGATACTCAGGTGCATTCCAAAGCCAATCACCACCAGACCATCTTTCATACTGTTTCTGAGATTTCTTAATTCCAGAAAATGTTGCAGTTATTAGTTTATCAATAGAAATTTGTTTGGACATTTTATCTCTCTCATTTTTTATAAAACATAACAAAAATAATTAAAAAAGCAAAGGGGGCTCGCACTGAAAGTTGAAAGTAACGTCCATATCTCTTCTTTAAATAAAATTGATAAAATCTAATCTTTTTTTACCCTTCTAAATTGCCTTGTTCCGCTTTGGATGATGTGTTCTTTGGTAAGATCTATCGGAGTTTTAGGATCAGATATTTTTTCGCCATCAAGTTTGATAGCGCCTTGCTCAAATAACCTCTTTGCTTCTCGTTTCGAAATAGCCATCCCAGAAGCAAAAACCACATCTAATGCAGGTAATACATCCTCATTGAACATCTTTACTATAATATCTGTAGGAAGTTGCCCTTCCTTAAAAACATTTTCGAATTCGGCGCGGGCAAGCTTAGCAGTAGCCTCATCATAGAACCTGGCGACCATGGTCTCACCAAGTTTTTTCTTGGCTTCCATGGGGTGTTGTTTTTTGATCTCTGCCACTTCCTCATTAGTCAGTAGTTCATAATACCGGTACATCAATTCATCAGTGATGCTCATGGTCTTGCCAAATATTTCCTTAGGTGGTTCAGTGATGCCTATATAATTATTGTAGGACTTGCTCATTTTGCGAACGCCATCCAGACCTTCCAGTAAAGGCATAGTCAAAACTACCTGTGCGCTTTTCTTACCATAATCACGCATCAATTCCCGGCCCACCAACAGGTTGAACTTTTGGTCACTGCCGCCGATCTCAACATCCGCATCGATCTGCACAGAATCAAAACCCTGCATCAAAGGATAAAGAAATTCCAAGATGGAGATCGGAGTCCCTTCCTTATAGCGCTTCTGAAAATCATCTCTTTCCAGCATCCGCGCCACTGTGTAGCGAGAAGCCAGACCGATGATCTCCTTGACACCCATCTTCCCCAGCCAATGAGAATTATATACTACTTCTAATCTGGCTGGATCCTTATCTAATATCTTAAATACCTGTTGTAAATAGGTCTCCGCATTCCTGGCCACTTCTTCCGCGGTCAATGGCTTGCGGGTCTCAGAGCGGCCGCTGGGATCACCGATTTGAGCGGTAAAGTCACCTATCAAAAATACCACTTTATGGCCCAATTCTTGAAACTGCCGCAGCTTAGTAAGAACTACAGTATGCCCTAAATGGATATCCGCGGTCGTAGGATCAACTCCGAATTTGATGCGCAAAGGCCGGTTTTCCTGCAGTTTTTTAACCAGCTCATCTTCACTGATTAACTCCACCGCGCCCTTTTTTATTAGTTTTAATTGACTGTTTAAATCCTGCATATGGCAAGATATTACCACAGGAACTGGCTAATGGCAAGTAAAAATATCGCCAACCCCTGGCTATCCTGATAGCTCATTAAATATATTCAACACCGTTATCTTAATCATATAGTCGTCAAGCGAGATGGTTCGACAGGCTCACCATTTCATTATAGATTGAGTCCTGAGCTTGTCGAAGGATGAGATTACGCGGATTACAAAAACAGATGACACGGATTTTAAATCCTGTTGCAAATTTTGGGATAATGTGTTATTATCTTTTTCATGCGCAAAAAACAGGTAATAGTAAGCAGAATTATAATAGCCATACTTCTCTGCGCTTTAATTGGCGCCGGAGCGGTTTTGCAGCTCTTCCGCAAATATGCCAAAGAGCTTCCTTCTACTACAGCTCTGGAAGAATACAAACCAGGCCTGATCACCCGTTTTTATGATATTCATAATGAAGTGATCGCGGAAATGTTCACTGAACGGCGAACCGTAGTACAATTACAAAGAATACCGGTAGACCTGCAAAACGCAGTCATTGCTACGGAAGATGAGCGTTTCTTCAGGCATTGGGGTATCGACCTGCGCGGTATTGGCAGAGCCTTCATGAATAATCTCTGCCGGGGCCGGGTGGTTGAAGGCGGCAGTACTATCACCCAGCAATTGGCCAGGGCCCTTTTTCTAACCCAGGACCGGACCTTCCAGCGCAAGATCAAGGAAGCGTTGTTAGCGCTGCAAATTGAAAAGAAATATACTAAAGAAGAAATATTGCAGATGTACTTGAATCAGGTGTTTTTTGGCCATGGCGCATATGGTGTCGAACAAGCTTCCAGGATTTATTTCGGCAAGCATGTTCAGGATTTGAACCTGGCAGAATGCGCACTTTTAGCCGGCTTGCTACGGGCGCCAAAAGCTTACTCTCCGTTTAACAAACCTGCTTCAGCCCAGCGCCGGGCCCAGACCGTGTTAGGCCTGATGTATAATCAAAAATATATTTCCAGGGAAGAAAGAGATAAAGCGCTTCAATATAAATACTATACCCAGCGTCCAAAATATGTTTCCAATGCTGCTCCATACTTCATTGAAAATATAAAATTGGAACTGGAAGACAAATATGGCACTGATGCGATCTATAAAGGTGGCCTGCAGATTTACACTACTCTGGATTTAGGAATGCAGCGTAATGCAGAAATGGCCTTAGACAAGAAATTAAGCCCTTATGATATTACTGCTTCCACCGATGCGCCGGTACAATGCGGCTTGATCGCCATTGATCCCAAGAACGGGCAGATCAGAGTTTTGGTTGGCGGTCGTAGTTTTGAAAAAAGCCAATTCAACCGGGTCACCCAGGCTAAACGTCAGCCAGGCAGCGCTTTTAAAACTTTTGTTTTCACCGCTGCATTGGAAAGTGGCTTAACCCCATCATCGCTGATCGATGATTCCCCGGTCACCTTGGTAGGAGGAGATGAAAAAGAATGGATCCCGCAAAATTATGATCAGAAATTCTGGGGGCCAACTACCTTGCGCCGGGCTTTGGAAAATTCCCGCAATGTCTGCGCAGTCAAACTTACGGTACAATTAACGCCGGAAACAGTGGCTATTTATGCCAGGCAATTAGGAATACAAAGCAAGTTAGGGAATAACTTATCTTTGTCTCTCGGCACCAGTGAAGTAACCCTGCAAGAGATTACCAGTTCTTTTTGTACTTTTGCTAATTATGGCATCAGGACTATGCCTTATAGCATAATAATGATCAAAGACGCCAGCGGTAATATATTGGAACAGAACATCCCGGTGGAAGAACCAGTCCTTTCAGAACAAACTACTTACCTCATGACTAATTTACTTAAAGGCGTAGTAAAGAATGGCACAGGCTACGCGGCTAGAGCTCTGGGCCGTCCCTGCGCCGGGAAAACCGGCACCAGCAATGATTACCGGGATGCCTGGTTCATCGGCTATACTCCGGATTTGGCCTGCGGAGTGTGGATCGGTTATGACGATCATCGGATTATCGGTGAAAAACAAACCGGCGGAGTGATCGCTTGCCCGATCTGGACAGATTTCATGGAACAGTCCCTGCAAAATATCCCGGCCAGTGATTTTAAGATCCCCTCGAAAATCAAACAGGTTCAGATAGATTATAAATCAGGATTACTGGCGCCTCCTAATTGGCCAAAACCTTTCCTGGAAAGCTATTTAGCTGGAACAGAGCCTACTGAGTACGCTTCTCCTAGGATAAGCAAAGAAGAAATAACTGGTGTAGGTGAAGGCGGCTATTAGAAACGGCGTATAGCGTATGGCGTATAGCGTATAGCAAAAGCAAGGAGGAAACAAATGATCATGAAAAATCCGGAATTGAAAGAAGAAGTATTAGTTAAGATGGCGGAGGAGATCTGCCTGGCGGTGAGGACTGCGCCTAAAGCCAAAGGCCTTGATAATTTAACAACGATGATCGTGTCCGGCAGTGATAAAGATAAAATCGCGGATAAAATGGAAGAGATCGCCAAAAAATATGATCATCAGGGATATGTTCGCGATGCCAAAGGTGTCCGCCAGTCACAGGTATTGATCCTGCTTGGCACTAAAATAGATCCAGTTGACCTGAAATTATGCGGGTTATGCGGTAACAAGGACTGTACGGAAAGCCGGGCGAAGAAAACAGTTTGCATCTTTAATTCCCATGACTTGGGCATTGCGGTTGGAGCGGCAGTGAGCAAAGCGGCGGATCTGAGGATCGATAACCGGATCATGTACACTGTAGGCTGGGCCGTGCGGGAAATGAATCTGCTGGGAGAAGAAAACAAGATCATTATGGGCATCCCCCTTTCCGTCAGCGGCAAAAACCCCTTCTTTGATCGCAAATAACCTGCCTACTGGCAGGTGATTACACAGATTACGAAAAGCGATTACACAGATTAAAAATTAATGCCCTGTGCTATTTTATAGCACAGGGCATTTTATTATCTGCGTAATCCGTTTCTTTAATCCGTGTAATCGTTTTTACAAAAAAAGGATGGGGAAGTCCTTTTCTATAAATTCAATGTGTTCTATATTACAAATCATTCCTTTAAAGAACTTGCTTGCTTTTAATCAGTGTAATCTCTTTCGTAATCTGTGTAATCAAGTATAGGATATACTAGAATTTCAAAGAGAGCGAACCGCGGATGGCATCGCCAAGATCGCCATATGGTGTCCAGGCAAAGTCAAAACCAAACATCTGATAGCTAATACCTATCCCAGCGCCTAAACCGCTCAACCCGCCGGTATCTACGCCTGTTTTGTAACCAGTACGCAGCGCCAGAGCTCCTCCCTCACCAAATTTTAACGCATACTCCACTCCCGCGCCAAGCATCACATCATTATCATTAGGATAAATAACATCTGCCGCCAAAGTCAAAGCATCATTCAAGATCTTGTATCCAGCGCCGACTTTGACCGTCATAGGTAGAGGATCACCTTCATCAATGAACTTGTATTCACTGCCAAGGTTAGTCACTGCCAAGCCGACATTCAATCCTTGAACAGCAGTCTTCATTATAGCGCCTAAGTCTACGGCTATTCCGCTGGCGCTTTCATCATCTATTTTAGAGCTTAGCATTTTAAGGCTGCCGCCAACCATCAGGGTTTCGGTAATTTCTTTTCCGTAGGCCACAGCTATCGCCATATCCTGCGCCTTAAAAGTTCCTTCTGCGTCTGCTGTATCAGCTGTCCTTTTTTCCAGGTCGTCCATACCGAGCATCGTTATGCCCAGGCCAAACACGCCGACTTTAGTCGGCACCGCGCCACCGACAAAATGATGCGTAATATCCTGAAACCAGTTATTGTAGGTATAGAGCACTTCGGTGGATTTAATTCCGCCTAATCCGCCGGGATTCCAATAAAGCGCGCTGACATCATCAGCCACCCCGGTATACACGCCGCCCATAGCCGTAGCCCTGCCGCCTACCCCAACTTTCAAAAATTGGGCTCCGGAAGTGCCGACTTTGCTGGAAGCAAAGGCGGTTCCAATCAGACAGCACATTATTAAGATCACTAACAAAATTCCCCATCCTCTTTTCATACTAATTCCTCCTTCTTTGATTTCTAATAACTCGAATAAAACCGCTAATTACGCGAATACTTTATTTCAAGACCGCGATCTTCACGATCTTTTCATCACCGCCAGCTTCTACTTGCGCTATATACACGCCGCTGGCAATTTCCGAGCCGCCGTCATTCTTACAATTCCAGATAATATCATGCCAACCCGGTACTTTACCAGATTCGTTGATCTCTCTGACCAGTTCACCAACAATGTTAAAGATCTTGATCTTGACATCACGGGTGGAACCAGCCGGGATACCCACTTTAATGGTAAGTTCGGATGCGGCAGTTTTCTTCTTGAACGGATTAGGATACGGATACACCGTATAGCTATCCGGGATTCCCGAAGGCGCATTAGCTCCGCTCAAGGATTTAAAGGCAGCAAACAGGGAAGCATGATTAACTTCAGCCGAGATAGTCTTGTTGTTCGTATCTACAGTTCTGCCGGTGTTTTCCAGTACCCAGCCGTTATCTCCCAGGTAGTAGACATCGATCAGGTTTGTGTCAGTGACTAAGGTTGAATCATAGGCAATAGTGACCTTGACGGTCTTGCCGCTTTGTACCGCAGCGCTGCCTATCTTGAAGTCATAATAGGAGCTGACCTTATCACTGGAGCTTACCCGGCCGACTACTTTACCCTGGGCATCAACTATATTAGTAGTATTTACTGCTTTTTGGAAGTTCTTCGGATATCTGGACAGCGCCAGGTTCTTGCCGTTGCTCCTGACAAGTACACCTTGCGCGCTGGTAATCATCGCGGCGCCAGTTTCAATTGCTTTACTGACTTCAGCATCAATGTTGCCGGTTGGATCATTCGGATCAGTAATAGCTCCCGGCGGTATGGTCAACTTAGTCGGATCGCTGGTAGATGCTGAGACTGAACCACCCATCAACGGATTGATGATCTGCACATTATAGGCCTCGACTGCAGTATCAAACGTATAGGTCCCATTACCAACCAAGCCAGTCACATCATGACCCGTGGCCTTCAGGGTAAAGACCTCATCAGCTGCATTTGGTGTAAATACACCGGTTATTTCCTGCTTATCCAGAGCCATTTCCAGTTGGGACAAGGAGCCTTGCGCAGTTGCGCCAGGCTGCGCTTTATTCGCTGGATTCGCGACCACTGTAACCACATCAGAAGCTGCTGCTTCAGTAACTGATTCGGTCGCCCAGAGTCCGATCAGGAATTTTCCAGTTTCATTCTTGACTGCCGCCGCCATAAAGTACGGTGGCTTGTTGACCCAGGTAATATTCCTGGTCAGGACATCAGTAGCTGCCGCGGCAGTGACTACACTGTTATCGACATAAAGATCTGCACCTTCACTGGCCGCCAGTACTACATAATAATTAGTGCCCGGAGTCAGTCCCTCGATATCATACCTTTCTATCTCATTAGTAGCTGAATTAGTGGTAAATGTACCAAAAGTCATAGTGCTGAAATCAGGCGTGGATACCAGCGGCAGTTCAAATAAAGAACTAGCCACATTCTTGCCAGTAGTATCCTTAATCGTCCCGCCTACTGAAGCGCCGCTTATTAATTGCAGGTCACCGACAGAAGTGGTGGCATTAGCAGACAGTTCAATATTATTTTTAATATAGGTCGCTGCACCCTTGGAAAATACTTTTAGGGTATACAGATTCTTCTTGGTACCATTTGGATTCAAGCCCGTAGGGACAACCCCATAAATAGTAAATCTTCCATCAGGGGTCGAGGGTTCTTCCACGCCGCCAAAAGGATCACTATAAGTTTGGCTTTGGTTCTGCAACAAGATGTCAGCTACCGGCATTTCGTCGCCTGGGAATGGCATGGCCAATTCCCTGCCGGCGATAGCTAATACCCTGCCGCTGATATTAGCATTAGCATCTTCAATTACAAAGTTAACATCAGCAGCTAATGGCGCGATGGCGATCTTGGTCTGTTCGCCATATTTAGTTTTAACCCCGCCCTTCCAGTTTTCGCGGGGACGATAGGCCGCGGTCACATCCCAGAAACCGATCAACGGATTAATTCCTTCGAGAATGAATTTACCGTCTTTATCCGTCTTAGTCGTGGTCGGTGTCACTTCCTTACGCCCGCCACTGGGTATTGCCGCTATGAGCACATTAGCTACTTTATTGCCAACAGCATCAGTAACATTACCGGATATTGTGACTCCGCCTTTTAGCTTGATCGTGCCCAAGTCAACTTCATCAGTTGAATCTGGCACTACAATGCCAGCAATAGTCTGATTAATATAGACTTTGTTCGAGGTCGATGCGCTAAATCCTGACCCCTGGGTTTTGCCCCCAGAGACGATCTCCAGCATATACGTGCCAGCCGGCAGGTTTCTCATCCTGAAGACACCGGTTTTCTGCCCGGCTTGCTTTTCCCAGAACTTAGTCGTATCAGTCGCTGTCGATACAGACACACTGGTTCCGCTCATATCTTCTTCAAACATCTGGGAACTATCACGCCAACTGCCTTCGATCCAGGGACGGGCTTCACAATGGACACTCACGCCGTTATCATCCGTCACGGCCATACCTGTTTCAGCGTCCACTAGTTTGGCCTTAATTGATGCGCCCTGGGCCATATTGAACGTACCCAGACTGAGATCAGCGCTGGCCACTATCGCTTCTTTTGATGTTTCTTTATATGCATTTTTCCACGGGAATATTCTTAACACATAATTCCCGTTAGGCACATGTTTGAGAGTAAAGGACAAACTGCGCTTGGTAGTATTATTGACTCTTTCTGAAGCTGGCAGCCATTGCCAGTTGGATTGGTCCATAAAGTCCACGCTGGTGCCGCCAAGCTCGGTCTTATTACCGGCAGCGCTGTTTAATGACACAAAGAAATGATCTTCACCATCACCAGCGACTCCCGTGGTACTTGGGCGCTGGATCGTACCGGTAATATTATAGCCATTGGAGATCTCAAAATTACGCTCGGCGGTATCTCCGCTCTTGACCGCGACAATCACGCTTTGTACTGCCACATCCGGCTGCTGCTGTCCGAAAGTAAAGGCGCTCTGCGTTGCAGCCCAGCTATATTTCTGCGGCACTACGCTGTAGATATCATCTCCCAGGCCGCTCAAACTATAGACGGCTTGACCGGCGGCATTTATGGTGATCAGCGCCTTGTAAGCTGTCGTCCAGCCCATCCACATCATTTTGACTGGATAAGCCTCTACCGTCTTACCTGCCAGGTCAGCCAGAGTATAGGCAGTACCGTCTGATTTCAGCGGCGGATTAGTGGCGCTAATAGTCACCACTCCCTGAATAGTAGCGCCAGCAGCCAAAGCAAAATCAACACCTGTTTTTGCTTCGCCGTTGGCTACAGGCTCGCGTTCAGTAACCATACCAAAATTGCCGCTGGGCTGTCCCATCGGATTAGTAGTCGAAGGAGCAACACTGTATTCATTACAGGTGACAATATATTCACCAGTGCCTATACCTTCAATAGTATATGTGCCATCAGCCGCTGGAGCAGCGACTTTCGGGGTACGCCATACATCCCACCACGGTTCCCGGGCAATTATGCGGACCTTGGCCATATCAACACCAGTGCCAGTGACTTTTCCGCTGATGGAACCGGCAAAAGCTTCCAAGGATATATCAGCAGTAGTACTTGGGGTAGTATAAACAATTGGCCGGTCTTTTAATTCAAAACCAAACAGCCATGTATCTAACTGATAGGAGACCCCGTCTTCCAAACCAGTGATCTCATAATCAACTTCTTGCGCCGTAGCGCTCTTGGTAATTACAACCTCGGCGCCAGTACCATAACCAGTGCTCGGGCTCCAGGCATTGATCCATAAGGTAAACTGGGTCAGAGGATCGAAGATTACTTTCTTCTTTGCTACAGAAGATCCCGATACCATCATCGGCTGTCCGCCGCCACCCATATTTGAGGTCATGACATCCAAGGTGCTGGCATTGATCTTGATCTTGCCTTTCAGACTCTGGCCAGCATCAAAGGTATAATCCTTGTTAGGAACATCGGTTGCCGCGGTAACAACTACTCCCTCGATCTTGCCAGGTTTATACTTACCCCAGCAATTAAACCTGATCGTATAGGTTCCTGCGGCTAAACTCCTGATCGTATAAGGCACTGAGGTTGATCCGGCTGGGATCATGGTTCCGCCCCAACCAAAAGACTTGCCGTCAGAGCTTTCGGCCGAAACATCGATCATGACTTGATCTGCCCTGGCTGCCGGTAAAGTTACTGTACCTGATATAGTCCCGGCTTTGACCATGGTTATGTTCTTAGCTGTAGCTGCGCCTTTCACTACTTCAATCGCTGTCTCAGCGTTACTGGCATATCCTTCCAATTGGGCATTCAGATTATAAGTACCCGGAGGCAGGTTCAAAGTATAGTTTATGCTCTGCACAGCAGTAGCATCATTATCATCTTCCACAAAAACATTAGTCCAGCCATGCTGCGAACTTCCTGGACTCCAGGCATTGATATTGAGATTCCCATTGGTGATATAGTAACCTGGATCATTTGGATCATTGGTCCAGGACCAGGGATTTTTATATTTCACAAAACCAGGAGCCGGTATGGTGATAGTTCCCGTGATCGAACCGCCCCGCTCCAAGGTGAAATCAATGCCAGTAACTTGTTGATCAGCAGTGACAATTACATTTTCCTGACGATCCTGGTTGGGGAATCCGGAAGTTCCGGATTCAGTATTTAAATGATAACTGCCAGCTACCAAGCCGCTGATCACATAAGTGCCATCAGCCTTGGTATAAGCAGACCCCCAGCTCGACATCGAGCCGGCATTTACGCGGATATTGGGAACAGCATTGCCGACATCATCCCTGATCGTACCGGCGATACTGGAGCCAGCTACTTTTATCTTCAGGTCAGTATCCGGCCCGTAAGCCAGGTTGGCGGTTTCATCGTTTGAATCATAGTTAGGATTATATACTTTTAGCTGGACTGTATAGGTAGCGGCTGGCACAATATTCCAGGAATTATCCCGGCCATCCCAACGCGCTTTCACATTGACAAAGCCATATGTTTTGACATCATACCCGCTGATCCACTGGTCCATCGACCAGTCTTTGCTACCCCGTAAAACATCATATTGCTGCTGGGTAAGTTTATAAGCTGCTCTTTGCGCGGTAGTCAAATTATTAAAGAATGACCAATTCCAACCGGCCTCAGTAGAGTAATACGGTCCGCCGTTAGAATCCCAGAAAAATGCAGAATAATCAAAAGGATCATAGGTGCCGCTGCCATTAGTATCAATACAGATCTTGGCTGTCCCGCCCATTTCCCATTCATTTGTTGTGGTTGGGGTGATAGCATATTTAAACGATATTTCAGCGCCATTCTCATTCTGGTCGTTTGAACCAGGCAATATTGAAGGGACATCACCGACATCATGGCCAATCCCGCCAACAATGATCTGCCGCTGGGAAATAGTTACGGTTGGCGCAGCTGGCAAGGAAATATATTCCAATTGAGCCCACATTTGCGTGTTAGGATCCATGCCTCCAAAGAAGTTAGCAGTATATG
>CAYTYR010000034.1:0-12730 GCA_964441745.1 uncultured Clostridia bacterium
AAATAAATCCGAAACACTAAATTCCAATATTAAAACGTTTAGAAATTTGATATTGTTTAGCATTTAGAAATTAGGATTTAGATATTGCTCTTAATATATTCGCCAAAAATAGGATCGAGTATTTGGAAATTACCATTGTCCTGGCGTTTCACCAGCCCTTTGTCATGTAAGCGGTAGAGGAAGTTTTTTATATTGGCTACCGGGAAGTTTTTAGCATGCTTTTCCACGATCATTATCCTTCTAATCTCACTTTGCGGCAATGCTGCTTTAGCCTCCGCCAGTACTAACAATACTTCTTTTTCCCTGTCACTTGCTCGTTCGAATAAGCTTTGGAAATAATCCTTGCCCAGTTCACGCAATGTAGTCTTAAAAGCAGGCAGCCATTCGCTCATAGTCACTTTGCCCTGTAACTGGGCTGCGAAAAGATGGCTGGCTAGTAATTGCAGTTCATAGGGATGTCCCTGGGTATAACGGTATATTTCATTAATGATCGCCTGGTCAAAAGACACGCCAGAATCCTGAAGCGTACTAGAGATCACGGCGTGTGCCTCGGCAGGAGTTAAATTGCCGATCATTTCCCGGCGGCGGAAGAAACGCCCAACCGGGTCATGTTTATTGATGAAATTCTCCCAACCGTCAGTGGTAGAGGCCAGCACAAATAAATACCTAGTCTGCGTAATTATTTCTTCCTTGCTCAAGACCGCGCGCAGCAGATCAATAACGACAGAAACGCTGGCCAGGTTTTGTACATCATCCATCAAGACAACTGCTAGTTTGGTTTTCAGTTGCGGCCAAAGCTCCAGTAAATATTTGGTAAATAGTACCTGGGGCTGCAATTTTTGTTTAGAGGAGTTTGTTTCATTAACAGCTTGCGGAAAGCCGTTCAGTATTTCTTGCATGATCAGGTTAACTGCGGCAGTAGAAGAAGAACGTTCTTTGACCTGGCTGATCGGGCAAAAGCTGGCTAAATAACCCTGTTCCTGGGTAATTTTTTTAAATTGTTTAAGCAAGCTAGTTTTACCGATGCCCCATTGTCCGATAATAACCATGTGATTAGACCGGGTGGTCACTGCTTCTTCCATAGTTTTCAGGAAATGCTGGACCTGGTCTTCGCGTCCCCCGAATATTTTTGGTTCCCAGCCAGACTGGGGAGTAAATGGATTAGGCTTGATCATAAAAAACTCCTCAAAACAAGTTAATATCTTTCTTTTAGCACAGATAAGGATACAAATCAATGAATTTAGATTATAACATTGTTATCGGCGGTAAAGCGGGCCAGGGGCTGCAGACGATCAGTGATGCCCTGAGCAAACTATTTTTGCGTGGCGGGTATGAAGTATTTACCAGCCAGGACTATATGTCCCGGGTACGCGGCGGGCATAATTTTTTTATGATCCGGGTCAGCGACCAGCCTATCAGCGCGCAAAAACCTAAGATCGACCTGCTGATCGCCCTTGATCTGGAAACGATCGACCTGCATTGGCCTGACCTGGAACCCGAAGCCTTTGTCTTCTATGACGGGGAAAGCGTTCATCTTTCCAGGGAAGACAAAAGATTGATCAGCATCCCCTGGGACAAGATCGCTTCGACGATCGGCGGGAATACTATTTTTGCCAATACAGTGGCGGTTGGAGCCTGCTGTGGCCTGCTGAATTTTGATTTAAGTCTCTTGTCCGGGCTGCTGCATGAAGTGTTTGCCAAAAAAGATCCGAAAATAGTTGAAACTAACATAAAATGCGCCGAGGCTGGGTTTGAACTGTCCAAGAAACTGAAAAGCAAGGTCAGCATCAAATCCGGGAAAACAACCGGTAAAATGTATATTAACGGAAGTGAAGCAATCGGACTGGGAGCCATTGCCAGCGGCGTGAAATTCTATAGCGGCTATCCCATGACCCCGTCTACCGGGATCCTGAATTATCTTGCCGGCCAGGCGGATGAATTCAGTATTGTAGTTGAACAGGCGGAAGACGAAATTGCCGCCATTAATTTCGTGGCCGGAGCAGCTTATGCCGGAGTCAGGGCCATGACTGCCACCAGCGGCGGAGGTTTCTGTCTGATGACCGAAGGGGTCAGCCTGATCGGCAGTATTGAAGTCCCTGTTGTCCTGGTTCTCGGACAAAGGCCGGGGCCAAGTACCGGGCTGCCGACCCGGACCGAACAGGGAGACCTGGAATTCGCTCTTGCTGCCGGGCAAGGTGAATTCCCGCGTTTTATTTTTGCGCCGCGAACCCCGGAGGATGCTTTTTACCTGACCCAAAAAGCTTTTAACCTGGCGGATAAGTACCAGGTATTGGCGCTGATCATGAGCGACCAGCATTTGGCTGATTCAGGCTGGACATTGGCGAAATTTGATCCCGATAAAATAAAAATTGAGCGCTACTTATTGTCTCAGCAGGAATTAACAGATCTTAAAGAATACCGGCGGTATGACCTCAGCGAAACAGGAGTATCCCCGCGCACTATTCCCGGGGCCAGCCGGCACTTGGTCATTGCCGACAGCGATGAGCATGACAGCAGGGGACATATCACTGAAGATCTTTCCTGGCGGGAAGAGATCGTCAAGAAACGGCTGGTTAAATATAAATATATGCGCGAGGAAATATCCTTGCCGCTAAAATATGGCGATAGCGCCGCTAAAACCGTGCTTATTGGCTGGGGCTCCACCTACGGGGCGATGAAAGAGGCAGTGGATATCCTCAATGCTAAAAACAGAAAAGTGGTAATGCTGCATTTTAATGAGCTTTGGCCATTACCGGCTGATTACCTGAGCCGTGAACTGTCGAAGTATGATAACATCGTAGCTGTGGAGAATAATGCTACGGCCCAATTCATGCGTATTATCTCCGGCCAGACCGGTATTTTGCCCACGCATAAGATCTTGCGCTTTAACGGGCAGCCGTTCTATCCGCAGCTAATTGTTGATCTCTTCCAAAAGGAGGTCCTGGAATATGGTGATCGCTAAGGATTTTATCGGCGAAGAATCAGCTTGGTGTCCCGGCTGCGGCAATTTCGGCATACTGACAGCGCTGCAAAAGGCCCTGGTGGAATTAAACCTGGAGCCGCAACAAATTTTATTTGTCTCAGGTATCGGCCAAGCCAGCAAGCTGCCCCACTATACCAGGGGACATGTGTTTAACGGCCTGCATGGCCGGGCGATCCCGCCGGCTATTGCCGCTAAGCTTGTTAATCATGAGCTAAAAGTAATTATTACTGATGGCGACGGCGGTACTTATGGAGAAGGTGGTAATCATTTTATTCATGCTCTCCGGCGCAATCCTGATATTACCTTGATCGTGCATAATAACCAGATCTATGGCCTGACCAAAGGGCAGGCCTCCCCGACAACAGACCAAGGCGTAGTTACTAAGATCCAGGCGCATGGCGTACCAGTCCCGGCCTTCAACCCATTAGCTGTGGCGATTGCCTTAAATGCCAGTTTTGTCGCCCGGGGTTTTGTCGGGGAGCCGGAGCAGCTAAAGAATTTGATCAAGCAGGGCATCCAACACAAAGGATTAAGCCTGATCGATGTGCTGCAACCGTGCGTGAGTTTCAATAAGATCAACACTTACCAATGGTATCGCCAGCGGGCTTATAAATTACCGGTTGATTACGATCCTAAAGATAAGGCTAAAGCTATGGAAAAGGCAGCTGAATGGGGGGAGCATATTCCGCTCGGGTTGCTATATCTTAACCCGCGGCCGGTGTACGAAGAACAGATACCTATTTTAAAGAACGGCCCATTGGTGAAACAACCAATAGATATTTCTAAAATATCCCAAGTGTTAGAGGATTTTTGCTAAAGGAGAAAGACATATGGAGCCAATACCTGTATTCCCAAATTTCCGGGAAATTAAATTAGACGACAAGCGTTTGTTCGATAATTATTTTCGCCAAGTACAACCGCGTATCTCCGAATATACCTTTGCCAATCTTTTTACCTGGCGGCTTATTTTTGATATTAAAATCGCCCTGTTGTATGAAAATATTATCATCCAGCTGGTAGACTCACATGGCCACAAGATATTCACGCCATTCATCGGTGGCATCCGGCTAAAAGAATCCCTAGACGCCTGCCTGAATTACGCGCGCAGCCAATGGAAAGAAGTACGCTTTGGGCTCTTTCCTGAGGACCAGCTGCAATTATTCAAACTTTATTACCCGACCGCGCCTATTGCCATCGATTGCGACGCCAGTGATTATGTCTATAATGCCAGTGACCTGATCACGCTTAAAGGAAAAAAGTACGACGGCAAGCGAAATCATATCAGCCGGTTTAAAAAGAAAGTTGATTACACTTACCAGCCTCTTGATTCCAAACATATCAATGGTTGCAAAGACCTGCTGGAGAAATGGTACCACCAGCATTGCGACTACTGGGAATGTTCGCTGTCCCTGCGCAGTGAAATAGAAGCCTGCAAAGAGGCCTTGGATAATTTCAAAAAACTGGGCTTATGCGGCGGGATAATTGACATCGATAAACAGATCGTGGCCTTTACCATAGGGGAAGAGCTGAATAAAAATACCTTTGTCGTGCATTTTGAAAAAGTAGATAGCGATTATAAAGAACTGCCCGCGGTTATCAACCAGGAATTTGCTTCCCATGAAGCTAAAGATTATAAATATATAAATCGCGAAGAAGACCTGGGAGAGCTTGGCTTGCGGGCCAGCAAGATGTCCTACAACCCCGCGTTTTTAATAGACAAGTACTATGTTACTTTTTAGACATAGTGATAGAGGGGTAAAGTGGTAGAGGGGTAGAAAACAATGGTAGTTGTAGCGAATAATCTAATAAAAAAATATAAAGAGATGGTTGCGGTCAACGGCATTGAATTCAAAGTGCAAGAGAAAGAATGCTTTGGATTTATCGGTCCTAATGGCGCTGGCAAGACCACCACGATGAAAATGATCTATTGTTTTGTGCCGCGCACCAGCGGCGAGTTGTCGGTGCTGGGCCAAGATCCCAGTATCCATCCGGAACTGGTCAAGGCTGATCTGGGAGTTGTTCCCCAGGATAACAACTTGGATGAGGACCTGAATGTTTTTACTAACCTGACCATGTATGCTAATTACTTTGATATACCTAAGGCCGTTGCCCGTACCCGCGCCAAGGAACTACTGGCTTTTGTCCAATTGACAGAAAAAGAAAAAGTGAAGATCAATGAGCTTTCTTCCGGCATGAAGCGCCGGCTCATGATCGCCCGTGGCCTGATCAATGATCCTAAATTGCTTATCCTGGACGAACCCACCGTGGGGCTGGATCCGCAGGCGCGGCATTTGATCTGGGACCGGCTGCACGAACTGAAGAACCAGAATGTCAGCATGATCATTACCACCCATTATATGGATGAAGCCACGGAATTATGCGATCGTATAGCGGTGATGGATAAAGGCAAGATCATGATCGTAGGTAAACCCAAAGATCTTATCCGGGAACAGATCGGCGAGGAAGTGGTGGAGGTCAGGCTGCTAGATACGACAGCGGAAAAGCTAAAGCAGGATTCTTCCGGCTTCCCGGTAACTCTGGAAGAGACCAGCCAGAAATGTTATCTGTACTGCCAGGACTGCCGTCCGCTGCTTAATCATCTCGCCGATAAGGGATATAAACATATACTGCGTCGCCCCGCGACACTGGAAGATGTTTTTTTGAAACTTACGGGGAGGGATCTTGTTGATTAAAGTATCGTCTCGCTGGGCCAAGGTCTGGTACAGGAATTATATTTCATTCCTGAAGTTTTTTTATGTGAACCTGGTCGGCAACCTGGGTGATCCGATCTTATATTTACTGGCTATGGGTTTTGGCCTGGGCGCGTTTTTAGGGCAGATAGAGGGAGTTTCCTATATCCAGTTCCTGGCTCCTGGGATCATTGTTTCATCAGCCATGTTTGCGGCAGTATATGAATGCACCTTTGAAAGTTTTTTAAAAATGATACATCTGAAAACATACGATGCCATCATTGTCACTCCGGTAAATATTGAAGATGTGGTAGCGGGGGACATTGTTTGGGGTGCTACCAAGGCTATGTTTAGTGGTATTATGATGTTTGCTGTGATCGCTGCTTTTGGTTTGGTTCATTCCAGCTGGTCATTATTTATTCCATTATTGATCTTCCTGGTTGGTTTCCATTTCGCCAGTTTCGCCATGCTCATTACGGCTTGGGCTCCGAATTTTGATTATTTCAGCTATTTTCTGGAACTGGTCATTACGCCACTGTTCTTTTTTTCCGGTATTTTTTTCCCGTTGAGCCAGTCACCTGGCTGGTTAAAGGCGCTTTCGAGTGTTTTCCCCTTGACTCACGCGGTAGAGCTATCCCGCGCCCTGGTCATGGGCACGGCGCCTCAACGGCCAATAACTAATATGCTATTTCTAATTGTACCCAGTCTTGGGCTCTTCTATTGGAGTGTCTGGCGCATGAAGAAGCGAATGATAAAATAAAAAAAGGAAACCTCCCAAGGGGTAACAGTAAGGCCGAAGCTTTAGATTTTACGGAGTAAAATCGCCGGCCGAACGCAATAGGGGCGGGAGCCCCTTTGAGCAGGGTTTGGGAGGTTTACAGGAGGGAACATAATGTTCAGGGATAAAATTAAGGTATTAGATTGTACCATCAGGGATGGGGGCTTGATCAATAATCATGATTTTGATCACCGCTTTGTGCGCGAAGTGTACAAGGCATTGTCTGAAGCCAAGGTTGATTACATGGAGATAGGATATAAGAATTCCAAACGGCTTTTTAGTACCAAGGATTACGGTATTTGGAAATTCTGCGAAGATGATGATATCAGGAAAGTCATTGACGGGATCGAATCAAACACCAAGATCTCGGTCATGGTGGATGTGGACCGGGTGGATATTGAAGATATTAAGCCGCGCAAGGACAGTCCGGTCGCGATGATCAGGGTAGCCTCTTATGTCAAAGACATTGATAAAGCAATTTTTCTGGTAAATCATTTTGCCGACAAAGGCTATGAGACCACCGTGAACATTATGGCTATTTCGCGGGCACTGGACAATGAACTGACCGAATCTCTGACCCAGCTGGAAAAAGAGTGCAAGGCCAATGTTATCTACATTGTAGACAGCAACGGCGCGCTATACCAGGAGACCACGGAATTTCTCATTAAGAAAGCCAAGAGCATAGTTAAGACCAAAGAAATAGGAATACATGCCCATAATAACCAGCAATTGGGCTTTAGTAATACCATAGAAGCTATCATCCACGACGCTAATTATGTGGACGGCACGATTTACGGATTGGGCCGGGCCGCTGGCAACTGTCCGCTGGAGCTGATCATGGGTTTCCTGAAAAATCCCAAATACGATATCCGGCCGATATTGGATGTGATTTCCAAGGAATTCATTCCCCTGCGGGATAAAATAGAATGGGGCTATATCATACCGTACATGATCACTGGCCTGCTGGACGAACATCCGCGCGTCGCCATGGCTTTGCGCAACGGCAAAGAAAAAGAAAATTACCGCGAATTCTATGAAAGCCTGGTTGGCACGGATGAGGAGTAGGGGAAGATAATATATGGACATAGCCAAATTCAAACAACAGCCGATCATGGGCATTATGCGCGATGTAAGCATGGATATTCTTGATCCTTTACTGGAAACCGTGATCGATAGCGGCTTAAAAACTATTGAAATTACCATGAATACAAAGAACGCGGAGCAATTGATCCGCCAAACCGTGAAAAAGGCTGCCGGACGTTTGACGATCGGCGCTGGTACGGTCCTTGACCTGGAGACCCTGCAAGCCGCATTGCAGGCAGGCGCCACTTTCATTGTGATGCCGACCTTGGTGCCGGAAGTAGTGCAATATTGTGTTACTAATAAGATCCCGGTGTTTCCCGGGGCCTTAACCCCGCAGGAAGTATTTAATGCCTGGCGATCCGGCGCCACGATGGTTAAAGTTTTTCCGGCCAAAGCTTTTGGCCCGGAATATTTCAAAGAGCTTAAGGGCCCTTTTAAAAATATTGAACTGCTGGCGTGTAGTGGTGTTACTCCCGCAAACTTAAAGAAATATTTAACCAATGGCGCGAGTGCGGTAGCCTTTGGCTCAAGTGTTTTCCGTCAGGATTGGCTGGATAACCGGGAATTTCCCAGTATCCACCGGCGGATCAGCCAATATCTCGCCGCCCTCATTAATAGTTAGGCTTTTAAATCTGTGTAATCTCCGTAAAAATCTGTGTAATCAGTTAGCGGAACGAAGTGGAGCCTAACTTATGTTTTTACCCACCACTAAAAAAGAAATGCAGGAGCTCGGCTGGGACAGGCTGGATATTATCCTGGTTTCTGGTGATACGTATATTGACAGTCCTTATATTGGCGTGGCTGTGATCGGGAACCTGCTGGCTAGTGCAGGCTATCGCGTAGGCGTGATCGCCCAGCCAGATATTACCGGCGGTGCGGATATAATGCGGCTTGGAGAGCCGGAACTTTTCTGGGGTATTACTGCCGGTTCGATCGATTCAATGGTCGCTAATTTCACGGCTTCTGGTAAAAGGCGCCGGAAGGATGACCTGACCCCCGGCGGCGAGAATACCAAAAGGCCTGACCGGGCCACTATTGTCTATGCCAACCTGGTCAGGAGATATTTTAAAAATACCAAGCCTTTGGTCCTGGGAGGTATTGAAGCATCATTGCGCCGCGTTGCCCATTTTGATTACTGGGATGATAAGATCCGCAAATCCATTCTTTTTGACGCCAAAGCTGATATTCTGGTTTATGGCATGGCCGAGAATAGTATCCTGGAACTAGCTGCCAAAATCAGGAATAATGAAGATATCAGTGAGATCAGAGGTCTTTGCTATATTGCGAAGTCTCCAAAAGCCAGATGCCTGGTTTTGCCTTCTTACGAAGAAGTGGCTCATGATAAGCAAAAATTCAGCGAGATGTTTCACCTGTTCTACCAGAACAATGATCCTTTAACTGCCCAGGGATTATGCCAATTGCAGGATACCAGGTACCTGGTTCATAATCCACCCAGCCAGAATATGAGCCGACAGGAACTGGATCATGTTTTTGATCTTGATTACCAGCGGGATGTGCATTCTTATTATAAAAAGCAGGGACTGGTCAAAGCCCTGGAAACGATCAAGTTTTCCATCACTACGCACCGGGGATGTTACGGTGAATGCAATTTCTGTTCGATTAGCGTGCATCAGGGCCGAACCGTTATTTCCCGCAGCGAAAGATCGATCATCCAGGAAGCGACGGCTATTGCCAAACTACCTGATTTCAAGGGCTATATCCTGGATGTGGGCGGCCCGACTGCGAATATGTATAGTATTGAATGTGACCAGAAGATAAAATCCGGCAGTTGCGCCAATAAAAGATGCCTTTTTCCCAAGAAATGCCGGCAACTGGTCCTGGATCACCGGCCACAGATAAAGCTGCTGCAAAAAATCAGCCAGGTGCCAGGGATAAAAAAAGTATTTGTTGCCTCTGGTATCCGGTATGATCTGGTACTGGATGACCAGGTGGCCGGCCTTGATTATTTACGGGAGATAGTAAATCATCATGTTTCCGGGCAACTTAAAATCGCGCCAGAGCATTCTGTGGATCGGGTATTGGCGGCCATGGGCAAGCCAGGGTCCGGATATCTGGTAAGATTCCGGGCAGAGTTTAACCAGTTGAACAAAGAAGCCGGTCGGAAGCAATTCCTGACCTATTATTTGATCGCGGCTCACCCTGGTTGTGAATTGGAAGATATGCGCGCATTAAAAAAGTTTGCCAGCCGGGAGCTTAAAGTCTTGCCGGAGCAGGTGCAGATCTTTACTCCTCTGCCCTCTACCTATTCGGCCTTAATGTATTATACTGGGCAGGATCCTTTTACCGGCCGGGATATTTTTGTCGAAAAAGAGCCGGGGAAACGGACGCAGCAAAAAAGAGCATTAGTCTAGTTACTAGCTGGATTATTCGCTTTACAGAACAATAATTCGTGCTACATTTAATATATAAACCATCATTGATCACCGAAAGGATCCTGGCATGCTTTTAAGCTTCACGAAATCTAATAAATTTCGTATTAACTTTTTTATCATTAGTTTCCTATTGCTGATATTATTCCGGCAAATGGCGCATGAGTTTGCCATTTCTATCGGCTATATGTATATCCTCCTGATCACTTTGGCGGCTTCCTGGTATGGCTTAAAAGGAGGACTTTCCGCAGCCATTATCTCTTGCCTTGTTTTTACCGTTGAAGCGCTGATTTATAAAGGCTGGCCTGGCCGGCAGTTTGTGTATCACGGGATATTATTAAGATTTCTGGCTTACTTGGTGAACGGGATCGTGATCGGTTATATTGTGGATATGTGCGAGGCTATGTCCGATGAAAAGAATACGATCAAGGACCAATTAAAGAAAATACATAATCATATACGGGAAAATCTGTTGGAGCTTTTCCCCTCCAGTCCGATCCGGCAGGGTGTGATCATTATGGGCTTCATTTTATTGATTATCCTGCGTCAAGCAGTTCATTCATTTGGGGTTTCCCTGGGTTACTTATACATACTTTTAATTTCCATTGCCGGGTTATGGTTCGGCGTAAAGGGCGGGATCATTACGGCTTTAGTCTCTACCTGTATTTTCCTGGTCGAACTCACTATTTTCTCCACCTGGCCAGCCCGTGACCTGGTATTTAAAGGCATGTTCCTGAGATTTTTTGCTTTCTTTACTGAAGGTATCCTTATGGGGTACTTGTATGAAATAGAAAATAAATTAATAGTTGAAACTAAAGTTAAAAAAGAACTGGAAGAGTTAGCCTATCATGATGAGCTTACAAAATGCATAAATTACCGCTGGATCATGCAGCTGCTGGAAAAAGAAATGGCTTTAGCCAAGCGCTATGTCCGGGAAATGACCGTGGTTATGATCGACATAGACCATTTTAAAAAAATAAATGATCAATACAATCATCAAGTAGGCAATGAAGTCTTGAGAGCTCTGGCCCAAGATATTACTGAAAACCTGCGAGAGGTTGACTCGGTCGGCCGCTTTGGCGGCGATGAATTCCTGTTGATCCTGCCGGAAGCATCTGCTGAGCAGATCCTTTCGGTCATGAACCGTATTAAATTTGTGGCTGAGAATACTAAAATAGACACTGGATACTTGGAAGGGAAACAGCCGCCGCTGGTTACCTTTAGCGCCGGGGTGGCTTCGTTCCCAACTAACGGCCGGACTACCAATGAATTACTGGAAGCGGTTGATAAAGCCCTCTACCTGGCCAAGAAGAACGGCCGTAACCAGGTCAGGATCGAAAAGAGAAGATGGCTGCGGATTAAACCTAAACAAAAGATCAAGGTCCAAATCAGTGAAGGGGCTAAAAAATTCTTTAAGGAGCCACTGGAGATCCTGGATGTTTCCCAGCGGGGGATGCTGGTCTATACAGAGGAAAAGATCCCCCTGCTGCAAGATTTGCAATGCCGCATTACCTTGGACAATGGCCGGCCGGCTGATTATAAATGCCGGGGCGTGCATGAAGATAAATTGGCTAATCATCTCTATCGGCTCGGTTTATTTATGAGTGAGTCCTTCCTGCCAGTGTCCGAATAACCCAGCAGCTTACCGGCCTGACATCCATAAAATAATTGTTGACAATAGTATTAAATAGGACTATAATAGTCTTATTAATATAATGATATAAATATTAAAAGGAGGATGAATCATGGGCCAGTCATTAAAAGGCACTAAAACTGAAAAGAATCTCTTGGCTTCATTTGCCGGGGAATCACAGGCCAGGAACCGGTATACTTATTTCGTAGGTGTGGCTAAAAAAGAAGGTTACGAACAGATAGCGGCGATATTCCAGGATACAGCGGATAATGAAAAAGAGCATGCTAAGGTTTTTTTCAAATTCCTGGAAGGCGGGGAAACAGAAATTACGGCTGCCTATCCTGCCGGAAAGATCGGTACTACTCTGGAAAATCTGAAAGCCGCCGCGGCCGGTGAGAATATGGAATGGGGCCTGCTTTACCCGAATGCCGCCAAGATAGCCGAAGAAGAGGGATTTAAGGAAGTTGCCGCTGCTTTCAAGAATATCGCAAAAGTGGAGAAAGGGCATGAACAGCGGTATTTGGCTTTGGCCAAGAATATTGAGCATAAACAGGTTTTCAAAAAAGACCAGCCGGTACGCTGGCGCTGTCGCAACTGTGGATACATCCATGAAGGGCCAAATGCTCCGGAATTGTGCCCAGCCTGCAAGCATCCGCAAGCTTATTATGAAGTATCAGCGGAAAACTATTAAACAGTGATAGAGTGATAGAGTGGTAGAGTGGTAAAAAAAGATGAAAAGAATAATTTTATTTTTGGTATTAAGTTTGGGATTGTTTGGCTTGGCGGAGGGACGGATGCCTACTGAAAAAGCTACTTTTGCGGCTGGTTGTTTCTGGGGTGTGGAGGAAGCTTTCCTGAAGGTCAAAGGCGTGCTGGCCACAACTGTCGGCTATACCGGCGGCCATTTCCAAAAACCTACCTATGAAAATGTGTGTGCGGGAAAAACCGGACATGCTGAAGCTGTCCTGGTAGAATATGACCCGGCAGTGGTTAGTTATGAGAAATTATTAGAGGTGTTCTGGAAAATACATGATCCGACCCAGCTCAATCAACAAGGTCCGGATAAAGGCAGCCAATACCGGTCAGTGATTTTCTTCCATTCTGCAAAACAAAAGGCCGCTGCTCTCGAGTCTAAAGCAGACCTGCAGCACTCGGGCCGATATCAGGAGCCAA
>CAYTYR010000035.1:0-8837 GCA_964441745.1 uncultured Clostridia bacterium
AATTCCTAGAATATTTGGAGGAATTGGGTATGAAGAAAGTATCTAAAATATCAAAAAAAGAATTAAGAGACGTTGCAGATGTTATTTATAACATAAGAAGAAAAGAGCCTTACATATCGATAGGGAATAGGCCTGTATTTGAAACATTATCAAGTTACTTCAAAATACTTGATGATATTAAAGATAAAAGCAAACAGGATGAATCTTTAAAGAATAAAATTGGAAAAAACTTCCAGTTTAAGCCCTGGGTGAGTTATTATTGGGGAAAAGAATGGAAAGATGGAGAGCCAAAAGATTTATTTGTTTGCGCTGATATAACGCTTAAGAAACCAGTTAATAATATTGCGTCGATTGGTACTGGAATACGTTTTGATGTCAAAAAGAAAGGTAGATATAATGTCATCACTTATTGTCAAGAAGAAAATAGCGAAGATTTTAAACATTCCGAATATTATAAGGAAATTAATATAGAATATGTTGACGATACAGTTACTCTTTGGAAGAAATGGCTATGGGAAAAACAATAATGGACCGAATAATCAGGGAAGCATTAAAAGAGGATATCGGCAGAGGGGATATTACCAGTAATTTATTGATCCGTGACCAAACAGTAAAAGCTGTATTGCTGGCCAAAGAAAATGGTATTTTCTGCGGCAATAATATTGCCCGGCAGATATTCAGCGCGTATAAAATAAAAAATACTTTTATAGCCAGAGATGGGCAGAAAATTCACCGGGGACAAGTCTTGGCCAAATTTAGCGGCCAGGCCGGAAAGATCCTGAAAATAGAGCGGACTTTGCTTAATTTCCTGCAGCGGTTGTCCGGTATAGCTACTTTGACTAACGAGTTTGCGCAAGCCGTAAAACCGCACCGGACCAAGATCCTGGATACGCGAAAAACCACACCTGGTTTGCGGCGGCTGGAAAAACATGCCGTAGCCTGTGGCGGAGGAACTAATCACCGTATCGGTTTAGATGATATGATATTGGTGAAGGATAACCATATTAAAATCGCTAATGGCATATGGCCTATAGCTAATGGCTTAAAGAAAAAACCTAAGAATATCAAAGTTGAGATTGAAGCAGATACATTGGCGCAGGTGAAAGAAATAATAACAGCGCGGATCGCTGATATTATCCTGTTGGATAATATGAGTATAGCGACCCTGAAAAAGGCGATCAAATATATCCGCCAAGCAAGTCCGCGCACCTTGATCGAGATCTCCGGCGGGGTCACGCTTAAAAATGTCAAGCAATATGCCAAGCTGGGAGTAGACCGCATTTCTATCGGCGCTCTTACTCATTCAGCAAAGGCGTTGGATATCAGTCTGGAAATAGTACAATAATAGTCTTGTGGGAGTAGCCATGCAGGATGACATATTAGGATTGCTGAGAAAACAGACTGGCAGTTATATGAGCGGTGAAACAATGGCCAGGAAACTGGGCGTTTCCCGTATTGCTGTTTGGAAGCAGATACAATCGCTGAAAAGGCACGGGTATGATATCACTGCCCTGAAAAAAAACGGCTATATCCTGCACTCCAGTCCTGATCTGCTGCTGCCAGCGGAAATAAAGGCTGGTTTAAAGAACAAGATATTTTGCTCCAAAATCTATTATTTTCCCAGTATTGATTCGACCAATAATTTTGCTAAAAAAATGGCCCAGGCTGGCGTACCCGAAGGGATAGTAGTTTTGGCAGAAACACAAACACAGGGCAAGGGCCGGTTGGGAAGAACCTGGTTTTCCCCGGCTGGGGGCAGTATTTGTTTTAGCCTGGTCTTGCGGCCGGAAGTGTTGCCGGTATATGCCCAGCGCATTACCTTGCTGGCTGGCGTAGCTGTCGCCGTTGCGATCAAAAAAGTATGCGGCGCGGAAGTGCGGCTGAAATGGCCCAATGACCTGGTGATAGCCAGTAAAGGGACCTGGCTCAAAGTCGGCGGTATATTGACCGAAATGGGGGCAGAAAGCGACCGGATTAATTACCTGGTGACCGGGATTGGTTTAAATGTCAATCTAGACAAAAATAGCTTTCCCGCAGAGTTGCGTTCCAAGGTAACTAGTTTAAAAGCGCAAGATCCTGAAAATCTGCCAGTAGTAAGAGTAAAACTTTTACAGCAGGTATTAATGGAGTTGGAGCAGTATTACCAGCGTTTCCTGAAGGGTGAATGGGAAAAAATTATTCATGAGTACAAAAGTCTTGATATGTTGACCGGCAAAACTATCAAGATCAAGCAAGGGAATGAAATTCTTGCCGGGAAAGTCATGGAAATAGACGCTGACGGCCGTTTGGTGCTAAAAGCAAAAAATAAGGTGATCCGGGTCATTGCCGGAGAAGTAACAATAAACAAATTCTAAGCACGAAACTCTAAATACTCCCCTGCTGATTTGTCCTAAGGGACAAATCAAAGACGCGGGGACAGGTAAACAATATCAAATGACCAAAGTATAAATATCCAAAACACAGATGTTTAGAATTTTGAATTTAGATATTTGAGCTTGTTTAGAATTTAGATATTAGAATTTAGTATTTGGAGTCAGTTATGTTATTAGCAATAGATATCGGCAATACTAATGTGGTAGTGGGTATCTTCCGGGCGAAAACACTGGTAGCCAGCTGGAGATTTACCACTGATCACCGGCGGACCGATGATGAATATGGTTTAGAACTGACCGGATTAATCAAGGCCACATTGCCGGCCGGGAACAGGGAAATAACCGGCGCGATTATCGCCAGCGTTGTGCCCAGTTTGACCGAGGTCTGGGTTCAAGTGTGCCGGAAATATGTCCAGAATAAGGCGATAGTGGTTGAGCCCAGAAAAGTACCTATGCCGATCTTATATGACGTCCCGGGAGAAGTAGGAACGGACCGGATAGTTAATGCCTTGGCCGCCTGGGAGCTCTATCATAAAAAAGGGGAGCCATTGATCATTGTGGATTTTGGTACAGCGACTACCTTTGATGTGGTTTCGAAGAACGGGGAATACCTGGGTGGAGCTATTGCTCCGGGTATCGGGATCTCCTGTGAAGCCTTATTTAAGAGAACTGCCAAGTTGCCCAAGGTAGAGCTGGTTAAACCAGCTCAGTGCCTGGGTAAAAATACAGTGCATAGTATGCAGGCGGGGTTGGTATTTGGTTTCCTGGGCCAGGTAAAAGAGATCCTGAAGCAACTTAAGAAAGAGATCAAAGGCCGTCCAGTCATTGTCGGCACCGGCGGATTAGTAAATTTGATCCAGAACGCGGAAAAATTATTTGATAAGGTCAATCAAAACCTGACCTTGATCGGATTAAGGATGATCCATGAAACAATCATTTCACCAAAAAAGAAGCCCATTTTCAGATCTGGTCGGCATTAAGACCGCTATTCAGGGAAAAAGCTACAAATTAAAGATTGGGCCGCGGCACCTGAACTCTAATGGTTCAGCGCACGGCGGAGCGATCTTTACCTTGGCGGACCGGGCTTTTGCCCAGGCCGTGAATACCAAGGGGCGAGTAGCCGTAGCCATGGAAATGAAGATCAATTACCTGTCGCCGGTATTTGCCGGAGAGGTCATAGAAGCCCGGGCCAGAAATATCAAAGAGGGCCGGAAAACCACCGTGTCGCTGATCGAGATCTGGCGGAAAAAGGAATTGGTGGCGCTGGTACTGGCCACTGCCTTCAATATAAAACACGAGTAACACGATAAAGTACGAATAACACTAATGCCTGCCTGCCGGTAGGCAGGACAGCGAGAGTATGAATAAAAAGCAAATTCTACAGGAATTAATATTTCCAGCACAACATAAAACCGAACCGGTTTATTTCTATGGCCGGGTGATAGCGTATGTGTTCTTTCTAATCTGGGGTTTCAGATTAATGAAAACCCCCATGCAGGACCAGTCGATGTCTTTCATGCACAATATCAACCTGCCGATGCACGAAGCCGGACATATTATTTTTTCCTTTTTAGGTGATTTTATGGGAGTGCTGGGCGGGACACTGATGCAATTGATCATGCCGGCGATCGTGACCGGGGCGTTCCTGCTGAAGAACCGGGACGCTTTTGGGGCCTCGATCGGACTCTGGTGGCTGGGACAGAGCTTCATGGATAGCGCCCCCTATATTAATGATGCCCGGGCCGGTGAATTGATGCTCCTGGGCGGCGTGACTGGTAAAGAAGCGCCAGGATACCATGACTGGGAAAATATCCTGGGGCGCTTAGGCTGGCTGCAGTATGACCATCTGCTGGCCACAATCAGTTTCGCGCTGGGCATAGTGATAATGTTTTTGGCTTTGGCGTGGGGTGGGTATATGCTTTATCTGCAATTCCAGGCAAGCCAAAATACCCAAGAGCAAATATGAAGGAGTAGATTATGAAGATAACAAAAGCGTTAGCGCTGGTTTTGTTTGCGGTCATAGTTCTGTCATTTCCTTGGACACTTCAGGCCGAGTCTGCCCAGAAAGTACTATTAGCGGTTTTTTATGACAACCCTGATTATGTTAACTGCCGGAATATTTTTCGGGAAAAACTGGCTAAAGAAGCTAAGCAAGCCGGCCTGAACATTGAATTCCTGATCCTGGATACCCAGGGTTCAAAAGGATTATTCCTGAACCAGTTAAAAAAGCTGGAACAGGAAATCGACCTGATCTTTACGGCTGGTACGCCCAATTGTCTGGCGATCAAGGAATCAGGAATTACCAAACCAGTAATTTTCACCGCGGTAGCTGACCCGGTAGGGGAGAAGCTGGTGGAAAGCTTAGTTCGTCCCAATACTAATTTTACCGGCAGTCATTGCGCAGTTTCTGCTGACCGTCAATTAAGCGCTCTTCTTTATGTCCTGCCTAAAACCAAGAAGATCGGAATTTTATATAATGCCGATGATCCTGCACCAGTAAGCCAGGTCAAAGCCTGGAAAGAAGCAATGGCCAGGATCAGGATGAAAGCGGTAGAATTTTTTATTCCTAAAGAGGCCAATTCTGTTGATTCGCTCGCTGCTGCCGCCAAGCCGATGGTGCGCAAAGTCGATGTCCTGGTTACCGTGGCTGATGCTAAAATATCAGCTTTTGGTGAAGGGGTCATCGCTGTGGCTAATGTCCATAAAATACCAACCTATGCTTCTTTAAACAGCTTAGTTAAAAAAGGCGCTCTGTGTTCCCTTGGTTTTGATTTTGTAATGGGCGCAGAGATCACCGTCCCGCAAGCTATAGCTGTTTTAAAAGGAGGGGATCCAGCAATCATGCCGGTGATCACTAATTCTGAATATCACCTGCTCCTCAATCAAAATACTGCCCGGGTCATCGGGTTGGAAATTCCGGCTAATGTTCTTAAAACCGCCGCTGAGATAGTGGAATAGAAGCTCTAATCTGTGTAATCTCTTTTTGAATCGGTGTAATCGTTTCTAAAAAAAGTTCTTGACAAATTTTTTAGTATTTGATATATATTAGCAGTCACACATTAAGAGTGCTAACTTACAATTGCACTTACATAATTGTAAGTTTATGCTTTTATATGGGTTATACATAATAAATAGAAAGGAGGAGACATTATGAAGTTAAGACCGCTTGGAGACAGAGTGTTAGTGAAGGCCCTCGAGGCTAAAGAAGTGAAAAAGGGAGGCATCATTATCCCGGATACAGCTAAAGAAAAACCGCAGGAAGGGGAAGTGATCGCGGTTGGCCCAGGGAAAACTGATGACAATGGCAAAAAAATTGCCATGGATGTCAAAGTCGGCGATAAGATCTTGTTCGGCAAGTATTCTGGCACAGAAGTAAAAATCAATGACGTCGAATATCTCATTATGCACCAAGACGATATCATGGGCATAGCAGAGTAATCAGGGAGGTTGACTACAATGGCAAAGATTTTAAAGTTTGGTGAAGAAGCTAGGCAATCATTATTAAAAGGCATCAATATCCTGGCCGACGCGGTGAAAGTAACCCTCGGACCAAAGGGCAGAAATGTGGTCTTGGATAAAAAATTCGGTTCGCCCACCATTACTAATGATGGTGTAACCATAGCCAAGGAAATTGAATTGGAAGACCCGTTTGAAAACATGGGCGCGGAACTGGTCAAGGAAGTAGCTTCCAAGACCAATGATGTGGCTGGTGACGGCACTACTACCGCGACCGTATTAGCCCAGTCAATTATGAAAGAGGGCTTAAAGAATATTACCGCCGGCGCCAATCCCTTACATATAAAGAAGGGTATTGAGAAAGCTGTGGATGCGGTAGTCAAAGAGATCAAGAGAGTGGCCCAACAGGTAAAAACCAAGGAAGAGACTGAACAGATCGCTTCCATCAGCGCCAATGACAAAGAAGTGGGTAAATTAATCGCTGAAGCCATGGAGAAAGTCGGCAAAGATGGCGTCATTACCGTAGAAGAAGCCAAGTCCATGGAAACTACTTTGGAAGTAGTGGAAGGTATGCAGTTTGACCGTGGCTATGTTTCACCTTATTTCGTGACTGACCCGGAAAGAATGGAGGCAGTCCTCGAAGATGCCTATCTATTGATCACTGATAAAAAACTATCTTCGATGCAAGATTTATTGCCAGTGTTGGAAAAGATTGCCCAAACCGGCCGGCCGTTCGTAATCATTGCGGATGAAGTAGAAGGTGAAGCCTTGGCCACTCTCGTGGTGAACCGGTTAAGGGGTACATTGAAGTGCACTGCGGTCAAAGCCCCAGGTTTTGGCGACAGGCGCAAAGAGATGCTGGAAGATATTGCCATCCTGACCGGCGGTCAGGTGATCAGCGAAGAAATAGGTATAAAGCTGGATAAAGCTGATTTGACCATGTGTGGCAAAGCCAAGAGAGTGACCGTGGACAAAGAGAATACCACGATCGTTGGCGGAGAAGGCGATAAGAAAGCCATAGAAAAGAGAATTTCCCAGATCCGCAAGCAGATCGAGGAAACCACCTCTGATTATGACAAGGAAAAACTGCAGGAGCGTTTGGCTAAATTAGTCGGCGGAGTAGCTGTGATCAATGTAGGAGCGGCCACTGAAACCGAAATGAAAAATAAGAAATTCAAAATAGAAGATGCCTTACATGCGACCAGAGCCGGTGTGGAAGAAGGAATAGTCCCGGGCGGCGGCATTGTCCTATTGAACGCTATCAGCGTTCTGGAAAAAGTCAAAGCTGATGATTTAGATGAACAGACTGGTATTAATATTATCCGCCGGGCGTTAGAACAGCCGATCAGGGAAATTGCCGAGAATGCCGGCCTGGAAGGTTCCATCGTCGTGGACCGGGTCCATAAGGAGAAATTCGGTATCGGGCTTAACGCTGAGACTGGCGAATATGTGGAGATGGTCAAAGCAGGCATCGTTGATCCGGCTAAGGTTGCCAGGATAGCTTTACAGAACGCAGCCAGTATTTCGGCCCTGTTGCTGACTACCGAAACCCTGATCACTGACAAGCCGGAAGAGAAGAAAGAAATGCCGCAAATGCCGCAAATGCCGCAATACTAAGAAAAGAACCGCTTATGGCATATAGCTAATGGCTTATGGCACAAGCAATAAAAAAACAGAACCCCTGTGTGGAAACGCACAGGGGTTTTTTTATTGGATAATATTTACCATCAATTATTTTGCCGGCTGGTAGTATTTCAAGGCTTCAGGCAGCAATTCCTGGATCGAGTTAATACGGTTTTCATCCGCCGGATGCGAGGATAGAATCTGTGGTGGCTTTGCGCCGCCGATTTGGCTCATGCGCTGCCAAAAGGAAATGGCTTCGCGCGGGTCATAGCCAGCTCTGGCCATCAGGATCAAACCGATATGATCAGCTTCTGATTCGTGTAAGCGGCTGTAAGGCAGCATGACTCCCAATTCAGTACTTATGCCATAGGCCTGTAAGGCAAGATTCTTGGTCTCTGCCGAATTGTTTTTCAGGGCAATGGCCAGGGTTTGCCCGCCCAACTGCTGCAACAAGGACTGGCTCAATCTTTCGCCGCCATGATTGGCCAAAGCGTGAGCTACTTCATGGCCGATAACCACAGCTAGTCCGGTCTCAGTCTTGGTTACCGGCAAGATACCGGTATAAACCGCTACTTTTCCGCCAGGCATGCAAAAAGCATTCACGGTCGCTGAATCAACGATCACATTGAATTCCCATTGATAATTGCTGATCTCACTTTCTAGTCCGTTATCCCGCAGGAATTGTTCGGCTGAAGCAGCAATTCTGGTCCCGACTCTGCGGACCATAGTGGTGCTGGCCTGGTCAGTGCTGATTTTGGATTTTTTCATTAGTTCCGTATATTGGGAGAAGCTCATGCTGGTTAATTCACCCATGGAAACAAGTGATATCTGCCGGCGCCCGGTGATCGGAACCATGGCGCAGGATACTAATAAAGCTAAAGCCAAAGATAATATAGTTATCCGCAAAAATATTTTTTGCCTCATCATTGCACCTCTTTTTAAACTATAATGATTTTAGTTTAGCATAAAGACCGGTTAAAATCAATAATCAAGAGCAACACTTTTTATTTTAAGTGTTAGCTAAAATTTAAAAGTGAACTAATTAAAGATTAAAAGTGAACTGTTGTAAAAAGGTTTTTGAATATCTCGTTTTTAAGTTTCTGAACATCTAAGAGAATGCCATTGGACCAGAATCTGACTTCAGAATAAGTTGAATTTAAAGGATAAATACGCAGATTAACGGTTTGGTAAGGATTCAGCTTATTGATCTTTAAGAAGATATTGTTAATGGAGATTCTGCGATAAGCGTCAGCTTTTCTATCAAGGCGCAGACAAAAGATGTCTTTAGTAGAGAGGAAGGGCGGCTTGACGGCGAACGTTTTAGGGGACGCGTTTTAGGGGACGGAGTAAAGAAGTAAAGTATTGACAATGCTATATTATAGAAGT
>CAYTYR010000036.1:0-8401 GCA_964441745.1 uncultured Clostridia bacterium
TCGGTTTCGTTGAAGGCCTTAACAACAAAATCCGTGTCTTTCAACGAAGAGCCTACGGTTTAAAAGATCAAGAGTATCTGCGGCTAAAAGTCTTAACCTGTATGTTACCAGAAATCAATGAAAATCCTTGAATTTTACCCACTCACTTTGGAGAAGACCCGTTAATCTTAGCTTCATTTTTACTGCTCCTTTTAAATCTTTACAGAATCAACCCTTCGACTTTACCGGGTTTTGCCATAAGCCATACGCTATTTGCCATATGCGATTTTATTCAGGTTCTTTAAATACGGTTTTTTTACTATCCCCTGCTCGGTAATAATAGCCGTGATATATCTATGCGGGGTCACATCAAAAGCTGGATTTTTCACTTTAATACCGGCTGGCGCGATCATTTTGCCGGCGATCATGGTAACTTCGTCACCTGAACGTTCTTCAATAATGATCTCCTGCCCTGTCTTCTTCTGCAGGTCAATAGTCGAAAGTGGAGCAGCAATATAAAAAGGAATACGGTTTTCTTTGGCCAAAACCGCCAAGGCATAGGTACCGATCTTATTGGCGGTATCGCCGTTAGCGGCGACGCAATCAGCGCCGGTAATAATACAATCAACTTCTCCGCGGGAAATAAAATGCCCGGCCATGTTATCGCTGATCAGGTAGAACGGTATCTTTTCTTCCTTCAATTCCCAGGCAGTCAGACGCGACCCCTGTAGATAGGGACGTGTTTCATCTACCAGCACGCTGATTTTCTTGCCGCGCTTGTGTGCTTCACGTATCACCCCTAGCGCAGTGCCATACCCGGCTGTAGCCAAAGCTCCGGCATTACAGTGAGTAAGGATCCGGGCTCCCCTGGGGATCAGTTTCTCGCCATGCCTTGCCATCTTTTTGTTAATAAGCACATCTTCATTCAAAATCTGCCGGGCTTTTTTCTCTAATAAAGTTTTAATACTGCTGATATCCCGGGTTTTCAGCTTTTCCAGCTGATTCAACATTTGCCGTATCGCCCAGGCCAGGTTTATCGCTGTTGGCCTGGCAGCTGTTAATTCTTCTGCCGCTTTTTGGATTTGGGCCATAAAGTACCGCTTATTACCGGTATTTTGTCTCCAGGCGGCCAGGGCCAGGCCAAAAGCTGCCGCCACGCCTATCGCCGGGGCACCCCGGATATTCATTTTTTTGATGACCTGGACAACCTGCGGCCAATCCCGGCAGGCAATATACTTTTTTTGCTGTGGCAGCTTTAACTGGTCCAGCACATATAAAACATGATTCTTATAATACAGCGTTTTTACACGCATTAATATTCTCTCCGATTTAAATCCGCGGAATCTTCTTCTGAAATCCGCGGAATCTGGCAATTTTTAAAAATAGTAAGCGATACCAACAGTAACAAAATAGCTTTGGGTGGAAATATTATCGTCAACATCGAAAACAAGGTCAGCTAAGGATGGATCATAAGAAATCTGGTGTTGACTGCCATTAGTATCGAATTTTTGGTACTGACCGGCAGTTTGCAGGGACCATTGGCTGGCAAACTGCCATGCGGCGTCACCTTTAAAGATATAGGCAGTGCCATGACCTTCTCCTGTGCTCAATTTTTGTCTAATGACATGGTCATCCCGATCCGTGGCTTTAGCCCAGGGAGAATAACCGAAGCCGGCATTAAAAATAACCTTATCTATTTCTCCGCTGATCAAACCGACTCCCAGGTAAATAGCTTCATACCTGACGTTATAGTCTAAGGTCTTGGTATTGACCGAAGCAGTTTCAGAGCTATATGGGCCATACCCTACCTGTACCGTATTATAGATCCGGTATTTATATTTATACACCTGGTAGCCGGCTAGCGGGCCAAAGCTTATTTTCTGATTCGGGTACATATTGTAAAGGTAATCGAACGCATAAATTTCAGCCCTGAGCTCAGAATCTGACTCAGAATAAACATCTAAGCCGTCATGATTATCATCATCGATCCAATCGGAATCTTTCATCTTGCCCGCATCCTGGCTGATATTGGTAAGATAAGTAAAGGAGAAGCGCGCAGTCTCATTCAGATCGCCAGCTGATTTCTTATATCCTAATATGCCTTTAACACCCCAAACCGGCACATCCAGCGGAAATTCCAGCTCACTGGCCCCGCCGCTGAAATTAATACGATATTTAGTATGCCCTTGCAGGAATCCAGAATGCAGAGCCAAACCCTTGGCCGTAAACATCGGCGGCGACTGACTTTGCCAATCTGAATCCAATTCTTCAGACCAACCCAGATCATATGCCAGCAGCAGCAAGGCTGAAACCAGTATCGTCAATCCCCTGTTAAATTTATGCATATCACCTTCCTAATTCTTTGGCCCGGCGTTTCGCTTTCTGGATCGCTTCAACGATAACAGCGGCAAAATGATGCTGTTTCATGTGTCTCAGCGCCGCCTCAGTCGTGCCTCCCGGGGAGGTGACCCGGTCCCGCAATACGGCCGGGGTATCTTTGCCTTCGATCACCATTTTGGCGGAACCGAAAACAGTTTGTTTTACCAGTTCTTCACTGACATCCCTGGATAAACCAGCTTTCATCGCCGCCTTGATCATATCTTCCATAACTTCAAAGATATAGGCCGGGCCGCTGCCGGAAACTGCCGTGACCGCGTTCATCAAAGGTTCCGGCACAACAACTGTTTTACCTATATTGCGGAATATTTTTTCAGCCAACGACAGATGCTGCTTCTTGGCGAACTTTCCTTTACAAATGGCGGACATACCTGTAGAGACGATCACGGCTAAATTTGGCATGACCCGGACCACAGGCGCATGACCAAGATAATACTCTATATGGCCGGTAGAAATACCAGCCGCCACTGAAATCACCAGTTTCTTGGTACCCACGACTTTTGATATTTTTTGTAAGATCCGGTCGAAATCTTTAGGTTTGACTGCCAAGATGATCAGATCAGCCTTTTTAGCCAGCTCATTGCTGGGACAGATACTTTTGATTTTGAGCTCTTTTTTAAGCTGCGCTACCTTTTTCTTATCTTTGTCACAAACAAATACATTTTCCTTTTTGAACAATTTATTTTTGATCAGTCCTTTAGCAATAGTCCCGCCCATATTCCCGCAGCCTATTACCCCTATTTTTTTGTTGATCATATTCAACTCCTATTCGAAAAGCAGTTTTGAGTTATAAGTTTTAAGTTTTGAGTTAAGGTAAATTAATATTATTAAAGCATTTCACCATAATTCAAAACTCAAAATTCAAAACTCAACACTGTTTTTAAAATTATCTGCCTCCAAATATCGCCGTCCCTATCCGCACAAGTGTGGCACCTTCAGCAATCGCAATTTCAAAGTCATGGGACATGCCCATGGAAAGATGTTTCATTTCAATATTCGGTAGATTATACCCGGCGATCGTATCCTTTAACTCACGTAATCCCCTAAACACCGCCTGGATCCTGTTTTTATCAGCAGTGAACGGGGCCATGGTCATCAGTCCTTCAACATGCACATTACTTTTTGTACTGGCTGATTTTAATATCTCCAGAGCCTCTTCAGGCGAACAGCCATATTTACTTTCCTCTCCTGAAATATTGACTTCCAGGAGAATTCGCTGTTTTTTGCCAATCTGTCCAGCTTCCCGGTCTATCGCTTCTATTAACTTCACTGAATCAACTGAATGGATAAATTCAAACAGTTGGACAGCTGCTTTTACTTTATTAGACTGTAAGTGCCCAATCAAGTGCCAGTGAACAGCTTGGTGAAGATAGGCACTTTTAGCTATGGCTTCCTGTACCTTATTTTCGCCAATATCAGTTACCCCGTCGGCTAATGCTTCTTGCACTAGTTCCGGAGCAACAGTTTTGGTCACTGCAATCAGGGTAATTTCCGCAGCATTACGGCCAGTTGCTGCCGCCTGCCGGGAAATTATTGAACATACTTGCTGTAGATTATCATAAATAGCGCTCATATTAAAGTTTAATTATAGCAAAAAATAGCTATTTTAGCAATAGAAAAGATAGCATCCGGCCGGCTTTTTTCCCTTGCCGGCGATAAGAGAAGCATTGCCTGGAAGAATAAGTACAAATTGGGGTTATTTCTATAGCGGATAAGGGCACACCGGATTGCTGTAGTTGTTCCTTTACTAATTTGGCCAGATCAGCCTGGGTGTTATTTGTGGCGGGTAGCCCCAGTTTCCGGGAAGTTATGGCATTTATTTCATAGTGTCTGGCAGATATATGAGGACCGATACCGGCTGCAATATCCACCGGACGGGATTGATATAGTTTTTGCATCCGCTTGATTGTCGCCGGTACTATGCCTTTAGCAATGCCGCGCCAGCCGGCATGGGCCAGCCCGATAACCTGCTGACGGCGGTCAAAGAGGAAAACCGGCAGACAATCGGCAGTAAGGATACCGATCAACAAACCTCGTTTTGCGGTTATTAAGGCATCAAATCCAGAAAAATGCGCTAATCCTGTTTTAGGTTTCGTCTGTACAGCTTTGATCCGGCAGCCATGAACCTGCTCCACGAGTACCAGCGGAGCTCTTTCACAGTGTAGCAGTTTTTTCAGGCTTTTTATATTCTCCCGGACCAGCCTCCGGTGATGGCCATGGAAATAATTAAAATCCCCCAGGGAAGCTGACGTAGTTCCCTGGAGGACATTATGGTTTTTCGAGAAACGGGGCAGAAGGAATATCCCCTTCCTTATTTATTATCGCCAATACTCATATCACTGCCTGAATATATACCCCTAATATTCAACATCAATTCCTCAGGATTAGAGGCTGCGGCTAAAGCTTCTTCCAGCGACACTTTGCCGCCTTTATATAAGGCGACCAGGGCTTGGTTAAATGATTGCATCCCGTAGTATCCGCCTTCATTGATAGCTTTACGCAAGTCTCCAATGTTGTTTTCTTCAATTAGTTTCCTAACATACGGAGTGGCAATCAATATTTCCACCGCCGGGATCAAGCCCGGCTGATCGATCCTGGGCAGCAACCGCTGGGAAATCACACCCTGTAAAGTATTAGCCATTTGCAAACGGACCTGGGTTTGCTGGTAAGGCGGGAACATATCTATAATACGGGAAACGGTCTGGACAGCATCAACTGTGTGCAATGTGCTCATCACCAAATGTCCCAGCTGGGCCGCGGTCATAGCTGAGGCCATTGTTTCCAAGTCACGCATTTCACCGATCAGGACCACATTAGGATCTTGTCTCATCACATGACGCAGGGCCGTGACAAAATTACGGGTATCCAGTCCCACTTCTCTCTGGCTCAAGATACTTAATTTATCTTTATGCAAGAACTCAATCGGATCTTCGATCGTGATGATATGCGCTTTCCGGGTGGTATTAATATGATCCACCATGGCAGCCAGAGTAGTTGATTTGCCGCTGCCGGTAGTCCCGGTGACCAGGACCAAACCTCTCTGTTTTTCCGCCAGAGTAGCAATGACCGGAGGCAAATTTAACTCTTCATATCCCAGGATCTGGATCGGCACCATCCTGAGGGCAATACTGACTGAACCGCGCTGATAAAATATGTTTAGCCTGAACCGGGCCAAGCCACTGACACTATAGGCCATATCAATCTCATGATCATGCTTGAAAGTCTGCTGTTGCTCTTCATTCATGATCCCCATAGCCAGTCTTTCAATATCCTCTCTGGTCAAGGCATCATATTCACTAGGTGTTAATTCTTCATTAATCCGCAAAATCGGATGTAAACCAGTCCTTAAATGCAGGTCACTAGCCTTTCTCTCCACCATATATCTGAGCAGATCATCAAGTTTTTCAACCTTCACTTTCAGATTCCTCCTTTAGACCTTTTTGTTTGCGGATAAATGCAGGCACATTAATATCAACCTTGCTATATACTTTTTCCCTGGGATCAGGTACTGAAGGTTCATCGTCTTCTTCCACCGGTAATGGCAAGATCCGTTGTTTTTCCTGGCCAAAACCCTGCGTATATTGGTGACGCGCTGTTTCTTTGTGCGCGGAAAATCCGGTGGCAATAACCGTGACTTTCAGTTCTTCCTGCAATTTGTCATCAAAGACAGCCCCGAAAATAACATTGGCATCCGAAGAAATATAATTATGCATGACGGTCATGATCTGCTCGGTTTCATACATAGTCAGGTTCAAGCCGCCGGTGATATTAACTAATACTTTATTCGCGCCATTGATGCTGACATCTTCCAGCAACGGCGAGGTAACCGCCTTTTCCGCGGCAATGCGGGCCCGGTTCTGGCCGCTGGCTATGCCTGCGCCCATCAAGGCATTGCCCGAACTTTGCATGATCGTCCGCACATCGGCAAAATCTACATTAACTACTCCATGCTGGGTAATAATATCGCTGATGCTTTGCACTGCGCGCTGCAAAACCTCATCAACTTTTTTAAAGGTATCCAGCAGGGAGGTATTCTTATCGATCACGGAAAACAATTTCTGGTTGGGGATCACCAGCAGCGTGTCCACCTTGCTCCTGAGTTCATTAAGCCCTTCCTCGGCCTGTTTAGCCCTGACCTTACCTTCAAACATGAATGGCTTGGTAACTACCGCCACGGTTAAAGCGCCAATACTTTTGGCGATATCCGCAACAACCGGCGCTCCGCCCGTGCCTGTCCCGCCGCCTAATCCGGCAGTAACAAACACCATATCCGCCCCGCGCAAGGTCTCCTTGATCAAGGCTTTAGATTCTTCTGCCGCTTTCTTGCCAATAGCTGGATCGCCGCCCACTCCCAAACCACGGGTGGTCTTTTCTCCCAATTGCAGCCGCTGTGTGGCCAGGGAATATTTCAACGCCTGCGCATCGGTATTGGCGGCAATAAAATCAACGCCTTTAATATTGGCCATGACCATCCGGTTGACCGCGTTCCCGCCGCCACCGCCGACGCCAATCACTTTAATATTAGCCGATTGAGCAAATGTTTCCCGAAACTTCAATGAAGACACTTAGGCATACTCCTTTCAAGAGCCGAATAAAGACCGAATTAAAAACGCGAATGTCTCGAATAAGTACCATAAAGAATTTGTTTTTATTCGTGTAATTCGCGGTCATTCGTGTTTAGAATATATCTTCCAGCCAATGTTTCCAGCGTTCCAAAGGTTCAAACAACTTGGTTTTCCCTTTTTTATAATACCTGCCACTAGACATGGACTCCTGCAGTGACAATTGCACTAGTCCCATACTTAAGGCCAATCCGGAATTCTGAGATTGAGCGGACATACCCAGCATATCCTGCGGCGTCCCGACCCTGGTCGGCATGCCAAAAACCTGTTCAGCAAATTGCTCCAGTCCCCGGAGCTGGGAAGCTCCGCCGGTAATGATCAACCCACTGGGAATAAGATCCGCTAAATTACTTTTCTGGATCTCCCGGTTAATGATATTCAGGATCTCTTCCATTCTCGGTTCAATTATCTCCACTAACGCCTCGACCGGTACTTTACGGGCTTCTCTCCGGCCAATCCCGGCGACGGATATCTCCCCGGCATTGGTAATCAATTCTCTCTTGGCCCAGCCATATTGCTTCTTGATTTCCTCAGCTTCCTTAAATGAAGTGCGCAGTCCAAAAGCTATGTCTTTAGAGATCAGCTCGCCCCCCACCGGTAAACTGCCCAGGTACCGGATATTCCCTTCAATAAACACGGCAATATCGGTTTTACCCCCGCCGATATCTACCAGCGCCACACCCAGTTCTTTCTCATCTTTCAGCAGTACGCTGGAGCTGACGGCCAGGCTGCCTACAACCAGGTCTTTTATTCTTAATCCAGCCTTATTTACCACCTTAACCATATTTTGTATCGCGGCTACGCCACCGGAAATTATCAGCACTTCAGTTTCCAGCCTGATGCCAGACATGCCTATCGGATCAATAATGCCATCCTGGTCATCAATAATGTATCTCTGAGGCAGAACATCAATTATTTCCTGCTCCAAAGGCACCGGGATCGCCCGGGCCTGGTCAATTACTCTTTCGACATCTTTTGGTGTTATTTCCTTATCGGTGCGCGAAATAGCGATCACCCCGCGGCTATGCTGGCTTTTAATATGGCTTCCGCCCACACCCAGGGATACTTCGCTAATATCCAATCCGGATATTTTTTCAGCCTCTTCGATGGCCTTGCTGACTGCTTTGGTCGCTCTTTCCAGATCAGTGATCATGCCTTGCTTAACTCCCTCACTGACAGCCTGGCCGACCCCGATTATCTGAATCTGGTCATTATCATTCAATTGCCCAATGCAGGCGGATATTTTACTTGTGCCCACATCTAAACCTACTACAAAATTATTCTTGCCCAACTCTTACCTCCATCAACATCAAATTCGAAGCACTAATATCTAAATCCTAAACAAATCCAAAATTCAAATATCCAAGCTTCCAGTTTAGTATTTCGATATTAGGATTTCGGAT
>CAYTYR010000037.1:0-6579 GCA_964441745.1 uncultured Clostridia bacterium
CAAAACAATTTTAGAATCTTCTATTATTTTGGCACATTCATCCTTATTTATTATTCTTTTTTCATTAAAATCAACTGGACGAATAATTACTTTCCAATATCCTTTTTCTTTAATTTTATCTATTAGCTTTTGCATAGTTATTGTAATTTATCCCTTTTTAAGAATTTTCTATACTGTACTTCTGATTTGGCTTTCTTCACTTTTATAGCTTTTGATTTTAAATATTTAAATTTTACCGTTTTACAAACTGCTTCTAAATCTTTATAAATAATTTCCTCTTTACGACCTAATAGATTGCGAATTAACTCAGCCCATTCTTCATTTGTTTTGATCACTCTAGATTCTATAGGATCAGAAAGAGATCTAATATATAATTTTCCTTCTTCAAGCCGGCACCGACGATCCCTCGTTCTGTAATTATAGGTGCAAATTACAGGAACTGCTTCTTGTGATTCATAGACCTGCACTACTATAAATCTCTTATTAGCAGTTCCAATTTCAACAACTCCCCCAAATACTTCAAAACTTATTGCCTGATTTGTTTTGCCTGAGAAAAAGCGAGCAATATCATCTTTACTGTCAAAGGAATTAAATTGCTTTATAGTCAAACCAGATCTTTCAAATATATTCCCATCTGTGCGGTCTCTCTGCTGAGTTATACCAAAAACTACAAACCCACCGTTTGTTATATTAGATAAAGCAAAAACTGCTTTCGCAATTTCAAATTTTCTCTTATGTTGACCTTTATGCCAATGCAGTGGAGGTTTAAATTCCCATCTTCTTTCTTCTGTGCCATATTGAATATAATTAATCATTTCAGGTGTTAATATTCGCATAAATATTCTTTTAAAATTGCCATTTTAAATTACCTTATCTCAACTTTATATGCAACTCTCTTAATTGTTTTTCTCCCACTGCTCCAGGAGCATCAGTCAAGAGACAGATCGCTTTCTGGGTTTTGGGGAAAGCGATCACTTCCCGGATGGAAGTTTCACCCAGCATCAAAGTCACCAGGCGGTCCAAGCCAGGGGCTATACCGCCATGCGGTGGCGCGCCATATTCAAAAGCTTCCAGCAGGAATCCGAATTTCTCCTTGGCCTCTTCCGCGCCGATCCCTAAAGTTTTAAAGACCCTTTCCTGGATCTCCTTGCGGTGAATACGGATACTGCCAGAGGCGATTTCCGTCCCGTTCAGGACCAGGTCATAGGACTGGGAACGCATCTGGCCCGGGTCAGTTTCGAAATAATCCACATCATCGTAGTTAGGCGCTGTGAAAGGATGATGCTCGCTCTCCCAGCGTTTTTCTTCATCATTATACTGGAACATCGGGAAGTCAACCACCCAGAGGAAATTGAATTCCTTCTTATTGATCAGATTCAGTTTTTCTCCCAGGTGCAGGCGCAGCCGTCCCAGGCTCTCGGTCACGATCTTGGGCACATCAGCCACGATCAGGATCATATCATTTTCTTTAGCCTGCATGGTTTCCTGCAATTTGGCCAATACTTCTGGCTTAAAGAATTTGGCGATGGGAGAATCCATTCCCTGCGCGGTGATCTTAAACCAGGCCAATCCCTTGGCCCCGAATTCATTGGCCAGTTTGGTCAAGTCTTCTATTTCTTTGCGGGAATACCCGGCAATCCCCGGAGCGCAAATTGCCCGGATCACGCCATTGTTCTTTGCCACTTCGGCAAAAACCTTGAAATCCGTATCCTTGACTACAGCCGTGATATCCTTGATCTCCAGGCCAAACCGCAGGTCTGGCTTGTCACTGCCGTATTTGCTCTTGGCCTCAGCATAGGTCAGGCGCGGGAAAGGAGTTTTTAATTCCACGTTCATCATTTTTTGGAACACTGTGGACATTAGTCCTTCGCACAGGGCAAAAATATCTTCCTGGGTGACAAAAGACATTTCCATATCAATTTGCGTATGCTCAGGCTGGCGGTCAGCGCGCAGGTCCTCATCACGGAAACACTTAGCGATCTGGAAATACTTCTCCATCCCGGCGACCATCAGCATTTGCTTGAACAATTGCGGTGACTGCGGGAGAGCGAAAAACATATTCGGGTGCACGCGTGACGGCACCAGGTAATCCCTGGCTCCTTCTGGCGTGGACTTAGTCAGGATCGGAGTTTCCACTTCCACAAATCCCTGGTTATCCAGGTAATCCCGGATCACCTTCACCGTTTTATAACGGAAGATCAAATTATTTTTCATTCTGGGCCGGCGCAAGTCAAGATAGCGGTACTTTAGCCGGTTATCTTCATTCACTTCAGTTTCATCCGCTACTTCAAAAGGCAAGGTTTTGCTGGGATTCAAAACTTCAAATTTTGCCGCTGATACTTCTATTTCACCAGTGGGTAATTTAGAATTCTCTGTGCCCGCCGGCCGCAAATTTACCTGCCCAGTCACGGTTATTACAAATTCACTGCGCAGTTTTTCTGCTTCCTTGAATAATTCTTCTCCGGTGTTTTGGGTATTGAATACCACCTGGGTCAATCCGGCGCGGTCGCGCAGATCGATAAAGATCAGTCCGCCATGATCCCGGCGGCTATGGACCCAACCGACCAGGATTACTGTTTGGTTAATGTTATTTTTCGTCAATTCTCCACAGGTATGCGTTCTTTTCACTAGTTTCTTCCCTTCTTAAATAAGATTACACAGATTATTTCAGCTTAAGTTCTTTTAAATAACAAGAGAGGTCATTCATCTTTATTTCTTTCTGTTCCTTGGTCTGCATATCCCGTACCATGGCGATACCTTTCCTGATTTCTTCATCGCCGATAATAACGGTAATCTTGGCTTTGCCCTGGTCAGCCTGGCGCATCTGGCTCTTCAGGCTTTTATCTTCCAGGCCGGCTTCCACCCTCAGGCCGCTCTGCCGCAGGTCGCGAATGAAATTAAAAGCTTCCTGTTGGGCCTGTTTTCCCAGCAGGGCGAAATAAATATCCACCCAAGTTTCCATCAGAGCGCCGGCTCTTTGTTTTTTGAGCGCTTCAGTCACTCTTTCTATCCCCAGGGCAAATCCTACCGCTGGCAATTCCGGCCCGCCAAGTTCCTTAACCAGCTTATCATAGCGGCCGCCTGCCGCCACCGCATCCTGGGCGCCCAGGCTCTCTGATTTTATTTCAAACACTACCCGGGTATAATAATCAAGCCCCCGGACCAGGAATTTATCAATGTTAAAAGCAATATTTTCTTTTTGCAGCGCCTGCTGGACATCCTGAAAATTATCCCGGCAGGACTGGCACAGGTAATTCTCCATCGCCGGTATCCGGTTCACTACCTGGCGGCAAGTCTCTACCTTGCAATCCAATACCCGCAACGGATTACGCGCCATTCGCCGCTGGCAATCGGCGCATAATTGCGCTGAATTTTCCTGCAGGAATTTTTGCAGGACCTCCCGGTAGGCCGGACGGCATTCAGGACAACCTACGCTGTTGATATAAACTTTAATGCCCGCCAGGCCGATACGCGAGAAAAATTCCACGCACCATAAAATGATCTCTACATCCCGCCAGTAACTGCTGGACCCGATACTTTCCGCCCCGATCTGGTAAAATTGGCGGTATCTCCCGGCCTGCGGCCGCTCATAGCGGAACATCGGCCCCAAGTAATACAGCTTGGTGAGATTACCCTGAGTCAGGAGATTATTTTCGATTGCCGCCCGGACTACTCCGGCGGTGCCTTCCGGCCGCAAAGTCAGGCTGCGGCCTTTTTTATCGGGAAAAGTGTACATTTCTTTTTCGACAATATCAGTGTCTTCACCGATACTGCGGTTAAATAAACCTGATTCTTCAAAAATGGGCGTGCGGATTTCATTAAAACCATAATCCTGCAGTAGTTCAACTGCGGTTTTTTCCAGGTACTGCCAGAGTTCGATCTCTGGCGGACAAATATCTTTAGCGCCTCTGACGCTGTTGTATTTCATGAAACCCTCAAGTTAAATTCTAAGCACTAAATTCTAAACTCTAAACAATTTCAAAACTCTAAATTCTAATGTTCTAAACATCTTACTATTTAAATTTTGGGTAATTAGTGCTTATTTAGAATTTAGAATTTAGAGCTTAGATATTAGAATTTATTTTTACAGTCTGTATACAATATTCTCTATGCCATTATTGGCGCTGCATTCCAAAACCTGGGTCGCCTGGTCATGCAGGTCAGACAAAACCTGGCCAACCTCTCCCGGTTGTTGGTGCGTAAACACTTCCAGCATAAAAATATCCCGGTACCCGATCTCTTTTAATCCGGTCATGATGCCAGCCCAAGGCACCCGGCCGTCACCTGGCGGCAGGTGATCATCAAATTGCCCGTGATTATCGGATAAATGCAGGCTAATGACCTTCTTATTAAAACTTTTCAGCATCCCCAACGGGTCCTGCGTCAGGTTGGCGTGTGAAGTATCAAAACAAATACCTACGTTTTCTGTATAGATGGCATCGATGAGCTGGTTCAGGTCATGAGCCTGGCCACCCAGCAAATGCGGCAGCAGGTTTTCCACTGCCAGCCGGACATGCTTGGTCTTACAATATTCAATTAACTCAATCAGGCTTTCCTGGCATTTATTCAAGCGTCGGTATTTTTCATCCTGGTTATTCAAATCAAAAGCCTGCATACTGGGATGGACAATAGCGATCTCGCCGGATAAATAGTGCAGTACATCAATACCTTTTTTGTATTCCCAGACCGCATGGACCCGGGTCCCTTCATCCAAGCTGGACAGGTCCATACCCGGCCAGACCGGCAAATGCAGTGAATGCACGAAAATACCGTGCTCTTTCAGCTTGTTGCGCAGGTTATAAGAATGGATTTTCTGCTGCCATATTTCTAATCCCTCTTTTAATAAAAAATTAGCATTATTATGAGCGACAGGGCTCGGCAGTCCCCATTCAATGGTATCCAGGCAGATCTCGATCACTTCAAATCCAGCGTCCTTGATCACAGGTAAATACGGAATCACATCATAATCATGGAAAAATCCCGTGGAAAGACCTAGCTGCAATTTAGCCCCCCATTTAAGACCTAATACGCATATAGCTTATAGCGTATGGCTTATGGTAAAGACGATTTTGTTTGATTATTAGCTATGAGCCATTTGCGCTCTTGTTTTTAGCGTTTTATATTTTGTAGTTGGACAAATTAAAACCGCACCAGGGTTTGACGCAGTAGCCCTTTTCCTGATGGGAAATACAATTCAGATCCCGCTCATCGTCAAGATGGTCAGCGATCAATCCGGCAAACAGGCGCACATAAAACTGAGCCCGGGTGCAGGCGTCATATTTAGACCAGAAATTACCCCAGCGGAAATCCCGTTCATATTTTGAGCGGATCAAGCCGGCAATATGTTTGGGATGCCAGTTCATTTTAGTCAAGACCCGGACGATCAGCTGGATATTAGTTGGTTTTAATAAATTATTATTTGGATAGCGCAAAGCGTGCGCAGCGCAAACCGGCAGGATATCAATTTTAAAATAGTCGTAACTGCGCGGCCATTCTTCCGGTGGATGCGAATATTCCCGGTCATAATACCGGTGAAACTTATATAATTGTGAATGCTTGTAACTATTAATCAGTTTGCTTAAGGCCTTGGTCACATCCGGGATAGTGGTCTGCACCTGCGCGGCATAGATCGCAGATTTATTAAAATCCTGGCGTAATTCCAGTAATTCTTTCAGGCTCAGGTCAATCCGGGGCAAGGTGATCTGGATCGGAGTTGATTCAGCTACTAACTTGGTATACTTTTGCTGCTGGACTTTATGTTTCTGGTATAAGCTGAAAGCGCAGCGCATGTCGCGGATATTCATCGGATCGCCATACATGGACAAATCGAGATTGATCGCCTCGCGCCCTTCCCCGCCCTTGCCCACCGCGGTATCAGTGCAAACTACCGGTATCTGCGTATGCAGCCGCACTTCCTTGATCACTAAATGCGATATGTATTCCAGAATCCGGCCCATGCCGTCATGCGCCAGGTTAAAACGTAAAGCTTCCAGGTTGGCCATGGACAAGTCACGAGTCGAAGCCAGGTTATCGCTTAATTTACCTATTTTTTCCAAAGTCTTATTGGCTTTAGAGTCTCTTTTTATTTGAAAAGCAAAATGATACCCCTGACCGGTCATAATAACGAGGGGATAAATATCCAGCCGCTGGAAGACTTTCAGGATAGCTTTGTACACCACTTCCATTCTGGTAAAAACTTCTTCCGGCTGCAAATACACTTTACCGGGAAAATCCATATTAAAATATTCAATATCCAAAACGCCCACGGTATAGTTCAAGTCGCTGACGGAACGGAAGATATCCAACCCTTTTCCCAGTATCCAGTCAAACTTATCCTTGGAAGTGGAAATAAAGTTGCGCGCATTAATATCTTCTTCCTGCAGCGCAGTACCGTACCCTACCAGGTACTGGGCGGAAAAGCCGTCTGGGTCATGAGCTTCACCCCCGCAATATTCGGCTATCCGTTTACGCACATGGGCATTACGGTAGAATTCTTTATCTGGCATTTTTCTCCCTGCGGATGCAAACAGATTATCAGTATCTGTCTGAATCCAGCTTATTATCCGTCTAAATCGTTCT
>CAYTYR010000038.1:0-6360 GCA_964441745.1 uncultured Clostridia bacterium
AGAAAAACATCTGTCTGCTCTACTTTAAGCAGATAGATCAATAGCAAGTAAAGTACAATGATCACCATCCCGACTAGGCCCAAACTTATTATTTGTCCCAAGAAAGTATTTTGAGTGAAGATGATACTGAGTTTTGACAGGCAGTACACGCCCGCTCTTACTGCGATCAGCCCGGAGAAAATAGTTTTTATAAAATCCATAGCCAACTGCTTTAATTTTAATTTTCCGATCTTCCTTTGCAAAAAAACCAATAACAAGCCCATTTGGATCATCGCCGCTATGGAACTGGCCAAGGCCAGTCCGTTTTGGGCCATCAACGTGATCAATAGTAAACTTAGGACGATGTTACTAACTACCGCGGTGATAGCCAGTTTGACTGGAGTTTTAGTATCACTAAGAGCGTAAAATGCCCTGATCAAGACATAATTCACGGCCAAAGCAAAGGTACCTATAGCAAAATATACCAGCACTCCCGAAGTCAGGATCGTTGCTTGCCGATCAAAAGCTCCTCTTTCAAAAAGAAACCTGATCACCGGCATTCTAAGGAACACTAATCCGATCGTTAATGGCACAGTAATGATCAAACATACCCTGATCGCCTTGGAAACTATTTGCCGGAATTTCTCGTGCTCATTGAGGGCTATATGCCAGGACAAACTGGGGAAAATAGCAGTAGAGACTGCCACCCCAAAAACACTGGGTGCAATCTGGTTAATGAGATTGGCATAATTCAACGCTGATATGCTGCCGGCAGAAAGTCCGGACCCCAGTATCTTGCTGATCACAATATTCAATTGGTTCACTGAAAGTCCCAGGATCAGGGGGAACCAAAGCACCCCTATTTTTCTAATTCCTTCTTGTTCCAAGCTTAATTTCGGAATGTAGCGTATTCCCTTTTTGTATAAGAGCGGCAGGTTCATCACGGTGATACATATACCACCAACGAGCGCGCCGACTACCAGGGAGTAAATATCTAAAAATGGAGCCAACAAGAGCATACACACAATATTTGCCATATTTAAGATCAGCGGTTGTAAAGCCGGAACCGTAAAATGATGATAAGAATTAAGGATAGCGCCAAAAAGTGAAGCTAGTCCGAGGAAAATAATGGCTGGGAAAAATAAACGGGTAAGTTTGATGGTCAGGTCTAAGGTCTCACCTTTAAAACCCGGAGCTACTATATGGGTCAGGGCAGGAGCAAAGAGGATACCAAACAGGGTCATCAGGATCAAGGCTATAATTAGTATGTTAAAGATACCAGACGCCAGTTTTTGGGCCTCATGCTCCTGTTTTTTAGCGAGATAGGTAGTATAGACAGGAATAAAAGCGCTGGTTAAGGCCCCACCGGCCAGCACATCCCTGAGAAGCTCAGGGATATTGGATGCAACAAAATAAGCGTCAGTTTTGTAGGTAGCGCCAAATTTTGCGGCCAGGATAAAACTGCCAATAAAACCAAAAACTTTACTGACCAAAGCAATCACCGTGATCATGACCGTAGCGCTGGCAATGACCTTTTTGGGAGCAGAAGTATCTGTTATTTGCTGATTATTGTCTGATATTTCCATATTTTAATATTATATCACAAACATGAAGAATTGGGAAGGTTTTTAGCAGTTTTTTGGGAGACTATTGCGGTGAGGATCAGGCCCAGCAAGCCGCTGACTATGTTTAGCATTATATCCCGGACATCCCCTACCCGGTTGGGGATAAGATACTGGATGATCTCATCCAAGGTGCCAATGAAACTGACGATCAGGAATGTTTGCCAGCAAGAAAACAAAAACGACCATTCTGCTGGATATACCCTAAACACTAAGAAGCTCAACAGGCCATATTCCAATAGATGGATCCTTTCTTCGGGTATCTTCAATATGTTGAGCCCATAGCCATATAGGCAAAAAACGATCAAAGCCAGGATCCATTGTTTCCAGGAAATCTTGCTTTTTATTAACATCAGAGATAGACCAGCCATAACAGCAATGAGCACAATATCAGTCAACAGGTCAAATCTAGACCCTAAATGAGCCTTTAGAAAATTCAAAACCGGCCGCATGATTGGTAAGGTTAAATAAATCAAAGCTACATAACTTATGACCAGAATAATCCTGGCTTTATTTGTTTTTAAATTCAGCATAATAAAGCTTCTTTATAAACTTTTATGTGTTCCTCAACTGTTTTTTCCCAGGTAAACTTCCTTGCTCTTTGCAAACCCTTCTCTTTTAGTTGCCTGCGCAAAACTTGGTCTGTTAGCACCTGGTCTATAGTATTGGCAAATCCTGCCGTATCGGCTGGGTTAATGATCATCGCTGCATCTCCGGCAATTTCAGGCACAGCGGTAGCATTGGAACACACAACTGGAGTTCCACAAGCCATTGCCTCCAGTATCGGCAAGCCAAATCCTTCAAATGATGAAGGGAAAGCCAGCAATCCTGCTTGGGTATAAAGAGCCGGTAGATCTTCTTCCATCACATAATCAGTAAAGACTATGTTTTCTCCCATATTCAAAGTTTTGATAATTTCATAAATTTCCGTTCGGCACAGGTCTTTGCGGCCGGTAATGACTAGTTTGTATTCTTGGATGGCCTGGCTTTTGCTAAAAGCAGTAATAAGAGCCGGGATATTTTTCCTCTTATCATGTTTACCTACATAGAGAATATATTTTTCAGGAAGATTATATTTGGCTAGCTGCGACTTTGGGTCTTTGACCGGTTGATATTTAGGGGCCACTGCTAGATAAATAACGCGTATTTTTGTTTCAGGGACATGAATAGTATTCATTAGATCTTGTTTGCTATATTGGGAATCAGTAATGATCAAACGTGCCTGCCGGCAAGCAAAACCGATCATAAAAGCAGCATAAAACCTGGCCAATATATTCTGGCAGGCTCCTGGATATTTCAGGTACATCAAATCATGTATCGTAACTACAAAAGGGAATTTCTTTTTCAAGGACACATTAAAGTTGGGGAAATGAACAAGGTCAGGCTTTAAGGCTGATAAATAATAGGCCAGCATTATTTGTTCCTTTATGCTGTATATATTAGTGTGGATTAGAGAATGCATCAATGCCGCATGATCGAGCCGGCCTATATACTTCTCATCTCCGCTGTTCAGGAATATCGTAAGCTTAATATTTTCCCCTGGGGCCAGCCGGTCAATTTTTTCAATTATATTCTGGATATAGCGTCCGATGCCGGTATTTCCCAGCATACGGGCATCAATAAACAATTTCATAAATATACCTTTGCTGCGATATTACAAGTCTCTCAATAAATAACTCGTGCTCCGTCCGCCGGCGGAGTCCTTGACCAGTAACCAAAAAAACACGCGTCACCTTTTCTCATTAACCGCCAAGTCAATAAATTTATCGAGATGATCCGCCAAAAATATCGGGATATTAATAAGATTATTATCTTTTTTAAGATTCTTTAGTGAAAACCTCACTCGGATTGATGGGGCATATTTTTGATTGTACAAAGTAAAACTCTTGCTTCTCACATTTTCATCTGACTTAACTTCTATAGGAATAATATCGTTACCGCGCTGAATAGTAAAATCAACCTCTGCTGTCGCCCCGGAAGACCAATATCTCGGTAAACCTTCATATTGAGTCACCAGACTTTGCAAAATATAGTTCTCGGAGAGCGCCCCTTTAAACTCCGAGAACAACCTATTACCTTCACTAAACGAGACTGGATCGAGGAATGCCAGTCGGCGCAAAAGACCGACATCAACTGCATAAAGTTTAAACGCTCCCAGATCATCATACGCTGCGACAGGAAGACTCGGCTTTGTGTTCCGATATATTTTGTACCCCAGCCCGGCATTACAAAGCCAGGTCAGGGCATCTTCATACTCTCTTGCTCTTATCCCTTCTTTGACCATTTTATACATAAATTTTTTATTTTCTTTTGAAAGCTGAGACGGGATCGACGACCAGATCAACCCTAGTTTGGCAATATCCTTAATTTCCGCATGCTTTGAAAAATCAAGCTCATACGCATCCAATATATCCCGCAATACTTTTTGAACCCGCGCAACATCCTTTTCTTCGGCCCAGGCACGCACTGATTCAGGCATACCTCCGGTGATAAAATACATCTTTAATTTTTCATATAACTGATTAAAGAAAATATCCGGGATAGGATCTAAACCGCCAATATTATCAATATATTGAATAAGCTTTTCTTCTCCCATCGCCCACAAAAACTCTGTAAACGTCATCGGATCTAGCGCCAGGAACTCAACTTTTCCAACTGGGAACGACGCCGGCTTCGACACCTTGATCCCCAACAACGACCCTGCGCAGGCAATATGATATTCCGGAGCGGTTTCGCAAAAATATTTCAAGGCGTTAAGCGCCGCGTTACATTCCTGAATCTCATCAAAAATAATAAGCGTTTTACCTGGAAGGATCGGAGCGCCATTAATCAAAGTAAGATTTTGAAGGATCCTTTGAATATCTTTGGTCGTTTCAAAATATTGTTTTAATTCTCCTTGCTCATCAAAATTAAAATAAGCCGTATTTTCATAATATTTTTTACCAAATTCCCTTAATAACCACGTCTTACCAACTTGACGAACACCTTTCAAAATAAGTGGCTTTCTCTGTTCCGAATTCTTCCATAAAAGTAATTGCTTTATTATTGATCGTCTCATAGACACCTTTTGGTTGAGTTTATGTGATATAAATCACCTTTATCTAACCAAACTATATATCAAATACAAAATAAAAGCAAGTTTTTTAAATCAAAAATCCGTTTCATCTTTGTCATTACAAACCCGGTGGCTACTGCCTGACGGCAGGCAGGATGCCAATCTCGATTCCTTTAATCGTCTCCCTAATCCCCTCTTCCATAGTAAAAAGCCGGTCAATTTTTTCAATTATATTCTGGATATAGCGTCCGATGCCGGTATTTCCCAGCATACGGGCATCAATAAACAATTTCATAAAAGTCCTGATGACATATATTTAAAACAACATATTACTTTTTATCTTTCACGATCCATCCCGTTTGCTATACCGGACAATCCTAAAAACATAAAGAAAGCCGCTATTATCCTGATCTCCATCAGGGGAATCGCTTCAGTCATGCCCACCATGATCAAAGTAATTAGGACATAAACGACGGCGAGGCTGAATAGCTCATTGGTCTGATAAAAATACCTCAGGTTATATTTAATATTCAAAGATAAGAACAAGATTATGAACAATAAGGTCAGGATACCGCTCTTTGCCCAAAAAGCCAGGTACATATTATGCGCAGTCGTGTCAGGCAGGGCCTTATATTTCGGCGCAAAAACGCGATAGTTGATATTCCAATTATCCTTGTCCAACCCCACCCCGAACCAGGGGTGCTGTTTGATCACTTCGATACTAGCCCTCCAGATAGGCAGACGATTGTGTAGTACTACATTATCACCAAGGTATTTGAACTGGCTATTATCGTAACGAGGATTCATAACAGTAAAAACTCTAATCCCGCCATACGAAACGATCAAAGCCAGCACCAACAAGAGGATAACCTTATACAGCCGCCAGCGGTGGGAGAAATAAACCGCAATCACTATTATCAGAGACGTAAAAAAAGAATATATCCCACTCAAAGATCCGGTAAAAACTAGTCCAAGGATGAAAACAATGCCAACTACCAGGTAAATCACTCTCTTCTTTTCCGTGAGCGCCAACCAGATCGCTGCCGCTATCGCAAAACACATATAGATCGACGCGTCATTGGCGTTCAAGAAAAATCCACCTTCCTTATGGGGATAAAGAACATTATAAACTGCTGTTTTGTCCAGCATCGCCTGCAATCCTTTGGGCTCGATAAATATTTTTAACCACGGGAAACCCAAGAGCCGTAATTTTACCGGGTCATTGATAAAAAGCAAGATAATAAACAGAGCTAAAGGCAAAGAACTAAATAAAAATATTTTCAGGATAGCCGCCTTTTGCCTGATAGCTCCCTGGTAAATATAATAAATTGGCAGTCCCAATCCTAAGATAAAAACATGCTTAAACGCATCCGTTTTATCCCCGGAGTAATAAAAACTAGCCAGGATCATTATCCAAAACAGAAAATAGAACAATATTTTATCCTTAAAAAACTGCCGGATTTCAATCCTTCCGCTTCCGCTCAAGAAAAGGGTCAGTGATAAAACCATGAAAACCGTTATGTATTTTCCCCGATAGGCTGGGAAATATATTTGCAATGGTATTAGTAAGGTTAACAAATAAGTTAATATTTCGTTAATCCGTAAACTTAGTACTGGTTTCACCCGTTCCTCTTCTTTCCTATTGCTAATCACACCTGTCCGGTTAAAGTTTGCAAAAAGTCCCCCGATACGGTAGAATAGTTT
>CAYTYR010000039.1:0-1898 GCA_964441745.1 uncultured Clostridia bacterium
GGGATAGTGAAGAAAAGGGAAGAAGAGTTAGCCCATAGCAATAATGAAAATGTGAAGTTATACCAGAATGTCCTGGACCTGAACCGTAACCTGGAACAAAGGATCGCTTTGGCGACCAAAGAGATCGCTGAACGTAGTAAGGAAAATGAGCAGTTATACATACAGCACAGCCGTTTATTTATTGATGTAACCAAGCTCCTGTCACTGGCGGTGGAAGCCAGGGATCCCTTTATCCGGGGTCATGCCGAGCGGATGACCAAATACGCCCAGGCTGTCTGGGAAGAAATGGTGATCAATTTCGGGCTCAAAGACTCACCGGAAACACAAAGGGTTTTATTCATGGCTTGCATGATGCAGAATATCGGCCGGATCGCCGTGCCTGATACTATTTTGAAAAAGAACGGGCCGCTGACGCCTGCAGAATGGGCTGAAGTAAAAAAACATCCCGTGATCGGCGCTCATATTATTAAGCAGATAGATGAGCTGAAGGAAGTAGCTGAAGCCGTACTGCATCATCGGGAGCAATTTGACGGTACAGGGTATCCCCAGGCTTTGCGGGGAGAACAAATTCCCCTGGTTGCCCGCATTATTGCCGTGGTTGACGCTTTTGATGCCATGATCCATGACCGGCCATTCCGTCCGCGCAAAGAGAATATTGAAGCGATATCCGAGATCAAACGAGGATCTAATACCCAATTTGATCCCACGATAGTACAGGCTTTTATCAATGCCTATGAAAAAGAAAAAATAGTGGATCTTTAAAGGATCGCCGATGTTTAAAAAATTTGTCGTGGCTACCAGCCTGAATACTGAAATGATCGATATAACTTCCCGGGTCCAGGAGATCGTTGCCGGGATAAAAATAGACACCGGCCTGTGCTGTGTTTTTATTCCCCATACTACCGCCGGCATTACTATTAATGAAAATGCGGATCCCGCGGTGCGCCGGGATATGCTGGTGGAGTTGAATAAAATTGTGCCTGAACGCGAGTATTTTACCCACATCGAAGGGAATTCAGCCGCGCATATTAAGGCCAGCCTGATCGGTTCTTCAGTAACTGTCCCTGTAGAGGCCGGGAAACTGGCACTGGGGACCTGGCAGGGGATCTATTTCTGTGAATTTGACGGTCCGCGGGCAAGAGAAGTTTGGGTGCAAGTAACCGGTTGATGGTTGATTGTCCGCTCCGATCTGTGATCGGAGCTCGTAGTTGATCGAAAAAGCTTTTTCTATCATCCATTAATTACGCCTCGCTGTCACGCTGCGTCGTTCCGAAAAGCGTGTCGTTTTCCCCTGCGAGGAAAACGCACTCAATTCTCGCTTGAGTTCCCCTACGGGGATAAAGAGTCCATGCCAACTCAAGCTCCGAACGTTTTCTACACGACATCAGCGGCCGCGCTCGGCTAATGAATAGAGTGAGGGATTAATGTCCTTTATATATGAGTTAGTAGCAGGAAGACATGCCGAATATAATGAAGATAGATTGACTCAAATATTTGCTGCTTTATTCAATAAATCTTCCGGTTTTAAGCAGATTGCTTGTGAGTTTTTGGAAATCAATTATGATAAAGGTTTGGAAGCAGGAACCCAATGTTACTGCAAAACAGGAAAAGATGCTGGAAGATTAGATCTTAGAATAAAAAGAAATAACAGAATTATCATTATAATTGAAAATAAAATTGATGCCTTGTTAACAAAAAAACAATTAGATAAATATGATAGTATTAAGGGAATAAGAACTTGCTCAAGGGCTGTTATAACAAAGTGGTCCCCTGATATATACTGTAGAAAATGGAAACCTTATCGCTGGAGTGAGTTTTATGAATTCTGTAATGCAAAAAAGGATAATCTGTCGAAAACTGATAAATTTTTAATAGATGAATTCCTAGAATATTTGGAG